>NZ_JAZHRV010000001.1:0-622250 GCF_036924595.1 Bradyrhizobium algeriense | reverse complement strand
GAACTTTCAGCGTCTGCCGGGCAAGGCGCCCCCGCTGCTCTATCGTCCCCCCATCGCCTGATCTCTGACGTAACGACGTGGGCAGCCGCGCCACGAGCGCGCGCATGCCCATGGTCGTCGGAGAATTCAATCATGTCTGCGCAGTTTGCGGCGTCTCGCGCCATGCACAGCGCATTTCGAAAACACGAGAAGGAACATCGAATGAAAACCATTGTGACAATCCTGCTGGCGCTAACAGCGCTTTCAGCCCTGCCGCCTCCAGCACACAGCCATGAGCAGCACGCCCACCAAAGCTATGCGGCGGGCGAGCCCGGCGACCCCAAAAAGCCTTCCCGCATCATCGAGGTCGGGATGAGCGAGATGGCCTACGCGCCCGCCCGCATCGAGGTGAACCGCGGCGAACAGATCCGCTTTGTGATCCGCAACACCGGCACCGACGATCACGAATTCCTGCTCGCCACCACGGCAGAAAATCTGAAACACGCCAAGGCGATGATGGAGAACCCGCATATGGAGCATGACGAACCGAACGACGTTCGGCTTGCACCGAAGAAATCGGCCGAGATCCTCTGGAGGTTCACTCACGCCGGCACGTTCGAATATTCGTGCCTGATCCCCGGCCATCGCGAGGCCGGCATGGTCGGCCAAGTCCTGGTAAAATAAGTCTTGGTAAAATAAGTCTTGGTGAAATAAGCCCTGGTGAAATGAGCCATAGGTAAAGCGAAGGCGGCAAGCCGGCAAAAGTTTCCTGTTTTCGTCGGCCCCGATCCACTACAACCGGGCCCAATCCGAAAGCTGGGAAAGCGAGACCGCCGTGCAAAGGATCGAACACCAAGGCTTCCTGCTGCTGCTTGTCGCCGTCACGCTGGCCTTTGCCTGGGTGCTGTATCCGTTCTATGGCGCAGTTCTCTGGGCCGTCGTCGTGGCGGTGCTTTTCGCACCCGTCTATCGAAGGCTGCTGCAATCGATGCAGGGCAGGCCAAGCCTCGCGGCCGCCATCACCGTCCTGATCATCATCGCCATCGTCCTGCTGCCGCTGGCGATGATCGCGGCTTCGCTGGCGCAGGAAGCGTCAAGCCTGTTCGCGAAAATCCAGTCCGGAGAGTACAATTTCGGCAGCTACCTGCAGCGGATATTCGACGCCCTGCCGGCGTGGGCAACCGGATTGCTCGAGCGGCTCAACCTCACCGATTTTTCAGCCCTGCGCGAAAAGCTCGCTTCCGGCCTCATGACGGGCGGGCAGGTTCTCGCCCCGCAGGCGCTCAGCATCGGCATGAACACGTTCGATTTCGTGATCCGCCTCGGCATCATGCTTTATTTGTTGTTCTTCCTGTTGCGTGACGGCCGGGCGCTGGCCGAACGGATCAGGGAAGCCATTCCGCTGCGCGGCGAGCAGAAGGCGGCGCTGTTCGCCCGGTTCGCCGACGTCGTCCGCGCCACCGTGAAGGGCGGCATCCTCGTCGCGATGACGCAAGGCATGCTCGGCGGCATCGCGTTCTGGTTCTTGGGAATCCACGCAGCCCTGCTATGGGCGGTGCTGATGGCGTTCCTGTCGCTGATCCCGGCGGTCGGCGCCGCGCTGGTCTGGCTTCCGGTCGCGATCTACTTCCTGGCCACCGGCGCCATCTGGCAGGGCATCGGGCTGATCGTCTATGGCGTGCTCGTCATCGGATTGGTGGACAATCTGCTGCGTCCCTTCCTGGTCGGCAAGGGCTCCAAGCTGCCGGACTACATCGTGCTGATCTCGACGCTCGGCGGCATCGAAGCGTTCGGCCTCAACGGCTTTGTCATCGGCCCGTTGATTGCCGCGATGTTCATGGTGAGCTGGGAGATATTCGCCGTATCACGGCGGGACGACCCGGCTGGAGACGCAAATCCGTAGGACGGGTAGAGCGAAGCCGTCAACAAAGATGATGGGTTTCGCGGAGTTTATCATCGGGCCGGCCGAAGGCCGGACCCGTTGGCTCTACCCATCCTACTCACCTACCCCAGCTCAAAGCTGGTGACGCCGAACACCCGCTCCAGCCGCAGCGGCGGAATCGCGCCGGTATACATGCGGGCCGTCTCGAACACCGGCGCGAGTCCAAAATCCTGTGCGAGAGCGACGGCCTCGCGGTTGATGCCGGGCACATCCAGAAAAATCTCGCCGCCGCCCACCCTGGCGAGCAAGGCGGACAGCACCGCTTCGGCGGTGGCGCGGTCGTCGGCCACCAGCGGACCGATCTTGAAACCCTTCCGGCAGGGACGGATCACGCCCCAGCCGGCGGGCCTGCCATCCCGCACGACCGCGCAACCGACATGGCCGGGCGCGCCGATCCAGGCCCGCAGGAACGCGGGCCGCCGCGCCGGAAACACGGTGGCGTCGTCCGCTTCCACTGCCGCTATCGGGACATCGGACAACGCTATGATTTCAGCCCGCGGCGCGGCGGGCGTGGCAACTGTGCCGCCGTAACGGACATTGGCGTAAGCAAGCTGAAAGCCGGACTTCCTGTAGTTCTCCTGCTGCGCCGTCACGCCATCGAGCCCGATCACGCGCGGGCCGGCGTGCGCGATGGCCGCATTCCATATGCGCAGGCCGTAGCCATGGCCGCGCAGATCCGCCCGCACGATGTAAAAGCCGAGAAAGGAAAAGCTCGCGCCGTAATTGACGCAGGAGACCGTCGCGGCAGGCAGCCCATCGATCTCTGCGATGAAGAAGCCGTCCGGATCGACGGAAGCAAAGCACGCGTCGTCGGCAAGCCCCGGATTCCAGCCTTCAGCCGCGGCCCAATCCACGGCCAACCGGATTTCGTCCGCCCGCATGCTGCGGATGCTGAAGTCACTCATCGTGGGCGATCCTGCAGATGTTTGACCGTCATTCGACAGCAATGACGGAAATTACAATCACGACGATTGCTGGACTGCGCACTCGATCGCGCTGCGCAGTTCCTCAACTCACGAACTGCGCTGTGAGCAGTCCAGAAATGGCACACTTCTTCGCGCAGAATATCATTGCACCTCGCGATTTGTTTAGCGAAAATTAATCATATGCTGGGTGCGGGGCTGCATTGTTGGAGGCGACACACATGTACCGATCATCACTCACGCTGGCCTTTGTTGTGCTGTACTCGGCAGCCGGCGCGGCCAGCGATCTGTCATCCGTTTACGTGGCGCCGGGCGGAATCTACGCGCCTTCCGCAGACGTCTATGTGCGTCCGGGACCGACCTATCGGCAACCGCCTTACGCGGAACCCGGTTACGGATATCGGCAGCCCTCCTATTACGGAACGCCGGCCCCTGCATACCGTGCACCGGCAGCGGTCTATGGCGAGTACGGGCCGGCCTACGCCGCGCAACCGGCCTATGTCGAACGCGCGCCCGCCTATCCCGAACATTACTACGCTCGGGAGCGCTATTACGCGCAGGAATACGACTACGCGCCGGAATATGCGCCGAGGCCGCCTCTGCCGGTGCCCTATCGCGCGCGGGCGCGATGCGACGACGGCTATGGCAGGTCGGTCTACTGCGATTAAAGCCGCCGGCATGGCGCGGTTCTCGTTGCCGCTGATTGCGGTATTGAGGCGACCGCGCATTTGACGAAGCGCTGCGCGCTGTGCTCGATCAGCGCGCAGTACGGACAGGGCGCGGCGATTGCTGCCGTTGCGAGGATCCCGACGCGTCCAATCCCTGTCTCACGGCGTCATCACGATCTTGCCCAGCGCCGATCCCTGTTCGAGCAGGGAATGGGCCTTGCGGACTTCGGCAAGCTTCAACCGTGCCGAGATGGCCGGGCGGATCGCGCAGCGCTCGAGCGCGCCGATCACTTCGCGCATCAACGCCCGGCGGCCTTCGCGGTCGTGGTCGTAAATGTGGAACGAGAAGCAGCGCACCGCCGGGCAGGTGTCGAGATGGTCGCGCATCGCCGCCACCAGGTTCTCCTGCGGCAGGCCGGCGAAGGCGTTGTAGGACACCAGCGTGCCCCACTTGCCGAGCGCCCGGATATAGCCGACGAAATCGGGCCCGCCGACATGGTCGAGGACGAGACCGACGCCGCGCCCCTGCGTCAGCTCGCGGGTGCGGGCGATGACGTCCTCGTTGCGATAATGGATGACGTGGTCGGCGCCATTGCGGCGCGCGAACTCCGCTTTCTCTTCAGAGCTGACCGTGCCGATGACGGTCATCCCGGCCAGTTTTCCAAGTTGCACCAGCGCCGTGCCGACGCCGCCGGCCGCGCCGATCACCAGCGCGCTGTCGGGCCGTTGCGTCGACGCGCATTGATGCAGCAACGCCCAGGCGACCTGGTAGTTGGCGAGGCACACCGCTTCCTGCAGATCGACGCTGTCGGCGAGCAGATGCACCGCGTCGGCCGGCGCCGCGACGAACTCGGAGTAACAGCCGCCACGCTGGGCGAGGTCGCGGGCGCTCAGCAACACCTTCCGGCCGGTTGCGATCCCGCTCACCTCGGATCCGACCGCGTGCACGATGCCGGCGACATCATTGCCGGGGTTCACGGGCAGCGGCGGCATCCATTTGTAGACGCCGCGGCGGATCAGGACATCCGGCTGGCCGACGCCGAACGCCTCGGCGCGGATCACGACGTCGTGCGGGCCCGGATCCGGACGCGGCACGTCGACATATTCAAGGGCTTCGGGGCCGCCGACCTGGCGAACGAGAACGGTTTTCATCAACGCGGTCATGCGATTCCTCCATATTTTCGAAAATATTATTGTTTGCGAAATTTATTGCAATAGCGGAGTTGGTTCGCCCTGTCGCGCGACAAGGCCTGTGAACATCGCGCGATCATGCCGGCGGCGTCGCGCGCAACAGCGATCTCGCTGCGAAATCGATCGCGCGGCACATCCGCACCAACACCGAACGTGAATACACGGCCCACACGCGCGTCAACGATTGACGGCAGCAACGCCTCCCTCCGGCCGGCCTTTTCCGAATCCTGACCGTTTCCCTGAACAGGCGGCTTGCATTTTCATCAATTTTCGAAAATAGTAGTTTTATCGAAAAAGATCCAGCGTTCCGGAGGAGCCCGCGCATGAAGCTGTTGTCGTTCGCCATGGATGGTCGGGAAAGCTGGGGGGCGGTGGTCGGCGACCGCGTCGCCGATCTCGGCCGCGCCTTGCCGCAATATCCGTCGCTGGCGGACTTCGTCGGGAGTGCCGATTTCGCCTGCCGGGATGCGCTCGCAGCTAGCGAAAAGCCGGGCCCGAAGCTGGCCGACATAACATTTCTCCCCGTCATTCCGCGGCCGGAAAAGATCGTCTGCGCGGTGCGCAACTATCTCGACCACCACAACGAGGCGGTGGCATTCGGCATGAAGCGCGAGATCACCGAATTTCCGCCGATCTTCCTGCGCGTGTGGCGGTCCCAGGTCGCCCACAACGCGCCGGTGGTGCGGCCGAAGGTTTCCGATAATCTCGATTGGGAAGGCGAACTCGCGGTCGTGATCGGAAAAGGCGGCCGGCATATTCCGGAAGCGGCAGCGTTCGACCACGTCGCCGGCTATTCGATCTACAACGACGTCAGCGTTCGCGACTGGCAGCGCCACGCCCAGCAGATCGCTTCCGGCAAGAATTTCGTCGGCACTGGTCCGTTCGGTCCGTGGCTGGTGACGCCGGACGAGATCGGCGATCCGACGAAACTCAGGCTCGAGACCCGCGTCAACGGCAAGGTCGAGCAGAAGTCCGACACCTCGATGCTGATTTTCTCGATCCCGCGGCTGATCAATTACTGCTCGACCATTTTCGACCTGGTGCCGGGCGACGTGATCGCGACGGGAACGCCGGCCGGTGTTGGCTTCACGCGCAAGCCGCCGGAGTTTCTCAAGCCCGGCGACGTCGTCGAGGTCGAGATCGAGAACATCGGCGTGCTGCGCAATCCCGTCGTCGACGAGTGAGGCGCCGATGTCCGCTTACGACATTCGCAAGACCGCGCTGACCGTCGAGACGGTCTGGCATGAGCGCGGGCCGCGGCTGGCTACTCCCCTGCTCGTCGGCACGTCCATCGCCGTGATCCGCAACCCCTTTGCGGGACGCTACGAGGCAGACTTGATGCCGTTCCAGGCTTCGTTGCGCGAGCTTGGGCGCGAACTCGCGGCCGCGCTCATTGCGCGGCTGGGTGGCGCCGAGAGGATCGAAGCCTACGGCAAGGGCATCGTGGTCGGCGAGGATGGCGAGCTCGAGCATGGCGCGGTGTGGCACGAAGCCGGCGGCTGGGCGGCGCGCGAGGCGCTCGGCAATCCCAAGGCCATCGTGCCGGCGTCGAAAACCATCGGCGGACCCGGCACGCGGCTGATGGTTCCGCTCGGCCACGTCCACGCGGCCTATGTGCGCAGCCATTTTGGCACCGCCGAGATGACGGTGTGGGACGCGCCGCGGCGCGACGAGATCGCGTTCGGGCTTGTGATGGCGACCGGCGGGCGTCCGCATGCGCGCATCGGCGGATTGGCCGCCTCAGATATCTCCGTGCACGACGGCCAGCGCTGATAGCATTGCTGCTCCAGCCGACAAGCAGTCGTTTCAATTCGATAGGGGGACGCGATGATCAGGGTGAAGCGGGTCAGGCACACGGCGCTGGCAACCTCCGATCTGGAGCACCTGCTGGAATACTATCAATCCGTGATCGGGCTCGGCGTCATCAACCGCGACGGCAAGCGTGTCTATCTCGGCAGCGACTCCGACCAGCTCACCACGGTCATCGAACAGGCCACCGACAATCATCTCGGCGCGATCGCATTCGAAATTGCTCCCGATTCCGACCTCGCCGAATTGCAGCGCTCGCTGGCCGATCGCGGTATCGCATCGGAAATCAGAAGCGACAGCCTGCCCGGTGTTTCAGAGACGCTGACCTTCAACGATCCGGACGGACATCGCATCGACCTGTTTGCACGGTGGCAGTTCTGCAAATCGATCGATCCGCTCCGTGGCCTGGTCGTCAACAAGCTCGGCCACGTCGCGCTGCGCGCGCCCGACCCGCAAGCGACCGCGCGGTTCTATCAGGACGTCCTCGGCTTTCGGGTCTCCGACCGCATCGAGGAGAATTTCGTCTTCATGCGCTGCGGCTTCGAGCACCATTCGATGAATTTCGCCCGCGGCACCGACGGCCGGCTGCATCATCTGGCGTTCGAGCTGCGCGATGCCTCGCACATGCACCAGGCCTGCGACCTGCTCGGCCGCCGAAAGATTCCGATCCTGTGGGGACCGGTGCGGCATGGTCCGGGCCACAACGTCGCGATCTATCACCGCAGTCCGGACGGCTGCCTGATCGAATTGTTCTACGACATGGACATGATGGCCGACGAAGAGCTCGGCTATTTCGAACCAAGACCCTGGCACCGTGACCGTCCGCAGCGGCCGAAAACGTGGGTCGGCCTGCCGCGCGACGTCTGGGGCGTCGGGCCCGACAAGGCGGCGCTGGAATTTTCGCCGGAAATGCGCGGCGCGGTGAAGCCGCCCTGAGCGCGGCGCTCATAAAAAACACGCGCAAAAAACAAAACAGAGGGAGAGAAACACGATGCCTGGGATTTCCGGTCAATCGAGAGGTCGATGGGGGCGATCGGCGCTGTTTGCAATCGCAGCCCTGTTCGCTCTCGCGCCGTCGCTGGCGGATGCGCAAACCTATCCGAACCGCCCGATACGTTTGCTGCACGGATTTTCGCCCGGAGGCGCCGCCGACGCGCTCGCCCGCATTGTTTCCGACGGCCTTTCGAAGCGATTGGGACAACCGGTCATCGTGGAAGCCAAGCCGGGCGCCGGCGGAAACATCGCCGCTGCAGCGATCGCCAATGCGGCGTCCGACGGCTATACGCTGGGACTCGTGACCGGCGCACACGCGATCTCGGGCACGCTCTACAAGAAACTGGCTTACGAGCCGACCGACAGTTTCGAGATGGTTTCGACGCTGGTCTATTACGCCCTCGTCATTGCCGTGCGCGCGGATTCGCCTGCGAAGACGCTGCCTGACCTGATCGCGATGGCGAAGGCGAAGCCGAACGAGCTGTCTTTCGGCTCGGTCGGTTTCGGCAGCACCCATCATCTCGCCGGCGAGTTGTTGACCACCACCGCCGGGATCAAGATGGTCCACGTCCCCTACCGCGGCGACGCGCCGAGCGTCACCTCGCTGCTCGGCGGCGACGTACCTGTGATCGTCGGCACCACGGTGCTGCTCGCAGGCCAGATCGAAAGCGGCGCCATCCGCGGCCTCGCGGTGACCTCGCCCACCCGCACGCCCTTGCTGCCGAACGTGCCTTCGGCCGAGGAAGCCGGACTCAAGGGATACGACGTCCGCACCTGGGCCGGACTTGTCGCCCCGAAAGGCACGCCGGCCGACATCGTGCAAAAGCTGAACGCGGAAACCGCCTCGATGCTCGCCGATCCCGCGGTCAAGAAGGCGCTGGAAACCGCAACCGGCGGCGAAGTGCGCGGCAGCACGCCGGAGCAAATGCGTGTCCTGATCCGCTCCGAGATCGCGAAATGGTCGAAGGTGATCGACGATGCGAAGATCGCGCGGATCGAGTGAGGCTCTGATCGCGTCGCGGAAATTCCGCGACTGCCCGGCAGCCGAAAGCGATTTGAGTGCATTTCCAAAAAATGGAACTCAACCGAAGTTGCGCTGGTTAAGCGTTGGAGCCGTTGGGCGAGAACGCTTACCCAGGGAGAAGCGACATGGCGGTCCATTTCAACCACACGATCCTGTCGGCACGCGACAGCAAGGCCTCGGCGAAATTCCTGACCGAGATATTGAACCTTCCGGCCCCGAAGCACTGGGGGCCATTCGAGATGGTCGTCACCGAGAACGGGGCCTATCTCGATTACATGGACACCGACGAAATCGCGCCGCAGCATTACGCCTTCCTGGTCAGCGAAGCTGAATTCGACGAGATTTTTGGCCGCGTTCGGCAACGCAAGCTGGCCTGGTGGGCCGATCCGGCGCGGAAGCAACCGGGCGAGATCAATCACCACGACGGCGGACGCGGCGTCTACTTCGAGGATCTCAACGGTCACCTCCTCGAAATCATCACCCGCCCGTACGGCAGCGGCGGATGGAATCCGTGAAGGCGGCGAGACACGCCTCTTCGTAGCCCGGATGGAGCCAACGGCTCTTTGCGTCATTGCGAGCGACGCTTCACATGACTGTCATGCCTTCAAGACCCGTTGAACGCACTCGCACAACCGTCTCTGACGACATAGCTCGCGGCCAGGGGCTACGCCAAACCAACAGCATGAAGAGACGATGATGAAAGAATTCTTGAAAGTCGGCGCGCCTGTTGCAGCAATGTTCGCCATTGTTGCGCTTGGCGCGATGACCGGAGATCAGGCAAACGCAAAGGAGTTTTGCCGGCAGGATGTCACCGGCCATATGACCAGCTGCGGATTTGACACGATGGAGCAATGCAAGGCGATGTCGACGGGTATCGGCGGCGACTGCTTCCGCGATCCGTTCCTGAAGGACAACCACAACGCCTTCGCCTATCAACCAAACCCACCTCACCCAAAGAACCGCGCGCATCCACGCGGAAGCAAAGCAACCCCCAGACCATAAAGGACCGCCGCGGCAGCAGGTGTAGGATGGGTAGAGCGTAGCGAAACCCATCATTCTGATCATCGGCGGTAATGGGTATCGTGGAGTTTCGGGCCGGCCGAAGGCCGGACCCGTTGGCTCCACCCATCCTACGGGCTACTCCCAGCGGATCGCCATCTCGCTCGTCGGCTGCCACCCAAGCTTTTCATACAGCGGGCGGCCCTGCCAGGTCGCATGAAGGATTGCATAGGACATGCCGAGGCCCGCGATCACGACGCCGGCCTCCTCGAGCATCCATCCAAAATAGCTCCCGTCTGCCAGTCGCGGCGAAAGCCATTGCTCGAAAGCCGAAGTCATCGGCCGCAAGGCTTCGCGCGTGCGGCCGTACTCGGCAAACATCCGCTCGCGGTGCTCGCAAATCAGCGTGAGATCATGCGTTGCAATGGGTCTTGCCGTGATGGCCATGGGCGCAGTCCCAGGTAGCGTGTAGAATCGGTGGAGCGAAAGCGAAACCCCTCCTTGCATTCCGATCAACAGAGATGATGGGTTTCGCGGAGTTTATCATCGGGCCGGCCGAAGGCCGGACCCGTTGGCTCTACCCATGCTACGAACTGCTTGAGCGACTGCCGTTACGCAGTCTCAGGCCGCCTCGGATGCATGAACCACCGCCCCCAACGATGCCAAGGTAGCCTGAATGTTATCTCTCCGCGACCTGAGGCTCCGCGCCAACACCGGGTACGCTGGTTCAGACAAGTCGCGAACACCCGCGCGCGTCTCTTCGTGCTCGATGTCAACGGTGAGCAACTCGACCGATCGCGATAGGCTTTCGATCAGTGTCGCGATTTGAAACCTGTTCGCCGCTGCGGTTCCCCGGAGCGTTTCAATTAGAGATGAGTTTGCCATTGGTACCCTCTGCGCCGGTCAGTTTTAGGACGCGCTCACGCCCATTCCTGCGTAGAGCAAGGCGGGTGCCAGGTAGGCGACAAGAACCCCCCGTAGTTCTCCGGCCCGGACATCGTAAAACCATTGCGCTGGGGATGCCGGAGTGCTCCGGCTGTACCTGTATGCTCGTGTGCGCCTCTACCCCCATCTCTTGCACACGGGACCGCGGGTGCAGCAAGCACCCCGCATTCCCTGCGCCCTCTTCTCTTTGGGCGAAACGGTTGGCAAAGCCCGGGCGAAACGCGCCGCGGGAATGCGGAGGCATGCTCTCTCCCCGTCATTGCGAGCGCAGCGAAGCAATCCACCTCTCCGCGTGGGATAGATGGATTGCTTCGTCGCTTCGCTCCCTTGCGCAAACGCTTCGCGTTTGTCGCAGGCAATGACGGCTCTGGCGGTGAGGGCATGCGGGTGAGACTGACAGCGGCCCGAAATACGGCCCGCACCAGCCCCCGCACCCCCCCGTTAACCCTTTGCTAACCATACACCCGGCAAGAATTGCCGAGTGAAGTCGAGTGTCGTCGGCCGCGTAGAACGGGAGGAACCCCGTGGACGCCAGTGCGGTACCTCACTTTCGGACCGGCGGCCCTTCGGCCGCCGCGCAGACGTTTGGCGCCCGCGGGCGCCAATCGCGGGGGGATGCGGCTACCATGGTCGATGTCACGGCGGGTCAGGGCGGCGCAGGCGCCAGCGGCAAGTTTCCATCCCTAAGCGAAATCGGAGATATGCTGAGGCGCGGCGATCTGGCGCTCGCGTTCGGCGTCCTCACCATCCTGGTGGTGCTGATCCTGCCGCTGCCCGCGATCGTGCTCGATCTGTTCCTGGCGATCTCGATCACGGTGTCGATCCTGATCCTGATGACGGCGCTGTTCATCCAGGCGCCGCTGGAATTCTCGGCGTTTCCGACCGTGCTACTGATCTCGACCATGCTGCGGCTGTCGCTGAACATGGCCTCCACCCGGCTGATCCTGTCGCACGGCCATGAGGGCACGGCCGCGGCCGGCCACGTCATCGAGGCGTTCGGCAATTTCGTGATGAGCGGTAATTTCGTCATCGGAATTATCGTGTTCGCGATCCTGGTGATCGTGAACTTCGTCGTCATCACCAAGGGTTCGGGCCGCATCGCCGAAGTCGCCGCGCGCTTCCAGTTGGACTCGATGCCCGGCAAGCAGATGGCGATCGACGCTGATCTTTCCGCCGGCCTGATCGACGAAGCCACCGCCAAGGCACGCCGCAAGGCCCTGGAGGACGAAAGCGGCTTCTTCGGCGCGATGGACGGTGCGTCCAAATTCGTCCGCGGCGACGCCATCGCGGGGCTTTTGATCGTCTTCATCAACGTCATCGGCGGCATCATTATCGGCGTGGCGCAGCAGGGCATGAGCTTTGGCGACGCCGCCCGCACCTACACCATCCTGACGGTCGGCGACGGCCTGGTAACGCAGGTGCCGGCGCTGATCGTCTCGACCGCGGCGGGCCTGTTGGTCTCGAAAGCCGGCATCACCGGTTCGGCCGATAAGGCGATGATGAAGCAGCTCTCGGGTTATCCGCAGGCGCTCGGCATGTCGGCCGGCGTGATGCTGGTGCTGGCGCTGTTGCCGGGCATTCCAATGCTGCCCTTCCTCGCGCTCGGCGGCGGCGCCGCCGTGCTGGCCTGGAAGGCGAAGAACCGCAACGGCGTCGCCAAGGCGGCGGAAGCGGCCGCAGCCGCGGCGCCCGAACTGGCGGCCGCAGCCGCCCAGGCCTCAGCCGAAGAGCCGATCGCCACCGCGCTCAAGATCGACGACCTCAAGATCGAACTCGGCTACGCGCTGCTGCCGCTGGTCAACGGCCCTGACGGCACCGACCGCCTCACCGAGCAGATCAAGGCGCTGCGCCGCTCGCTTGCGATCGAAATGGGCTTTGTGATGCCGGCGGTGCGCATCCTCGACAACGTCCAGCTCGAGGCCAACACCTATGTCATCAAGATCAAGGAAGTGGACGCCGGCTCCGGCAAGATCTGGCCGAACCAATTCATGGTCATGGATCCCGCCGGCAACCAGGTCGGCGTGCCCGGCATCCACACCGTCGAGCCGACCTTTGGTCTCCCGGCAACCTGGGTCGACGCCGCGCTCAAGGAAGAAGCATCGCTGAAGGGCTACACGGTGGTCGATGCCGCCACCGTGCTGTCGACGCATCTGACCGAGCTGCTCAAGAACAACATGAGCGATCTTTTGTCCTACGGCGAGGTGCAGAAGCTGTTGAAGGACCTGCCGAAGGAACAGGGCGAGCTGGTCAAGGACATCGTGCCGAGTTCGGTCACGGTCTCGGGCATCCAGCGCGTGCTGCAATTGCTGCTGGCCGAGCGGATCTCGATCCGCGATCTCTCCACCATTCTCGAAGGCATCGCCGACGCGCTCGCCTTCTCGCGCCACCCCGCCACCATGGTCGAGCACGTCCGCGCCCGGCTGGCGCGGCAGATCTGCGCGCAGAACACCACCTACAACGGCTACCTGCCGCTGATCGCGCTGTCGGCGCGCTGGGAGATGGCGTTTGCGGAATCGATCGTGGGCACCGGCGAGGACCGCAGCCTTGCCATGCAGCCCTCAAAGCTATCGGAGTTCATGACCTCGGTCCGCAACGCGTTCGAGCAGGCCGCCCGCGAAGGCGAGGCGCCGGTGCTGGTCACCTCGGCTGCGATCCGCCCGTTCGTCCGCTCGCTGGTCGAGCGCTTCCGCTCGCAGACCACCGTATTATCTCAGGCCGAAATTCACCCGCGCGCGCGGCTGAAGACGGTGGGAAGCGTGTAGGCCGGAAGCCTGCGCGCGGCGCAAATCAGCGGCGAAAAAGGCGAAGCCTTTTCGTCACATGCAAACAATTTGTTAACATCGCACCAATCGGCAGGCATTTGCCGCTAGCGTCGCGGGTGGCATTTTAAACCATTGTAACATTTAGGAAATCTTCTATTTTTGCCCTCGCGGAGCGACCCTTTGATCGCGGCCGTTCAAGTCTTTTCACCGCCTTGTGATCGCCACTTGGGAACTAATCTGCGGATTCCTACGTTTCCTGACGCGAGACGTTGAACCGCCCTGTGAACGGCATCGACGAATTTGCAGGACGGAAGGCGGCAGGAGACTTCCATGAACCACTCGATCTACAGCGCAGATCGCACGACCCATCTCAAGATCGTGGTCGTGGCTCTGGTTGCGGGTGTCGTGGTCGCCGGTTTCAGCATCTCCGCGCGCACAACCTCGGATGAAGGTCTGACCCAGACCGCGAGCACGCGCGTCATGAAGGCCGGTAAGCCGGTTGTGATTACGAGTTCAGGCAACTCTGTCGTACGCTAAAGGAGAATTCACGGAATTCACGCGGCTCTTTACAGCCCCCAAAGGCCACGTGGATAATTAAGACCCCAACTACCCCCAAGTTGACTACGAAAACGCCCGCTCCCCACGGGCGTTTTCTTTTTGTCGGGGCTGTCGGGTGGTCGCAAACTCAGCTTACCCCCTGACCACCTGCCACCCCATAGGATCTACGGGCTTTCGCGCCTCCTCACATGAGGAGCGGCTAGCGAGTAGCCGGCACCGTCTCGATCAGTTTGCCGACATAGATCGGCGCCGAGGTCGGCTGGCCGGTCGGAGATCCGCCGGCCGGCTCCACGGTCACCGCGTAGGTCGCTGCATTGATCGTACCGGCGTCGTAGTCGGCGAGCACCGGACGCGCGGTGAAATCGCTGCCGCCGATCACGCCGAGCGAGCGCGGCTGCGGCAGCTTGTCGGAGATCAGCCAGAGCTCAAAACTCTTGCCGGGCTCGGCATCGGCGCCGACTTTGCGGACGGTGAAATTTTTGGTCGCGGCGTCGACCGTCAGGATGAAGGCGGGCGAGCCGCCGTCACGCTGCAATAGCGCAACATATTGCGCCGAGGGCACAGGCGATGGCGCCGGCGTCTTGACCTCGACCGTCTGGATGCGCGGCTTCGGCCGCAGCGCTTCCGGCAGCAATTCCGGCCGATAGACCTGCACCGCCAGCATCGCGACCAGGGCTGCGGCAAGCGCGGTGGCCATCGACGCGACGCTGCGCAAGCGCCGGACCCGGCCCGCCAGCTGGATGACGTTCGAATTGTCGCTCACATGGTCGACGGCGACGGGAGGCGCCGCGGCGACCACAGGCTCCTCGGCAGGTGGTGGTGCAGGCTCCGGAGGCGGCGACGCCTCGGGCAGCACCAGCGTCGCCTGCTGTTCGGTGGACTGTCCGATCGCAGCCTTGATGTTCTCCCACACGATCGGCCGCGGCTCGACCGAGCCGACCATCTGGTTCAAGACGCCGAGCCGGTATTCCCAGGCATGGACCAGCGCGGTGTATTCGGCGTCGACGGCCATCATGGTCTCGACCTGCGCGCGCTCATCGGCATCGAGGGTGCCGAGCGCATATTCCGCGGCGAGCGCGATATGGTCTTCGCTATGGGCCATCGTTCAAGATCCGGGCATCAAAGCCCGAGACACTCCCTTATGTCCATCATGCTGCGGCGCAGCCACGTCTTCACCGTATTCACCGGCGTCTCGAACTTGGCGGCGAGCTGCTCGCGGCTCCAGCCGTTGTAATAGGCCAAGAGCACCAGCTTCTGCCGATCCGGCTCGAGACGGCCGACGCATTCCAGCAACCGCTTCAACTCTTCCGTCATCTCGCGCCGCGCCAGCGGGTCGGGCGAATCGGCCGCGACTTCCATCGCGGTCGGCTCCTCCTCGATCGAGATTTCGCTCTTCTTGCGCACCACGTCGATCGCGCGGTTGCGCGCGATCGACGCCATCCAGGTAATCGGCGAAGCAAGCGCCGGGTTGAACTGTCCGGCGCTTTTCCAGATCTTGACGTAAGCCTCCTGAATGACCTCCTCCGCGAGGTCCTGACGGCGCAAGATACGGAGCACGACGCCGAAGAGTTTCGCGCGCGTGGCGGCGTAAAGGCGCTCAAAAGCAGCCTCATCCCCCTTCGCAACCGCGGCAATCAGCCAGACCAGCTCCGCTGGCGTCAGCATTCAGCGTCCCCCAAATCGCGATTTTCTCCATCGCGTCTTACGCCGGAGCAATCGAGAAGTTTCGTAGCATACCCTGCGATAAGGGGGCCACCAAGTCGCCGGTTTCGGGGATTCTGGAACAGAAAAACCCGGGCCTTGCCGCCCGGGGTTTTTGATCGTGCAACCGATGAGGGTGAGAGGCGTCAGGCGACGCCAAGCCGGGCGCGCATCAGGCCGATGGAGTCCATGTCGGCCTGCTCCCGGGCGCTCTCCTCGGCGCGCTCGCGCGCCTGGTCGCGCTCGTCGAGCAGTTCCACCTTCTTCAGCTCCTCGAACGCTTCGCTGAGCAGGCTCTTGGCGTCCTCGAGCTGGAGGCGCAGTTCGTCGGCGGAACGGGTCAGGTTCTCCCGGCGCTGGATCGCGGCCTTGGCGTAGGTTGGGTAGGCGAAATGGGAGGGATCGTTGATCCCGGCCCGCTCCTGCTCGGTCTGGATTTCGCGCTCGAGATCGACCGACATGCGCTGGAAGTCGGCGATCATGCCTTCGATCTGGGTAACCCTTCGGCGCTTCTCGTCGACCTGAAATTTCTTCAGGCGGATCAGCGTTTCGCGTGACTTCATCGACTCATACTCCCCAGAAGTCCCAATCTGAACGCGGGACGGAGCCGGCTCCCCCGGGGGGCCCCACCGGCCTCATTAATCATGTGCCGGAGATGATGGCCTGACAAAGTTAGCGTTCCGTTTCCAAATTGGCGAGGATTTGCGCCAACTGGCGATAGCCGTCATCGAGGCTCGATTTTTCGTCCTTGGCCTGGCGCAGGAAGGCTTCCAGCGGCTCGTGCAGGCGGATCGCCTCGTCGACTTCGGGGCTTGAACCCGCCCGATAGGCGCCGAGCCGGATCAGTTCCTCCATGTCGGCGTAGGTCGCCATCACCTGGCGGCCCCGCATGATCACGGACAGATAGTCCGGGTTGGCCGATCTCGGCATGGTGCGGGAGACCGATTTGAGGATATTGATCGCGGGAAACCGCCCACGTTCCGCAATCGAGCGTTGCATCACGACGTGGCCGTCCAGAATGCCGCGGACCGCGTCCGCAATCGGCTCGTTATGATCGTCGCCGTCGACCAGCACGGTAAAAATGCCGGTGATGGTGCCAACGCCGGTGCCCGGCCCTGCCCGCTCCAGAAGTTTCGGCAATTCGGTGAACACGGTCGGCGTATAGCCCTTGGCCGTCGGCGGCTCGCCGGCCGACAACCCGATCTCGCGTTGCGCCATCGCAAAGCGCGTGACCGAGTCCATCAGGCACAGCACGTCCTTGTCCTCATCGCGGAAATACTCCGCAATCGCCAGCGTCAGATAAGCCGCCTGCCGCCGCATCAAGGCGGGCTCATCCGATGTCGCCACCACCACGACCGAGCGCGCAAGACCCTCGTCGCCGAGATCCTCCTGCAGAAATTCCTGCACCTCGCGGCCGCGTTCGCCGATCAGGCCGATAACCGTAATGTCGGCATCGACATTGCGGGCCAGCATCGACAGCAGCACCGATTTGCCGACGCCGGAACCGGCGAAGATGCCGAGCCGCTGGCCGCGGCAGCAAGTCAGGAATGTATTGAGCGCACGGACGCCCAGATCTAGGGGCGCGCCCACGCGTTTGCGCGAATGCGCCGGCGGCGGCGAATTGCGGTAGGGCATCGGCGACGGCCCCTGCACCAGCGGCCCCTTGCCGTCGATCGGTTCACCCATGGCGTTGATGACGCGGCCGAGCCAGGCCGGTGACGGCCGCACCTGGCTGGCCGCGGTGGCAATGACCGCGCGGCAACCACGCCTGACACCGTCGAGCCCGCCGAATGGCATCACGACCGCATTGCTGCCGGAAAAGCCGATCACCTCGGCCGGGATGAAGCGGCCCCCGCCGGTATCGATGACGATCCTCGCACCGACCGACATCGCATGAATGGGCCCCGCGATCTCGACCATCAGTCCGCGCACGCCCACAACACGGCCATATATATTGACGCCGTCGATATCGCCGATCTGCTCCGCGAGCGCCTTCATTGCGAAAACCTTAAGTTTCCGCGTTTTAGCGGGGGCCGCTTAACCTCGTGTTTACCCGCATCATTAATCATTGCGTCACTGTCTTTTGGTGACTGAGCGCGCTCGCCCCTCAGAAGAAGGGCTAAACGCGGGAGTCGGTTAGGTCCGTCTCTTAATCTGGAGCTTGAGTGGACACGGTAGAGAAAAGCTGCTTCCCAGCAATATCTTAGGGCGATTCGCTAAAAATTGCACTTAAAGAGCTTGCGAACCGGAATCAGGATTTGTTAACCATGTGTCTGTCAGGATCCGAATCAGTTGTTAAAGGCGTTTTGAGTGCCGCAAGTGCGGCCGACCTGACGCCCGGAGCGGCGGACTAAAGGGGACTGGCATGCGCGTTTTGCTGATTGAAGATGACAGCGCTGTCGCGCAGTCGATCGAGTTGATGCTCAAATCCGAGAGTTTCAACGTCTATACGACGGACCTCGGGGAAGAAGGCGTCGACCTCGGTAAGCTCTATGACTACGACATTATCCTTCTCGACCTCAACCTGCCCGACATGTCCGGCTACGACGTGCTCAAGCAGCTCCGGGTTTCGAAGATCAAGACCCCCATTCTGATCCTCTCCGGCCTCGCCGGCATCGAGGATAAGGTCAAGGGCCTCGGCGTCGGCGCCGATGACTACATGACCAAGCCCTTCCACAAGGACGAACTGGTTGCCCGCATCCATGCGATCGTGCGCCGTTCCAAGGGCCACGCCCAGTCGGTCATCCAGACCGGCGATCTCGTCGTCAATCTCGACACCAAGACAGTCGAAGTCGGCGGCCAGCGCGTGCACCTGACGGGCAAGGAATACCAGATGCTGGAGCTGCTCTCGCTCCGCAAGGGAACCACCCTAACCAAGGAAATGTTCCTTAACCACCTCTATGGCGGCATGGACGAGCCCGAGCTGAAGATCATCGACGTCTTCATCTGCAAGCTGCGCAAAAAGCTGGCGAACGCCTCCGAAGGCCGCAACTTCATCGAAACCGTGTGGGGCCGCGGCTACGTGCTGCGCGAGCCACACGAGGCGGACGAGCGCATCCCCGCCTGACCAGGGGTTTAGGGCGAGCCGCACGGCTCACTCCTCCCGACAGAACCCCGCCGCAAACGGCGGGGTTTTTGTTTGGGCAGTTGGCTCTGCGGCGTGTCGGGATGATCGCGGCTTCGAAGTCCCGTAGCGTTTTCCAGCGAAGTGGAAACCGGTTCGCGTCAAGAAAACGCGTCAAAACAAGAATCTAGAGCCCCGTTCCGATTCAATCGGAACGGAAGAGGCTCTAGACGCGTGGCGGAAGTCGGTTGCGTTGTTGGACCAGCGGCACAACCGGGGACTCATACGCCGACCTCGCGCTCCGGGCTGGCCTCCCGCTCCGTGAGAAGCCGATCGATCAGACCCCATTCCAAAGCTTCTTCCGCCGTCATGAAACGGTCGCGGTCCATCGCACGCTCGAACTCCTCATAGGTCCGTCCGCAATGCTCGGCGTAGAGCCGCGTCATGCGCTGCTTGGTTCGCAGGATTTCTTCGGCATGGATGAGCATGTCCGACGCCTGCCCCTGGAAACCGCCCGACGGTTGGTGGACAAGAATGCTGGCGTTGGGCAAGGCGGCACGCTCGCCAGGTTCGCCTGCCATCAACAGAAACGACCCCATTGAGCGGGCCGTCCCCATGCAGAGCGTATGAACCGGCGCGCGGACATATTGCATAGTATCGTACATCGCGAGGCCACTGGTAACGACACCACCGGGCGAGTTGATATACAGTTGGATCGGCTTCTTGGGATTTTCGGCCTCCAGGAACAACAACTGCGCGCAGACGAGAGCAGACACAGTGTCGTTCACCTCGCCGTTCAGGAAGATGATCCTCTCGCGAAGCAGGCGGGAATAGATATCGAAAGAGCGTTCGCCACGGCTGGATTGTTCGATGACCATAGGGACGAGCTGCATCGCTTCGCGCATCGGCGAATTCCTTTTCTTCCAGAAATGTCTTTGGCGGGGCGGAGGCGTCAGGCGGCGAGCATGAGGCAGGTCCAATTGTTGTTCGCCGCCCTTGGCAGATGACGCTCCAGTCGTGCGTCTGCCAGCCCGTGAATGATTTTCAGTCTGGTGCCGCCCACGGCATTAGGCGTGACCTGAAACGTCACCACGCTTTCGAGAAAGGGCGGTTCGTCGTCCCGCATTATGTAGCAAATTTCCTCACCCGGCGCCGAAGAGACTGGTTCAGTATCAGCCAGTTCTCCTTTCGGTAGCCATTTCTCACGAAACGCGGGAATGCTAATCGCCCGCCAGACTTTTTCAGGTGGCGCGTCGAGTTCGTATTCGAGCACCAGGTCTTTCGTCTGCCCCTCGGCCTCCATGTCGTTCATTGGTCCATATCCTTCAGCAAGGCTTTCAAAGCGTCGATGCGCGCGGGCCAGTAGGAGCGATACTTCGCCAGCCATCCGGCTATGAGCGCCAAGCCGTCTGGATCGACCTCGTAGTTCACGAAACGGCCCTGCCGTTGTTCCCGCACCAGCCTTGCGTTGCGCAGAACCGAGAGGTGTTGGGACATGGCTGGTTGGCTGATCGTCATACCCTCCCGCAAGGCACTGGCGTTCATGCTGCCATTCGCCAGTTTCTCGAAGATTGCGCAGCGGGTCGGATCGGCCAGAGCCTTGAAGATGTCGTTCTGGATCATGCCAACACATAAGCACACACTTATCTAATTCGCAAGCACCAAGAAATGGTCGGTTAGATTGACTGATGAGCACGCTTTGACCGCCCGCGCCTTGACCGCCATTTGCGCGGCGCCCACGCCCGTTAATACGGATGCGATCGCCTCCCCGATCGGAGGCGATGCCTTTCATTTCAGCCGGTTTGCTGTTCGCGAATTTTGTTTTCAGGCCATCACGCGCGGCCCCACAGGCCGGACGGCACGACGTTCTGACATTCAGGAGCGTGCGAGCGCGTCGAGCTTGCCGCGAAGCTCTTCAATCGCCGGCTTCGCAACATCGCCGGCGCCGGGCGTCGCCAGCACCTTGTCACACATCTGGTTGATCGTGGGTGTCGCGACCACAATCAGCTTTACGAGGGTGCTCCTTCCTTCCGGAGAGAGCTGCGTTGCGCGGGAGCGCACCTCATTCAATTGAGCCGTTGCTTCCTTTAGTTTGGGCAGGGCAGCCTCGGCTGAAGCGGCATCGGTGATACCAGGAAGCACGGTCCTGATGGAACCAACCGACGAGTTGATCTGGTTCGCCAAATTCATCCCTCCGACCGTCAAATCCGTCGGCGCCAGGCCCACGGTTCCGGTCGCGTTCCGCGTCGTGGTGGAAGGCGACACCTGAGCGACCGTGTCCTCCCCTGAACGACCAAAGGCGAACCAGACGAGACCACCCAATACCGCCGCAGCGACCAGCCAGTACGGCCATTGTGAAACCGCGGTTGAACGGGCCGCCGTAGAGGCCGCCTGACCAGCCTGGTAAACGGTCCGCTCAGAAGCCTCTGCAATTCGGCCGCCAGCCGCGCTGGCCGCCTCCGCGCCGCTGCGCAAGCCTCCAGTCGCTCTGTCGATGAGACCCTCGGCACTCAACTGACCGGCGAGACCCGACGGTATTGCCGCGGCGATCTGATCCTTCTGTGAAGTGAGAAGAGACACCAGCCCGCTTGCGTCGAGACCCGTGCTGCGTTGCTGCTGAGCCAACGCACCAAGGACCACAGGGCCAAGCATGCTGAGCATCGACTTGCTGGTACCCTCGCCGATCCCCGCGAACTTGCCTATCGTCTGCGCCATTGTGTCCAGCGTTCCGCCACCGAACAGGCCCGAAAGCATGTTCGACCCCGTTTCCGCCAGCGAGTTCTGGCCGGAACCGCCGATGAGATTCTTGAGGCTCTCAAGCGACCCGGATTGCTGTGTCAGCGTGTTGGTGAGCTGGCGTGCCCCATTGGGCGTGGAGGCAACGTCAGCGAAGCTTGCAAGAAGCGCAGGAATCGCACCCGCGATGGCTTTTTGCGCAACATTGCGATCAAGGTCCAGAGCAGAAGCGAGCTTCGCTATCATGTCCGGCGTGAGGCATTGCATCACTAGAGAGATCAAATTCGTCGCCATGGCGATCCTCCCGAGCAAGGGTGCAGTTGCTTACTCAGGTAGGTCCGCAATCCGGATTACATCTCCAAAGTTTAATCACCTTATATTACTACCTCCCCGGACTAATCCGAGTTCCACAAAAGCTGCTACGATTTGGGAGCCGGCGAACGACTTGAAACGGCGTTCATGGCAGGCGATGTCGTATCGAGGAAGCATCGCCGCCGGTCGAGACTGCCGTTGACCCTTCACGCTGCCCTTCGAGCTTCCTCGGGGCTGATGGAGTTTACGGCACATGTCGAACCTGGATATTGCACTGTCGGTTGCGCTTGGCATTGGGCTCGCCGCAGCAACCGGCTTTCGGCTGTTCCTGCCGCTGCTAATTCTGAGCGGCGCAACCTACGCCGGACATGCAAGCCTGAACGAGGGCTTCGCATGGCTCGGCACACCAGCCGCCGTCATCATGCTCGGCACGGCAGCCGTAGTGGAGATCGCCGCTTTCTACATTCCCGGCGCGGACAACCTGCTCGATACGGTGGCGACGCCCGGTGCCGTCGTCGCAGGAACGATCGTGTCCGCCGCTGTTATGACCGACCTGCCGCCGATGGTGAAATGGACGGCGGCCATCATCGCAGGAGGTGGCGTTGCCGGCATCACGCAAGGCTTGACTGCGATGCTCAGGGCAAAATCCACCGTCTTCACCGGCGGCCTTGGGAATTCGGCGGTTGCGACCGCCGAACTCGGGAGCGCCCCCAAGGCGCAGCGCTCGTCGATCGCGCTGAAAGGCCAGACCACCCAGCTGACCCTCGCCGATGCAGGAATCTACGATTACATCTGCGGCCTGCACCCGGCGATGAAGGGTAAGATTGAGGTCAGGGAATAACCGACTGCGTCAAGGCCGCGATGGAAGATCTGCGACCCCCGCCGCAAATGGCGGGGTTTTGTTTACAGCGTTTTCCAGCGAAGTGGACACCGGTTCGCGTCAAGAAAACGCGTCAAAACAAGAATCTGAAGCCCGGTTCTGATCCAATCAGAACCGGGCTCCAGGCGGAGTTTTTATTGGAATTGAACCCGCCGCGCCTATGCGCCGACTGACAGATCGTGCGAACCTTATCGAGCGCACGAGTCGGGGCGAATTAAATGGTTCTGCAATCCCTTGCCGGGCTTCCGGCGTTCCTGGTGTATTTCTGTACGGCGATCGTAGCCGTAGTCGCCTACCTCTTCGTCTACACCCGCGTCACGGCGCACAATGAGTTCGACCTGATCCGCGCCAACGAGCCGGCAGCCGCGATCGCGCTGGGCCTGAGCCTGCTCGGCTTTGTGCTGCCGCTGGTCAGCGCCATCGCCCATTCCGCCAATGTCTGGGATTGCATGATCTGGGCCGCGATCGCCGTGGTCGTGCAGATAACAGTCTATTTCCTCGTCAGGGTTCCGGTGCCGAACCTGTCGAAGCGGATTGCGGCCGGCGAACTCGCCGCCGCGATCTGGCTCGGGCTGGCCTCGCTGGCCGCCGGCGCACTGAACGCCGCCTCGATGATCTACTGACCATGGCGAACAAATCAGACCAGGATTTCGGCAAGCGCAAACCGGTCTCGGTGCCGGCATCGCCGCGCCCCGCTCAGGCACCGGCGAAACGTTCGGGCCACGTTGCGCTGCTGCTAATGGGCACCGTTGCGGTCGGCAGCGCCGCCTACACGTTGATGCCGAGCCGCAACTGCGAGCCATCGCCGAATGCGGCTTCGCCGCCATACCAGCAAAGCAATACCGAGTGCTCGTCGCGCAGCTCTTCATCCAGTAGCGGCTCCAGCGGCAGCTCGTCGCGCAGCAGCTACTACTCAAGCGATTCGTCATCGAGCCATTCGTCCTCGGGCACTTCCGATTCCGGCTCGCACAGCGCGCAGCGCGGCGGCTTCGGCTCATTCGGCCACGCCGTCGGCTTCTCAGGCGGCTGAATTCATGCAGCGCATCCCCTGCCCAGAGCGCGACGACTGGCGTGCCACCGCCGAAGGCGTCGGGTTCACTTTTCACACCATCAACGGCGAGCGCTATTGGGACGAAAGCGCCTATTACGCCTTCACGCTGAACGAGATCGAACGGCGGATCGAGGCGCCTACCGGCGAGATCGATGCGATGTGCCTCGAACTGGTCGGCCGCGCGATCAAGGACGAAAAATATCTGCGCCGGTTGAAAATACCCGAAGCCTTCTGGCCGCTGCTGTCCGAGAGCTGGCGCCGCCGCGACGCCAGCCTCTACGGCCGGCTGGACCTGAGCTACGACGGCTGGAGCCCGGCGAAACTCCTGGAGTACAACGCGGATACACCGACCTCGATTTTCGAAGCGGCGGTTTTTCAGTGGACCTGGCTCGAACAGGCGATGGAGCGCAACATCATCCCGAAGCGCGCCGACCAGTTCAATTCAATCCATGAGCGCCTGATCGACGCCTGGAAGAAACACGGCGGCGCAAAGCATCTGCATCTCGCCGGGATGACCGACAACACCGAGGATGCCGGCACGCTGGCCTATCTGCAGGACACCGCGAGCCAGGCCGGATTGAAGACGACGCTGATGGATATCAAGGATGTCGGACTGGGCGGCGATGGCCGCTTCGTCGATGTCGACGATCGCGGAATTGAGCTCGCCTTCAAACTCTATCCCTGGGAATGGATGTTTCAAGACGCGTTCGGCGCAAAACTGTCGAGCGCGCCGACACGCTGGATCGAGCCGCCCTGGAAGGCGATCCTCTCCAACAAGGGCATACTTCCGCTGCTCTGGGAGATGTTTCCGAAGCACCCCAATTTGCTGCCGGCCTATTTCGAGGACGATCCGAAGGCGTCGATGCTCGGCTCCTCGTTCGTGCGCAAGCCGCTCTATTCGCGCGAAGGCGCCAATGTCGCGCTCGTCAGCGCCGGCACCACGCTGATGGAACAGCAAGGCCCGTACGGGGCGGAAGGATTCATCCGGCAGGCTCTAGCGCCGCTGCCGAGCTTCACCGACCAATACCCGGTGCTTGGAAGCTGGCTGGTCGATCACACGCCATGCGGCCTGTCGATCCGCGAGGACGCGAACCCGATCACCGGCAACACGTCACGCTTCCTGCCGCACGCGATCGTATAGCGCGGCATGGCAAGCGGACGAGGTGAAGACCAGGCTCAGCGCGCCGCGGCGACGGCCCGCAGGGTTTGCGGCACCAGTGTCGACGCCCCCACCCGTATCACCGGCGCGATGTTCGGACGATAAAGTCCGCGCCGCTCCGGATAGGGCTTGAAGGTGTTGGTGATGCCGACAACGGATTCGGCCGCGCCCAGCGCCAGCACGCCATCGGGCTCCAGCATCCGGGAGAGCCGTTCGAAGATGTTGGTCTTGGTATTCTGATCGAAATAGATCAGCACGTTGCGGCAGAAGACGATGTCGAACACGCCCAGATGGGAGAAGTCCTGCAGAAGGTTGAGCTGACGATGCTGCACCATGCTGCGGAGCTCGGCATTGATCTGCCAGAGTTCGCCGTTCTGGGTGAAATATTTCACCAGCAACCCGATCGGCAATCCGCGCTGCACCTCGAACTGGCTGAAGATTCCGGCCTTCGATTTTTCCAGCACCGCCTGCGACAGGTCGGTCGCGACGATCTCGGTGCGCCAGCCCGACAGCAGGGAACCTGCTTCCTTCAGGCACATCGCGATCGAATACGGCTCCTGCCCGGTGGAGGAAGCGGCGCACCAGATGCGCAAGGAGCGGCGGGCCGCGCGCGCCTGCGCCATCGCCGGGATGACCGTCTCCCGCAAATGATCGAACGGAATCTTGTCGCGGAAGAAGAACGTCTCGTTGGTGGTCATCGCTTCGACCACCTCCGCCGTCAGCACGTTGGCTCCGCCCTTCATCTTCTCGACGAGTTCGGAAATGCCCGGCAGGCTGGACTTGCGCGCCAGCGGCAACAACCGGCTTTCGACCAGATATTGCTTGTCGGCCGAAAGATCGAGCCCGGAGCGCTCTTTCAGAAGCTTACGCAGATACTCATAGTCTGAAGGCGTCACGAACGATCTCCCGAAAACAACCGAACCAGTTTTGGCGCGATCTGATTGAGCGGCAGAACTGCCGCACAAATACCTGCATTGGTGGCCGCGCCCGGCATACCCCACACCACGCTGGTCGCTTCGTCCTGAGCAATCACGCTGCCGCCGGCGGCGACGATGTCCTTGCCGCCGCGCATGCCGTCGGAGCCCATGCCGGTCAGAATCACCGACATGATGCCGCCCTGCCAGACGTCGATGGCGGAGTTGAACAGCGGGTCCACCGCGGGTTTGCAGAAATTCACCGGCGGCCCGTCGTCAAGCGCGATCGCAGTCTCGGCGCCATGGCGCACCACGCGCATGTGGCGGCCGCCCGGCGCAAGATAGATCCGGCCGGGCTTGACGATCTCGCCATCGACGGCTTCATGCGCCGGCCGGCGGCTCGCGCGCGCCAGATGCTCGGCGAGAATCGTGGTGAAGGTCGGCGGCATGTGCTGGGTGATCAGCACCGGAAAACGATCGATCACCGGGCCGATGTCGGCAACCAGCGTCATCAGGGCCTGCGGGCCACCGGTCGACGAGCCGATCAGGAGCACCCGCGGCGCCAGCATGCTGAAGGGCTGGCGCGCCAGCTGCAGCTGCGCAACCGGCGCGGCGACCGGTTGGGCCAATGCTCCGCGTGCCCGCTCAGGGGCCGGCGCCATCGACGGGCTCGCGGCAGGCTGCGCGCGCCGGCGGGCCCTGGCGCCCAGATGACGAATCTTCTGAATCAGATCGTGGTGGAAGGTCTCGGCCGCGGTGGCCTCGCGCGTGCTCTCCGGCTTTGGAATGTAGTCGGACGCGCCGAGCGAAAGCGCCCTGAAGCTGATCTCCGCATTGCGGCGGGTCAGCGTCGACGCCATGATGATGACGAGGTCGCGTTTTTTCGCCAGGAGTTGCGGCAGCGCCGAAATGCCGTCGAGCTCCGGCATTTCGATATCGAGCACGGCAACGTCGGGCTTGATGCGTTCGATCTGGTTGACGGCGTCGAGACCGGTGCGCAGGGAGGCCGAGACCTCCATGTCCGGCTCGGCGCCGATCCAGCGCGAGATCATCCCGCGGATCACGACGGAGTCGTCGACCACCATGACGCGCAGCTTGTCTTGCCGTGTCGAGATTGGCGGTGGAGACCTCGTTAACGCAACACTCATTAATTCACCCGACCCCAACTCAAGCGGCACACTTACAAAACAACGCCGAAGGCCGTCGAGCCGCCGGGATCACCTGCTCGAAATCAGAGCAGGCCGACTTCCTGGAACTTCGCGGTGACGATGTCCTTGTCGAACGGCTTCATGATGTACTCATTGGCGCCGGCATGCAGCGCCCGCGCAATGTGTGCAACGTCGTTTTCAGTGGTGCAGAACACCACCTTGGGCGCGTCGCCGCCGGGCATGCGGCGCAGATTGCCGAGGAATTCGTAGCCGTCCATGACCGGCATGTTCCAGTCGAGCAGAACCGCTTCGGGCATGGCGCGCTTGCAGACTTCAAGCGCCTTTTGGCCGTCCTCGGCTTCGACGATCTGAAAGTCGAGACCTTCGAGGATGCGGCGTGCGACCTTTCTGATGACGCTCGAGTCATCGACGACCAGACAAGTTTTCATTTTAGGCCTCCAATTACCAAATCCCAAAAGGGATGTTTCCGTTCCAGCTTCGGTCTTCATGCCGCCATCAGGTCCGGCACGATTTCGAGAACGCGATCGACGTCGAGGACGACCATGAGCTGGCCGTCGAGACGGTGAACACCGCCGGCGAGCTTGGCCATGCGGGGGTCGAGATTGACGGGGTTTTCCTCGCGGCCGTTATCGTGGAGTTTCAAGACCTCGCCGATCTGGTCGATCAAGAGGCCGTAGGATTCGCCGCGCAGATCGACGCCGACCGCCATCGGCGGCTTGCCGTCATCGTTCTTCGGCAGGCCGAGGCGGGCGCGCATGTCGACCACGGTGACGATGCGGCCGCGCAGGTTGAGCACGCCGGCGATCTCGGCCGACGACAGGGGAACGCGCGTCAGCCGTTCCGGCATGAACACGTCCTGTACCCGCGAAATCGGCAGGCCGAACAATTGCCCGCCGATCACGGCGGTGACGTATTCGGCCACGGTGCCCTCGATGGTCTCGGTCTTGGTTGTCATCACTGTTTACCCCTAGGCCGTCCGGCTGAACTTGTTCATGCCGCGCGACTGGTCTCGGCGGTCTGTTCCTTGAGCGCCGCGATCAGGCCGGGACGGTCGAACTTGGCGACGTAATCGTGGAAGCCGGCCTGCCGTCCGCGCTCGATCGCCGCCGGCGACACCAGCGAGGACAAAGCGATGATCGGCATCGTGCTCAGATTGTGGTCGGCGCGGATCACTTCGGCGAACTCGAAGCCGTTCATGTCCGGCATTTCGATATCGGTCAGCACCACGTCGTAGGTGTGGCCCGAGCGCAGCGCGGAAAGCCCCTCCTGCGCGTTGACGGCGACCCGCACCTTGTAGCCGGCGGCCTTCAGCACCGGGGCCAGCATGTTGCGGAAGAACGCGGAGTCGTCGACCAGCAGCACCGATCGCGCCGTCGATGACTCCCGCATCTCCTTGCGCGAGAACCAGTCGGCAAACGCCATCGGCAGGAAGTGGCCGACGTCGATCACTTCCGTCGCCTGGCCCTTGATCACGGCCGAACCCAGAATGCCGTCCTGCTGGCCAGCGACCTCGATGTGCAGCCGCTCCTCGACGATGTCGATGATCTCGTCGACCACGAGCCCCATCGAGCGGCCGTCGTCGGCGAACACCAGGATCGGCTGCGAGCCCTGGGTCTGGACGGTGACCCCCTTCATCTGCACCAGCGGCATCAGCTGGTCGCGGTATTGCACCATGTGGCGGCCGTTGGAGAGTTCGATCTTGTCGGTGGCGATCTCCTCCAGCCGGGTGACGAGGCCGAGCGGCACCGCCTTGGGCTGGCTCGAGCCGGCGCGGAACACCAGCAGCGAGGTCAGCTGTTCGCCGCCGATCGCATGCGCGGCCGAGGCCTCGTCGGCCAGCTCATGGGCCGAGGAGCCGGAGGCGCCGAGCGCTTTGGCAATGCCGTTGGGGTCGATGATCATGATCACGGCGCCATCGCCCAGGATGGTGTTGCCGGAGAACATGTCGATGTGCCGCAGCTTTGTGGACATCGGCTTGACCACGATTTCTTCGGTGTGGAACACGCCGTCGACCACGATGCCAAAGGTCTGGCTGCCAACCTGCGTCACCACGATGAAGCCGTTCTCGGGGTCGCTTGACGAGCCATCGTCGATCTTCAAGAGCTTCTTCAGGTGCATCAGCGGCAACAGCTTGTTGCGCAACCGCAGGACCGCGGTGTCCTTGATGCGCTCGATGCGGTGTTCGGAGTTGGCGCGCGCCCGCACCAGTTCGACCACGGACAATTGCGGGATCGCAAAGCGGTCGCCGGCGGCTTCCACGATCAGGGCCGAGACGATGGCCAGCGTCAGCGGGATCTTGATGGTGACGGAAGAACCCTCGCCGGCCACCGACTTGATGTCGATGGTGCCGCCGATCTGGTCGATATTGGTGCGCACCACGTCCATGCCGACGCCGCGGCCGGAGACCGAGGTGACGGCGGCAGCCGTTGAGAAGCCCGGCGCAAAGATGAACTTGTGGATCTGGGCTTCGGTCATCTTCTCCAGCTCGGCCTCGCTGACGAGACCGTTCTGCAGCGCCTTGGCCTTGATCCGCTCGGTGTTCAACCCGCGGCCATTATCGGCGATGCAGATGATGATGTGGCCGCCCTCGTGATAGGCGGACAGCCGGATGGTGCCCTGCTCGCCCTTGCCGTTGGCGACGCGCTCGGCCGGGGTCTCCAGGCCGTGGTCGGCGGAGTTGCGCACCATGTGCGTCAACGGATCCTTGATCAGGTCGAGCACCTGGCGATCGAGTTCGGTATCGGCGCCGTGCATCTCGAGTTCGATCTGCTTGCCGAGTTCGCCGGAGAGGTCGCGGACGATGCGCGGCAGCTTCTGCCAGGCATTGCCGATCGGCTGCATCCGCGTCTTCATGACGCCTTCCTGCAGCTCGGCGGTGACGTTCGACAAACGCTGCAGCGGCACCTTGAACTCGGTGTCCTCGTTGCGGCGGGAGATTTCCAAAAGCTGGTTGCGCGTCAACACCAGCTCGGAGACCATGGTCATCAGATGTTCGAGCGTGTCGACGTTGACGCGGATCGACTGGTTGGCGATCTTGTCGGCTTCCTGGACGTCGGTGTCGGCGACAGCGGCGCGCTTGGCCGGCTTTGCCTTCGCGGTTTCCTTGGCGGTTTCCTTGGCGACTTCCTTGACTTCCGGCTTGGCGGCGGCGGGCGCCGGTGCGGCCGGCTTGGCGACGGCGGCCGGCGCGGGTTTGGGCGCGGGCGCGGCTTCGATCTCGGTCTCGCGGAAGGCGCGTTCGAGGTCGTCGAGCGAGACCTCGCCGGGACGCAAGGGGCGCTCCAGCACCTGGTCCACCAGCGTGCCCGCCGTCATCGCGGGCTGCACCGGCGATGCGGCGACCACGGGGACAGGTGCGGGTTGAGCGGGCGCTTCGGCCGCCGCATGCTTGGCGCCTTCGGCCATCGCATGCAGCTTCTCGATCAGGTCTTCGTCGGTGCCTTCGGGTTCGGTCTCGGTGGCCTCGAGGCCGGCGAGGATTTCCTTGATGCGGTCGATCGAGGACAGGATCAGCGTCACGGCTTCGGCCTTGACCGGCATGCCGTCGCGGAATTTGCCCATCAGCGTTTCGCCGGCATGGGCCAGCGCTTCCAGCCGCGGCAGACCCAGGAAGCCGCAGGTGCCCTTGATGGTGTGGACCAGCCGGAAGATGTTATCGAGGATCTTCGCGTCGCTCGGGTCCTGCTCGAACCGCACCAACTGATTATCGACCGTATCCAGGCTCTCGCTGGTCTCGGTCAGGAACTCCCGCAACAAGTCATCCATGAAACTGGCCTTCGTACGCACCGGCACGCGACATCGACGTGCCTTACCGAACAAGGCCAGCTTCTATGCAAAGCGTTTAATATTGGTTGCTCAAATGGAAAAGAACGGGATCAACAAAGAGATAAGGCGGCAGAAATGAAATCTGCCGCCTGATTTCAACACTTGGTTAACCATGATCGCGCCTAAACGCGTTCAGGGTTTGCGCCTAGGCCACGCTTCAGGCCGCGGTGACGACCACTTTTTCCCCGTCGGGCGCAAGCGTCACGCTGAGCCCGCAGGCCTGCGCCAGCAGCCGCGTATAGTAAGGCTGCACCGCATGCGCATCGACGGATGCCGTCGAATTCACGCTCAAGAGATCGGCGATGTTCTGCGGCAGGCGGGCGTTCAGGCCGGCCGAGGTCACGCGAAAACTCATCGTCTCGCCGTCGCCGATCGGATCGATCGTCAGCGTACCGCCGCGCGGGATCGTCTGCTGCGCAATGATCAGCATGTTCAACAGCAGCTTGACGCGGTTCTTCGGCAGCAACAGCCGCGGCAGATTCCATGTGATGGTGATCTTGCCGTCCTCGATGTGGCCGCGCGCCATGGTCTGGGCATCGCCGAGATCGATCTGCGCGCCCGCCGATCCCGCCGCTCCAAACGCCAGGCGGCAGAACTGCAACCGTGCGGAGGCGGTCTTGGCGCTCTTGCGGATCAGATCGAGCGCGAAATCGCGGTCTTCGGGCTTCGGGTTGTCGTCCAGCACCTCAAGCCCATTGACGATGGCGCCAACCGGGCTGATGAGATCGTGACAGACTCGCGAACACAACAGCGCCGCAAGTTCGAGGGCATCGGGAGCAGGACCGGGAGACGAAGTGCCAGACATCATGGGTTCCTGGAAAGCCGCCTGGTCGCAAATTGCTGGCGGGCAGTTACGAATCACGCGTGCTTATCGATTTGATACACTGCGCAGGCCCGTGCTGCCAGCACGGGGCGGCAATGGTAAGGCAGGACGAACGGCAAATAGGCTTAAGCCATGAATGAGGCACGTCCACACGACCGCGATACCGCCGCGACGCTGATCGAACCGCTGACCGACATCGTGATCCGGGCGGGTGCGGCCATCCTCGCCGTCAACCGTTCCGCCATGAAGGTCGACGGCAAGACCGACGGCTCGCCGGTAACGGAGGCCGATCTGGCGGCCGACCGAATCATCGCCGAAGGCCTTGCCCAGGTGGCGCCCGACATACCGTCGCTGTCGGAAGAGCGCGCCGAGCAGGCCACCTTGCCCTATCAGGAAAGTTTCTTCCTGATCGACCCGCTGGACGGCACCAAGGAATTCGTCGCCGGCCGCAACGAATTCACCGTCAATCTGGCGCTCGTAACCCACGGGACGCCGCTGCTCGGCATCGTCAGCGCGCCCGCGCTCGGGCTGATCTGGCGCGGCATCGTCGGCCGTGGCGCGGAACGGCTGACGCTTGGCAAGGGCAAGCCGCTGATCGAGCCGGTTCGCACCCGCCTCTGCCCGCGGCGCGGCCAGCCGTGGACGGTTGCGGTCAGCCGCTCGCATGGCGATGCCAGGACCGAAGCCTTCATTGCGGCAAGGCCGGGTGCAGTACGGTGCGAGCTCGGCTCGGCGGTAAAATTCGGCCGGGTCGCCGAAGGCTGCGTCGATATCTATCCCCGGCTGTCGCCGACTTCGGAATGGGACGTGGCGGCGGGCCATGCGGTCGTTACGGCGGCCGGCGGCAGGATCACGGATTCAAACGGTGCGGCGCTGGTATTCGGCACGGCGCGAAAGGACTTTATCGTTCCGGAATTCATCGCCTGGGGCGATCCGAAGGCGGTTTGAGTTTCGTAGCCCGGGCGAGCGCAGCGACCCCGGGAGCGGTGGTAACAAAACCAACGGATATTCGATTTGGCCGGCACCGCCCCGGGGTCGCTGCGCTCGCCCGGGCTACAATCGCTCGCTACTGCGCGAGCCCGCGCTCCAACGCTGGCCAGCGCGCCGTGGCGTCTTTCAGGAAGCGCGCCGGCTCGGTGGCGAACGCATCGCGGTTCTCCTCGCGGCCGAATAGATAGAGCCGCTGGCCCGCGACCACCCAAAAGCGCGGGTTGCCCGCATAGGTGACCCCTCGTCCCAGATCGACCGGGTCATAGCCGCCGAACTGGGGCCCGTAGATTTCCGGATGCGCCACGAAAGAAGCGCGATTGCCCTCGTTGCGGAAACGCCAGACGGCGCCGGCTTCGCGGGCCTCGAAATCGGGCAACCCCTGGGCTGCCATGGATTCGGTGAAATAGGCGACGGGATCGAAGCCCTCAATGGCGAGTCCGGAATAGCGGTTTACGACCACCCGCTCGGTGGTCGCGGCCCACGCGGCGGAATCAAGGCTGAGCGCAGCAAAAAAGCCTGCCAATAAGGCAAAAAGGGCTATTCCGAGGCGTGAACCGTATCTTTCCTGCCGTTGTGCCGTCATAGTTGGTGCCGATAACATTGCGAGTCGAGGGGACACTGGGCGCAACCTAGAGCCATGCTGTTGGCGTCAGGTTAAGGCGGCGGCCAGAATTTCGATGCCAGGGGTTCTTTCATGACGTTTGCTTCACGCCTTGCCGCGGTGACGTTCGCCGCGCTGATGTGCTGGACCGTGCAGGCTTCCGCACAGCAGCCGCAGCAGGCACCATATCCGCAACAGCAGCCGCCGCCGGGACCCTATCCGCCGCCGCAACGCCAGGCGGGGCCCGAGACCTTTGGACCCGACGAACTGGTTTCGGCCGGGCACAAGTTCTTCGGCAACGTCTCGCGCGGGCTTGCCTCGGTCATCGAGCGCGCGGTCAGCCAATGGGGCCTTCCCAACGGCTATGTGCTCGGCGAGGAAGGCTCGGGCGCTTTTGTGGCAGGCCTGCGGTATGGCGAAGGCACGCTCTACACCAAGAACGCCGGCGATCTGCGGGTCTACTGGCAGGGGCCGTCGGTCGGCTTCGACTGGGGCGGCGACGGCGCGCGCACCATGACGCTGGTCTACAACCTGCCCGCCACCAACGCGATCTATCAGCGCTTCGTCGGCATCGACGGCTCCGCCTATATCGTCGGCGGCTTCGGCATGACCGCGCTCACCGCCAACAACATCGTGCTGGTGCCGATCCGTTCCGGCATCGGGCTTAGGCTCGGCGCCAACGTCGGCTATCTCAAATATACCCCGCGCGCGACCTGGAACCCATTCTGAGCCGGTTGCCGGATATCCACACGCAACTCGTCCGGTCGATTCAGGTTAACGCGGCAATGGGCTGGCGTTGCCCCGGCGCGGCGTGGCATTGTGATTAACGAATCCTTGTCTGTGTGGAGTGACCATCCATGATCGAGCCGATCATGTATCTGGCGATCGGTTTTCTGGTCTCCATGCTGTTCGGTCTGATGATCGTGCCGCTGGTGCATAACCGTGCGGTGCGCCTGACGACGCGGCGGCTCGAGGCGGCAACCCCGCTGTCGATGGCCGAGATCCAGGCCGACAAGGATCAGCTGCGCGCGGAATTCGCGATGTCGGCGCGACGGCTCGAAATGAACGTCGAGCAGCTCAAGAACAAGACCACGAGCCAGCTCGCCGAACTCGGCAAGAAGAGCGACGCGATCAACCGCATGAAGATCGAGCTCGGCGAAAAGAACGCCACGATCTTTTCGCTCGAAGCGCGCGAGAAGGCGGTGAAGGAGCAGTTGCGCGCCACCGAAGAGGAATTCGCGGCCAAGACCGAACTTTTGCGCAGCGCCGAACAGGCGCTGACCGACAAGCAGGCCGAGCTCGCCAGGATCAATCACGAATTGAATGATCGTGCGATGACGGCGGACAGCCGCCAGGTCGAGTTGGTCGCGGTGCGCACGCAGATCGAGCAACTGAAGGGCCGCGTCGGCGATGCCGAAAAGGAATTTTCGACGACGCAGACCCGCCTCGCCCAGGAGCGCGCCGACTCCGAGCGCGCGACGCACGAACTGAGCGAAGCGCGCAGCCGCGTCGAAAACCTGAGCCAGCGCGTCACCGATCTCGACCGGCAATTGATCGTGCAGGTCAAGGAAGCCGAGATGCTCGGCAACCGCGTCAACGACCTCGAAGCGCGGCTGGCGACGCAAGGCAAGATCCTTGCCGAACGGGAATACGAAAACAATCAGCTCAGGCAGACGAACGAAAACGCCGAACGCGCGGCACGCGAACTGCGCGCGGAGATCGCGGCGACGAATGGCGGCAAGTCGCCGGTCGTCGAGAAATTGCGCAGCGAGAAGGCCGCCGTCGAGGAGCAGCTTCGTATCGCCCGCGACGAGCGCGCCAAGCTGCAGCGTGACATCAACGCCATCCAGCAGCAGGCCGAAAGCTCGTGGCAGACCGAGCGGATGGAAAACGCGCTGCTGCGTGAGCGCATCAACGACATCGCCGCCGAGGTCGCAAAACTCGCCATGCAGCTCGAGGGCCCGAATTCGGCGATCGAGGCCATGCTGGCCGCGGAACCGGCCGTGCCAAAAACCCCGGCCCCCGCCAACGACGTCACCGGGGCCGCAGCCGTCTCGGAAGGCGGCGGGACGCTGGCAGAGCGCATCCGCGCGCTGCAGTCACACGCTTCGCGGGCCCGCCAGCAGGGGGCGTAATTCGCCCAATTTTTGTTCTGACGCGTTTTCTTGTCGCAAACCGGTGCCCACTTCGCTTGAAAACGCTACGGCGCGGCCTGACTATCGCTTGACACTGAGGGCCCGCACTTCGTAAATCGCGGGCTCTGACGGCCCTCGTTTTCGCCGTTCCCGGACGCATAGCTCAGCGGGAGAGCGTTCCCTTCACACGGGAGAGGTCCAAGGTTCGATCCCTTGTGCGTCCACCATTCTCCTTTGTAATCAACGATGTAATGGATCAACTCCCTAGGGTGTGCCCCGAACAACCCAGGGCACAATGGGGGGCACTTCAGCACGGTCGCCAAAAATCGCTCACCGCCGATGCGATCCCGACGCCACTTAAGAAACTTGGCTGATCCATTACGACGACATCCGTTTCGGCAACATCGTAATGCGACACGACTAATAGAACTGGAGAGTTCGCTCCACCTGACGGCGATCGGTTCGGCGACTTCGAAATTGCCCCGAGAATCTCGTTGTCGGAGACCATTCGAATGTTTCTGTCGCGTTATGGATTTCAACCGGCCGAAGGCATGAAGATAAAGGCACAGTGAGCTTCGGCTCCTCTTGATCCCTTGCCTCCTCTATGACAACGGCTCGCCCAACGAGGAGGCGCTGGGCTACCCGTGCCCCAATCCCTCGGCGTGTGCACCGCTTGCTTCGGCGCCGTGATGAGTCAGTGGCTTCATGCCCGTAAGGGTACGCAGCAGCACGTAGAACACCGGCGTCAAGAACAGGCCGAAGATAGTGACGCCGATCATGCCCGAGAACACAGCGACGCCCATGGCACGTCGCATCTCCGAGCCCGCACCGGTAGACAGCACCAGCGGCAGCACGCCCATGATGAACGCCATCGAAGTCATCAGGATCGGACGCAGCCGCAGGCGGCTGGCCTCGATTGCGGCGCGGATCGGCGAACGGCCGGCAAATTCGAGTTCGCGCGCGAATTCGACAATCAGAATCGCGTTCTTGGCCGACAGGCCTACCAGCACGATCAGGCCGATCTGGGTAAACACGTTATTGTCGCCCTTGGACAGCCAGACGCCGAACATCGCGGCCAGCAAACCCATCGGCACGATCATGAGGATCGACAGCGGCAGCGTGAGGCTTTCATAGAGCGCGGCCAGCACCAGGAACACCAGCAGGATCGCCAGCGGAAATACCCACAGGCCGGAATTGCCCGCGATGAACTCCTGGTAGGTCAGGTCGGTCCATTCGAAGGCGAATCCGGGCGGTAGCGTTTCGGCCGCAATGCGCGTGGCCGCTTCCTGGGCCTGTCCGGACGAAAAACCAGGCGCCGCGGCAGCGTTGACGTCCGACGACAGGAAGCCGTTGTAGCGGATGGCGCGTTCAGGACCTGCGCTTTGGCGAATCTTCAGGAGCGCCGATAATGGCACCATGTCGCCGGATGCGGAGCGAACCTTCAATTGGCGGATGTCGTCCGCCCGCGCGCGGAACGGCGCGTCGGCCTGGACATAGACCGAATAGGTCCGGCCGAACTTGTTGAAGTCGTTGACGTAGAACGAGCCCAGATAGATCTGCAGGGTGTTGAATACTTCCGTCACGGGAACGCCGAGCTGCAGCGCCTTGGTGCGGTCAACGTCGGCGAACAGTTGCGGCACGTTGACCTGGAAGCTTGAGAACGCTCCGGCAATCTCGGGCGCTTTGGAGAGCGCCGCCATGAAGGCCTTGGTCGTCTCATTGAGTGCCTCATAGCCGAGCCCCGCGCGATCCTCGATCTGGAGCTTGAAGCCACCGATGGTGCCGAGACCGTTGACCGGCGGCGGTGGGAATATGGCGATGAACGCCTCCTGAATTCCCGCGTATTTCTTATTAAGCTCGGCAGCAATGGCATTACCGCTGAGCGAGGGATCCTTGCGCTCCTCGAACGGCTTCAGCGTCGAGAATACGATGCCCGCATTGGAGGAGTTGGTGAAGCCGGAGATCGACAGTCCCGGAAACGCCACCGAGCTTTGCACGCCGGGCTGGGTCAGCGCGATGTCGCTCATCTTGCGGATCACTTCCTCGGTCCGGTCCAGCGTCGCGCCGTCCGGCAGCCGCGCAAAGCCGACCAGATATTGCTTGTCCTGCCCGGGTACGAAGCCGCTCGGCACCTGTTTGAACAGCACAGCGGTGGCGCCGACCAGCAGAATATAGACACCGATGACAACGGACTTGGCGAAGATCACCTTTGTCACGCTGCGACTGTAGCTGTCGGACGAACGCGTGAAGACCTTGTTGAAGCCGCGGAAGAACCAGCCGAGCGCCTTGTCGAGGACGAGGGTGAGCTTGTCTTTGGGATCGTTGTGCCCCTTCAAGAGCAGCGCCGCAAGCGCCGGAGACAAGGTCAGCGAATTGACCGCCGAGATCACGGTCGAGATCGCAATCGTCAGCGCGAATTGCTTGTAGAACTGTCCAGTCAGACCACTGATAAAGGCCAGCGGCACGAATACCGCGATCAAGACCATTGCGATTGCGATGATCGGCCCCGACACTTCTTTCATGGCCTGATACGTCGCGTCCCGCGGCGACAGGCCGCCTTCGATGTTGCGCTCAACGTTCTCGACCACGACGATGGCGTCGTCGACCACGATGCCGATCGCGAGCACCAGGCCGAACAGACTGAGCGCATTGATCGAGAAGCCGAACACGTGCATGACCGCAAACGTGCCGACGATCGACACCGGCACTGCCAATAGCGGGATGATCGACGCCCGCCAGGTTTGCAGGAACAGGATCACGACAAGCACGACCAGCGCGACCGCCTCGAGCAGCGTGTGAATCACCGCTTCGATCGACGAGCGCACGAACTGGGTCGGGTCGTAGACGATCTGGTATTCGACGCCTTCCGGCATGTTCTTCTTGATCTCGGCCATTGTCGCGCGGACGTTGTCCGATATCTGCAGCGCGTTGGATCCCGGCGCCTGGAAGATCGGGATCGCCACCGCCTGCTTGTTGTCAAGCAGCGAGCGCAGGCCATATTCCGATGCGCCGAGTTCGATGCGCGCGACTTCGCGCAACCGCGTCACCTCGCCGCGCCCCCCCGTCTTGACGACGATGTCGCCGAACTGCTCTTCGGTGTTGAGGCGGCCTTCGGCGTTGACAGAAAGCTGGAGATCAAGGCCCTTGACGCTGGGCGAGCCGCCGACCACGCCGGCCGCCGCCTCGACGTTCTGCGCCTGGATCGCCTTGACGATGTCGTTGGCAGTCAGGCCGTGCTCGGAAGCTTTTTGCGGGTCGACCCAGACCCGCATCGAATAATCGCCGGCGCCGTAAAGCTGGACGTCGCCGACGCCATCGATGCGCGCCAGCCGGTCCTTGACGTTGAGCACGGCGTAGTTCCGCAAATACGTCATGTCGTAACGGTTGTTCGGCGACAGCAGATGCACGACCATAGTCAGGTCGGGCGAGCTCTTCTTGGTGATGATGCCGAGCTGCCGGACCACGGCCGGTAGCCGCGGCTCAGCCTGCTGCACGCGGTTTTGCACCAGTTGCTGGGCCTTGTCCGGGTCGGTGCCGAGCCGGAAGGTCACCGTCAGCGTCATCGCGCCGTCGGTCGTCGCCTGGCTTGCCATGTAGAGCATGCCCTCGACACCGTTGATCTGCTCCTCGATCGGTGTCGCAACCGTCTCGGCGATAACTTTTGGATTGGCGCCGGGATAGGTCGCGCGCACCACCACCGAGGGCGGCACGACGTCGGGATATTCCGAGATCGGCATCGCCATCAGCGAAATCAGGCCGGCAAGAAAAATCAATACCGACAAGACGCCCGCGAAGATCGGCCGGTCGATGAAGAATTTGGAGAAATTCATGAATTGTGCCCCTGCGCAAGCGTTTAGCGCTGCGCGACGTGTTGGTTATCGTCCGTGGAGGCGCGCTGCGAACCACGCACGCCCATCTCGGCCACTTCCGTTTTCACGAGCGCGCCAGGACGCAGCCGTTGCAGGCCATTGACCACGACGCGATCTCCCGATTTCAGGCCTGAGGTGACGACGCGAAGCCCTTCGACGCTGCCGCCGAGCGTGATCGGGCGATAGAGCGCACGATTGTCCGAGCTTATGACCATCACGAATTTCTTGTCCTGATCGGTGCCGATCGCGCGCTCGTCGACCATGACAAGCGTCTGCTGCTTCGGCTGGCCCATCCGCACCCGCGCGAACTGGCCCGGGATCAGCCGGCCATCGTCATTGTCGAAGGTGGCGCGAACGCGGATGGTGCCGCTCTGGCCGTTGACCTGGTTGTCGATCAGCTGGATGCGCCCCTTGAGGGTGGCGCCCGAAGACGTCGACATCTCTACCGGAATTTGATCGAGTTTGCCGCGCTTGCCGCCGGCATCGGCGATTGAACCGATAGCGCGCAACACGACGTCTTCGTCGGCATCGAAACTGGCGTAGATCGGATTGACCGAAACCAGCGATGTCAACACCGGCGATGAAGTTCCGGCCGCAACGAGATTGCCGACCGTCACCTCGATCTTGCCGACCCGTCCGTCGACGGGCGCGCGCACTTCGGTGTAGCCAAAATTGAGCTTGGCGGTTTGCAGCGTCGCTTCGGCCGCCTTCACATTGGCGATGGCTTCGCGATTTGCGTTGTCGCGCTGATCATAGTCCCGCCGGGTCACGACGTTATTGCCGACAAGCTGCGCGGCGCGTTCGAGCTCGCCAGCGGTGAAGACCACACGCGCCTTGGCGGCTTCAAGCTGGGCCTGGGCCTTGTCGACCTCCGCCGCGTAAGGCGCGGGATCGATCTTGAACAGCAAATCGCCCGCCTTCACCAGTTCCCCCTCGGTGAAATTGGTCGATTGGATCGCACCTGCAACCCGTGGGCGGAGCTCGACCCGGTTGACAGCTTCCAGGCGCCCGGAGAAATCGTCCCACAGGCTGGTCTGGCGCGGCTCGACCACTGCCACCGTGACCGCAACCGCGGGTTCAGCCGCGGCAACGTTTTGGGTCGCCTGGGCGGGATTTTGAAAGTAGCGACCGGTCAGCGTCGAGCCGGCAGCAACAGCGGCGCCCAGGATCACAACGCCGAAGACGATGCTTCGGAATCGACCTGGACGGCGGGTGTCGGAAAAGGGGGGCATTTGCGCGCTCCATAATTGTAGTGTTCGCTACAGATGTGGAGCTGGACGCGGTTTCGCAAGATACTTATGTATCAGACACTACGAAAACTGTAGCCTGAATTCGAGAAACGCGGAAAGCTTAAATAAATCAAATAAAAACAAATAGATAGAGCCGCAGGACGCAGATTCAGACAGACGTCCGGTTCGAGGGAGTAACGAAATGGCCATGGGACGTCCCCGCGAGTTCGACGCCGGATCTGCGTTGGATCAAGCGATGGAAGTGTTTTGGCGGCACGGCTACGAAGGCGCGACCATCGCGCAACTCACCGATGCCATGGGCATCAATCCTCCAAGTCTCTATGCCGCATTCGGCAACAAGGAGGGGTTGCTGAAAGCTGCCCTCGACCGATACTCGGCCAAACGCGCTGCTTGGATGGACGAGGTCTTGGCGGCGCCGTCCGCTCGCGACGTCGCGGAAAGGATGCTGATGGGCATCGCGGACACCCAAACTGATCCTGCCAACCCACCCGGTTGTCTGCTGGTGCAAGGAGGTCTTGCTTGCGGGACGGGCTCGGAGAATGTCCCCTTCGAACTCGCCGCGCGCCGCGCATTGACCGAGGATCAGGTACGCGAGCGTTTCATCCGAGCGAAGCGCGAGGGTGACCTCAAGGAAACCGCCGATCCAGTAGCCTTGGCGCGCTATCTTTCCGCAGTATCCGTAGGCATGGGCGTGATGGCATCATCAGGCGCCGATCGCGAGGCGTTGCGACAAGTGGCGACCGTGTCCGTCAACGCGATTGAACAGCAGTCGACCAACTCCTGAAGGAAGGCCGATTGCGGGGCGCTATCGACGTAACAGCACCGATGGCGAGCGCTTATCGTTGGGGTTGGCGGAAGCCGCTTCGGCGATGGCAGACCGCAGGCTCGCCTGTGGGCTAACCTTGCGAACCGCCGCAATTAGTTCGACTGCGACGGGGCAACCCGCTGATTAAACGCCGTCTAGCAATTTCAATAGCTTGGCGGTTGTTTCCAAATGAGGAAGGCAGCCTTCTCGGAAGGCTCAGTTGCGAAAGGCACACGGGGGCAACGTTGCGCGCGTGCCGACCGCGAAGAGACACTCCCGCACGCAGAATTCCGATAGAGCCCAAGCACTCCATTTAGTCATGCGCACGTCATGCTTTGCTTATAGCCGGTCATATTGACAGCAGATTGCGCCGCTTGTGGAGTTTACGATGCCCGCCTTGTCCGATCTCCCGGTAGTTGGCGCCGCGTTGACCAGCACGACTCTCGCCTTGCACCGCAATTGGATTCTCGAACGACAACGCGACCTCGAGATCCAGGATTTCTTCGAGGCGGAGACGCTCGACGGCGACTGGCGCGCACGCGTTGAGTTGATCCGCAAGCTTCTCGATGGCTATGAAGGCCGGCTCGGCATTCACGGGCCTTTCTGGGGCTTCAAGATCGACAGCCAGGATCCGCTGATCCGCGCGGTCGTCACCAAGCGTTTGCTTCAGGGGCTCGAGGTTTGCGAGGCACTCGGCGCAACACAGATGGTCATCCATTCGCCCTACTCGACCTGGGATTACAACAATCTCGATATTAATCCGGGCGCCCGCACGCGCGTCATCGAGCGGGTCCACGCGACGCTCGGGGATGTTGTGAAACGCGCCGAAGGCTTCGGCTGCGAACTCGTCATTGAAAACATCGAGGATAAGGATCCAATGGACCGCGTTCAGCTCGCGAATAGTTTCGCAAGTCCGGCCGTGCGCGTCTCGCTGGATACCGGCCACGCAAACTACGCGCACGGCTCCACCGGCGCTCCGCCTGCCGATTTCTACGTCGATGCCGCCGGCGACGCACTTGCCCATGTCCATCTCCAGGACACCGATGGCTATGCGGATCGGCACTGGCTTCCCGGTGAAGGCAACATCGGCTGGCCGGCGGTCTTTCGCGCGCTGGGCCGTCTTTCATCCCGTCCGCGCCTGATCATTGAGGTGAAGGACCAGACCAACATCCGCGCAGGCGCAGCGCATCTCGAAGCGTTGGGACTGGTGGTCTGACGCGACGGCCACGCGGCCTGGGGGCGCGTTGCACCCGGGTCTCGTGCGCGGAATATCGGCTCGCTTTGTCTGAGAAGGAGAAGTCCATGATACGCCCCTCCCGCCGTTCGATCGTCGGCCTCGGCGCCGCCGCAGCCGGCACGCTGTTGCTGCCGCGCTTCGCGATTGGCCAGGCTGACAGCCGGCCGACGATCACGATCGCGGTGCAGAAGGTCACCAATTCGAACACCCTCGATGTGCTGCGCGAACAGTCCAACGTCGGGGAACGCGTGTTCTTCTCCTCGCTGTGGGAAGCGCTGATCGGAAAGAACTGGCGCGGCAGCCTGGAAACAGTTCCGGGCCTCGCCACCGAATGGCGCCGCATCGACGACCAGACCGTCGAGTTAAAGCTGCGTCCGGGCGTGAAGTTTCACAATGGCGACGAGATGACGGCCGAGGACGTCGTGTTCAGCTTCGGCCGTGAGCGCATGTTCGGCAGCACCGAGGCCAAGAATCGAACGACGATCAAGGCGTTCGAACAGATCCCGACGCCCCGGCCCGGTAAGGAACTGCCGCCTGAAGTCTCTGCCGCGGCCCGCCGCATCTGGCCGGATCTCCTGCGCGTCGACGCCGTGGATAAATACACGGTGCGCTTCGTCAATGCGACGCCGGATGTAACGCTGGAAGGCCGCCTGTCCCGTTACGGCTCCAACATCCTGAGCCGGCGCGGCTGGGAAGCGGCCGCGAGCTACCTCGACTGGGCGCGCAAGCCGGTCACGACAGGTCCTTACAAGGTTGTCGAGTTCAAACCCGACGTGTCGCTGACGCTGGAGGCCCACGACGAATACTGGGGCGGCCGGCCGCCGCTGAAGCGCATCCGGTTCGTCGAGGTTCCGGAAGTCTCGAGCCGCGTCAACGGACTCATTTCCGGCGACTATCAGTTCGCCTGCGACATTCCGCCGGACCAGATTGTCGACATCGAGAAGAATGCTGGCTTCGAGGTTCAGGGCGGCACGATCCTCAACCACCGCCTGACCGTGTTCGACAAGAATCATCCGCAGCTCGCCAATCCGCTGGTGCGCCGCGCCTTCACCCACGCGATCGACCGCCAGGCAATCGTCGACAGCCTTTGGTCCGGACGCACGCGTGTGCCGCGTGGCCTGCAATGGGAGTACTACGCCGACATGTTCCAGGCCGACTGGACGGTTCCGGAATACGATCCGGCCCTGGCACAGGGTCTCCTGAAGCAGGCGAACTACAAGGGCGACGCGATTCCATACCGGTTGCTCAACAACTACTACACCAACCAGGTGGCGACTGCGCAGATCCTCGTTGAGATGTGGAAGGCCGTCGGACTCAACGTCCAGATCGAGACCAAGGAGAACTGGACCCAGATCATGGAGCGCTCCAACACACGCGCGGTGCGTGACTGGTCCAACTCCGCGCCGTTCAACGATCCGGTTTCTTCCATCGTCGCGCAGCACGGACCGAACGGCCAGCAGCAGCAGATCGGCGAATACGCCAACGCCGAAGTCAATACGCTCTCGGAATTCCTGGAAACCTCGACCGATCGCCCCGCACGCAGGAAGGCCTTCCGCCGCATGCTGGAAATCTGCGAGCGCGAAGACCCCGCTTACACGGTGCTGCATCAGAACGCGGTCTTCACCGCCAAGCCGAAGTCAATCAAATGGAAGGCTGCGCCAGCCTTCGCGATGGATTTCCGCGCCGGCAATTTCGAGGTCTGAAGCCGATGGCGCCGCTGGTCTCGATCGAAAGCCTCACGGTCGCCTTCGATGGCGTAACGGTGTTGCACGGGATCGATCTGCAGGTCGAGCGCGGCGAAGCGCTTGGCCTGGTCGGCGAGTCCGGATCGGGCAAGTCCGTCACCTGGCTCGCCGCCCTTGGTCTTCTGCCAAAGGCCGCGTCGATTGGCGGCCGCGTCAGGCTGGAAGGCGCCGACATCCTCGGCGCCGCGCCGGCCGACCTCGACCGGGTTCGCGGCGGGCAGATCGCCATGATCTTTCAGGATCCGGCAAGCGCGCTCAATCCGGTGCTGTCCATTGGCAGACAGATCGGTGAAAGCCTCGCGCTGCATCGGGGCGTCTCCGGCGCGTCGATCCGGTCCGAAGCCCGGCATCTGCTCGATCTTGTCGGCATTCCCGACCCGGAGCGACGTCTCTCCGCCTACCCGCACGAATTCTCGGGCGGCCAGAATCAGCGCATCGTGATCGCCATGGCGCTCGCCGGAAATCCGGACCTGCTGGTCGCCGACGAACCGACGACGGCGCTCGACGCGACAATTCAGTCCCAGATTCTCGAACTGATCGGCCGTGTCCGGCGGGAAACCGGCATGGCGCTCGTGCTCATCAGTCACGACCTCGGCGTCGTTGCCGAAAATTGCGACCGGGTCGCTGTGATGTATGCGGGCCGCATCGTCGAGGAAGCCGCGGCGGACGAACTGTTCGCCGATCCGCGTCATCCGTATACGCGGGGCCTGACGGGCGCGCTGCCGCCGATCGATGGTCCGCGCCGCCGACTGACCGCCATATCCGGCATGGTACCGAATCCGAAGGCGATGCCGCCCGGCTGCGCATTCGCGCCGCGCTGCGCTTCGTCCGACCGGCTCTGCGAAAACAAGCCGCCGCTTTTGCGCGCAATCGGCGAACGGCGACGGCTCGCCTGCGTGCTGGAGAGCGGTGCGCCGCTGTATTCGCCTCCGTTGGAGGCTGCGGCGGAATGACGGCGCCTCTCGTCAAGGTCGACGCCATCGTCCGCAGCTATCGGATGCGAACCGGCATGTTCGGGCGTGTCACCGACCTGCGCGCGGTCGACGGCGTCTCGCTCGACATCCGGCGCGGCGAAACGCTGGGTCTCGTCGGCGAGTCCGGCTCCGGTAAATCGACCACCGGACGGATGGTTCTCGGGCTCGAAGCGCCCGACAGCGGCTCGGTCGCCTTCGACCAGGCGGCAATGCCGACGACCGGCTCTCCGGCATGGCGTTCACAGCGTGCCCGCATGCAAATGATATTTCAGGACCCGCTCGGGGCACTCGATCGCCGCTGGACGATCGCGAGACAAGTGCGCGAGCCGTTCGACATCCACGCCATCGGCGACGATGCCTCCCGCGCAGCGCGCACCGACGAACTGCTCCTTTCGGTCGGCCTCTCGCACGATCAAGGCCTGCGCTATCCGCACGAGCTCTCCGGCGGGCAGCGGCAACGGGCGGTGATTGCCCGAGCGCTGGCAACGCGGCCGGACTTCCTGGTCTGCGATGAACCAGTCAGCGCGCTCGATGTATCGATCCAGGCTCAGGTCATCAACCTGCTGATCGACCTGCAGGCGGAACTCGGGCTCACCATGCTGTTCATCAGCCACGATTTGCGCGTCGTGCGACAGATCAGCCGGCGGGTCGCGGTGATGTATCTTGGCCGTATCGTTGAGCTCGGCGATGCGGACCACCTCTTCGCCGCCCCGCAGCACCCCTATACGCGCGCGCTGGTCTCCGCATCGCCGGCACCAGGACGGCGCAGCACCGAGCGGATCGTTCTGACCGGCGATCCGCCAAATCCCGCCGCCCGGCCGGCCGGCTGTGCCTTTCACCCGCGCTGTTCTCACGCCTTCGCGCGCTGCCGCGTAGAATCGCCGACGCTCGTCGAGATCACGCCCGATCGCAGCGTCGCCTGTCATCTGATCGATGCCGGGACCGTCCCGGCCGCCGCTTCGGAGGCCGCCGCCTGATGCTACGATTTTTCGCCGTCCGCGTTGCCCGCGCAATGCTCACCATCGCGCTGGTCGTCACCTTTGCCTTTGTCGTGCTGCGCCTTTCCGGTGATCCGGCGCTGATCATCATGGGACCGGAAGCGCCGCCGGAGGTGATCGCCGCCTTCCGCAAGGCCTGGGGATTGGATGACCCGATCTGGATACAATATCTCGACTATTTCGGCGCGATCGCGCGGGGCGAACTCGGCCGCTCGATGCGGGACGGACGACCGGCGATCCAGCTGGTCGCGGAGCGGATTCCGGCGACGCTGGTTCTCACAATTCCAGCGCTGCTCCTCAAGCTTGGCATCGGCATTCCCGCCGGCATCCTGGCCGCGCTTCACCGCGGCAGCGTCATCGACCGCGCGGTGATGGCGGCGGCTGTCGCCGGCTTCACCGTCCCGAGCTTCGTTCTCGGCCTCGTGCTCGTTCTCATCTTCGCCGTACAGCTTGGCTGGTTACCCTCTGGCGGTCAGGACAGCTGGCGACATGCCATCCTGCCCATCATCACGCTCGGTATCGGCGGCGCTGCGGTACTGGCGCGATTTACCCGCAGCGCGATGCTGGAGGTGCTTGGTCAGCCCTACGTGCGGACCGCGTCGGCCAAGGGCGTCGCATGGCGCGCGGTCGTCACCCGGCATGCGCTGCCAAATGCGGCGATCCCAACCGTGACGATCGTCGGCTTCATGGTGGGGACGTTGATCGCCGGAGCCGTCGTCGTCGAAAGCGTATTTTCCTGGCCCGGCGTTGGCAGGCTGCTGGTGGTCGCAGTGGCCAACCGCGATCTCGCGGTGGTCCAATGTGTTCTGCTGCTGGTAGCTGCGACGATGGTCGCCTCGAACCTCGCCGTCGATTTCCTCTACGGATTCCTCGATCCGAGGCTGCGGACCGGAACACCGGCGGGAGCGCATTGAGATGGCCGACCTGTCGCTTCCGCAGCAGCGCGCCGCCCGTCGACGTCTCTCGCTGCCGAAAATTCCGACTTCGGTGGTGGTGGCGGTTGTCTGGATTCTCGCAATCCTTGTCGTCGCACTGCTTGCGGACCAGATCGCGCCCTACAGCCTGACCCGCATGGACCTGAAGAACCGGCTGTCGATGCCCGGCAATGCGGCGCATTGGCTTGGAACCGACGAACTCGGCCGCGACGTGCTCTCGCGCCTGCTATTCTCGATCCGGATTTCGTTGCTGATCGCCTTCGGCGCGACGACGATTTCCGCCGTGCTGGGCACATTGCTCGGCTTCCTGGCGGCGCATTTCCGCGGCCTGATCGAACAGATCGTGCTCATGCTGGCTGACTTTCAGGCCAGCATGCCGTTCCTGATCCTGGCGCTGGCCGTGCTGGCCTTCTTCGGCAGTTCGTTGCAGCTCCTCGTGTGTCTCATGGGGCTCTATGGTTGGGAGCGGTACGCGCGGATTGCGCGCGGCCTTGCCATCTCGGCTGCGGCGCAGGGCTATGCGGGAGCGATCCGGCAACTCGGCGCGACGCCTTCCAGGATCTATTTCCGGCACATTCTCCCCAACATCGCCTCGACCCTGATCGTCTCGATGACGCTCGTATTCCCCGAAGTGATTCTGCTCGAGTCCGGCCTGTCGTTTCTGGGCCTCGGCGTGCAGCCGCCGATGACCAGCCTCGGCAACATGGTCGGCTATGCCCGCGAATATCTTGGCCGCGCGCCGTGCATCATGCTTGCCCCGGCCACGACCATCGTCCTGACCACCCTCGCCGTCTCGATCATCGGCGACTGGCTGCGCGACAAGCTTGATCCAACCATGAAATAGCCCCGCTCCCATTTCGGATATCGTCATGCCCCATCCCATCGTCGTCACCGTCATTTGCGACGGCCACAGGCCAGATTTTGTCTCTGACGAGACGACGCCGCACATGGCGCGCCTCAAGCGTGCGGGAACGTGGTTTGGGAATCACCGGGGAATTTTTCCATCGGCCACCCGCGCCTCGTCTGCCTCGATCGCCACCGGCTCATGGCCTCGGTCGCATGGCCTGCGCGGAAACACCGTCGCCCTGCCCATGGCCGGCGGTCATGAGGTCCATGACGCCGGCAAACCAGAGTTCTACGATGCCTATCACGATCACTTCGGCCGCCTGTTGGCGCGCCGATCATTGGCCGAACGCGTGGCACCTCTCAACGGCGCCGTCCTGTGCTCCAACGTCTCGCCCGGAGCGGCGTACTTTCATGATTCATACGGTCATGGAACCTTGCTGCATCGTGAGCTGTCTTATGCTCCGGGACGCCAGCCTCTCAAGGAGACGATCGATGCGCCGCCCGGAAGCATCGGCGATGCCTTGCTGGCAGATCACTTTCTTGCCGTTCTCGCTTCGAATCCGCCTTCGACCGCAACTTTGTGGTTATCCGAACCCGACAAGACGATGCACGCGTTCCCACTTGGTTCGCCGGAGCATTTCCTCGCCCTGCGTGCGGTCGATGATCATGTCGGCGCGGTTGCCCGGGCCGTCGAACGGCTACAGGACAAGGGCCACGACGTTCTCTTTTTGATAGGTTCCGATCACGGACATGAATCCGTGACAGAAACAATTCCGGTAGAGCGCCGACTGTTCGAGGCCGGATTCAAGACCTCGCTCGAAAGTTCCGAAATTGTCGTCGCGCCGCAGGGCTCATCCGCCTTCATTCATTTTGGCGGCAGCTCACTGTCGTGCCGCGCCGAGGTCGCCTCCTGGCTCAGCGGACAGCCTTGGGCAGGCCGCATCATCTCCGGCGAAGACCTTGCCGAACTGGGCCAGATCCCCGGCGACGATCTGCTTGCCGTTGATATGGCGAAGAGCTCGGGCTCAAACCGCAACGGCGTTCCCGGCCTGACCGCCATGGCGGTGCGGTTTTCCGAGCAGGAGGACGCGATCCGTCGAGATTGCGGTATGCATGGCGGCTTGGGCGCTTACGAAACGCAGCCAACGCTGATCGCGGTAGGACGTGGCTTTGAGGCCGGTGCGTCGATCACGAAAACGAGCCGCATCATCGACATTGCTCCGACAGCACTGGCCCATCTCGATCTTCCTTTGGACGAGCTCGACGGAACTGCGCTGCAGAAGTGGCCGTAGCCGGTGCACCCATCGTGCACACGCTCGCGCCACCGTTAAGCGCGCGCTCCCCCCAAATTGCGCCAACGCAAACGCACGTTAGCCCGACCTAGATCAACCAGCTTTCGCTAGCGGCATAGTGTCAGATATGTAGCCGCGACCAAGTCTCGGTGCTCGTTGTTTCGAAGCACAACACATCATTTCGATTGGTTGTCCGATTTACTCGCAGTAATACCCTGTTCTACGATGAGGACTGGTTGCGGCCGGAGGGGCCACTTTTCCGGATCATGCTCTAATAAAATCAATGGCCCTCCTGAATTTTCCTCTTCCGTTCACCCATTGAAGCGCTGAGGAATTTCCTGCGTTCAGAATGCCACCGCTCCCGCATTGCGTCCTGCCGCAGAAGCTGCACAAGCAAACCTGGGGCGGGCTGATCGTCTCGCATCATGATCGCGAGACCGCACCTCGCGAGGAACCGCGCGGCCCTATCGCAACTGTTACCGGCGCAATGCGGTGAGATTCGGCACGATCTATTGTCCGCGAGCTGCTATGCTTGGCGGCGTCGTTGCGACACGTCCTGCTGTCTTTAGGACCGGAAATGAGTTTGGGATGTGGATCGATTCCAGGTGAAGGCGTCCTCGGTCGCCAAGGCTTCTGCGTGAGAGAGTGCTCCACGCCGCCGAGGAGCGAGCTAGCCGCTGTGGTAACGCGCAGCCATCCCGCCACCCTAAGCAGGCGTACAGACACCGAATAGATTTCAGGACGGTCGCTGGGACATCATTGAGGCCGCTTTGGCAATGAGCCACTTTCGCTCTTCTTCCGAATATTGATCCCATGGTCGTAACGAGTGCTCAAACAGCTGGGCTAACTCGTCAAACTGCTCGCGGGCATTGAGCAGCTCAAGTAGCTCTGAAATTTCTGGATCAATATTGTTCACGGGAAAATCTCGAAGGCGCGCAATCGCCATCGCGCCTGATCGCAGATCGATATGAGCGTAAAAAGACGATTTCAGCGCAAACTTGTGAAACGAGCGCGGCTTCTTTGTGAGTAGACCGCCAAATAGCTGGTGAACCTTGTTCGCAAAGTAATCAGTCGTGACCGGCGGCAAGCGGGTCGCGCAGAAAAAAATTCACGTCAGATCCCAAACACCCAGATCGCTACGATGGTGCCCAGCGTCGCTAGCCCGCTGATGGTCCATCCGGTTGCGTAGGAAATTTGGTCGTCGCCGGTGCCGCGCATCGCGTCGGGGCCGGTGCTTGCTGACCGCCACTGCATGGCATTGCTCCACGAAGCCTGCCTGCAGGGATAACGTCGGTCCGGGTTCCCGGTTCCGTTCTATTTTGGCGGCCGTCGGAGAGACGGCACGCTCTTGTGCGATCAGGCGAAGGAAAGCCGGCGTGCGTCGGAAGGCGCAATTTCGTTTTCGTCGCCGACAATGATGGTGACTTTCCACCCCTCGCTGGCCCAGACCCGCGCTTTGGCAACCGCCACCAGCATGCTGCTTCGTTCCATCCTGACGGTCTCGTCCTTGCGTTCCGCCACGATTCTGTACGCCATGCCACACCCCCTACGCACGTAGAACTACTGGGGAACGATGTTCGGTTACCGCTTTGTCCGCAATTGGCCGACAATTTGTCCAATCGGGGGCATGGTTAACGTCGGGTTAAGGGTGCAAAAGCGGCTTTGGGGGTCCTCTTTGGCCCCTATTTGGCGGCTTTTCGCACGTCAAGCGCCGGTTTTGTCACGCCATCCAGCCCGGTCAGGATCAGGACGGTCAAAAGCGCGTTCTGCGGGCCGTACCAGGCGTTAACCGGCTTGTACCATTCGTTGCGCGAGTGCCAGTTGCCGCCCTCCCCGCCGCCGCCGATGGTGACGGCCGGGATGCCGAGCGACATCGCGATGTTGGAGTCGGTCGAGGAGCCGGCAAAGGTCGGCCGCGGCCCGCGGGTGACGGCCGAGACCGCGCGCTGGGTCGCCAGCACGATCGGGGAATCCATTGCGACGATGCCCGCCGGCCGGTCGCCGATCAGCTTGGCCTCCATCGTCATCTTGTCCGATTTCCAGCGCGCGTTTTCATCCGCCACCGCCTCCTTGACGAGGTCGAGCAGCCGCGCCTCGAGCTTGAGCAGTTCGTCGGTCGAGTTCGAGCGCATGTCGACGGCCATCCGCGCTTCGGCGGCGATGGCGTTGACCGAGGTGCCGCCGGTCACGGTGCCGACGGTAAAGGTGGTCTTGGGATTGGATGGCGGCTGCAGTTCCGAGATTTTCGCAATCGCCCGGCCCATCGCGTGCGTCGCGCTCGGCAATCCGAACTCCTGGAACGAGTGCCCGCCGGGTCCTCTGAAGGTGAACTCGTAGCGATGGCTGCCGGTCGCCTGGTTGACGACGCGGGTGATGCCGAGCCCGTCGATCGAGATGAAGCCGTCGATATCGGTGTGATCGCGGAACAGCGCCTTGACGCCGCGCAGATTGCCGAGTTCTTCCTCGCCGACCGTGCCGACGAACATGATGTCGCCGACGGTCGCGATCTGGTTTTCGTTCATCACCTTGATCAGCGACAGCATCGTGGCAAGCCCGCGCGAATCGTCGCCGATGCCTGGCGCTACAATCGCGCCGTCCTTTTCCTTCACGGTGACGTCGGTGCCTTCGGGAAACACCGTGTCGAGATGCGCCGACACCACGAGCTTCGGCCGGCCGCCGCCGCTGCCCTTGCGCAGCGCGATCACATTGCCTTCGCTGTCGATCGACGCATCCTTGAAGCCGAGTTCCTGCATCCGCTTCTGATAATATTCGGCGCGGATTTTTTCCTTGAACGGCGGCGCCGGAATTTCGGTGATGCGCTTCTGCTCGGCAAAGGCCCGCTCGTCGTCGGCCTTGATGTCGTCGAGCGTCTTGACGATTTTGGGATGGGCGAGAATGGCTTCCAGGTCGGGCGCGGAAGCCGGCTGAGCGAGAGCCTGCTGCACCAGCGCATGCTGCGCGACGGCGGCAAAGGCGATGGCCAGGATCGATCGAGTGAGTGTCATCAAAAAATCTCCGTTTGCAGGATTCATCCTGCGCTTAAGCCCGCATCCTTCAGCCGGCCTGCGAACCAGTTGGACAAGGCCTGGTCGAAGACGCCGCTGGTATAGACTTCCGACGTTGTGACCTGCGTCTTGCCGAGCGTCAGCAGCACGCCGATCCAGTAGGCGAACCACAGATGCGGATCGGTCAGCGCCCGCAGCTTGTGCTGGTCATGCTCGAGCGGCTGATGATTGGCCGATTTCCGCACCTCGACCGCGAGCAGATTGTTGGGAATGGCGCGCTGGTGCACCACGATGTCGGGATAGATGGATTTGGCGAGGTGATCGTCGGTCGAGACGATCGTTCCGTGCGGCAGCCGCAGCGTGCGATCTCCCAGCCGGTCGTATTCGCAATCGATCTCCCAGCCCGGGAACTGCTTTTCGAACTGAACGGCCAGCCGGTGCGTCAGCGCGCGCTCGCCGGCCTCCTTTTCGAGCAGAAAGGCTTCGCACGCGTAAAACTCGTGAAGTGCGGTGATGACCTTGTTCAGTTCGGTCTGCATGACGCCTCCCACAAGTCCCGCCGTCATTGCGAGCCAACGGGGCGGCGCTTCGCGCCGACCCGTTGGCTCGCAATAACGATCTCATTGTTAGCGGAATTTCCGGCTAGCTCAAACGTCGAACAATGATTCCCTTACATCTGCACTTCGATCAGCCGCGGTCCCGGTTCGGCAACGGCATCCGCCAGCGCGTTGACGAAATCGTCGACATTGTCGACCGCGCGGCCCGGCACGCCCATGCCCTTGGCGAGCGAAACAAAGTCGATGGTCGGGCGGTCGATCCTGAGCATGTCGAGCGCCCGCTGGCCTGGTTCGCCCGCGCCGACGCCGTCGAACTCACCACGCAAGATCTGGTAGATCCGATTGGCAAATACAATCGTGACGACGTTGAGGCCTTCGCGCGCCTGCGTCCACAGCGATTGCAGCGTGTACATCGCGCTGCCGTCGCCGACCATGCAGATGACTTTACGATCGGGACACGCTACCGCAGCACCGGTCGCGACCGGGGTCGAGAAGCCGATCGAACCGCCCATGTTCTGCAGCCAGTCGTGCGGGGCGGCGGCAGCCGTCGGCGGAAAGAAGCCGCGGCCGGTGGTGACGGATTCGTCGACCACGATAGCGTTTTCCGGGATCGCCATCGCGATTGCCTGCGCGATCGAGGCATGCGTCAGCGCGCCGGTCGGCTTGGCGAGTTCAACCAGCTTCTGCGGCTGCCGGTCGGCTGGCTGCGCGTGAAGCGCGCCCGCCAGCGCTTCCAGCGCAGCTACGGAGTTTTCGGCGCCCGAGGTCATGCGATGCACTTCGCAGCCCTGCGGTTTGAGCATGCTCGGCTTGTTCGGATAGGCGAAGAACGCGACGGGATCGTTGGCCTCGACCAGCACGATGTTCTTGAAGTCCTTCAGGATCGGCAGCGCCTGCTCGATCACGTAAGGGATGCGGTCGATCGCGAACCGGCCCTTGCCGCGCGCCATGCGCGGATTGTAGGTCTGGCCCATCACCTTGCAGCCGGTCTTGCCCGCGATCTGGGCGGCCAGCGCCAGCCCGTGCTCGGTGAGCGCGCTGCCGGTCATCAGCAGCAGCGTCGACGCGCCGCCGTTGCGCAGCACCTTCGCGGCATGGTCCACGGCCTGCGCGGAATAATTGGCGCGCTGGCTTTCCGCGGGCATCGGCGCAATACCGTCGGCCTCGTTCCAGGCGGTATCGGCGGGCAGGATCAGGGTAGCGATCTGCGCCGGTGCGCTTTTGGCCGCGGCGATCGCGGCGGCGCCGTCGGCGGAAACGGATTTCGCATCCGGCGAGGTCCGCACCCAGGACGACATCGGCCGCGCCAGCCCTTCGATGTCTGATGTCAGCGGGGCGTTATAGCCGATGTGATAGGTCGCGTGCTGGCCGACGATGTTGACGATGCCGGAGTTGGCCTTCTTGGCGTTGTGCAGATTGGCCAGGCCGTTGGCGAGGCCGGGCCCGAGATGCAGCAGGGTCGAAGCCGGCGTGCCCTTCATGCGGTAATAGCCGTCGGCGGCGCCCGTCACCACGCCCTCGAACAGGCCGAGTACGCAGCGCATCCCCTCGACCCGGTCCAGTGCGGCGACGAAATGCATCTCCGAGGTGCCGGGATTGGTAAAGCAGACATCCACGCCGCCCGCGACCAATGTCCGCACCAGACTTTCCGCACCGTTCATGGTCTCGTTCCCCTTTGCGACGCTTTTCGTGAGCCGCTCACGATCAATCATTCTTCACACGTTTCGTCAAAGGTTTAGCCGCACAATGCAGCCATCGCCTGGGGCATGTTGCCTTTTTTAACCGCAGTGTTTGAAAATGGCTGTGGTCACGGGCTCGTTGCTTGCACGATCGCCGCAATTATGGCCTGTCTCCTGCATATTGAGATTTTTTCGCGAGGAAGAAAAAGATGATCAGGGCTTTTGCTTTGCTGTCTGCGGCGCTCACCCTGCTGGCGGGGGCCAGTCAGGCGCAGGCCCAAGGCTTCTTCCAAGACTTCGACTCACGCGACATTATGGGCGGTGGCCCCGGTTTCTTCCGGCCCGGCATGCCCAGCGGATCGAGCCCGATCCCGCGCACCACCGTGATGTTTAACGGCGGTTACGCGCCCGGCACGATCTACATCAACACCGCCGAGCGCCGGCTCTATCTCGTGCTTTCCAATGGCCAGGCGATCCGCTACGGCATCGGCGTCGGCCGCGACGGCTTCCGCTGGAGTGGAACCCACCGCATTTCCGCGAAAAAGGAATGGCCGAGTTGGACGCCGCCGGCCCAGATGCTGCGGCGGCGGCCCGACCTGCCGCGCCACATGTCGGGCGGCATCGACAATCCGCTCGGCGCGCGGGCGATGTATCTGGGATCGACGCTCTACCGCATCCACGGCTCCAACGAGCCCGAGACGATCGGACAGGCGGTTTCCTCCGGATGCTTCCGCATGACCAATGAGGACGTCACCGATCTCTACAGCCGCGTCCGCGTCGGCACCCCGGTCATCGTCAGGAATTAGGCCGAACCGGCGTGACCATGCACGCAAGCGCGTGATCGAGGCTTTCAAGCCTTGCACGCGCGCGCCGATTGCTGCAGCGTCATTTGAATGCGCACGCCCCGCCGATTCCTGTACCGATGGACGCTCGCGGCGGCCCTGAGCGCCGCAGCGCTCGGCGAAATCCTGACGCCGTGCGCGGCCTTCGCGGACATACCGGCCATCGCGCAGCGCCAGCGCACCGAGAAAAAGATCTTCACCGACAACGAGATCGTCGAAGGCTTTCTCAAGATCGCGTTCGGCGCCGAATACCATCTCGCCGGCCGCGTCGACCGCATCCGCAAATATGACGGGCCGGTGCGGGTGTTTGCCGACGGCACCCGGACCGACCGCAAGGCGCAGCTCGCAAAAATCGTGGGCGACATCGCCGCGCGCGTTCAGCATCTCGACATCGCCATGGCCGGCAGCCTCGAAGACGCCAATGTGCAGGTCAAGCTGGTGCGCGACCGCGATCTCGGCCGCACCATCGCGACCTTCTACGGCAACGAACGCGCGAAAGAGATTCGCTCCTCGCTCGACCCGCAATGCCTGTCGGGCTTTCGCAAGAACGAGAAGTTCGAAATCGAGCATTCCGACGTGATCCTCACCGTCGACAATGGCGACTTCGTCTTCTTCGACTGCGCCTATGAGGAATTGCTGCAATCGCTGGGACCGATCAACGATACCGCGAGCGTGCCCTGGACCATGTTCAACGACAATGTGTCGATGGGCTATTTCGACGTCTACGACCAGTATCTCCTCAACCTTCTCTATGATCCCAGGATCAAGCCCGGCATGACCGTGCAGGAGGTCAAGGCGGTGCTGCCGGACGTGCTGGCCGACGTGCGTGCCTGGGTGCGCAAGGTCAACAACCTGCCGTAAGTGGCGGGCCGCCGCGACGGCTGCTACGCGGCCTCGGGCCATCCACCGCTCTCTCCCCGTCATTGCGAGCGAAGCGAAGCAATCCATGTTTCAGCGTACGCGGACAGATGGATTGCTTCGCGGAGCCTGTCATCGGGCCCGCATTCGCGCGACCCGTTGGCTCGCAATGACGGCGGAGAATTTCCTGTCGGAATAAAACCAGGGACAGCCTTGGCGACATCCTTCGCCGCCCTCCGCGAGCGCCCCTTGCGTGACAGCTGAAGGTCCGGCGCCCCTCGCTATCCACCTTTTCCCAACAACAACGCAAAGTTTTATTTGCAAAACATTGTGACTTCCGGGAGCAAATCCTGTCTAATAGGATTTATGGGCGCTTCCTATAAGTCTTTCAAATGAACGACCTGCCACGTATCCAGGCCCTGCGCTGCTTCATCACCGTGGCCCGCGAGGGCACGGTTTCTCGCGCGGCCACCTTACTGCATCTGACCCAGCCCGCCGTCAGCCTGCAATTGAAGGGGCTAGAGGAAAGCACCGGCTTGCTGCTTTTCAACCGTACGCCGGGCGGCTTTACGCTGACCGAAGCGGGCGCCGCCTTGCTGCCGCTGGCGCACCGGACGGTATCGGCCTCGGCGGAGTTCAGGACGGCGGCAGATTCGTTGCGAGAATCGCTGCGGACAACGCTGCGCGTCGGCACGATCCTGGATCCGGAGTCGATCCGGCTGGGTCCGTTCGTGCGAAGCCTCGCCACTTCCTCAAAGAAGACCGAAGTCTTCCTCCGCTACGGCCTGAGCGACGACGTGCTGACGCAGATCGGCAAGGGGGAACTCGACGTCGGATACTATATCGATGCCACGCCCCCCGAATGCCTTGCATCGGGGATACTGCCCGAACGCACCATCGACGATGGCAAGTTCTGGCTCACCGCACTGACGCGCTACGACTACCGCGTGATCGCTCCTCGCCAATGGAGCGACAAGGTGCTGGGAAAGGGTTGGGCCGGCCTCATCGACCTGCCCTGGATTACGACGCCGCATGCCTCGGCGCATCGCAGGCTGATCGATGACGTCTTCCGGCCACTGGGGTCATTGCCGAAACGCGTCGCCTTCGCCGAACACGAAGACGCCATGATCGAGTTCGTCGAAGCCGGCAACGGCCTCAGCCTCGCCCGCGACTGCGTGCTCGACCGCATCACGCGCACCCGGAATTTTGTGATTGCCGACAAGGTGGCGCTGACCTGCGACCTCAGCTTCGCCTGCCTGACGTCGCGGCGTCACGAGCCGATGATCGCGCAGGCCTTCGCGGCCATGCAGGCGGTATGGGACCTGAAGCCGGGCGGCGCGGCGCCTGCGCCGATCGACGCGGCAAGATCGCGGAAAAGCGCCCGGAGGTAGCCCGGATCGGCTCAGATTTTGGCCGGGTCAGATTTGGCCGGGTCAGACTTGCCATCGCAGATCGATTTCAGCGATCGCCATTCCTCTGATGTCAGCAGCGGCGGCCCGCTGGCCTGCCGGTCTTCCCGGCCCATCCGCGCCAGCCGGTCTTCGCTCAGGGGATGGGTGGAGATGATGGAGAGGCCCTTGCTCCCCTTTCCGGTGACCCGAAGCAGCAATTCCCCGGTCGGCTTCGCCGGCCGTCCCAGCCGGTGCATGACGTCGATGGCAAAATCGTCGGCATTGGTCTCAGCCTCCCGCGAATGCGACGACGTCACTAGCGTGCGCGAGCCGAAGATCAGCGCGCTGGAGCCGGTGATGTCGCCGAACAGCAGTCCGATCAGGAACGAGGTGCTGCCGTCGCGGATCAGTCCACGCATGCTGTCGCGATGCTTGAGATGGCCGAGTTCATGGGCCAGCACGCCCGCGATTTCGTCGGCGTTGTCGGCCTTCGCCAGCAATCCATCGAACAGATAGACCTTGCCGCCCGGCAGCGCGAACGCATTGGGAATCGGGCTCGACAGCACGCCCGCCTGCACCGAGGTGTCGAAGCCGGCGGATTCGCGAATTGAAGTGACGAGCTTGACGAAAGCCTTCTGCCCGGCGGCATTGTCGCAAACCTTGGCATTGAACATCGTCTTGATCTGGCTGTCGGCGACCTCGCCGAGCCGCCGTTCGAACGCTTCGGGCACCAGCGGCGTGAGACGATCGGCGATCAGCGGAAGTCCGAACAGCACCACGGCCACGATCGAAGCCGCGGCCGCGAGCGACCAGCCGACAATGATGGCCACGCCGCGGCGGCCGGGCGTGTTTTCATCCAGTTTGGCGCAGCGTGAGACCAGCTCGGCCGCAAGCGCGTTGTCGCGAACCTCCAGCCGCGCCAGCGCAGGCGCGCTCAGGCAGCCGAGGCGCAGCATGCCCGAGGGGCTGTCGGCGCGGCGGATGTCGGCATAGTCCCATGCCGCCAGCGTTTGTTCGTGTTCGCTGATTTCGAGCCGGTCGGAGAAATGCAGCGCAACCGCGCGGCGCCGGCTCGACGCTCCGTCGAAATAGGTCGCCGCATTGGGAGGCTTCGAAATCTCCGGCGCGTCGCTATCCATGGTCATCACGCCTTACGGTTAGAATCCGCCGACATCGAGACCGTCGGCAAACCCTTCGCCGAGCGCGTTGGCCAGATCGCCCCGCGCCGCAACATTGGCGGCAGCCTCGATACCGCTGATATTGACCGAACCCAACACGGTCACCCAGAGATCACGCGTCAGATAGACCCGCATCACCACATTGAGCGCCATCGCGAATACCAGATAGCCCAGACCAGCCAGCACCAGCAGCGGAATGCTCCTCATCGATTCCGGCGTCTTGAAAAACTCCATCAATCCCGCGCCGCTCATGCTGGCGACCAGCACCGCGCACAGGGCCAGATAGACTGCGAAGACAAGCCCGAGCAGGGCCATCCAGCCGATCACTTTCCAGTACAGCCCGATCAATGCGCTCTTCGGCAGCGACGATTCCACATGCACGCCGCCGAACCGGATGCCGGACAGCCACCAGCGCCATTCGATGGCCTTGTAGCCTGCGTAAACAAAGGGGGCGATCGGGCTGATATAGAGTGCGATCGGGGTGAGCAGCCACAGCCACCAGCCGCGCTTGAAGAACTCCCAGCCGCGCCCCTCAAAACTGCCCTGCAGGTCGCCGTAATGGGAATGGCGCATCTTGTAGCGTTCGAGTGCCGCTGCCCGCCATGGCAGGATCAGCCCGAGCGTGAGGATCATCAGCAGGCCCCACAGCGAGGCCTGCAAGGCATAGAGCCAGCCCGAGCCGGTCATCCAGAAGCGCACGCCGCGCCATACCGTTCGCGTCAGGCGGTAGCGCCGCGCGCGGTAGATCGCAAACTGCCCGAACAGATAGAAGAAGGCGATCAGCGGAATGCTGGCGAACGCCTGATAATGCTCGGCCTCAAGGCCGATGAGAAAATAACCGAGATAGATCGGCACCAGGATCGCGAGCGCGACCAGGAATCCGATCAGCAGCTCCTTGCCGCGGCCGGTATATTCGGCGGCATCGCCATCGACCAGCGTGTTGGACCAGAGATGGCGGCGGATGTCGGTGAGAAGCCAGAACCGATAGAAGCCGAGAGTGACGAGCTCCAACGCCGCACCGCGCTTGGCCAGATCGAAGAACTCGCCGCGTTTGCCGGAAAACGCCACCGGCATCGGCGGCGGCACCGGTGAAGGCGGCGGTGGCGGCACCTGCGGGGGCCAGCTCATCTCGTTCATGGTTCAACTCCGGCGCGAGGGTGCCGGATCAGACCACAAATTTGTCGGCGGATGTGTGACCCAGGTCCCACACGTGGAGCGTTTTCGAACGAATTGGATAATCAGGAATCGAGAGCTCCGGTTCTGATTCAACCAGAACCGGTGCTCTACGCCGTTTTCTCGAACAATTCCCGCCCGATCAGCATGCGGCGGATTTCGCTGGTGCCGGCGCCGATCTCGTAGAGTTTGGCGTCGCGCAGCAGCCGGCCTGTCGGATAGTCGTTGATATAGCCGTTGCCGCCGAGCAGCTGGATGGCGTCGAGCGCGCATTGGGTGGCTTTTTCCGCCGCGTACAGAATCGCGCCGGCCGCGTCCTCGCGCGTGGTCTCGCTGCGGTCGCAGGCCTTTGCCACCGCGTACACATAGGCGCGTGACGCGTTCATCGTGGTGTACATGTCGGCGATCTTGCCCTGCACCAGTTGAAACGTGCCGATCGGCTCGCCGAACTGCTTGCGCTCGTGCACGTAAGGCAGCACGACGTCCATGCAGGCCTGCATGATGCCGATCGGCCCCGCCGCCAGCACCGCGCGCTCGTAGTCGAGGCCGGACATCAGCACGTTGACGCCGCGGCCGACCTCGCTGAGCACGTTCTCTTCCGGGACTTCGCAATCCTCGAACACGAGTTCGCAGGTGTCGGAGCCGCGCATGCCAAGCTTGTCGAGCTTTTGCGCGGTGGAAAATCCCTTCATGCCCTTTTCGACGATGAAGGCGGTCATGCCGCGCGGGCCGGCCTCGGGATTGGTCTTGGCGTAGACCACCAGCGTATCGGCCTGCGGGCCGTTGGTGATCCACATCTTGTTGCCGTTGAGCACAAAGCGGTCGCCCTTCTTGTCGGCGCGGGTCTTCATCGACACCACGTCAGAGCCGGCGCCGGGCTCCGACATCGCCAGCGAGCCGACGTGTTCGCCCGAGATCAGTTTTGGCAGGTATTTGCGCTTCTGTGCCTCGCTGCCGTTGCGGCGGATCTGGTTGACGCAGAGGTTGGAATGCGCCCCATACGACAGGCCGACCGAGGCTGACGCCCGCGACATTTCCTCTACCGCAATGCAGTGCTCGAGATAACCTAAGCCCGTGCCGCCATACTCCTCCTCGACCGTAATCCCATGCAGGCCGAGCGATCCTATTTTGGGCCAGAGGTCGCGCGGAAACTGGTTGCTGCGGTCGATTTCGGCGGCGCGCGGCGCGATTTCGTTCTGCGAAAACGCATGTACCGTCTCGCGGATCGCATCCGCGGTCTCGCCGAGATCGAAGTTGAACATCCGATGGGCGTTGGGGATCATGGTCGCCTCCCGGCGAATTAAACGTTGTTTCAAACAGACTTAATCTTCGGAAATGCGCTTGTCACGAGGCGAATGGCCCGCGCCCGGGCCGGTGTCGATGCGGCCAAATGCACCCAACTCGTCCTTGCGCCGGCGCACGGCTCGGGATGTAATAGGGTAAAACATCACCCCTCCGGCATGCTTCGGCGGGGGAACAGTCAGGGAGGTGCTCATGCACGGAACCATCGATCTCGCCGGAGATTCCCATCTGCGTGCCGCGCGCGAGCGGGCTCAGTCGATTCCGCTCGGTGATTTCGACGTCAGCCATCCGGAGCTGTTCAAGACCGACTCGTTCTGGCCGTATTTCGACCGGCTGCGCCGGGAAGACCCGGTGCACTACTGCAAGGACAGCATGTTCGGGCCGTATTGGTCGGTGACCAAATACAACGACATCATGGACATCGAGACCAACCACGCGGTGTTCTCGTCGGCGGCCTCGCTCGGCGGCATCACCATCCGCGACATCGCGCCGGACCTGCGCCGCGAAAGCTTCATCGCCATGGACCAGCCGCGCCATTCCGCGCAGCGCAAGACGGTGGCGCCGATGTTCACGCCGACCCATCTCGATCAGCTTGCGATCAACATCCGCAAGCGCTCCGCCGAATGCCTTGACAACCTTCCAAAGAACGAGGTGTTCGACTGGGTCGACCAGGTTTCGATCGAGCTCACCACGCAGATGCTCGCGGTGCTGTTCGACTTCCCCTGGGAAGACCGCCGCAAGCTGACGCGCTGGTCCGATATCGCCACCACCCTTCCCGGCCCCGGCGGCCTCGTCGCGTCAGAGGAAGAACGCCAGGCCGAACTGATGGAATGCGCGACCTATTTCGCCCGCCTCTGGAAGGAGCGTATCAGCCAGCCGCCGAAGAGCGACCTGCTGTCGATGATGGCGCATAGCGATGCTACGCGCGACATGGACCCGAAGAACTTCCTCGGCAATCTGATCCTGCTGATCGTCGGCGGCAACGACACCACCCGCAACACGCTGTCGGGCAGCATCTACGCACTGAACAAGAATCCGGACCAGTATCGCAAGCTGCGCGACAATCCGGAGCTGATCGACAGTTTCGTGCCGGAAGTGATCCGCTGGCAGACGCCGCTGGCCCACATGCGCCGCACCGCACTCGCTGACATCGAGTTCCGCGGCAAACAGATCAAGAAGGGTGACAAGGTCGTGATGTGGTACGTCTCGGGCAACCGCGACGAGGACGTGATCGAACGTCCCTATGACTTCATCATCGACCGTGCCCGGCCGCGCACCCACGTTTCCTTCGGCTTTGGCATCCACCGTTGCGTCGGAATCCGGCTGGCCGAGCTACAACTAAAGATTATCTGGGAAGAGATTCTCAAGCGATTCGAGAATATTGAGGTGGTCGCCGAACCCAAGCGGGTGTATTCGAGTTTTGTCAAAGGCTACGAGACCCTGCCGGTCCGGATCGCCGGCTAAACCTTGGCACTTGGCCCCATCACCCGGGATGATCGAAAAATGAACGTCCAGACCGCCATCAGAGCCGACAAGAAAGAGCTTCTGCGCGCCGCGCGTGAAGAGGCCTATTCGACGCCGCTCAGGGATTTTCATCCCGGTGCGCCAAGGCTATTCCAGAACGACACGCTGTGGCCGTGGTTCGAGCGGCTGCGCAAGGAAGAGCCGGTGCATTACTGCACCAACTCGCCGATCGAGCCGTATTGGTCGGTCACCAAGTACAACGACATCATGCATGTCGATACCAACCACGGCATGTTCTCTTCCGACTCGACACTCGGCGGCATCTCGATCCGCGACGTGCCGCCCGGCTATGACTATCCGAGCTTCATCGCGATGGATCAGCCGCGGCATTCGGCGCAGCGCAAGACGGTGTCGCCGATGTTCACACCGACGCATCTGGATGAGCTGGCAAAACTGATCCGCGAGCGCTCGCAAAAGGTGCTGGACAATTTGCCGCGCAACGAGACCTTCAACTTCGTCGAGCGCGTCTCGATCGAACTGACCACGCAGATGCTGGCGACGTTGTTCGATTTCCCCTGGGAGGAGCGGCGCAAGCTGACGCGCTGGTCCGACGTCTCGACCGCGCTGCCCAAGAGCGGCGTCGTGGAATCGCCCGAGCAGCGGCGCCAGGAGATGGACGAGTGCTACGCCTATTTCTCAAAGCTCTGGAACGAGCGCGTCAACGCGCCGCCGCGCAACGACTTGCTGTCGATGATGGCGCACAGCGATGCGACGCGGCACATGGATCCCGACAATCTGATGGGCAACATCATCCTGTTGATCGTCGGCGGCAACGACACCACCCGCAACACCATGAGCGGCTCGGTGCTGGCGCTGAATGAGCACCCGGATCAATACCAGAAGCTGCGCGACAATCCGGCCCTGATCGATTCCATGGTGCCGGAAGTGATCCGCTGGCAGACGCCGCTCGCCCATATGCGCCGCACCGCGCTGGTCGACACCGAGATCGGCGGCAAGAAGATCAGCAAGGGCGACCGCGTCGTGATGTGGTACGTCTCGGGCAACCGCGACGAGGAAGGCATCGAACGTCCCGACGAGTTCATCATCGACCGCGCCCGCCCGCGCACCCATCTGTCGTTCGGCTTCGGCATTCACCGCTGCGTCGGCATGCGGCTCGCCGAGCTGCAGCTCAAGATCGTGTGGCAGGAAATGCTCAAGCGCTTCGACCGCATCGAAGTGGTCGGCGAGCCGAAGCGGGTCTATTCCTCCTTCGTGCGCGGCATTGAGCAGCTGCCGGTCCGCATTCCCGCGTGAGCGGCAGCGACCTCAATCCGCCTGAGCTCGCGGAGGCGATCAACGCCAAGGGCTTCATGGGCGCGGCGGGCTTCCGCATCGTGGCCATCAAGCCCGGGCACGCCGAAATCGCTTTGGCGCGCCGCGACGACCTCCTGCAGTTCTTCGGCCATTTTCACGGCGGCATCATCACGGCCCTGGCCGATCACGCCGCCGGGATCGCTATCACGTCAAGCCTGCCCAGGGGCAAGATCGGCGTCACCGTCGAGATCAAGGTCAACTTCCTCAGCCCTGCCGACGGCATCGAGCTTATCGCCCGCGCCAAAACCCTGAAGATGTCGGGGTCGATCGGCGTTGCCACCGTCGAGGTCTTCTCCAAGAGCCAGACGTCCGAGACACTCTGCGCATTCGGCACCGCCACGATGCGCGCCATGGATCTGCCGGGCGAGCTCCGGGCGTGACCCCGTAAATCCTGAATGGTCGGCGGACGTCCGTCGAGGCCAGGAATGACCCGCCTGGCGATTGATGCGCCTGGCGGGTTCGCCTGTGTTCGGATCAGAGACTCGTGGCGTTAACCCCGTGCCAGATGCGCGCAAACAGGCTGCGGCGGACGCCATTGACGCCGTCGAGCAGGGACACGACATATCCCGTACCGTCGATCAAGGTCACTGCCCGGGAGCAAGATATGAACGCGCCGCCAAACATCGATCCCGTCCCCGCGCATTCCGACAGCGACGTCGTGCACTGGCTGACAAACGACACGCGCGATGAGCGCTTCATTGACAATATTTTCGCCGAGCTGTGTGTCCGGCTCCAGCGAGCGGGCATTCCCGTCAAGCGGGCGACGCTTCATCTCCTGATCTACCATCCGCAATGGCTTGGCGCCCGGATCATTTGGGCCGACGGGATGCGCGAGGCCGAGCTTGCGAGAGTCGATTACGATGTCAGGGAGCGATCCGAATACATCGGTAGTCCCGCCAACGAAATCCTTGATGGTGCCGCCGAGGTGCGCGAGAATCTCGAACGCGATCCCTCGCTCGGCCGCCAGCACGCCGTCTATGACGAGATGCGGGCGAAAGGCCTGACCGACTATGTGGCGTGGCCGCTGTACCATACGCTCGGCAAGCGGCATATCGTGACCTTTGCAACCGACCGGCCCGGTGGTTTCGACGACGCGCATATTGCCCGCCTGTTAAAACTGTTGCCGGTTCTGGCGCTGGTCAGCGAAATCCGCATGAAGAACCGGCTGGCGCGAACGCTGCTGGAAACCTATGTCGGGTCGCATGCCGGCGAGTTGATCCTGGCCGGCGCCACCAGGCGCGGAAGCGGAACGACAGTACGCGCCGCCATCATGATCTGCGACTTACGTGATTTCACCCGGATTTCCGACAACTGGCCGCGCGATGACGTCATTGATCTCTTGAACGGCTATTTCGACGCGATGTCGGAGCCGATTGCGCGACATGGCGGAGAAATTCTGAAATTCATCGGCGACGGCCTGCTCGCCATTTTTCCGCTCAGCCAGCCGCAGGCCTGCGCAAATCTGCTGCACGCCGTGACTGAGGCCCGTCAGGCCATGGTTGCCCTGAACGAAAAGAACGGCGAAACCGGTCGTGCGCCGCTGAATTACGGCATCGGCGTTCACGTCGGAGACGTCATGTATGGCAATATCGGGTCGCGCACCCGGCTTGACTTCACCGTCATCGGTCCTGCGGTCAACATGGCTTCGCGTCTCGAAACCCTCACCAAACAATTGGGCAGAACCGTGCTACTGTCCCGCGCGTTCGCCGACTTCGTCGAACGCGATTTCGATCTCGAACGCGTCGGCGAACATCCGGTGCGCGGCTTCAACGACCCGATCGAGCTGTTTGCGTATCACGGCTGAATGCCGATCTGTCGTCAGATGCCGAGCCGCTCCCAAGGGATCGAACTCGTCAAACGACTACTATCAGCGAATGTCGGTTTCGGTGATTTCTCGTCCGCGATTTTTCGGCAAACCAGAGGTTTCATTGATATTTGCGCTTTTGCATCGTTCGGCCTCAATATGCGACCTTGATAGAGCTGGGGACGGACGACAGCAGCAAACCAGGGAGAACAGACATGACAGTTTCGGCGGAACGCGCAGTCCTGGCCGGCGGTTGCTTCTGGGGGATGCAGGATCTGCTACGCCGGTATCCCGGCGTGATTTCGACCAGGGTGGGCTACACCGGCGGCGAGGTGCCAAACGCGACCTATCGTAACCACGGCAATCACGCCGAAGCCATTGAGATCACCTTCGATCCGCAGACCATCAGCTATCGCAAGCTGCTGGAGTTCTTTTTCCAGATCCATGATCCCTCGACGCTGAACCGCCAGGGCAACGACCGGGGCGCGAGCTATCGGTCGGCCATCTTCTTTACCAGCGACGCGCAGAAGCGGATCGCGGAAGACACCATCGCCGATGTCGATGCTTCCGGCCTTTGGCCGGGCAAGGTTGTCACCGAGTTGGCCCCTGCCGGACCGTTCTGGGAGGCCGAGCCCGAGCATCAGGATTATCTGGAAAAATATCCTGACGGCTACACCTGTCACTTCATTCGGCCGGAATGGACGCTGCCGCATCGGGCGGAGAAAGCTGCAACAGGCCCGAGCGGAGTTTCGGCCGCATGACAAAAGCCTCCGATCTGCTGGTGGCCGCCCTTGAGAACGAGGGTGTCGGGTACATCTTCGCCATTCCCGGCGAGGAGAATCTCGATGTGCTGGAATCGCTACGGCGCTCGAAGATCAAGCTGGTGCTGACGCGGCACGAACAGGCCGCCGGCTTCATGGCGGCCACTTACGGACGTCTCACCGGGCGCGCGGGCGTCTGCCTGACGACGCTGGGTCCCGGTGCGCTCAATTTGACGACGGCCGCGGCCTACGCGCATCTGGGCGCGATGCCGATGGTCATGATCACAGGACAGAAGGCGATCCGGAGCAGCCGTCAGGCGCGCTTCCAAATCGTTGACATCGTCGCGACCATGCGGCCACTCACCAAGATGGCGACCCAGATCGTCTCCGCGCAGAGTATTCCGACCCTGGTTCGCGACGCCTTCCGGGTCGCGCAGCAGGAGCGGCCGGGCCCCGTGCATCTCGAACTGCCCGAGGACATCGCGGCCGACGAAGCCGCGGCCGAAATCATTCCCCCGCATATCGTCGAGCTTCCGGTCGCGCCTGCCGTGGCCATCGAACGCGCCGCAGCCATGATCATGGCTGCCCACAGGCCGCTCGTCATGCTGGGCGCCGCGGCGAGCCGCCCGCAACTCGCCGAGCCGCTGTCGGCGTTCGTGCGACGCTGCAGGATTCCATTCTTCAACACCCAGATGGGGAAGGGCGCGGTCAATGCCGGCTCCAACCTCTATATGGGCACGGCCGCGCTGTCGGAGCGGGATTGGGTTCACGAGGCCATCGACCAGGCCGATCTCATTATTTCGATCGGCCACGACACCGTCGAGAAGCCGCCTTTCCTGATGGGCCATGATGGGCCGCAGGTTATCCATGTCGGCGCCACGCCGGCGACGGTGGAACAGGTATACTTCCCGCAGGCGGAGATCGTCGGAGACGTCGGCGCGAGCCTCGCATGCCTGGCCGATCGCCTCGAAGGCAAGCTCCCCAATGGTCAGACATTGCTGGGTTTGCGGGAAGGAATCCTAGCCCACCTCGCCGAGCGGTCGACGGAGGATCGGTTTCCGCTGACGCCGCAGCGCATCGTGCACGACGTCCGCCAGGTCATCCCGCCGGACGGCATCGTTGCCCTCGACAACGGCATGTACAAGATCTGGTTCGCCCGCAACTATCGCACCAGCGTCGCCAACACGCTGCTGCTCGACAACGCGCTTGCGACCATGGGTGCGGGTCTTCCGTCGGCGATCGCAGCGTCGCTGATCCATCCGGACAGGCGCGTGCTCGCCGTCTGCGGCGACGGCGGCTTCATGATGAATTCGCAGGAGCTGGAAACGGCGGTGCGGCTCAAGCTGAACCTCGTCGTGCTCGTGCTTGAGGATCGCGCCTACGGCATGATCCGCTGGAAACAGGAAGTCGATACGTTTCCGGACTTCGGCCTCGAATTCGGCAACCCTGATTTCGTTGCCTATGCGAAGTCATACGGCGCCAAGGGCTCCCGCGTTGGCAAGGCCTCCGAACTCTCGACCATGCTGGAAGCTGCCTTCGAGGAAGGCGGCGTGCATCTCGTCGTGGTGCCCATCGACTACAGTGAGAACATGCGCGTGCTCGTCAACGAGTTACACGCGGTAGTCCAGGCCAAGTGAATGGCCCTGCGTCGGTCGCCACGTCGCGGCATTTACCCGTGGCGTGGTGCGGGTCGTCTCGCTCCCCAGGCGACCGAGCCCGGCCATGATACGGCTATCCGGAAAGCTCTTGGCCATTGCTTGTCCTCTCGCTTGGCTTGCGCGCCGTCCGCAGATTTCTATCAATGCCGTGCTGTCTGGGCCCGCTCTTTATTCTTCGGTAACTCCTGCGATTTTTCATCGAGCAGGATGCCTTGGCTGGATCTGTCCTCTTGCAGAGGCACACCTCGTGTCGGGAGCCAACGCAAGATGCGAAGTCAGGTTCGGCGGCAAGCCCAGCCCCGCCCTATACAATTGCGGCATGACTGCTGTAGCCAGATGAGAATGCCCGGCTGGATCGTTTTGTTCTAAGCCAGTCCGCAGGCCCTTACATCGGCTCAGGCGAGCCTGATGTCCCAGAGGCCTTCTTCGCGGCAGGCGGTGAGTTCGTCGCGGAGCAGCTCGGTCACAAGCGTGATGGCAGTCGAGCCGGGATGATCGATGGGAGAAGCAAGGGTCAGTTCGCGCATCGGCGACGGTTTTGCGATCGCAGCTGTTTCCAGCCGGCCGCTGGCCACTTCGTGGCGCACCGAGGAAGGTGGCAACAGCGTGTATCCCAACCCTTCCTCGACCAGGCTGGTCAGCACCCGAAACGAATCCGCTTCCAGCTTGACGTCGAGCTTCAGTTTCTTCTTCGCCGCCGCCTGCTCGATCAGCGCCCGGAGGCCGTGCGAATGACTCGGCAGCACGAGGCGCTGTTTGAGCAGCCAGCCGATATCGACCTGCTTCTTTTGCGACAACCCGCTGCCGCGCGGCCCCACGGCGACGATGGGATCGCGGCCAAGACTTTGCACGGTGAGATGCAAGTCGCTCGACGGCCCGTAGATCAGCGCCAGATCCATCTCGCCGCGGTGCAGCCATTCCATCAGATGCCCGCTGTAGCTTTCGACGATGCAGAGCGAAATGCCCGGATATCTGTCGACGGTGCGCCGGGCGAGCCGCGCCGAAATCACGCAGCTCACGGTCGGCACCAGCCCGAGCACCACGCGGCCCGACGGTGGACCGCCGGCGGACTGGATCTCGTCGCGCACCTGGTCGATCTGCCGGACGATGCCCGCCGTCCGCGCCAGCAGCAGGCGGCCGGCATCGGTCAGCACCATACCGCGACCGTTCCGCGTAAAGAGCTCGGCCCGCAATTCATGCTCGAGCAGCTTGATCTGGCGGCTCAGCGCCGGCTGCGCCACCCGCAGCGTATCGGAGGCTTTGCTGAGGCTGCCGAGCTCCGCCACGCAACTGAAGGTCCTGAGCTGCCTGATATCCATCGCTTGCCAATCTTCGAAGGCAGGTTCATACGCTATAACAATTCAGCATAGGAGACCGGCCGCGATTTCACAACGGCCCGCCACCTCGGCAATTGACATCAACCCGCATCCATCGCCAGAAAATCAAATGACCGCACAAGAACAACAAGACGAATTCCACGACATCCGCGACGCCGTCGCAAAGCTCTGCGCCCAGTTCCCCGGCGAATACTGGCGCAAGCTGGACCGCCAGATGGCGTACCCGAAGGAGTTCGTCGACGCGCTGACGGAGGCCGGTTACCTCTCGGTCTTGATCCCCGAGGAATATGGCGGCTCCGGGCTGAAGCTTTCGGCGGCGGCGGCGATCCTGGAGGAGATCCAGCGGGCGGGGTGCAACGGCGGCGGCTGCCACGCCCAGATGTACACGATGGGCACCGTGCTGCGGCACGGCAACGACGCCCAGAAAGCAAAGTATCTGCCGGGCATCGCCAGCGGCAAATTGCGGCTGCAGGCCTTCGGCGTCACCGAGCCGACCAGCGGCACCGACACCTCCTCGCTGAAGACCGTCGCCAAGCGTGACGGCGACCACTACATCGTCAACGGCCAGAAGATCTGGACCAGCCGCGCCGAACATTCCGACCTGATGATCCTGCTCGCGCGCACCACGCCGAAAGAACAGGCGAAGAAGCGAACCGACGGGCTGTCGGTGTTCATCGTCGACATGCGCGAGGCCAAGGGCAACGGCCTCGAAATCCGCCCGATCCGCACCATGATGAACCACGCCACCACCGAAGTGTTCTTCACCGACATGCGGGTTCCAGCCGAGAACCTGGTCGGCGATGAAGGCAAGGGCTTTCGCTACATCCTGTCAGGCATGAACGCCGAGCGCATCCTCATTGCGGCCGAATGCATCGGCGACGCCAAATGGTTCATCGCGAAAGCCACCGCCTACGCCAAGGAGCGCGCCGTGTTCGGCCGGCCGATCGGCCAGAACCAGGGCATCCAGTTCCCGATCGCGAAGGCCTACGCCGCGATGCGCGCGGCCGAACTGATGGTGAAGGAAGCCACCCGCAAATATGAGGCAGGGCTCGATTGCGGCGCCGAGGCCAACATGGCCAAGATGCTGGCGGCGGATGCCTCCTGGGAAGCGGCCAATGCCTGCGTGCAGACCCATGGCGGGTTCGGCTTTGCCGAGGAATACGACGTCGAGCGCAAGTTCCGCGAAACGCGGCTGTATCAAGTTGCGCCGATCTCGACCAATCTGATCTTGTCCTACGTCGCCGAGCACGTGCTCGGCCTGCCCCGCTCCTACTGAGTGAGATACGATGCTGCCATTGGAAGGATTGATTGTCGTCTCCGTCGAACAGGCGGTCGCGGCACCGTTCTGCAGTTCCAGGCTGGCGGACGCCGGCGCGCATGTCGTCAAGGTCGAACGCCCCGAGGGCGATTTCGCCCGCGGCTATGACGCCGCCGCAAAAGGCCAGAGCAGCTATTTCGTCTGGCTCAACCGCGGCAAGAATTCCGTGGTGATCGATCTCGCCACCAAGGAAGGCCGCGCCGCGCTCGAAGAGCTGATCGCGAGCGCTGATGTCTTGCTGCAAAACCTCAAGCCCGGCTCGATGGACAAGCTCGGCTTCTCGCTGAAGCGGCTTCGAAAGGATTATCCGGCGCTGATCTGCTGCACCATCTCGGGCTATGGCGACGACGGCCCCTATGCCGATCGCAAGGCTTACGATCTCCTGATCCAGGCCGAGAGTGGCCTTGCCTCGATCACCGGCGGCCCCGAAGGCCCGTCGCGGGTCGGCATATCGGTGGTCGATATCGCGACCGGCGCCACCGCGCATGCATCGATCCTCGAAGCGCTGATCGCGCGCGGACGCACCGGCAAGGGCGCCGACATCCGGATCTCGATGTTCGACGTGATGGCCGACTGGATGGCGGTGCCGCTGATCAATTCGGAAGCCGGCAATCCGCCGAAGCGGATGGCGCTGGCCCATCCCTCGATCGCGCCCTATGGCGTGTTCAATTCCAGGGATGGCAAGGGCATTTTGATCTCGATCCAGAGCGAGCGCGAATGGAAGAAGCTTTGCGCGGAAGTCTTGGATCAACCCGACCTGCCCAACGATCCCAGGTTTGCCAACATGGTCGAGCGCGTGCGCAACCGCTCGCTCACCGACAAGACGGTGGCTGACAGTTTTGCGACCATGACGCGCGTCGATCTGCTGAAGCGCCTCGCGGACGCCGATATCGCGTTCGCCGAAGTGAACACGATGGCCGACCTCGCCGTGCATCCGCATCTTCGCCGGATCGAGGTCGATACGCCGAACGGCAAGGTGAGCTATGCCGCGCCGGCCGCGATCTTCATTGGCGAGGAGCGGCACTATGGTGCCGTGCCAGGGATCGGCGACCATGTCGAAATTCCCACAGCTCCGCGTATCAGGAGCCGCCAATCATGACAGCAGCTCTGAACCTCGACCATCTGCGCCAGTGGATCGGCCGCAGCACGGAAGCGTCAGACATTGTCACCGCACAGCTTGTGAAGGGCCTGCGCGCGACGCTGTTCCAGGACATCGGCGAGCCGAAGACAGGCGACGCCGCGCCGTGGACCACGCATTGGTGCCTGGCGCAGCCGGTGTTTCCGATGTCGCAGCTCGGCCCCGACGGCCACCCGACCCGCGGCGGTTTTCTCCCGCCGGTGCCGCTGCCGCGCCGGATGTGGGCCGGCGGCGAAATCGAATTCATCGAGCCCCTGCGCGTCGGCGATGAATCGACGCGAGTCTCCCGCATTTCAGACGTGACGATGAAGACCGGCTCCACCGGCGTGCTCTGCTTCGTCTCCGTCGAACACACGATCACGACGCCGCGCGGGGTTGCGATCCGCGAACGGCAGGACATCGTCTATCGCGACATGGGCGGCGCGGCGCCAGTCGCATCAGCCAAGGCGCCTCCGCCGCCGCCGGTCGCAAAACATCGCGAAAGCCATGTCAGCGATCCCGTGCTGCTGTTTCGCTACTCGGCGCTGACCTTCAACGGCCATCGCATCCATTACGACCGCGACTACGTCACCAGGGTCGAGGGCTATCCCGGCCTGATCTTCCACGGCCCGCTGCAGGCGGCGCTGATCGTCGAATTCGCCGCAAGACTTCACGGCGACAGCGCGCCGAAAAAGTTCAGCTATCGCGGCGTGCAGCCGCTGTTCGAGGGCGGCGAGTTTACGATCAACGGCAACGAAACCAGCGCCGGCATGGAACTGTGGATCGCAAATGCCGAAGGGCAGCCCACGATGAAGGGCACGGCGACGTGGTGATTTTTCACCGTCATTGCGAGCGAAGCGAAGCAATCCATACCTCCGTGCGGGAAGTATGGATTGCTTCGTTGCTTCGCGCCTCGCAATGACGGAACGCTAGATCAAGTTGGGAGTCACCTAATGTCGTCCCGCAAACCAGCCAAACCCGCCACCACCACCGTCAAGGACGCCACCTTCGGCCTGCTCCGCGCGTTCGGCATCAAGCGCGTGTTCGGCAATCCCGGCTCGACCGAACTGCCATTCCTCAGCGACTGGCCCGATGATATCGACTACGTGCTCGGCCTGCAGGAAGCTTCCGTCGTCGGCATGGCTGATGGTTACGCGCAGGCGACCCGCAACGCCGGCTTCGTCAATTTGCATTCCGGCGCCGGCGTCGGCAATGCGCTCGGCAATATCTACACCGCCCATCGCAACCAAACCCCGCTGGTAATCACCGCCGGGCAGCAGGCGCGCTCGATCCTGCCGCTGCAGGCCTTTCTCTACGCCGAGCGCGCTTCCGAGTTTCCGCGGCCCTATGTCAAATACAGCGTCGAGCCGGCGCGCGCCGAAGACGTGCCGGCGGCGATCGCGCGGGCCTATTACGTCGCGATGCAGCCGCCGTGCGGGCCGACCTTTGTCTCGATCCCGATCGACGACTGGACGCGCCCGACGCAGCCGATCGAAGCCCGCCGCGTCAGCCGCGAACTCGGCCCCGATCCGGAAGCGATGAAGGCGCTGGTTGTCGCGCTGTCGGCGAGCAAGCGCCCTGCCCTCGTCGTCGGCCCTGGCGTCGATCGCGCGGCGGCCGTCGACCTGATGGTGCAGGTCGCGGAGAAGACGAAGGCGGCGGTCTGGGTCAGCCCATTTTCGGCGCGCTGCTCATTCCCGGAACGTCATCCGCAGTTCGCAGGTTTCCTGCACGCCTCGCCGGGACAGCTGTCGGAGGCGCTGCGCGAGCATGACCTCGTGGTGGTGATCGGCGCGCCGGTGTTCACCTTCCATGTCGAGGGCCATGCCGCGATCTTCGATGGCGCGACCACGATCTTCCAGATTACCGACGATCCGGATGCCGCTGCCGTCACGCCATCCGGCGCCAGCATCATCGCGACCATGAAGCCGGCGCTGGCAACGCTGCTCGACCTGCTTCCGGAATCCACGCGCGCGATGCCGACAGGTCGCACGCTGTCGCCCGCGCCATCAGCCGCCGATCCGCTTCCGGTCGAATTCCTGCTGCATTCGCTGTCGCAAGCCATGCCCGCCGATGCGGTGCTGATGGAGGAAGCGCCCTCGCATCGGCCGGCGATACAAAAATTTATGCCGATGCGCGGCCAGGACAGCTTTTACACTATGTCGAGCGGCGGTCTCGGCTACAGCCTGCCCGCCGCCGTCGGCATGGCGCTGGGACGACCGGCGACACGCACCGTCTGCCTGATCGGCGACGGCTCGGCGATGTATTCGATCCAGGCGCTGTGGACCGCGGCGCAACGCAAGCTGCCGCTCACGGTCGTCGTCATCAACAACGCCGGCTATGGCGCGATGCGTTCGTTCAGCCAGGTAATGCAGGTGCGCAACGTGCCGGGCCTCGAACTGCCGGGCATCGATTTCGTCAAACTCGCCGAAGGCATGGGCTGCCACGCCGTGCGGGTGACGAAATCATCCGAACTCGCAGGCGCGCTTGAGCACGGGCTGTCGCATGACGGCACCAGCCTGATCGAGGTGATGGTCGATTCCGCCGTGCCGCTGCTCTACGCGCAGAAGAATTGAAACGCGATTTTATCCTCGTCATTGCGAGGAGCGAAGCGACGAAGCAATCCATCCATCCGCGAAGAAAGTATGGATTGCTTCGCTTCGCTCGCAATGACGGGGAGAGATTGCTACTCTACACGCAAGAGCTAAACCCGCCGCGCGGCCCGCGCCGCGGCGATTTCGTCCGCAAGCCGGCCATAATCCGCCCAGACCAGATACAGAAACAGCGGCGGCTCCTGCTGCGCCTGCAACAGTTGCGCGTAGCGCTCTTTGGCGCCCTTCATCTCCCACCATTTCTGAGCCGACATCGCAACCCTTCGAAAGTGGTTGAGCGTTCCGGAAAACTTCCTGCGGTCGGCCCCGGCAAGGCCGGCGCAATGATTGAGCCAGTTGAATCCGGCGATGACGGCGATCGCCAGATCGCTCATCGTGTTGCCGGTGAATTCGATCACCGTTTCATCGTGCGGCAACTGGCGAAGATAACCGTCCAGTATCGCCGGTTGTGAATCCGGCTCGGCGAGCAGCCTGAATTCGCCCCGCGGCACCGTCAGCAGATAGCGCACGGCTTCCAGCCGCGTGTGGTTGCAGATCTGCTCCTCGTCGGCGCCGGCATCCGACGACGCCCGCTTGCAGGCCGGATAGACCCATTTTCCGTTATCGACGTCGTCGAGATATTGTTTGCCCTGTTTCTCGATGTCAGCCAGCAGCGCATGCGGAGCATCCGGCGCCGGTGGAGCTTTTCCGAATGGCCAGGCACGCCAGCTCATGAAACCCCTGCTTGATTCAAAGGCTCGACAATTCGTCTGCAAGTTCCGCACGCGGCACCACTTGACGGCCCTCTACGCTCGCACGAGAATTCGGTATGGGGCAACCCTGGAGTGAACGTCATGAGTAAGACAAGTCTCGGAAAAGTTGCCCTCGCAGTCTCCGTCTTGGCATGCGCGACCATGCTTTCGTTTGACTGGAGCGAACAAAAGGGCGTTTCGCTGTCGATCGAGCGCGCGCAGGCACAGGTGGGTGATCCAGCGGCGGCCGATCCATCGACCCCGCGCGTTACCCGGCGGCAGGCGCGGCGGGCCGCGGCCAATGCGGCCGGTGCGGCCGCGGTGGGCGCCGGTGCCGTCGCAGCCGGAACGACGGCGGCTTACTATGCCGGCGGCGGTCCCTACGCCTATTACGGCGGCGGCGCCCCCTATGCCGGCGGCGGCGCCCCCCAAGCCTATTATGGCGGCGCCTATTACGGCGGCCCGGGCGTATGGAGCCAGGACTACGCGGCGCGCAACGGCATCATCTGCCAGCCCGGCACAATGGTCCGCCTGGAAGACGGCCAGATGCACAGGTGCCAGTAAGAGAGGTGTGACGCGAAATTCTCTCCTCTGTCATTGCCTGCGACAAACGCGAAGCGTTTGCGCAAGGGAGCGAAGCGACGAAGCAATCCATGCTTCCGGGTGCTGCGCTATGGATTGCTTCGCTTCGCTCGCAATGACGGGGAGAGCTCCATCCGGGCTACGTTCTCACTTCCCGTAACTTTCCCGCATCTTCGCCTGGATCTTCGCCATGCCTGCGATCCAGCGGTCATAATTCTCGGTCTTCTTGCGCATGTAGCCGAGCACCTGGGGGTGCGGCAGGATCACAAAGGTTTCCTCTTCCAGTCCCTTCAGCACGTCCTGCGCCACCTGTTCCGGCGAAAGATCGCCGTCGCCGGATTGCGGGCCTTTCGGAATCGAGCGCAGCATGTTGGTGTCGACGCCCTGCGGGCACAGGATCGATACCTTGATGTTGTCGGCCTTGTGCGAGATCGCAAGATTCTCGGCAAAGCCGACCGCCGCATGCTTGGTGGTCGAATAGGCCGGGCTGCCGACCTGCGACAGCAAGCCCGCCGCCGAAATCGTGTTGAGGAAATAGCCGCCGCCGCGCGCCTTCATGCGCGGGATCAGGTGCCGCGCCGCATAGACATGGGCCATGACATGAACGGCCCAGCTTCGCTGCCACGGTTCGTCGGAGTTTCCGCCGGCGTTGACCGACAATGGATCGAAGCCGCCGCCGATGCCGGCATTGGAGCAGAACAGCGCGATCGGGCCGAATTGATGCTCGGTCTCCTCGATGACGTGATGGACGTCCTTCTCCTTTCCGACATCGCATTTGAAGGCCGCCCCACCGATCGGGGTGGCAACGGCGCGCGCGCCATCGGGATCGATATCGGCGACAACAACCTTGGCCGCGCCTGCGCGATGGAAGGCCTCGCACATCGCCTTCCCGATGCCGTTGCCGCCACCGGTGACAACCACGACTTTGCCCGTCACCTGCATGGCCCGCTCCTCCCGTTTATTATGATTTTACGTCAAGATCATCATATCGAGAATAGCCGTATAATGGCACGCCGCGCCGAGCAAGACGAAGCCATGCCAGATCGCGTTCTGGAAGCGCAGCCGCTGCCAGGCATGGAAGATCACGCCGAGGCTATAGAGCACGCCGCCCGCCACCACGAAGCCCAGCGCCAGCGGCGGCACCGCCTTCATCACGGCATCGCCGAGCATCACGCCGCTCCAGCCCAGCGCGAGATAGAGCCCAACGGCCAATCGATCGTATCGCCCCGGCAACGCCAGCTTCAACACCACGCCGCCGATCGCAACGCACCACACCCCGATCAGCATCGATATCGCGAGATAGCTCTCCTTCAGCGTCACGATGAACGGCGTATAGGTGGCGGCGATCAAGAGATAGATCGCCGAATGATCGAAGCGGCGCAGCACCCATTTGGCGCGCGACACCGGCCAGAGATTATAGACCGCCGACAATGTCAGCATCGCGAGCAGGCCCACGACGTAGACCGATACCACCGCAACCTCGAACCCGCTGGCATAGACAGCAGTCAGCACGATCAGCGCGGTGGCGGCGACAAGCCCCAGACAGACGCCTACGATATGCACGACGCCATCGGCGATCAGCTCGGCGCGGTCGTAGTTCCAGTGCATGGCGTCGGCCGCCGCATGGAAGGATGTCGAGGCGAATTGTTTCAGTCTGAATATGGTCATGCAGGTCCACCGAAGCTGGTGAGGGAGCGATTAAGACGTGGGTCTTCCGAGGTCAACGAGCCGTTCAACGCCACCGCCCTGAAGGCCGTCATCCTTCGCTTTCGCGAATGATGCCAGTATTCCACCGCCGTGGCATTTTCGTGCTGCCGGTGACGGCCGGATATCCCCGAGGACCCCGTCCTCAGGCGATCACGGACGCTTGATTTTGACCCGCCAATCGCCACTTTCCTGACATCGCCCACCAACGCTTCTTTCGAGCCTTCCACGCCCGCATGGCCCCCAGTTTTTCAGACATCGTCGAGGAAGCGCGCCTGTCGGCGCGGGCGCTGCTGGACTACGGCGACAGCTTCTTCAATCCCACCGTGCGGCTCGGCGTCACAGGCCTGTCGCGCGCCGGCAAGACCGTGTTCATCACGGCATTGATCCACGGCCTGACCCGCGGCGGCAGGTTTCCGGTCTTCGAGCCCTATGCCACGGGCCGGATCGCCCGCGCCCGGCTGGAGCCGCAGCCGGACGATGCGGTGCCGCGCTTCGATTATGAGAACCATGTCCGGACCCTGATCGAGGAGCGGTGCTGGCCGAGTTCGACCACTGATATCAGCGAACTGCGCCTCGTCATTGACTACCAGCGGCAGAATGGCGCCGACCGCACGCTTACCATCGACATCGTCGATTACCCCGGCGAATGGCTGCTGGATCTCCCGCTGCTCAACAAGAGTTTCGAGCAATGGTCGGCCGAGAGTCTTGCGCTGTCGCGCGAGGGCCCGCGCGCGAAACTCGCCGCGCCGTGGCACGTGCACCTGAAGACGCTTGATGCAGAGGGCCGCGAGAACGAACAGGCGGCACTCGCCGCGGCGAAATTGTTCACGGATTACTTGCGCGCCTGCCGCGACGAACGTTTTGCAATGAGCCTGCTGCCGCCCGGGCGCTTCCTGATGCCGGGTAATCTCGCAGGCTCGCCGGCGCTGACCTTCGCGCCGCTCGATGTCGGAGCCGACGGCAGCGCGCCCGACGGCTCGCTGTGGGCGATGATGCGCCGGCGTTACGAGGCCTACAAGGATGTCGTGGTGCGCCCGTTCTTCCGCGATCATTTTTCCCGCCTCGACCGCCAGATCGTGCTGGTCGATGCGCTCGCAGCCTTCAATGCCGGGCCGGAAGCGCTGCACGACCTCGAAGCCGCGCTGTCGGGCATTCTCGATTGCTTCCGCATCGGCCGCAGCACGATCCTGAGCAGCCTTTTTCGTCCCCGGATCGATCGCATTCTGTTTGCAGCCACCAAGGCCGATCACCTGCACCACCAGAGCCATGACCGGCTGGAAGCCGTGCTGCGGCGGGCGGTCGCCAAGGCGACTGAGCGTGCCGAATATGCGGGGGCTGCCATCGACGTGGTCGCGCTATCGGCGGTGCGCGCCACCCGCGAGGCGCAGGTCGCGCGTGGCCGCGAAAAGCTGCCGTCCATCATCGGCACGCCCGCGCCCGGCGAGAGCGCCAATGGCGAGGCCTTCGATGGCGAGACCGAAGTCGCGACCTTTCCAGGCGACCTGCCTGCGGACCCTGAAGAACTGTTCAACGGCGGCTTTCGCGGCCTTTCCAGCACCGCTTCCGAACACGCCGATTTCCGCTTCCTGCGCTTCCGGCCGCCGCTGCTGGAGCACACGGCCGGCGACGAGCCCGCGCTGCCTCACATCCGCCTTGACCGCGCCCTCCAGTTCCTGATCGGAGACCGACTGCAATGAGCGAGAAGACGCCGCACCGGCGGCCGGCGACGTTCAAGCTCGACGATCCCGGCGTGACCGTGATGGGCCCGGATGAAACCGGACGCCCTGTGCGCGGCACCGTGCACATCACGCCCGAAGCCGATCCTGCGACCCTGCCGGTGCCGATCGATGCGCCGCGTGTCCCGGCACGCCGCGGCTTTCGCTGGGGCACGCTGTTCTGGTCTGCCGCCGGCGGGCTGGTGCTGCTCGGTCTCGGACTTGGCATGGTCAACCTGATCGAGGACCTGTTTGCGCGTAGCCAGACATTGGGCTACGTCGCGCTGGCATTCGCGGCCGCCGCGGCGCTGGCGCTGGCGGTTGTAATCGGGCGCGAAGCCTTCGGGCTGGCGCGGCTGGCGGCGATCGAAAAGCTGCACCAACGCGCCGCTGAAGTGCTGCGCAGCGACGACCGCGCCGAGAGCCGTGCTGTCGTCAACGACCTGCTCAAGCTCGCGCATCAGAACCCGCAACTGGCCCGCGCGCGCGCCACGCTGGTGAGCCATGCCGACGACATCATCGACGGCGCCGACATGATCAAGCTCGCCGAGCGCGAATTGTTGGCGCCGCTGGATGAAGAGGCGCGCCGGCTGGTTTCCACGGCCGCGCAACGCGTCTCGGTGGTGACAGCCGTCAGTCCGCGCGCGCTGATCGACGTGCTGTTCGTGTTCGTCGCCGCGATGCGACTGATCCGGCAACTGGCGCGGCTCTATGGCGGCCGGCCCGGCACGCTCGGCATGATCAGCCTGCTGCGCCACGTCATCGGCCACCTCGCCATCACCGGCGGCATGGCGGTCGGCGACAGCCTGGTGCAGCAGATGCTCGGCCACGGCATCGCCGCAAAACTCTCGCAACGGCTCGGCGAAGGCGTGCTGAACGGCCTGCTCACCGCGCGGCTGGGGTTAGCCGCGATCGACGTGACGCGCCCGCTGCCGTTCACCGCATTGCCGCGGCCCGCCCTCGCCGATCTCGCTAAGGATCTCTTACGCAAGCGTGACGGGGAGGAGTGAGATTCGATTCCGCCAAGGACGCCATGTTGCTCGGCAACTGATTGATCGCGCAGGCATCAGCCGCTCGCGGAGTTGACCGGCTTTGCCGCCAACAGCAACGCCGTGTGAGCCCGGTTGAGAGCCGTGGTGTTCAATCAATTTCTCCTCGTTACTGCTTCTGATTGACCAGGTGCATATCGCTCAGCGTGTTCGGAAGGCTGCGGATGACGAGATCAACGATCGCTCGACGCAGGTTCTCGTCTCGCTCATCGAAACTCGCGTCGATCACCAGGCTAGGGCCGGGGAGCCTGACGCTCGATGCTTCGTCGAGCGGCCCGGCGGCCAGTTTTTCGATGATGTCGAACGTCTTGCCGTCGACAACTCTGATCTCGTAAAGCGCATGGAGTAGGCGGAATGATTCCAGAACCGTGCTGTAAGTGATCAGGCCCACGCCTCCCACCTTTCGGTTGCCGCCGCCGAAATAGGCTTTGGCCTTGGTGATGACGATGTAGGCGTCGAGCCCTTGCGGGGACACTTCGGTCTGAACGAGCTTCTTGAACCGATCGCCGCGAACGAGATTGACGGCGGTAATCGCCGATTCCTGGGTCGTCGCGAAGCTGGCGCGCGGATAGGTGACCGGCTGCACCTGGAAGCGGATGCTCAGCGCCTCCGCCACCTGCTGCACGATCAGGTCGTCGAGACCCCAGGAGGCGATCGGCACGGTTCGAGGGCCGTTGTTGAGACCGGTGAGCCCCGCCTTTGCAAAAGTGAATTGATCGCCGATCGCCGAAACGATGCCGACGGTCTTGACCGACTTGAGCTTTGCGTCCCGGGTCTCGAACAATGCATGAGCGCCGCTGCTCAGGACAAGAAGGATGGCCATCGGGATACAAAGGAGGATGACCATCGCGGTCCAAGCGTATCGACTGGTGGTGCTCATCGCGTTCCCTACCGGATCTTGAAGTCGAAGGAGTAGGACGCGCCGATGCCGACCGTCGTCTGGTTCACCGACCCGCGCGCGGTCACGAGCGGGCTTTTTGCCGCGTCGCCGAGCAGCCGATCGTATTCGACGTAGGAATGCACCTCCCATTGCGGATTGATCCGATACTTCACCTGTGCGCCCACGCCGACCGAGTGTGCACCGCCCTTGGCGTCGAACACCGGAAGCCCCGTCGCCATCGCTTGAACGGCGTCGACGCTGAAATAGGGCGAGACGGCCTTCGCGCTTTCCCATGTGAAGCGCGGGCCGGCCGAAACAGTGATCGCCCGCGTCACCGGCACGATGAAATCCGCCGAGAAGTCGGAGACGACGCCCTGATGGCCGCCAAAGCCCTGGCGGGTCTCGTTGCGCACGCGAAACCAGTCGACAGGAAAATATTCGATGAAGCCGCCGAGCTCGAACGCACTCTTGACGTCGCCGAGACCGTAGAGCTCGGAATGGCTGCTTGCCTTTCGCGACGACACGAACTTGCCCGCAGGGCCCGCGCGCAGATCGCCGAAATCGATCAGTGCGATGCTTGCGTTGTCGCGCGGGCTGCGAAACTGATCTACCGAACCGGCGCGCCGGATGGAGAAGATCGGGACCGGGCTGAACAAGCTGTGGTTTGCTCCTACAAAGTCCGGCCTGTACCGGCCCTCTGCGCCGATCATGACGGTCCAGTTTCCGGACACCGGCGGCAGCAACGGCAGCTCAAAAGGGGGCGCCGGCAACGTGAATGCAGTCTGGGCTGATGCGCGATCGAAGACGGCCACCGTCGCGCTGAGGGCTGCGAGCGTTGTAGCGAAAAAAGTTCGGTGCGCTCCGCTTGTGGGAAAGCGGAGGGCGGCTTCGATGGCATGCTTCATTAAAGGGGCCTCTGATGGCGGGCCTCTTGTCAGGGCCAGCTGGTGTGGATTCGAGCCCGCTCCAAATCGCTGGCCAACATTGCCCCAAGATTGCCGCCCGCGACGTCCAACGATGACGAAATCGAGCAGCAGACAAATATTGCCTGAACATTGCCTAAGCCGAAGCCGAACGTTTTTCTTTATGCAGGACCGGGAGATATGCCCAATCTGCCCGTAGCTTGTCTTCGCCGGTCCGCCTGCCGTAAGAGACAGTGTCCGCCTAGCCCGAAGCGCCACAATCGGGCCAAAGAGGGAGTGTCACGATCCCTGGTTTTATTGGCCGCCTGCTGCAAGGAAGATCATTGTGCGCTCCCTCGTGATCGAAGACGAACCGCAGATCGGCGCCTATCTCAGTCGCTTGCTGACGCAACTGCACGGTGTGGTCGATACGGTCGAATCGGTTTCGGACGCGTGGCACGCGCTGAAAAACTTCAAATACGATCTGGCGATCGTCGACCGCATGCTGCCCGATGGGGACGCACTCGCGATCGTCGCGGCGTTAAGCCAGTTGCCGGAACGGCCGGCTATCATCATGCTGACCGCAAAGGATACCAAGGAAGACGTGATCGAAGGCCTCAACGGCGGAGCGGATGATTATCTTAGCAAGCCGTTCGAGCCGGATGAATTCATTGCCCGCGTGCGCGCCGTGCTGCGGCGGCCGCGGCTCCTCGTTCAGTCGGTGTTGTCGTTCGGAAACGTGGAGCTGCACCTCGGCAGCAACGACGCCGTCGTGGCCGACAAGAAGGTCTTGTTGCGGCGGCGCGAAGCCCTGATCCTTGGCGCATTGTTGATGCGCCGCGACCGCGTCGTCACCCGCGCTGCCTTGATCGAGGAGATCTATGGCTTCGATGACGAGATCGAATCCAACACGCTGGAGGCGCAGGTCTCGCGGCTTCGCAAGAAGCTGTACGAGCTTGGCGGCAATGTCGAGATCCGCAGCATGCGCGGCATCGGCTATGTGCTCCGGATGGCGCAGAGCCGATGAAGTCGATTGCCCGGACGTTTGCGCTTTCGCTCGGCCTCGCTGCAACGGCCATCTTCCTCGCTATGATCACCATTACCGTCTGGCAGTCCCAACTACGCGAATACGAGCCGGTCGTGTGCCGCGTTGCTGCAGGCATTCTATACGACGCCGCGGTCGTCGATCCTGGCCGCGCGCTGACCATCCAGTCCACGCGCCGTGTCAAGGAGCTGCAATCCTTCAGCCCAAACCTGTGGTACGTCGTGTCCTACGAGAAGTTGATCACCGAGTTCGGGGGTGAGCACAGGCCGGCCCTGCCGTTCTCGCTTCCCTATAGCGGGCCGATCGGTTTCTCGGTCCTCAATACGCTGGACCAGAACTCTACGTTCTGCCTGGCCGTCATCCCATGGGGCCCGTCCGATCTGGTGATGATGATCGGCGGGGCGCAAGTCCGCTTCGGCCAGGTTCTGAGGTCGCTCGTCGGTCGCAACATCTTCCCCCTTTCTATTTTGGCCTTCGCCTTCGCGTTGATGGTGATGATCGGCGCGTGGTTGTCGGGGCGTTTCGTGGCGCGTGGCATCGATCGCGTGACGCGGCGCGCGCTCGCGATCGACCCGGCGGCGCCGCCGGGGTCGATTTCGCTTGATGAGGTCCCGATCGAGCTCAAGCCTTTGGTCGAGGCGCTGAACCGCGCCTTCGACGAGATCAACACCTACATCAAGATGCAGCGCCGTTTCCTCGGCAATGCAGCCCATCAGCTGCGGACGCCGCTGACGCTGCTGCGTGCCAGGATCGAGGATGTGGCCGAACCCCAATTGAAGATCGCGCTTGTGCGCGATGTGCGTCGCCTGACGTCGCTGGTCTCGGCCATGCTGGACCTGGCACGGCTGCAAAATCATGCGATTGAAAAACGGCCGATTGACCTTGCGGTCGTGACGCTGGACGTGCTTGCCGATTTCAGCCCGTCGGCGCTGGATGCGGGGATCGAATTGTCGCTAGAGCAGGCCGAGGAGGATGCCGCGGTCGTGCAGGGTGTGGAGGCTGCCATCCGCAGCGCCTTGGCCAATCTAGTCGGCAATGCGTTGATCCACGCGGGGGGCGCCAAGCGCATCACGGCGATGCTCGGCCGCGGTAGCGTGTCGATACGCGATGACGGAGCCGGAATCTCTCCGGGGGATGAACGCAAGTTCATCGAGCCCTTTCAGACCGGCAACGCCGCAGAAGACGGCGCAGGGCTCGGCCTCTCGATCGTCCAGGAGATCATGGCGGCCCATGGCGGGGAGTTCATCATCACCTCCACCCCGGGCGGCGGGACGACCGCTAGCTTGCGCTTTCCGGAAGCGACGGCTGGAACGCCCGAGTGAAACCAGATCCGTCAGTGTAGGGACGGCCTGATTCACCCGAGCTAATGGTTTGGGAGCAGTGGTGGACAGCTACTTGTCCTTAGGTTTGGTTCACGCATTGCTGCCTCCTCCACTCTTTGAGAACAGCCCCATCGTTAGTTAAGCAGCGTAGGACGACCGGGGGTTCACGTTTCCGTACGCCACTCGATGTCAGATTTGCGTCATAAGCCGCAGTGGAGACGCGCCGCTAGGGGCTCGTAGGGTAGGCAAAGGCGCACTTGCGCCGTGCCCACTATCCATCACCGGGCGCACGTCTTGATGGTGGGCACGCTTCCCCCTTCGCTCATTGAGCTACGGCGAGACAAGTCGCTTTGGCCACCCTACGATTCCCAGCCCCACCTGAGTGGCGATTGGGACAAGCGCTGAAGATCGCCGTGATCACGCATTATTCGTGGCGCGCTGCAGGAACTCCGGCATCTGCTGACGCAGCTCGCGCGGGGGCGGTCGCTCGGACGGGTCGCGGCCTATCTTGGATTTCAACTCCATCAGATCGGTGAAGACGTCGGCCTGGCGGCGCAATTCGTCGGCAATCAACGGCGGCTGGCACGAAATCGTCGAAACGACGGTCACCCGGACCCCACGACGCTGCAACGCCTCGACCAGGCAGCGGAAATCGCCATCGCCGGAGAACAGCACGATCTGGTCGACGTGTTCTGCGAGCTCCAGGGCATCGACCGCGAGTTCGATATCCATGTTGCCCCTCACCTTGCGGCGGCCGCTGGCGTCGATGTATTCCTTGGTCGCCTTGGTGACCACGGTGTAGCCATTATAATCGAGCCAGTCGATCAAGGGCCGGATCGACGAATATTCCTGATCCTCGATGATCGCGGTGTAGTAGATCGCGCGAAGCAACGTGCCTCTGCTCTGGAATTCCTTGAGTAGCCGCTTGTAATCGATATCGAAACCAAGCGTTTTGGCGGTCGCATAGAGATTGGCGCCATCGATCAGGACCGCAATCTTGCCGAGGGAGGATGACATTCAGCAATGACCCCAAAATTGGATAGCAGGAAAACGAAGACGTCACTTCAGGTTACTGTCTGGATGCGCGGCACAACAAATTCGCCTGCGGGCATCTCTGGCCGCACTCACCGTCAACTCGTAGAAAAGAGTGGGACTCGTCGCCATGGACAGCTCTAATATTGCTGCTGTACTCGATCGCTTTGACCGTGAAATGCGGCAGCCGAACCCGATTGCAGAGACGATAAGGCGCGCGGCACAGGCGCTCAATTGTCCGTTGGTTAACGGCGTAGATACAAACGGATGCAGCACCTATACGAAGGTTTGTAGTCGTTACGGCGGTCTGCGAACTGATTTGCTTTGCGCGCAAGCACAATCTCGGCGCACGACTGCGACAAATCAACACGACGGGCAAATCAGTCAAAGCCTGTCCAGCCATTCGCGTAAAAATATTCCGCTTCCGCCGCAGGCCAAATCAGTCCCATAACTCCGCCCGTCTCACCCGATTGAGGGGCGTTGGCCATCGTCACGAACGCGCGGTGAGATGCGATGGACGCGAGAGCTGCGACTGACGTGTGCAGCTTGAGCGTACGGCGAAGTCGTGTGGTTCTGACGCCGCGGTGCTGGCGTCAAGTTCTTGAGAAGCAAGCTTCTTGGGGGCGACGGTGGCAAGAAAGCCGTTCACCGGGGAGAGCACGAAGTAAGCCGTAAAGCCATTGCGCAGGGAAGGCCGGAGTGTTCCCGCTGCCCTGTATGCTCGTGTGCAGTTTTGTTTGTGCAAATCGCACGCGAGACCGCGGGTGCAGCAAGCACCCGGTCTTCCCTGCGCCCTCTGATTTCGAAGAGGGCAAACGGAGATGCAAACTCGGGCGCAATGCGCCGCGAGAATGCGAACGCACACTCGGTCGTCATCGCCCGGCTTGACCGGGCGACCCAGTATCCCAGAGACGTCAGTGATTGAATCGATAAGCCGCGGCGTACTGGATCCCCCGCCTTCGCGGGGGACGACGACCTGCTTTGTGGCAGCGCTTCGCGGGCTACGAAACGCCCGCATCACGTCCGACAATCCCCGCCAGCACGCGCCAGCGGAACAGCAGCGAATCCGGCGGCGGCGTGAGTTCCGGCGTCCAGCCGGTGAGTTTTTCCAGCGCGTAGGTATCCATCACCGTCCCGCGCCAGACGCGCTCGACCCGCGCCAGCGGCTGCCGTTTGGCGGTCGTGAGATCCCACAGCGGCAGGCGGTTGTCCGGCTCGCGCGCGACATAGAGGCCGGGATGATCCTTGATCGCCTTCATGCCGGGATCGCCAAAGCCCTGGAACCGGCCCCGCTCATTGATCTGGATGACGGGTACCTGCCCGTTGAAATGCCAGCGCAGCATCGCGTACGTGCGATAATCCGACGTCGCGATCCAGGTCGCGCCGGTCGCTCGCAACTGCTCGCGCGCGCGCGCCGCGACCTGTTCATAGCCGGCCTCGCCGCCGACGGGATCGGTCCTGCCGATCAGATTCCACGGCGCTGCAACGTAATAGAAGAACACGCCGACCACGAAGGCGATGCCGGAGATCACGGCCACCCTCGCCCACCAGAATGTCGATTTCACGATCCGGTCCGAAAAACCCTCGCGCGGCAGCATGACGAGATTGATGGCGGTCGCGGCAAAGCCGGCGGGCCACATGAACATCGGCCAGGTGTCGCCGACGCGGAGCGTCAACGACTTCCAGAGAAAATAGAGGAAGGGCATCAGTACGGCGGTCGACAGCAGGATCGCGACCGGCTCGCGGCTGCGATAGCCGCGCCAGGCGGTCAGCGTCACGCCGGACAGCACCACCGGCAGCAGCACGAAGCCGACGAGGCCGAACTGCAGCCCGATGAATTCACCGACGGTGCGGAGCGACAATGGATGGGTCGCGACCGCGCGCACGAATTGGAAGCGGAACGACGCCCAATCGTGTTCTGCATTCCAGATCAGCACCGGCAGAAACACAATCGCCGCAATCAGCGCCGCCAGCCACGGCCAGGGGCTGAGCAGCCAGCGCCGCCGCCAGTCCGGCACCAGCGCGAACGCCGCGACCGCCGGCAGCAGCAGGATCGCAGTGAACTTCGACAACAGCGCGAGGCCAGCAAAAAGTCCCGCTGCGAGCCACCAGCGCGGATTGCCGCTCTCGTGCAGCCGCACCAGCGACCACAGCATTGCGACCGCACAGGGGATCATTGCGGTGTCGGGCGCGACCTTCGCCATCAACAGCCCGTAATACAGCGCCGCTTCCGGCAACAGCACCGCGAAGATCACAGCGCGCACATCATGCGTCACGCGGCGGACGATGTCGGCGAGCAGCAATTGCGTCACCAGCATCGCGACGATGCCGCCGAACCGGACGCCGAGACTCGTATCGCCGAAGATCGCGGTGCCGAACCGGATCAGCCAGGCGATGCCGGGCGGATGATCGAGGAAGGAAAGCGCGCTCTCCTTCGACCAGGTCCAGTAATAGGCCTCGTCGGTGCGCAGATCGAGCACGCCGGCATAGACCAGCCGCATCACCGTCAACGCGGCAATCAGCAACGCCACGGCCAGCCAGGGCGCTGCAAACCATGGCGCGGCGGAGCGGTCCGGTTTGGACTGGCTGATATCGGGCGGGGCTATCGTCACGGCGCTTTCTCTTCGACTACCCCCGGAGTGTCAACGTTCCGCGACGGAAAAACTTCATCGTCGTCCCTGCGAACGCAGGAACGACGGTAGATGGTATCCACCGCTGGAATTAGGCATTAGTATCGCCCAGTATTGACCCTATGGATCGCATGGCCGCCCTTTCCCGAGAACAACTGACGGTATCCATCCGCGGCATCAGCCTCCGGCAGGTCCGCCTCGTCAGCGGCGTGATCCTGTTCGCCTATCTGGTCAGCCATTTCCTCAACCACGCACTCGGCAACATCTCGCTGGAGGCGCTGGCGGGCGGCGTCTATCTGCACACCGCGTTCTGGCAATTCCTCCCCGTCACGATCCTGTTCTACGCCGCGTGCCTGGTGCACACCGCGCTCGGCATCTGGGCGCTCTATGAGCGCCGGCAATTCCGCTGGAAGGCGATCGAGCCGCTGCAGCTTGCACTTGGCCTCAGCATACCGATGCTGATCATCGCGCATATCATCGGCGTCCGGCTTGGCCAGACGCTGTTCGGGCATGAGAAGCTCTATCCGCAGGTGCTGTTCCTGTACTGGGTCTGGGCGCCATACCGAATCCCGATGATGCTCGCGGTGATGACCATTGCCTGGGTGCACGGCTGCATCGGGCTATATCTCTGGCTTCGGATGAAAGCGTTTTACAAACGCGCCGCGCCGTTCCTGCTCGCCGCGGCGGTGCTGGTTCCAACGCTCGCCATGCTGGGCTTCTATCAGAGCGGGCGCATGGTCATCGACAATGACAGCGAGGAATGGCGCGCGGAGACCCAGTCGCAGCGCCTGATCGGCACCCGCGCCGAAGCGCAGGCGCTCGACCGCATCACGGACTATTTCCTGTTCGGTTATTTCGGCCTGATCGGCATCGCGCTGTTGGCCCGCGGCGCCCGCGCCATCAACGAGCGCCGCCGCGGCATGATCAACCTCTCCTATGGCAACGGCCGGACCGTGCGGGTGCCCCGGGGCCTCAGCGTGCTCGAGGCGAGCCTGCGCAACAACGTGCCTCATGCCAGCGTCTGCGGCGGGCGGGCGCGCTGCTCGACCTGCCGCATCCGCATCATTGGCGACCACAGCGACCTGCCAGAGCCCTCACAGCGCGAGGCGTTCGTGCTTGGCCGCGGTCGGCACGTCGGATCCCTCCATCCGCCTTGCCTGTCAGCTGAGGCCGGACTCCGATATCTCGTTCTTCCAGCTTTTTCTGCCGCACACGATGTCGGCCGACGGCCACGAGTCCAATCCGACGCGTATCGGTCAGGAGCGCTACCTTGTCAGCCTGTTCGTGGACATGCGCGGCTCGACCAAACTCGCCGAGAAGCGGCTGCCGTTCGACACGGTGTTCATCGTCAACCGTTTCCTCGGCGCGGTGTCGCAGGCGGTGATCGAAAGCGGCGGCCGACCGAACCAGTTCGTCGGCGACGGCATGCTGGCGTTGTTCGGGCTCGCCTGCAGCCGGCAGGAGGCGTGCCGCCAGGTGTTGAGGGCAGCCGCCCTAATCGCCGTCAATGTCGACGAGCTGAACAAGTTTCTCGAACACGATCTGCGCGAACCCATCCGCTTCGGTATCGGCATCAATGGCGGCGAAGTCATCGTCGGCGACATCGGCTATCGCGATCACATGGTGTTCACCGCGCTCGGCGATCCCGTTAATGTCGCAGCACGATTGCAGGACATGACCAAGATTCTTGCATGCGAGGTTGTCATCTCGGATGAAGTTCGCGCAACGGCAGGACTGGCAGAAGATGCGCTGCCGGCGCAGGAAGTCGAGATTCGCGGACGCAACGAACCGATGATCGTGCGCACCGTTGCCGATGCGCGAACGTTGCCGGCGCTGGTTAACGAAGAGCAAAGCGCCGCAGCCTGAAACCACTACAGTGATAGCGGTTCGAAGCCTGTGTGATGTTTTTCACACCTGAATAATCGTTCAGAAAATTGTCGGCGAACGTGGCGCAGGTTCCTCGAACCCGCATCTCGGGGCGCACGACAGATTGGCGATGGGTAAGACTGAAACTTAAACCCGCGCCAAGACAAAACGTCGAACGCGCACATTCAGGAGAACGACCATGCTTCGCAAAGTGACTCTCGCCCTTGTTGCCGCCGCTTCCCTCAGCGCCATGGCGCTGGCGCCCACCACCGCTTCGGCGGGCGGGTTCTGGCCGCATCACCATCACCACCACCACTTCGGCCATGGCCATGGCTTCAGAATCGGCTTCGTCGGTGGCGGCTATGACGGCTGCTACGTGACCCGCCGCGTGCTGACACCCTATGGCTTCCGCTGGCGGACGGTGAACGTCTGCTACTGATCCGGCCGCAGACGTTTCGTTCGGAAGCCCCGGTCGCTCGCGCGGCGGGGGTTTTTCGTATGCGATATGCCAGGCAGGAGGCCCGCCGCCACCTCCCCGCAAGCGGGAGAATGACGCCAGCGCGCCGCGGGTCGAACCGATTGCCCGATTTCGAATCATCGCCCCCCGGCCGCGTCAAATGAGCGCGAAACCGGAAAAACGGCGAAAATCGGGTGCGAATGGGCACTTTTTTGCCAAAACGGCCGGTCCGTTTGCGCTACCCAGTCCGCCCCAACCCGCGTATCCTGATGCCTCGGGCATGCCGGTTAGTGCGGGGACCGGCGGCTCGTTTACTTTTTTTGATTCCGCGGAGACGACGTGAATGGCTAAAGGTACGGTGAAGTGGTTCAATCCAACCAAGGGTTATGGGTTCATCCAACCCTCGAGCGGCGGCAAGGACGTGTTCGTTCATATTTCGGCAGTTGAGAAAGCTGGTCTTTCGACACTCAATGAAGGGCAGACCGTCGAATACGAAGAGATCGCCAATCGGGGCAAGACTTCGGCCGAGAACCTCAAGGTTTAGCGCAACGCGCGATCGGCAACGGCGCGCTCTCGGACGCAAAATCCGGGAGTAGGGCTTAAAAAACTTCTCAAAACTGTGAGCGTTCGGCGGAGCGGGCACCGCTTCTGCACGTGCGATAGCTAAATCGTGCGCGACAACCGGCCGCTCAATCTTCTGTGACCCATTTCTGGACCGTCATCACGTCGGGTGGCTGCAGATAGCCGCGCGGCCAGAGATCGACGACCCACTCGATCTTGGTAGCGCGATCGACCAGCACCGCCGTGTTGTGCGGTGTCTGCAGCACCAGCGTATTGCCGCGATATTTGGGATCGCCAATCGCGTGATGCTTCAAGAGCCCCCACTCCCGCAGCACCAGCAACAGGCTGGTGGTGTTACGCGTCGTGTCCCAGCAATCGTAATTGTGCTTGTCGTCGAAGTAGCGGAAATCCGCTTTCGCCACGCGCTTGTTGGTGCCGAGGATCGGCCCCATGCGGCGATCGAACCACACCACCACCTTCTGCACCGCGGTGCGCTCGGCCGCGGCCGAGGCGCGCCCCGCCGCCATGATTTGTGTGATCGCGCTGCGGTCGGCGGCCGTAAAGTCGAGGATCTCGCGGCGCCGGCAGACGAAGCCGTAGCAGACGGTCATGGAATTGGCCGACGGCGGATAGATCGAAACCGAGCTGTAGAGGTTGGCGACCTCAGCACTCATCTCGATGGCCTTCGCCGCGGAGACGCCAAGCAGCGTCGCGAGGAAAATGCCAAACGCGGCCGCTAGTCCCGCGCGCGACTGGCGTCCAAATGTGGGCTGTCCGGCGTCTCTCATGATCCCTGCTGTTCCCATGCGACGAGCCTGACGATTAGCGCGGCTCCATCACGCTGCCAACCAGCAAGCCGGCAATCCGTAGATCCCGCCGCCGAAATTCCGTCTGCTGTGTTTTCCGTGCGCCAGTTGGTTCCGCTCGCACACCATTCCGGCCTCAGCGATCCAGCCATCCCCTGGAAAATTGGGAAAATTTGCGCCCTGTTCTGTCAATCGCGGCCCCGGTAAGCTGGCTGGAGCCAAGAGAATCCTATGCTGATTCCTCAGTCGCCCCTCCCGCCCTTCAGCGCGCCCTACGCGCCCGACGACCGTGCCATGGCCAATCGCCTGCTTCGGGCCGTGCCGCTTGAGCCGGCGCAGGAGAAGCGCATCGATCGCACGGCGAGACGGCTGATCGAGGCCATCAGGGCCAACGACGATCCGCTCGGCGGCGTCGAGGACATGCTGCGCGAATTCGCGCTGTCGACCAAGGAGGGGCTGGCGCTGATGGTGCTGGCGGAAGCGTTGCTGCGGGTGCCGGACGCCCGCACCGCTGACCAGTTCATCGAAGACAAGCTGGCGCAGGGCGACTTCATCCATCACGAAACCAGGTCGAGCGCGTTCCTGGTCAACGCGTCGGCGTGGGCGCTCGGAATGTCGGCCCGCGTGATCCAGCCCGGCGAGACTCCGCAGGGGACCATCGGCCGGCTCACCAAGCGGCTGGGCGCGCCGGCCGTGCGGGCGGCGACGCGGCAGGCGATGCGGCTGATGGGCAATCATTTCGTGCTCGGCGAAACCATTGAAGCCGCGCTGTCGCGGGCGCAGCCGCATTCCGCGCGCCATCAACGCTACTCCTTCGACATGCTCGGCGAAGGCGCGCGCACGGCCGACGACGCCGCGCGCTATTTCAATTCTTATTCAAGCGCGATCGAGGCGATCGGCCGCACGGCTGGCGAGCGTCCCCTGCCCGACCGGCCCGGTATCTCGGTCAAGCTCTCGGCATTGCATCCGCGATTCGAGGCCGTGAGCCGCGCACGGGTGATGAGCGAACTGGTCCCGCGCCTGATCGATCTCGCCCGGCAAGCCAAATCCTATGACCTCAATTTCACGGTTGATGCCGAGGAAGCGGACCGGCTGGAATTGTCGCTCGATGTGATAGCGGCAGCGGTCGGTGATTCCTCGCTGGCAGGCTGGGACGGCTTTGGCCTGGCGATCCAGGCCTACCAGAAGCGCGCCTCCGACGTGATCGATTACGTCGATCGTCTTGCACGCAGCCTCGACCGCAAAATGATGGTGCGGCTGGTGAAGGGCGCTTATTGGGACACCGAGATCAAGCGCGCGCAGGAACGCGGGCTCAACGGCTATCCCGTGTTCACCCGCAAGGCGATGACGGATTTGAACTACGTCGCCTGCGCGCAGCAATTGCTGGCGCTGCGCCCCCGAATTTTTCCGCAGTTCGCCACGCATAATGCGCTGACGGTCGCGACCATCCTCGAACTGGCAACGGACCAGAGCGGATTCGAATTCCAGCGCCTGCACGGCATGGGCGAAGCGCTCTACGCAAAGCTCGGCGAGGACCGCCCCGACATCACCCATCGCACCTACGCCCCGGTCGGCAGCCACCGCGATCTGCTGGCCTATCTGGTGCGGCGATTGCTGGAGAATGGCGCCAACTCATCCTTTGTTGCGCTCGCCGCCGACGAGGCGATGCCGGTCTCGCAATTGCTGCGGCGTCCGGCCGATATCATCGGCAGTGCCGACAATGCCAGCCATCCGAACATTCCGTTGCCGCGCGACCTCTATGGGCTGACGCGGAAAAATTCACGCGGGATCGAATTCGGCGAGCGCGCGGCGCTGGAGCAACTCGTTTCGTCCATCGCCACCGAACCAACACCCGCAGCGGGCAGCATGGCCGACGCAACGGAGGCGGAGGCCAATGCAGCGATCGCGGCCGCGCGCGACGGTTTCAAGCACTGGACCCGAACGCCAGCCGAGACGCGCGCGGCGGCGCTGGAGCAGGCCGCCGATCTGCTGGAGCGGCGCGCGGCGCATTTCGTCGCGTTACTGCAACGCGAGGGCGGCAAGACACTCGATGATTCGATCTCGGAAGTCCGCGAGGCCGTGGATTTCTGCCGTTACTATGCCGCGCAGGGACGCGAGTTATTCGGCGACGGCAAGGCGATGCCGGGACCGACGGGCGAGAGCAACATGCTCCGCCTGCGCGGCCGCGGCGTCTTCGTCGCGATCTCGCCGTGGAATTTTCCGCTGGCGATCTTCCTGGGCCAGGTCACCGCGGCCTTGATGGCGGGTAACGCAGTCGTTGCGAAACCGGCCGAGCAGACGCCGCTGATTGCGGCTGAGGCTGTACGGCTGTTGCATGAAGCCGGCGTGCCGGCATCAGCGCTGCATCTGGTGGCGGGCGACGGCCGGATCGGCGGCGTGCTGGTGGCGCATCCGGATATCGCCGGCGTCGTCTTCACGGGCTCGACGGAAGTGGCGCGAACGATCAACCGCGCGCTCGCCGCCAAGGATGGGCCGATCGTGCCGTTGATCGCCGAAACCGGCGGCATCAATGCGATGATCGTCGATGCCACCGCGCTGCCCGAACAGGTCGCCGACGACGTCGTGACCTCGGCGTTCCGCTCCGCCGGCCAGCGCTGCTCGGCGCTGCGATTGTTGTTCCTGCAGGACGACGTCGCCGACCGCATGATTGAGATGATAGCGGGCGCGGCGCGCGAACTCGTCATCGGCGATCCCTCCGATCCCGCCACCCATATCGGCCCGGTGATCGACGCCGAGGCCAGGCAGCGGCTGGACGCGCATATCGAACGCGTGAAGAAGGAAGCGCGGGTGCACTTCGCGGGTGACGCACCACACGGCAATTATGTCGCGCCGCACATTTTCGAATTGTCCGATGCCGGCCGGCTCACGGAAGAAGTATTCGGCCCGGTGCTGCATGTGGTGCGCTACCGCGCCGACCGGTTCGACCAGGTGCTGCAGTCGATCGAACGCTCCGGCTATGGGCTGACGCTCGGCATCCATTCGCGGATCGACGATACAGTGGAAGACACGATCGAAGGGCTCCAGGTCGGCAACATCTATGTCAACCGCAACATGATCGGCGCCGTCGTCGGCGTGCAGCCGTTCGGCGGCCATGGGTTATCGGGCACCGGGCCCAAGGCCGGCGGGCCGCATTATCTCGCGCGTTTTGCAACCGAGCAGACGGTGACGATCAATACGGCGGCGGCCGGCGGAAATGCAGCGCTGATGTCTGATGGGGAGTAGTTGCATCACCCTTCAAGATGGGCCAAATGACGTTTTGAACCTGGTCGCACAGCGATAATTCAACAGGAACGACAAACGTCACGGAGCGGCGCCACGATGGAAAAGGGTATTTTCGAAGGCCTCAAGGTTCTGGACTGCGCGAGTTTTATCGCAGCGCCTGCGGCCGCCACCGTGCTGTCGGATTTCGGCGCCGACGTCATCAAGATCGAGCCGCCCGGCGCCGGCGATCCCTATCGCAACCTGCCGAATTTGCCGGGCTACCCGCATAGCGAGCATAATTTCGCGTGGATGCTGGAAGCCCGCAACAAGAAGAGCCTCGCGCTCGATCTCTCGAAGCCCGAGGGTCAGGCGGTGCTGCATCGGCTGGCCGCCCAAGCCGACGTCTTCATCACCAATTATCCGCCGCAGGTGCGCGAGCGGCTCGGCATCACCCACAACCATCTGGCGCCCCTCAACGAACGCCTGATCTATGCCTCCTTCACCGGTTACGGCGAAAAGGGCGAGGAAGCCAACAAGCCGGGCTTCGACAGCAATGCCTACTGGGCGCGCTCCGGCCTGATGGACCTGGTGCGGGCGGACGAACACACAACACCCGCGCGCTCGATCGCCGGCATGGGCGATCATCCCTGCGCGATGGCATTTTACGGTGCGATCGTCACCGCGCTCTACAAGCGCGAGCGCACCGGCAAGGGCTCGCATGTCAGCTCCAATTTGATGGCCAATGGCGTCTGGGCCGCCTCGGTGCTGGCGCAAGCAAAACTGGTCGGCGCGAAGTTCGGCGAACGCCGCCCACGCGAACGCGCGCTCAACGCGGTCACCAACCACTACCAGTGCAAGGACGGACGCTGGCTGATCCTGTCGCTGCTCAACGAGGACCGGCAATGGCCGACGCTGGCGCGCTGCCTCGGCCGCGAGGACCTCGTTACCGATTCCAGGTTCGAGACCAAGAAGGAGCGTCACGCGCGATCGCTCGAACTGATCAAGATCTTCGACGAGACGTTTGCGACCAGGGACCTTGCCGAGTGGCGCAAGATCCTCGACGGCAACGGCCTGGTGTTCGGCGTCGTCGGCATCCTCGACGACATTCCGAACGACAAGCAGATGATCGAGAACGAGGTGCTGGTGCCGTTCGAGAACGACACCATGCTGACGATCTCCAGCCCGATCTGGGTGGATGGCAGCAAGAAGGTGCAGCCGCGCAAGCCGCCCGCGATCGGCGAACACAGCGACGAAATCCTGCGCAACGCAGGCTATGACGAAGCCGCAATCGGCAAGCTGCGCGCGGCCGGCGCGGTGGCGTGAGGGTCGCGTCAGGCTGTTCTTGGCCATCGGAAGCCTCTCTCCAGCCTGAGAGAGATTACCTCTTCGCCAGCAGATTGTTGACCAGCTCCAGCAGCTCCGTCCTGGTCTCCTGCCGGAAACTGCGGCGGGGCACCGCGAGTTGCTGCAGCAGCATTCCGATCAGGGTCGAGACAAACAGCGCGGCATGACCGCGAGGGTCGGACGAACCGGCGGCCCGCAAGGCAAGCTCAGCGCTCTGTCGCCACGTATCGAACCATTCTGCGACGATCGGCCGATGACGTTCATTTCGCGCCGAGGCGAGAAACGCCTCGTAGCAGGCGATGTGAATCTCGGGCTGGGTCTTGAGTTCCTGTGAATACCAAGCCACCAGCGAATCTATCCAGGCTTCCGTGTCGAACGCCTTGCTTTGCAGACTGAGCGCCAGCGCGCGGAGCCGTCCGACTTCGCGTGTCAGGGCAAAGCGGAGCGCCGCGTCCACAAGGGTATCACGCGTTGCAAAGTGATGCGTGACGGCGCCGACCGACATCCCGGCCTCGGTCGCGACGGCGCGATGCGTCACGCCGTCGATGCCCTTGCGGCCGACAATGCGAAGCGTCGCCTCCATCAAGGGACGCTCGCGCTCGCTGGCCTTGCGTTCGATTTCCCGGGTCATGTTGACACGACTATTGATCGCGCATAAAACGGAACAAATGTTTTGTTTTGCGGACTATACGTATCGCCATTCGCGTTGGCAAGCCGCGAACGCGCAGGGAGCGCTCCATGTCGACCTATTGCCTGCATTACTTCCCGGAGTCGGGAAACAGCTACAAGCTCGCACTGATGCTCACTTTGTGCGGCGAGCGCTTCGAGCCGGTCTGGACCGATTTCGGCGGCGGCGTGACGCGAACACCGGAATGGCGGCGCGACGTCAACGAGATGGGTGAAATTCCAGTGCTCGAGGTTGACGGCGAACGCCTGACACAGACCGCGCCGATCCTGCTTAAGCTGGCAAAGCAATTCGGCCGGTTCAGCGGCGAGACCGAGCAGGAGCAGTTCGAACTGCTGCGCTGGCTGTTCTGGGACAACCACAAGCTCACCGGCTACATGGCAACCTACCGCTATTTACGGACCTTCACGCCATCACCGGACGAGCACGTGCTGAAGCATTTCCGCAGGCGCCTTGATGATTTCCTGTCCATTCTCGAGCAGCATATGCAGAAGAATGCATTCGCCATCGGCGAACGGCCAACGGTGGCCGACATATCGATGATGGCTTATCTGCATTATCCCGCCGATGAAACCGGGTATGATTTGGCGGCGAGCCATCCCGCGATCAACGCCTGGCTTAAGCGCATGGCGCAGTTGCCGGGCTGGAAATCGGCCTATGATCTGCTGCCCGGCAAGCGCCTGACGCACTACGCCAAGTGACGGTTCGCGGCGCTAGCGGCTTTTGACGAAGCACATACCGATGCGCGAGATCTTGCCGGCGGCCTGACAGGTCAGGCCCTCGGCGCAGGTCCAATCCCGAAAACTTCCGTCATTGCTGGCGGCCGGCTTGCCCTGCACATAACAATGCGCGCCCCAGCCGTCGTAATAATTGGTGCCGGCGAGTTCGGTGCTGCCGCGCAACTGCGGACGGCTGGCGAACCCGCGCGAGTAATCCGGCGTCTTGCCGTCGCGCAGGCTTGCGAGAATATCGCGGCGCCGGATCTGGTCGCCGAAGAAATGCGGCGAGGCTGGCACCACCGTTGTGTTCGACGGATTTTCCGCCATCCAGTCGACACCGGGGAAGTGAAAGCCGCCGATGCCGCGCGTCTGGTGGCAGCCCGAGCAGGTCACGTCGTTGAGCCGCCGCTCGAACCCGGCAGGCGAGCGGATGTTCTGCAGCTTCACGCCGCCTTCCACAGCCTTCCTCAACGCTGCCACGATGTCGGCCTCGCTGAACACGGCACCCTCGCCTTGCACCAGTCCGAATTCCGGCTCCAGGTCCGACGGATCGAACCCGACCGGCGTCGGCGCAATCGCGCCGCTGGCGAGGAATTTTTCCGGGATCAGCGCGGCGCCGCGATCGAACGCAACGAGATTGACGGGATCGAGCAGCCATGCCCTGAACTCGCGCTTGAGGCCATCGTCGGCCAGAAGGCGCGCGCGATCGATCTGGTTTTCCATCGGCGATTCCGCGAAGACGCGCGCGTCCCGATCGTAGCGAAACACCTTCAATAGATAGTCGGTGCGGAAATCGCGAACCGACGATTTCGGCGCGTGCGCGATCTGCAGATTGGTCTCGATGCGGTCGATATTCTCGTGGCCGACCAGGTCGAGCGGGCCATCCTTTGCCGCCGGTGTCCCACCGAGCGGCGCGGCGAGCCAGCGATTGGCGATTTTGGAACAGGTGATCGTGGATCCCTCGCCTTTCGCCTTCAGCACGAGGTTCAACGTCATCGGCAGCCGCGGCGGCGAAGCGTTGTCGCCGGCCGCTTTGTTCATCCGCGTCAGCCGGTAGATCAGGCGGATCTCGCCGCAGCTTGCTTCGGAAACGTAAGTGCGGTCCATCCGGTTAACGATGCCGGCCAGCATGAACCGCGTCTCTGCCGAATAAAGCAGCGCGCGGTCGAACAATTGGAAATCAAAGCCCTCCCCGACGCCGATCGTCCCCTTCGCCAGGTTCGCTCGGTGCCGCGCGACATAGCGATCGAACTCGCCATCGATCGCCTGCCGGACTGGCGCCATTGACGGCACGGCGAACAGCTCGCTATTGGCGAGCGGAATATCAGCCGGCCGCTCCGGCAGCAGCATGCGGTCGAGGCGAAATTTTCCGCCGTCGAGTTCGCGCAACGTTGCGGGATCGGTGATGGCTGTTCCGCGTTCCAGCGCCGCATCCTGTGCGGCACGCGCCGGCAAGGCGCCGCACAGCAGAGCAAATACGATAGCGAGAAATCCTGGCGCGCGGCTCATGTCCCAACTAACACCGCGCAATGAGACCTATTCAAGAAAAAAGGCGCTTCACGTCGCCGTGAAGCGCCTTCCTGTTCATGTGTCGTCCTGTCAGCGCGCGACGATCAGGCCCTTGCTGGTCACGACCACCCAGCGGCCGTCCTGCTTGCGAATGGCGTCGACACGGCCGAGACCGGGAATCGGATCGCCGGCATAGACCTCGTACATGCCGCGGCGGCCCTCGATCAGGGCGCTGCCGTTGGCGACGTCCCGCAATACCCAGCCTTCGACGGTCGGCAGCCGGGCAACCTCGGGCTTGGGCGGAGCTCCAGAGGCAGGAGGAGCCGCAGGCGGCGCGGCGGCTGTGGCTTGCTGCGGTATCGACCCCGTGACTTCCTTCGCAGGAGCCGGCGCAGCGGCAGCCGTCGTGGACGCCTGGGCGGCGCGAAGCTTGTCGACGGTCTCGCTGAGCTTGGCGAGTTTCGCGGCGGGTTCGGCCTGCGCCTTCTCGACCTTGTCGAGGCGGTCGCTGGTCTTGTTGAGCTGGCCCGTCGTGGTCTTGGAATTATGCTCCAGGCTTGATTTCAGCGCGACAATCTCGGCATCGATCCGTGCCACCGAGGCTTCGAGCGCGCTGTCCTTTGCCGGCGCCTGGACTGATGCTTGAGCCGAATCTCGGGCCATCAGCTTTCCAAACCCCGCGGTTGCGAGCGCGCCACCAAGCGCACCCGCCACCGTCGCCAGCGCGACCACGGCGGCCATCGCCCCGAATCGGCGCTTGCCGGACGATCCTTCCGCCGGCGCAGCCTTCGCATCGGCTCCGACGCGGTCGCCGGGCGACATGATCGTCACGTTGCCGGGAAAGCGCGGCGCTTCCGTCTTCACGGCGTCGATCTTGGGAGGCTCAGCCTTTGAGGCCTCGACCTTTGGCGCTTCCATCTTGACGGCGTCTACCTTGGGCGCGTCCACCTTGGGGGCGTCCTTGGCCGCATCGGGCTTCGGCGAGGTCTCTTCCTGCTCGGGCGCCAGTTTTGCCGCCTCGACCTCCGCCGCGGCCGTCACCGGCTCGCCTGGCCCGGCGCCAAGAGTTCCGGTTTCACCGCTGGCGGGCTGGGGTTGCTGATCGCTCACGTTGCATTCTCCAGAATTGATTGACCATTTGGTAACTTTTATTACTTGCCAAATCCTTACCGGTGGCGGCCTTACCGAAATTTTAGGAACTCATCCGGCCCGGTTTTGGGCCGCAAATATCGGCTGGCCCGGTCCCGAGCCCCCTAATGCTGCCCCGCGGCATCCTTGCTGGTTCCGTTTGCGCCGGTCTGTTTCCCGACTAACATGGACCAACCAGCCAGAAAGGCAGGTGGCCACCATGACCATCGAGAAATGCATCAACGAGTTTGATGTAGATGACGTCATTTTTGAGGAAGGCTCGACCGGGCGGGAACTGTTCGTAGTGCTCGATGGCCAGGTCGAGATCGCCAAGATGAACGGCCCCAGCAAGACGGTGATCGTCACGCTCGGCAAGGGTGAGTTTTTCGGCGAGATGGCTGTCATCGACGGCTCGTCCCGTTCGGCAACCGCCATTGCGGCCGCCCCAAACACCCGCGTGATGCGGATCAACCATGCCCGCTTCGTTTACCTGGTCAGCCAGCAGCCGGCTTTTGCGCTGATGATCATGGATGCGCTCAGTAAACGGTTGCGCGCGTCGAACGCTGTCACCTTCAGAGCCGCGGCCAATTCATGAGCGAGCGGAAGCCGAGCCCATTCAAGACGCTGTTCGAGACCGAGGTCTGCACGCTGATCCAGGCCGCCGAAGACGTCTATCAGATCCGTTTCAAGAACCGCGCGGCAAACGCTTATCTGGTGCGCGGCAGTTCGCGCACCATCATGATTGATGCCGGGCTGTCGTCGAACTATCCGCATCTCGTGAAATGCCTCGAGCACCTCGACTGCCCGCCCGAGAAGATCGACATGGTGGTGCTGAGCCACGAGCACCTCGACCACATCGGCGCGGCCTATCATTTCCACGGCCGCGCCTTCATCGCCGCACATCGGCTGGCCGCCAACAAGATCATGCTGCGCGACGACTTCTCGATGCTGCGCAAGATGTTCAACGAGCCGAACGTGCCGATCAACATCGATCTCTGGCTGGAAGAAGGCAACCTGATCGACCTCGGCAATTTCCGCCTCAGCGTGATGTACACGCCGGGACACACCTCCGCCTGCATCACGCTATTCGAACCGGACAAGGGATTGCTGTTCGCCTCCGATACGCTGATGCCGGGCGGCGTGATGGGCGGCGTGTTCGGCTCGGGCAGCATCGCCGATTACATCCAGTCGCTGGAGCGGCTGAAGGGCCTGAACTCGAAGATTCTGCTGTCGGGCCACGGGCGACTGTCCGACACCCCGCAGGACGACGTGCGGATCGCGATCCAGCGCTCGCACGGATTGTTGTCGGACACCGCGCAATTGTTCGACGCGCTGGATGCGCGGGCGAATTTCGAACCGATCATGCAATCGGTCCGCGACCTCAACAAGCTCGACGACAGCTAGGCCCGTAGCCCGGATGGAGCGGAGCGCAATCCGGGAACAGCATCCAACAATTCAGGACAGCCCCGGATTACGCGGAGCCTGTCATCGGGCGCGCATTCGCGCGACCCGTTGGCTCCATCCGGGCTACGCTCGGTCTCGGCTCTGCGGTGCCAGGCCGACAATAGCGCGCCATTTGACAAACGCTGCGGCGGAATGTTCAACGGCACATAACCACAAGAAAATAAGGGGGAGACAGCATCATGAAGTTCTACGACTCGGTCGGACCGAACCCGCGCATCGTCCGCATGTTCATGGCGGAAAAGGGCATCGAGGTCCCGAAGCAGACCGTCGATCTGCGCAAGGGCGAGAACCGTGAAGCCGAGCATTTGAAGCGCAATCCGCACGGCCAGATGCCGACGCTCGAACTCGACGACGGCAACTATCTGTCCGAGATCACCGCGATCTGCGAATACCTCGAAGAGAAGCACCCGGCCCCCGCGATGATCGGGACGACACCGGAGGAGCGGGCCGAATGCCGGATGTGGACCCGCCGCGTCGACCTCAACATCTGCGAGCATCTGGGCAACGGCTTTCGCTTCGGCGAAGGTCTCAAGTTTTTCGAAAAACGAATTCCCTGCGCGCCTGAGGCCTCGCCCGGGCTGAAGATGATCGCTGCCAACCGCCTGCAATGGCTCAACGGCCAGATGGCCGACGGCCGCGACTATCTCTGCGGCAAACGCTTCACGCTGGCCGACATCCTGCTCTATGGCTGGCTCGATTTCGCCGGCCAGGTCGGCCAGCCGCTCGATCCCGCCAATGCCAATATCGTCGCATGGATGGCGCGTGTGGCGGAACGGCCTTCGGCGAAAGCGTGATCAGCTCACCGCTCGCTCAAGAAAAAGGCCGGCGGGCGTTACGCCGCCGACCTTGTCTTGCAACTGCCGGCTCGGGAGTCCGGTTCCGTTGCTTTGCATTCCGGTTACTACAACTATTTTAATCAGTAGCACTCAGTGCTGGCTGACGCCATTGCGCGCAGGTATTGCCGAACCGTACCAAGGTACGCTCACACCCATGGAAACGGATAGGCCGATTATCGATTGGTTTAAGGTGATGGCTGTGAGCTACATCACAACGGGCGCATCCGGCAGTTCGTTCGAGCCGCCACCACTCCTCGGAAAATACGTGGCCAATTCGCGCGACACGGCTTCTATCCCCTTGATCACGCCGCGTTCGAAATTCCCTGCTCTGAAGTCCGTTTCCATCTCCCGGCATATTCTTTCCCAGCCCGCTGTGCCCACCCTCGCGTTGATGCCGCGGTCGGCGACGATTTCGACATCGCGATCGGCGAGCAGAAGATAGATCAGCACGCCGTTATTGTGCGCGGTGTCCCAGATCCGCAACTGCGAAAAAATATCCAGCGCCCGCTCCCGCGCCAGCTGATTGCGAAACAGCGGCGCGCCATCGAGCGCGCCTTCGACCACGAAGCGAAGCTGTCCCGCATGCGCGCTCTCGCCAGCTTTGATGACGCGCTCGATCCGCGCCAACACGTCCGGCGGGAATGCGAGACGGCGCCGCCAGTGGTGCTGCAGAAGATGTCTGGTAATGCGTCGGATGCTCATGTCTACCAGCTCCCTGAGGCGCCGCCGCCGCCAAAGTTGCCGCCGCCACCGCTGAACCCACCACTACCACTGGAGCCACTGGAGCCGCTGCCGCCCATGACCCATCCGCCGTTGTCCCGGCCGTATCGGCGGCGCCCCACGCTTGGGCCGGTCGAGCCCATGTTCTGGAACAGGAAGGTGACGACGAAAGCGACGAAGCCCACCAGCATTGCAACCGCGAGCGATCCCGCAACAAACCAGGCGACAACACCAACAATGCCGCCGATCGCCAGCGCGCCGATGAACCGGCCAAGAAGACTGCGCAGCACGGCCGCGAGGACGATCAGCCCAAAGATGACAAACGGATTGCCCGGGTTGAGGTAATTGAGGAGTTCAGACGTCTCCCAATGCGGCGGCGCCGGTTCCGGCAGCTTCTCGCCCTCAGCGACCCGGACCATCCGGTTGATCCCGGCAGAGACGCCGCCGGCGAAATCGCCGGCCTTGAACTTCGGCGTGATGTCTTCGTCGATGATACGCTTCGTGGTGACATCGGTCAGCGCGCCTTCGAGGCCATAGCCGACTTCGATACGGAGCCGGCGATCGTTCTTGGCGATGACGAGCAGCGCGCCGTCGTCGATCTTCTTGCGGCCGATCTTCCAGGCTTCCGCGACCCGAAGCGAAAATTGCTCGATCGCCTCGCCGTCCGTCGTCGGCACGATCAGCACCGCGATCTGGCTGCCCTTTCGCGTCTCGAGATCTTTCAGCGTCTGGGTCAGCGCTGCAATGTCGCTGCTACCGAGCGTGCCCGTCTGATCGACCACCTGCCCGCTCAAAGCCGGCACCGCGACGAGCGCCAGTGCCGAACAAGCCCAGCACACGAGCAGCGCAAGAAGGGGGGCTCTTGCAGCGTTCATCGCGTTTGTCTTTTTCGGCCGCTACTTTGCGGGCGCCGGCGTCGGGTTGAAGTCCACCTTCGGCGCAGTCGAGATCGCCTTCTCGTTATCGACCGTGAAGCCCGGCTTCTCCTTGTAGCCAAAGGCCATCGCCGTCAGATTGTTCGGGAAGGTGCGGATGCCCACATTGTAGTCCTGCACCGCCTTGATGTAGCGGTTGCGCGCCACGGTGATGCGGTTTTCGGTGCCTTCGAGCTGCGCCATCAAATCGCGAAACAGGGCGTCGGATTTGAGCTGCGGATAGTTCTCGGTCACCACCAACAGCCGCGACAGCGCGCTCGTGAGTTCGCTCTGGGCGGCCTGGAATTTCTGGAATGCGGCGGGATCGTTCAGCACTTCCGGCGTCGCCTGGACGCTGCCGACTTTGGCGCGCGCATTGGTAACGCCGAGCAGCACGTCCTTTTCCTGCTGCGCAAAACCCTTCACCGAATTGACGAGGTTTGGCACCAGATCGGCGCGGCGCTGGTACTGATTGACCACTTCCGACCAGCCCGACTTGACCTGTTCGTCGGTGGTCTGGATCGCGTTGTAACCGCAATTGGTCAGGCTTAGCGTCGCCAGCGCCGCCAGCACGGTCCGAAATCTGCGCATTGGGCTCTCCCGCTGTTATTTCCGGCGCACGGCATCAGAATGGCCGCATCAAATAAGCGCCCAAAGCCGTTCCCGTTCCATTTCGCAGCCCGATGGCCCTTGCGTATCATTTGCTGAAATAACAACATGGCCGCCAACGATAAGGGAAACGCGAGGGCGTCATGGAGTTCGAGACCATCGTCGTGGAGCGGCCGGAGCTGCGCATCGCGCGGATCGTGATGAACCGGCCCGAGGCGCGCAACGCGCAGAACCTGCAGATGACTTACGACCTCAACGCCGCCTTCGATCAGGCGGTGCAGGACGACTCGGTCAAGGTCATCATCCTCGCCGGCAACGGTCCGCATTTTTCGTCAGGGCATGATTTGCGCCCCGGGGCTAAGAACAACGCCGGTGTAGATTTTCCGCCGGTCGGAAATTGGGGCGGGTTCGCCGAACCCAATGCGCACGGGCGTTTCGCGCGCGAGCAGGAAATCTATCTGCAGATCACGCGGCGCTGGCGCAATCTGGCGAAACCTACGATCGCCGAAGTCCACGGCAAGTGTATCGCTGGCGGACTGATGCTGGCCTGGGCCTGCGATCTGATTGTCGCAAGCCACGATGCAGAGTTCTGCGATCCCGTGGTGACCATGGGCGTCTGCGGCGTCGAATGGTTCGTGCATCCTTGGGAACTCGGCCCACGCAAGGCCAAGGAATTGCTGTTTACCGCTGACGTCTGGAGCGCGGAGGAAGCGCACCGGCTCGGTATGGTCAATCATGTCGTGCCGAGGCCAGAACTTTCTTCGTTCGTCATGAAGCTTGCCGAAAGGATCGCAGCAAAACCTTCGTTCGCGCTGAAGCTGACAAAAGAAGCCGTCAATCGCTCGGTCGATGTCATGGGGCAACCGGCGGCGATCGAGCAGGCGTTCGCGCTGCATCAGCTCTGCCACGCGCATAACCTACAGGAATTCGGAATGATCGTGGATCCCGCAGGCCTGCACCCTTCCGTCAGAAAACCGGCACAGGCAAAATAGAACAAGTAAAGTAGATCAAATGGACCTTACCCCAAGTGACGAGCAGCGGTTGCTGCGCGAAAGTGCCGACCGCTTTGTCAGCGAGACGTATACCGCCGATCACCGCCGCAAGGTCGCAGACGAACCACTCGGCTTCAGCGCCGATATCTGGAAAGAATTCGCCGATCTCGGCTGGCTGGCGCTGCCGATTTCGGAGGCCCATGGAGGGCTCGGCGGCGGCGCGGTCGAGATCGGCATCCTGATGGAAGCGTTCGGCCGCGGCCTCATCTCCGAGCCGTATCTCTCGACGGTCGTGATCGGCGCATCATTGATATCTGAATGCGGCACGGAGGCGCAGAAGCAGGCGCTGCTGCCTGATATCGCCGATGGTTCGCTGTATCTGGCGTTCGCACATTCGGAACGTCAGGCGCGCTTCGATCTCGCCGACGTCCGGACCACGGCGATGAAAACGCCTGACGGTTGGCGCCTCGACGGACAAAAGACCGCCGTCCTCGACGGCAGCGCCGCCGGACAGATCATCGTCTCGGCCCGCGTCGATGACGGCAATGGCAAGCCAGGTAAGCTTTGCCTGTTCCTCGTACCGCAAGGCACGCGCGGCCTCACCTCACGCGACTTTCCCCGGCTTGGCGGCGGGCGGGCCTGCAATCTCGAACTCAACAGCGTCCAACTCTCTGCCGACGCCCTGCTAGGCGATGGCAGCGACGCACTACCAGCGATCGAAGCCGCAATCGACCGCGCCATGGCCGCACTTGGCGCCGAGGCCGTCGGCATCATGCAAACGCTGCTCGACCAGACGCTCGAATACACCAAAATCCGAAAGCAGTTCGGACGGCCGCTATCCGCCAATCAGGTGATCCGGCATCGCCTCGCCGACATGGCGATGCAGTGCGACGAGGCCCGCTCGATGGCATTGCGCGCGGCGCTGATGGCCAACGCCGAACCGGTGGCGCGCAGCCGCGCAGCGTCGGGCGCGAAAGCCAAGATCGGCAAGTGCGCGCGCTTTGTCGCCGAACAGTCGGTGCAGCTTCACGGCGCCATGGGCGTCACGGAGGAGCTCGACATCGGCGCCTATTTCAAGCGGCTGCTCGCCTTCGACACGTTGTTCGGCGGCAGCGCCCATCACTATCGCCGTCACGCCGCGCTCGGCGGCCGTGCCATCCAGGCCTGAAAGGAGCGCACCATGGATCTTGCTTTCAACGCTGAAGAGCGCGCCTTCGAGCAGGAGGTGCGCGAATTCATCGCGGCCAATCTCACGCCGGAAATGAAACGCGCCACCGCGCTGACGCCGTCGGTATTCTCCGATCCTGACATCGGCATGGCCTGGCAGCGCGCGCTGCACAAGAAGGGTTGGGGCGCGCCGGGTTGGCCGGTCGACCATGGCGGCCCCGACTGGACCCCGTCGCAGCGCTGGATCTTTGAGGCCGAATGCGCCCGCGCCGGCGTGCCCAATGTGAACGTGATGGGCGTCAAGATGGTCGGCCCCGTCATCATCGGCTTCGGTTCGCCCGAGCAGAAGAACTTTTACCTGCCGCGAATTCTCTCCGGCGAGGACTATTGGTGCCAGGGCTATTCCGAGCCGGGCTCCGGCTCCGACCTGTCGTCGCTGAAGACCCGCGCCGTGCGCGATGGCGACGACTACATCGTCAACGGCACCAAGATCTGGACCACGCATGCCCATTACGCCAACCGCATGTTCGCGCTGGTGCGCACCAACGAGACCGAGCGGCAGCAGGACGGCATCTCTTTCATCCTGATCGACATGAAGACCCCGGGCATCACGACGCGGCCGATTCTCACCATCGGCGGCGACCATGAGGTCAACCAGGTGTTCTTCGACGATGTGCGCGTGCCTGTCGCGAACCGCGTCGGCGAGGAAGGCAAAGGCTGGACCTACGGCAAGTACCTGCTCGAGTTCGAGCGTGGCGCCGGCATCGCCTCGGCCAAATTGCGCGACGCGCTGAAGACGATTTCCGATCTTGCCGAATCCGACGCCACCGGCTGCGCCATCGACGATCCCGATATCGCAGTGCGGATGTCCGAGATCGAGGTCGATATCGATACCCTTGAAATGACCGAACTGCGGGTGCTGTCGGCGTTGCAGACCGGACAAAATCCCGGCGCCGTGTCGTCACTGCTAAAACTGCGCGTCAGCGAAATCCGCCAGGCCGTGACGCGGCTCGGCGTCGACGTGATCGGCAATGACGGCCTCTATGTCGAGCCGGTGCGGCCGCTTTACCGGCTCAACGAGGCGCCAGGCATCCCCGAGGAATTGCTCCCCGTCGTGCCGGAATATCTCAACGGCCGGGCGTATACGATCTTCGGCGGCTCGTCGGAGATCCAGCGGGATATCGTGGCGAAGATGGTGTTGGGGTTGTAGCGGCCGGACCCGGACTCGCGGCAGCTCCTTCTTACCCTCCCCTGGAGGGGGAGGGTCGACGCTCACGAAGTGAGCGGCGGGATGGGGTGACGGTGCCTCCACATCCATCAGTGCCCGAGTTGAGAGATCACCCCACCCCGTCACGCATCTCGCGATGCGTGCCGACCCTCCCCCTCCAGGGGAGGGTGAAAGGACGGCTCCGACCTTTACCCCGCCCTCGCATCCCGGATCGCCTGCCAGACCTTGGCGGGGGTCAGCGGGGTATTGAGCTGCTTGATGCCGAGTTCGCTCAAGGCATCCATCACACCGTTGGTGACGCAAGGCGGGCCGCCGATCGCGCCGGACTCGCCGCAACCCTTGGCGCCGAGCGGATTGGTGCGGCACGGCGCGGAATCATCCAGCGTCACGATAATCGGCGGGATGTCGTCGGCGCGCGGCACGCAGTAATCCTGGTAGCTCGCGGTCAATAGCTGGCCTTCCTCGCTGTAGGCGACGCCCTCATAGAGCGCCTGCCCAATGCCCTGGGCGACGCCGCCATGCACCTGGCCGGTCACCAGCATCGGGTTGACCGCGATGCCGACGTCGTCGACGGTAGTGTAGCGCACCACCTTGCTGACGCCGGTTTCGGGATCGATCTCGACTTCGCAGATATGCGTGCCGTTGGGCCAGCTTGGCCCGTCGACTTCGCCTTCGGAATCGACGGACAGTCGCGCGCCGTTTTCATTCTTCGCGATTTCGAACAGGCTGATGCGCTTGTCGGTGCCGACCACCGTCAGCCAGCCGTCGCGATACTCAATATCCTCGATGGAGGTTTCGAGCACGTTCGAGGCCTTCTCGCGCGCCTTGTTGATCATGTCATTGCTCGAAACCGCGACCGCCGTGCCGCCGACGAACAGCGAGCGCGAGCCGACGCTGCCGAAGCCAGTCGCCAGATCGGTGTCGCCCTGCACCACGTCGATCTTGTCCATGGGGATGCCGAGCGTGTCGGATACCATCTGGGTGTAGGTGGTCTGCAGGCCCTGCCCCATCGCCATGGTGCCGGAATGCAGGATGATGCGGCCTTCTGCAGTGGCATGCAGGCCGACCTTTTCGGTGTGCGCGCGCCCGCCGGTCCATTCGATGTAGCTGGTGAGGCCGCGGCCATAGAGCAGGCCCTTCTTCTTCGCCGCCTTCTTGCGCGCGGCAAAGCCGTCCCAGTCCGAAAGCTCCGAGGCGCGCGACAGCATGTGCGCGAAGGCGCCGGAATCGTACACTTGGCCGACCGCATTGGTGTAAGGCAGTTGCGCAGGCTTGATGTAGTTCACCTTGCGGATGGTGCGCGGGTCCATGCCGATCTGCCGCGCGGCGGCATCCATCAGCCGCTCGACGATGAACACCGCCTCGGGCCGCCCGGCGCCGCGATAGGCGCCGACCGGCGCGGTGTTGGTCATCACCGACTTCACTTCGAAATGCACCAGCGGCAGGTCGTAGACGCCGGTCTGCACGAACGGGCCGAGCACCAGCGGAATGATGTTCGCGGTCCCCGACGAGTAGGCTCCGGTGCCGCCGATAGAGCGCACCCGATAGGCGAGCACGCGGCCTTTGGCGTCGAGCGCGAATTCGCCGGTCGAAGTGAGATCGCGGCCATGGGTGCCGCCGACGAACTCGTCGGTGCGGTCGCCGCGCCAGCGGACCTTCCTGTTCAGCTTGGTGGCGGCGTAAGCGACGATGCCGTCCTCGGGATAGAGGCTCGTCTTCTGGCCAAAGCCGCCGCCGATATCGCCGACCAGCACGCGGACACTCTCCTTCGGCCGCTTCAGGATGGATTCGGCGAGCAGATCACGGGTTGAGCCCGGGGTTTGCGACTGCACATGCAGGATCAACCGGCCGGTTTTCTTCTCGATCTCGGCGATCGTCGAGCGTGGCTCCATCGCCGAAGGCACCAGCCGCTGGCTGACCAGATCGAGCGAGACTTTATGCGCCGCGTTTGCAAACGCTTCTTCGACCTTGGCGGCATCGCCATAGCTCATGGCGGCCACGATGTTGTCGGGCGCCTCGGGCCACACCGCGGGTGCACCTGATTTCACCGCCTCGACGGGATCGACCACGGAGGGCAACACCTCGTAGTCGATTTCGATCGCCTCGGCCGCCGTCTGCGCCAGCACCCGCGATGACGCGACCACTGCCGCCACCGCCTCGCCGGCATAGCGCACGATTTCATGGGCCAGCAGCCGCCGCGGCGGCACCGTCATCGGCTTGCCGTCCGGCCGCTTGAAGATCGCGAGAGTAGGCAGGGTGCCGATATCGTCCTTCACCAAATCCGCACCGGTGTAGACGGCCTCCACCCCGGCCATATCAAGCGCGGCCCTGGTGTCGATCGACTTGATCCTGGCGTGGGCATGGGGCGAGCGCAGCACATAGAGCCACAGCGCGCCCTCCTCGGGCTTGTCGTCGATGAACTGCCCCTTCCCGGTGAGCAGTCTCTGGTCTTCCAAACGCTTGACCGGCTGGCCCGCACCAAAACGTATATTGCCGGGAAGAATGTTCATCAGTTTGTCCTTCGAGCTTCTTGTCGGATCGGGCGGGGTTTTAGCGTTTTTTTCGCCTGAGACAACTCATTCAATTCGCTGCAATAAATGCGCCAACGCCCGCGGCGCTGACCGCCACGGGGCGGGTATGATCCTGCCGTCCAGTAGGGGATCAGCTGCGGCCGATGTCCACGATGTCGATGTTGATATCGCGCGTCTGTGAACCGCGTTTCAGGCTGATGCGGATGCTCTTGCCGGCGCCGACCTGCTCGATCTGGTCGGTCAGGTCGGAAAGCCGGTGCACCGGCTTGCCGTCGACCTGGACAATGATGTCGCCGAGTGCACCCGAGCCGAAATCGACACCGCGGATGCCGGCGCGCTCGGCAGGGCTTCCGGGCGCGGTGCGCACGATGATCACCCCTTCGACACCTAACCTGGTCGAAACGGCCTCGCTGGCGGCGACAATGCCGATCCCCGGCGTCGGCACGCGGCCGTTATTGATGAGCTCGGGGACCACGCGATTGACGATATCGACCGGGACCGCGAATCCGATACCGGCGCTGGAGCCCGAGGGCGAGATGATAGCGGTGTTGACGCCGATCAACCGCCCCGCCGAATCCAGCAGCGGGCCGCCCGAATTGCCGGGATTGATCGCCGTATCGGTCTGGATCACGTTGGTGATCTCACGGCCACTGCTGGTCGGCAGCCGGCGTTTGAGCGCGCTGATGATGCCGCTGGTCAGCGACTGGTCGAGACCGAACGGGTTGCCGATCGCAAACGCAATTTGACCGACCTTGAGATCGTTCGAACTGCCAAGCGCTACCGGCGGTGGCAGTTGGCGGGGATTCCTGATCCGCAGCACCGCGAGGTCGTAGTTCGGCGCCACGCCGACGATTGAGGCTTGGGCCACCTCGCCTGAGGCGAAGCGAACGGCAACCTCGCGGCCATTTTGGACGACGTGATTGTTGGTGACGACGTGGCCGTTATTGTCCCAGACAAAACCGGTCCCCGAGGCCGCCGCGCCGGCTTCCGCGCCTTCATCCTCGGCGAATGGATTGGTGACAGCGGATCGTGCCGCGACCTGCACCACCGACGGCGAGACGCGCTCGAAAAGCTCTATGTTGGCGCGCTCAGCCTCGGACAGCGGTCCCCGCTGATCGACGGTCCGGGCGGTCGAGTTGGTCCATGGGCCATAGCGAATATTGATATTGGAGACGGTCAGCGCCACCAACACGCCTGCGACAATGGCTGCAAGGAGCATGAAGCGACGGTTCATCGATCACTCACCTGGTAATGCCGCTCGCGTGCGAAGGGCAATGGGAAGCAACGGGCTATTCGATCGTTTGAAGTGTCAGCACATCAAACGCCCACACCGGCCGAAAGTTTCCGGTTTTCAGAGACTTGCTGGCGCGCTGAAATCGGCTTTCCAGCAGTGGTTTAGGTAGCGCGATTTGCCCCGCAAGCCGCGTCCATTGAAACTAAACCTCCCCGTTCCCATTGTCATGGAGGCGCAATCCATGTCTCGCCGCAGGTCCCTTTGGATCAGGCGAGTGCCCCGACCCGGCTTTCCGTGAGGATCTGCGACCGGAGTTCGATCATGAACAACAAAATGCGTTTCAATGTCGGCTATGCGATCGCCGCGATCTTTGCCGTTTTTGTGATTCAGTATTTCATTTCCGCGGCCAGCCAGATCGCCATCATTCCCTACAGCGAATATCAGCAGTTGTTGAAGCAGGGAAAGGTCGCGACCGTCGGCATCTCCGACCGCACCGTGCAGGGCACCTTGAAGGAGCCGCTGTCCGGCGGACAAAAGCAGTTCGTCACCACGCGCGTCGATCAGGAGACGGCTCAGGAGCTCGAGAAATACAACGTAAAATTCACCGGCCAGATCGAGAGCACGTTCCTGCGAGACCTGTTGTCATGGGTGATGCCGGTGCTGCTGTTCTTCGGCCTGTGGTGGTACATCGCCAGACGCGCCGCAGAAGGTGGCGGCCTTGGCGGCGGCCTGATGGCGATCGGCAAGAGCAAGGCCAAGATCTATGTCGAGGCCGATACCGGCGTGAACTTTTCCGATGTTGCCGGCGTCGACGAAGCCAAGGACGAACTGCGCGAGGTCGTCGACTTCCTGAAAAACCCGACCGACTACGGGCGGCTCGGGGGCCGCATGCCCAAGGGCGTGTTGCTGGTCGGTCCGCCCGGCACTGGCAAGACCCTGCTGGCCAAGGCTGTCGCCGGCGAAGCCAAGGTCCCATTCTTCTCGATATCCGGTTCGGAGTTCGTCGAGATGTTCGTCGGCGTCGGTGCGGCGCGGGTACGTGATCTGTTTCAGCAGGCGCACCAGAAAGCTCCGGCGATCATCTTCATCGACGAGCTCGATGCGCTGGGACGCGCCCGCGGCATTGGACCCTTTGCAGGCGGGCACGATGAAAAAGAACAGACGCTCAATCAGCTCCTGGTCGAACTCGACGGCTTCGACTCGCGGTCGGGGCTGATCATTCTGGCCGCGACCAACCGGCCGGAAATCCTCGATCCCGCACTGCTGCGTGCCGGCCGCTTCGATCGCCAGGTGCTGGTCGACCGCCCCGACAAGAAGGGCCGTGTTGAAATCCTCAAGGTGCATTTGAAAAAAGTGCAGCTTGATCCGGGCGTCGATGTCGAGGCGGTTGCGGCGCTGACACCGGGTTTCACGGGCGCCGACCTCGCCAACCTGGTCAATGAAGCAGCCCTGCTCGCAACACGCCGCGGCGCCAAAGCGGTCGCGATGACCGACTTCAACAATGCGGTCGAGCGCATGGTTGCGGGACTGGAGAAGCGAAACCGGCTGCTCAATCCGAAAGAGCGCGAGATCGTCGCCTATCACGAGATGGGCCACGCTCTGATTGCGCTGTCGCTGCCCGGTGTCGATCCCGTGCACAAGGTGTCGATCATTCCCAGAGGCGTCGGCGCGCTCGGCTATACCATCCAGCGCCCGATCGAAGATCGCTTCCTGATGACCAGGGAGGAGCTAGAGAACAAGATGGCGGTGCTGCTTGGCGGCCGCGCGGCGGAATTGATCGTGTTCAATCATCTGTCCACCGGTGCCGCCGACGACCTGCGCCGCATCACCGACATCGCCCGCAGCATGGTGACGCGTTATGGCATGTCGGAAAAGCTCGGCAGCGTCGCCTACGAGCGCGACCCCGGCAATTTCCTCGCGGGCGCCGACCGTCCCTACCCCATGCGCGAGCGCGAATATGCCGACGAGACCGCCGCTTCCGTCGACGAAGAGGTCCGCGCAATCGTCGATGGGGTGTTCGAGCGCGCGCAGGGCATCCTGAAAGCGCGACGCGCGATCCTTGATCGGGCGGCGAAAAAACTATTGGAGAAGGAGACCTTGGAGCAGAGCGATCTCGAGGCATTGATCCGCGAAACGCCGAAAGAGGCCTTGCGGGCCATTTAGGCCTATGCGAGGTCGCGCAGTGCTGCCTCGACCACCTTGCGCTGGTCAGCCGTCAGCGCCGCCTGCGGCGGAACGGGATCGCCGACCGCGTAGCCCTGAATGTCGAGGCCCGCCTTGATGCAGGCCGCCAAATTGAACCGCGCGAAGGCCTCGTTGATGCGCCACAGCTTGCGTTGCAGCGCCATCGCCTCATCCCAGCGCGCCGCCTTGCAGAGGTTATAGAGTTCGACGCTTTGCCGCGGAATGATGCAGGCCGGACCGGCCATCCAGCCCAACCCGCCGATCAGCATCACCGCCGCCGGGATATGGGCGGACGCGGAGAACACTTTGATGCTGTCGCCGCAGCGGTTCATGATCGACAGCAGCCGGGCGGTGTTGGTCGAGGCATCCTTGATGTAGCCGATGCGCGGATGGGTCGCGAGGCGGGCGATCACATCGAGCGTCAGATCGGAGCGCTGGAATTGCGGGTTGGTGTAGATTACGACGGGAATGTCGACGGCGTCGGCAATGGCGCGGAAGTAAGACTCGACCTGCGCGTCGGCGACCGGGAAATACGCCTCCATGATCGCGAGAATGCCGTCGGCGCCAAGCTTTTGATGCGTCTTTGCCTGCGCCACCGCGTCCGCTGTCGACGTCGAGGCGACGCCGGCGATCACGGGCACGCGCCCCTTTGCAGCTTCGATGGTGGCTTGCACGACGGTCGCGCGCTGCGCCTGATCGAGATAGGCGAACTCGCCGGTCGAACCGAGCGGCGTTAGTCCATGCACGCCCGCCTTGATAAGGTCATCGCAGAGCCGGCCCAGCACCGCCGTGCGGATCTGGCCCGACGCATCGATGGGCGAGACCAGGTAGGGAAAGACACCGTGGAAATCAGCCATCGAAGAAAAATGCCTCAAGCGGGAAGTCTTGACCACCCATAATCTTGACTAGCCATGGCTATCCGGAATGCCGGCGCAAGGCAACGCTTCGCAGGAAACATGCGAAGCGCTCCATTATTTGCGCGCCTTGATCCAGGCATCGACCGCCGGCAGCGCGCGGGCTTTGAGGTCGGCAGAGATTGCGATCACTTCCTGCGCCCGGCCCACCATCGCCCGCCCGCCCGACGTCGCCTGCACCGGCGCAAAGGCGGCGAGTTCGGCGGCATGGCGCTCGTCGCTGAAGTTTGTCATGAAGTTCGCAATGAACTGGTCGCGGAATTGCGGTCCCTGCTTTGCGAACAAGGCATCGTAGTTCTTCTGCAGAAAATCCCAGGCCAGATCAGGCTGCTCCCCGGAGGAAGCGACAGAACCGATCAGGCCGGTGAGAATCGTGCCCGGCACTTCGTCGGTCAGTGTCAGCGCCAGTGTCGCATGCGCCAGCGCCGGATCGCGCGCGGCGGCCGCCGCATAGTAATAGCGCAGTCGCTCATTGGTGACGGTGCTCTTGCGCGCCAACGTCAGCAGCGTGTCGTAGGTCGCGCGATCCGCCGTGATGCCGACGACATGGGTAACGGAATCGCGCAAGGCCCCCGGCAGCGATTGCGGATCGCTGAGGAATCCGGCGAACCGCCGCTTCGCCTCCGCAATGATCGCTTCGTCGCCGAGTTCGCCGAGTGTCCAGATCAGGCTGCCGCGCAGCAGGGTGTTGTCGTCGTCGCCCGAGCCGCTGCCGTCCCAGCCGAGCCGGTCGAAAACGGTGCGCAATCTGGCGCTGATGTAACGCTGCAGCGCCGGACGCTCGGGCCGATCGCGCGACAGACGGTTGAGCGCGGAGAATGCCGTGATGATCTGATCCCACACCGGGCGGCGGTCATCGACGCCGATATTCTCGACCAGGCCGAGATAGGATGACGGCTCGGCGCGGCCGGCCTGCACCATCGCCCAGCCGTCGGCGAGGAAATTGACGCGGTCTGCCGGCGACATCTGCGGCAGCGCCTTTGCCAGCGCGGCCATGCTCGCCGGCCCGTACTCGACCCGGTAGTAACCGATGTCGCCGAGATTGACCTTGGTCGCCTCGCCACAGGATCCGGCCGGGACTTCGGTCGAGCCGTGCAGCAGCACGACATCGGCCGATTGCGCCGTGCCCACCGGCCCGACCGCAACCGGTATTTGCCAGTTGCGCGGCGGCAAGGCAGCCGCCCGCGCCGGCGCGATCACGAAACGGCCCTGCCGCAATGTCAGCCGCTGCGCATCGCCGTTGCAGGCGGTTTCGGCTGATATCAGCGGCACACCATCCTGTTCGGTAAAGGACGCAGCGATATCGGTCACCGGCTTGTGGCCCGCGCGCTCCAGCGCCCGCCAGAGATCGGCCGTGGTGGTGTTGCCATAGGCATGCGCGGACATGTAGGCGCGGATGCCGTCGCGGAACGCCGCTTCGCCGAGGTAATTTTCCAGCATGCGGATCAGCGCCTGCCCTTTGTTGTAGGTAATGGCGTCGAACGCGATCATGGCCTCGCTCTCGTTGGCGATCGGCTGCTGGATCGGGTGCGAGGTGCGCCGGGCGTCGAGCCCCATGGCGAACTGCTTCGCCCCGTAGCCGTTCAGCCAGCTTTGCCATTGCGGATAAAACTGCTCCGCAGCCTTCGTCGCCATCCAGGTCGCAAAGCCCTCGTTGAGCCAGAGATTGTCCCACCACGCCATGGTGACGAGATCACCGAACCATTGATGCGCCATCTCATGCGCGATGATGGAAAAGATGCCGCGCCGCGCGCTGTCCGGATTTGTCGCGGGATCGAACAGCAGCCGGCTCTCGAAGAAGGTGATGCCGCCCCAGTTCTCCATGGCGCCGCCAAAGCCGCCGGGCACCGCGATCAGGTCGAGCTTGGGCAGCGGATATTTGACACCGAAATAGTCGTTGAACCAGGCGAGCAGTTTCACCGCACTGTCGAGCGCGAACTGCCCTTGCGCAGCCTTGCCGGTGGTGGCGACGACGCCGATCGTCACGCCGTCCGCTTCCGCCGTGATGCGCTCCAGTTCACCTACCGTCAGCACGAACAGATAGGTCGACATTTTTGGCGTAGCCGCGAAAGCGACCTGCTTCAGGTTCGCCTCCAGCGACTCCTCTTTCGTGATCGGCATGTTGCCGACGGCGAGCAAATGGCGCGGGATCACGACCGTCAACTTGAAGCTCGCCTTGAACGCCGGCTCGTCCCAGCACGGAAATATCCGCCGCGCGTCCGCCGGCTCGAGCTTGCTCGTCAATAGCCGCTTCACGCCGCTGTCGGTCGGATAGTCGACGAAGAAGAAACCGCGATCGAACTTGTTGATCCGCGCCGTAAACTCGATCCGCAGCCGATGCGCGCCCGCTGCGAGCGGCTGCGCGAAAGTGAACGTGGCCGTCTCGGCCGCGGCATCGAGCGCGACGTCGGCGCGCTCGAGGCTATCGTCGGCGGTAACGGAAGCAAACGTCGTGTTGACGGCGTTGAGCGTCAGCCGTGCTGTCGGTTCGCGCACCTCGATGTCGATCACTTCGACGCCGGGAAGCGTGAGGCTCTCGGCGTCAGGTCTCAGCTCGATTGAATAGTTGATCGGAACGACTGTCTTCGACAGTTTGCCCGGCGTGGCGTCGAACGAGAAAACCGGCTCGGCTCGCACCGCGCCTGTTACGACGATCATCATCACGATCATTGCGCCGCAATAGCGCGCCAAGGGTGCCGTCACTTTAAGCTTCACGCGCGCTCCTGTCGCAGTCGCCGCTACAAGGACAAATCATACCGCCGCGTCGCCGATCGTGAAACAGACGTGAGCGGCCGCTAGAAAGACCAAAAGATGTCCACAGATGTTCACAGGTTCTAACGATTTAACTCACGATTATTTCACGACTTCCTTCCCAATCTCGCTGCATTGGCCAAGCGCGAGAGTATTTTTTATGGCTCTGCAGACAGTCGCTGACGCAGCCTCTTTCCGAACTTCCGAGTTCAATACGCGCGACTCTGCTCGAGCAACAGCAGCTCCCGGTTTTCGTCACTTCCTTGGGACTCCAAACCCATCGCAGCGCTTCCGCGCGTTCGGGATCGACCCGCTCACTTCACCTGAACATCTGCCGAAACTCCGGGCACTGATGCATCGCCTGTCGCGCCGGATGGATGCCGAAATACACTGGCCGCCCCACCGCAGTGGATCGGCGGAGCACTGGGAAAACCCGCTGATCCCCTCAGGTTACACCTATCTGCTGCAATTCGTGGCGCACGATCTGGTTCATTCGGCGATCCCGCTTTCAGTTTCGGGGGGCCTTGGCGCCGGCACCGCCAATGCACGCCGTGCGCCGCTTCGGCTGGAAACCCTGTTCGGAAGCGGTCCTGTCGGATCGCCGCATATTTACGCGCTCGACGCGCCGAGTGACGACCGGCGCACCAAGCTGCGGCTCGGGCGAATGCGCTGGAAAGAGAACGAACCCGTGACCGGCTGCCCGTTTCGCGACATCGCACGGACCCGGGCCGAGAATGTGACGGGGATCGACCGCAGCATTGCAGGCGTCCGGGTTGCCCTCACCGAAGCCCTGGTCGCCGATCCGCGCAATGACGATCACGCCGTGATGTCGCAGCTGACCGCGCTGTTCGCGCTGCTGCACAACGCCCTGATCGATCTCATACGCCGGCAGGAACGCAATAGCGGGCCGAACGGCCGGTTCGGCGCCGCCTATAAGCGCTTCCTGTGCGCCCGCGAGGCCGTTACGCTGATCTACCACAACATTCTTCGCAACGATCTGATGCGGCGGGTCATTCACCCGGAGATCTATGCGGCCTATAGCGGACCGGCTCCGCATTTCATCGATCGGCCTGATGAATCCAGCCAGGGTCTTGCGAACGGCGACTGGGAAATTCCGTTCGAGTTCTCGCACGGCGCGTTTCGCTTCGGTCACGCCATGGTGCGACACGAATACTGCATCAATGATCTGTCGATTCAGGACCTCTACAGCACGCTTGAAAAGACTTCTGCAAACGATCCGGTCAACATGCCGCTCGATGAAACCTGGATGGTGCAGTGGTCGCGCTTCTTCGAGATCAATGAAACCAAGCCGAACTTCAGCCGGCGCATCGGACCGTATCTCAGCGACGGGTTGGGCAACGATCAGATCTTTCCGGCGTTCGACGAGACCGAGCGGGTTGGCCTGCTCTACCGTGATCTGCTCGGCGCCGGGATCGCCGGCATGTGGTCGGTGGACGCGCTGATTGCCGAGATCGCGACCCGGAAACCGCAGTTCATCTCCATGTCACGCTTGCTTGCCGACCGCGCCTATCGCGTCAGCCAGCTCCGCGATTGGCTGGTCGCCGCGCCGGCGTATGGCGCGCTGAAGGCCGAAGACATCGAAACCCTTTCGAACGATCCGCCACTGCCCTTCTTCATCCTGTTCGAAGCGATGCAGCAACCGCAGGCGGAGGGCCAGCGTCTTGGACCGCTCGGCTCGATCATCGTATCGGAAGTGATTTTCGGCGCGCTCGCAGGCGATCCGCGCTCATCCGGCGGCGACACGCTCGCAGGCCAGCTTGCCAATTTGTCTCGCGAATACTATCCGGCGAATTTTTTCCAGGAAATTCCCGACATCTCAAGCATGGCGCAGTTGGTGAAGTTCACCACCGAAATCGCCGAACTACAGCAGGCCGTGCCTGCATTCTTGTGAAGCGGAATTGTTCCGTCTCACCCAACCCGGAGGACTAAGACCATGCAGCGCATCGAAAGGCTACAGGTGACCAACCATGAGCGTTGGGGCAAATTGGTGAAGACCTGGGCGACCGGCACGAACTACCTCGACGACGACAACGTCTATCCGCTGCCGGAGACGATCGACGAGTTCAAGGAGCAGCTCGCCAAGGCCCAGGTATTCGCCACCGTGCCGGATCGCTTCAAGCACATCACGTTCGTGAAGCAGGAACAGGACACGATCACGGTAAAGTTGCCGCCCAAGGTGATGATCGAGGATTCCGAGGCGCTGCTCAACCAGCCCGGAGCCACCTATCCGCTTCCGCCGTTCTACAAGCGCCTGTTCAACGGTATGGATCCCGTGATCCCGGAGAGCGAGAAGTTCAGGGTGCATGCCGAACGTATCGGCGACTACACCATAAGCGCCTGCGCCTGAAGTCCACAAGCGGCCTTGTCACCAGCACAATGGCGCAATGCCTTCGACCGGGAACCCGGCGCCGCGCAAGCTGCGGCGCAGGGTTTCCCACCGCGCCCTGATGGTGATGGGGTGCGCTTGCAGGAGCCAGCGTGTGATGGCCACGTCGGTCGGCGCGTCTGACCCAACCCAAAACGAGCGAATGCCGTTCAGAAATCGCTGCGCTTCCTCGCGCGCCAACTCGGGCTGCCCCAGTTCGAACAGCGCGGCCGCACGCCATGCGGGCAGCGTCTGAATGACATTGTAGGCGCGGTCGCAGGCCTCTATGGCGCCAGCATAGTCGCCGCACAGGAAGTGAATGATGCAGTGATAGCCCCATTCGAGGCGTGAGGGCGCCAGCGAAAGGGCAAGCGATTGGCTGGCGCGTAGCTGAGCTTGTTCGATCGAGCCGCAGAAAGCGCAATAGTGGGCGCTGGACAGCAGCGTCCACGGATCGTTGTCGTTCAGCTCGCAAGCGAGGTCCATGTGCGGCGCCGCCTCGGCCTCACGCAACGCAAACGTATAGGACCAGCCGCAACAGAGATGCGCCCTGGAATCGACCGGATCGAGTTCAACGGCGATTTTCGCCAGTTCAAGGGTCGCCTTTGCCTTGTCGGGATTGCGAAGGACCCCGGGATGCACGAAATGCTCGATGTTGTTCATCTGCACAAGGCTGCTGTAGAACGGCGAGAAAGCAGGATTTTCCCGGATCGAGTCGCGAAAGATCACGACCGCCCGCTGCCAGCTTTCCTTGTCGAACTTCGTGATGAGATTCTGGCCGCGCAGCCAGCGGTCGTGAAGATCGAGTGAAACGTCGGGCTCGCCTGCCAGCCGCATCAGCCGCTCGGTCGACAACTGCACGTTCAAGGAAGTCGCGATGCGGCGGATGATGCGCTGCTGGGTTTCAAACCAGTTGCCGAGGCCGAGCCGGAAGCTCTCGCTCCAGACGTAAATCCCGGAGGTATCGTCCCGCAACACCATCACGATGTTGATTTCGGCGCCCGCCTGGTAGGCGGTGGTCTCGATGCAGTATTGCGGCGCCGTCCCCGAAGCGGGAAGCACGACGGCCGCGGGCGGACGATCAACCACGCTCCATTCGCGGAAGCGCACGAGACAGGCGGCGAGATGCTGGGAGAACCCCTGCACCAGATGGCTGTGGTCCTCGTCGACGCCATGCATCGCAAAGGGCAGCAGCACCAGGCGCATCCTGGCCGATGCATTGACCGATGGCGACATCGGGGCCACCGGCTGGAGAGCGGTCCCCCTGACCATCCTGACAGCGAATTCGTCATTCGCTGCCGACGCGGCCCGATCGACCGGCGCGCGCTCCAGAATGCCGAGCTTGATGTTCGCGACGAGTTCTTCAGTGGCCGACGACGGCTCCATCGCGTAGTCGCGGTCCAGCAGATCCCACAGCGCCTTGTAGATGCGCAACGCACCGGCCGTGTCGCCCTCTTCCGCATGCGCCCGCATCAGATAGCGGCAGGCATATTCATGGGTCGGGTCGAGATTGACGATCGCGGCTGCAATCCTTTTTTTGGAATCGGCGGGAACGCTTGCGGAGGTCAGACCCTCATCGAGATTTCGCATCAGCCGTTCATGGATGGTCTGCCGCTTGGCCAGTACCCAGACCCGGAACGACGGATCGAGATCGTCCATTCCTTCGAGCAGCCGCCCGTCGAGCTGTGGCGTATCGAGCAGCAGCGGGTGAACGCGCCCGCTTTCGGCGAGCTGGATCACACTTTCGATATCGACTTCGATTCGTCCGACGTCGATGCCGATCATCAGCCGCTCCGCGACGAAGCCGTCATATCCGGCCTCCTCCAGCATCGACCGCAGCTCGCGAACGACCTGGCGCAGCGAAGCGCGCGCCTTTTCTTCGTCCGAACGACTCCAGAGCAGGCCGACCAGCCGCTCGCGGCTCTCCTGCTTCATCTCCGACAGCGCGAGGTAACTAAGGACCGCGCCGGCCTTGCGGGTTCGCAGTTCGACCGCCCGGCCGTTGAACCGCACGCCGAGCCGTCCAACCAGCGACACCGAAAGGCGCGGCGCGCTTTCGGGCGCCGCCGTGGCCTTGTCCGCTGTCATGGCGTTTGTGCTGGCCGGCATGCAGGGGTTTCCGGAACCGGTTGGTTAGTTCCAGCCAGTCTATATCAAAGAAACACCTCCGGTATAGGTTGCGCCGCCACCGGTTCGCGCAATCGTATCCTGCAGCCTGGCCGTGACGATTTCGGATGGCTCGAGTTGCAGCCCTGGGGCAATCACGCGGACCACCGGAACGGCGAAGCGCTGGCGCGTCAGATCAAGGCAAAATGTCTCGATTCCCAGTTTCTCCAAACGCTGTACGATCAATTCAAATATCGCGCTCGCTTCAGTTGCGTGAAGGGGAAGATGAGCCGCGTACTCCGCGACCGGCTGCAACAGTCTGCACTGATCGGCATTGATCGCCGCGCGCCGCAGGTGGGTGCGATCCTGGGCGTTGAGCGCGTCATCGCCGCGCTCGCTGCGTTTGGTTGCGACGACAGCATCGGCCAGTTCGAACTGACACATTTCGAGCGTTGCCGAGCGGACCGCGGCCTCGAGCGCCGGCCGCGCGGCGAGGCCGAAAGCAAAACCGGAACCGTCCGCCCGGCACGAGACGGCCGCGACGCAGGGCACGCCGATATCCGTCGTGATATCGAGCAGCCATGTCCGGCGCTGCACCGATGCGCCATGCCGGAGCTGCCGCAACAGACCTTCCACCACCATGCCGGCTTCCTGCGGCGGAATCGATCGGGCCAGTTGACCGCCCCGCCACCACAGGCTGGCCGCATCGCGCTCGATCAATTCCAGCAGGCCGTGCAGTGCTGCGGCATCCCGTGACGGACCGGCGGCCGATCCGATGCTCAGGGGGAATGGCGGCGCGAAGTCGCGCTGCGCCGGCGGACGCCGCAGGCAGATGTCGGCGGGAAGCCACACTTCGCTACCGTCGGTCAGCCGCGTTGCACGACACCAGGAAAGCGCCCGCTCTGGTTGTATGCAGCGTTCCGAAACGGCAGCGACCAGCTCCAGCGCGTTCGGACCGAGTTTTCCGGCCCAGTCGTCGACGCCGGGTTTGAGCAACACGTCGCGCCCGGTCTGCAATTGAGAGAGATACTCGATTCCCTCGCCGACGCAGCCCTGAAATGCATCCCGCAACGTCAGACCGACGCCGGAAACGCCGACCATCGGGCTTCCGTCATGCAAGGGATCAGCAAGCGCTGGATCGAATTGCGCACCAAAGCTGAACAGGCCGGGTGCATCGGGTGAGGCCAGTTCGAACACCCGCGCAAATCGGGAAGCAGCGATCAGCAAATCGGCACGATTCGCGGCCTCCGAATCCATCCGGTTGCTGGATTCCGAGGCATATTCCAGCGCCTGCAGGATACGTCCGGCATCGTAATCGCCGGCGGCGTCCACTCCGTTGCCGAGAAGCAACGATGCCGCGCGTGCAAACAATTCCTGTATCGAATTTTCGGTACCGCTCACGGTGACCTCACGACTTGACGGGCAGGCTGCGGACGAGAGGCCAGCCCGCCCTCGCCCTGGAGGAATTTATGCTCGCGAAAGCCTTAGTCATAGCCATGGCAGCAGATATTGCCCGTTCAGACTATGCCAAGCCGACCTTGATTCGTAGTCGTAGCCGCGAGTGGCTGATCGCCTGCCGTTGGGGACCAGAGGGCGAATATCTTTCGATCGCGACGGCCGGCCCGATCACGGAGCCTCTCGCGCTGGTTGCACCGCAGGTAATCGCGCCGATCCACTGCCTGGTCGGCGTATTGGTTTCCGAATCGGAATCGCAATCCACCAGCACGTTCCTGTTGGTGCGTCAGTTGCCTGGTGCGATCGAGCTCGCCGGTACATTTTTTCCGGCTGATGGCTACGTGCTGCTGCAGGACCACGGCGATATCCATCTCGTCTGCAAGGCGCGCTATTCGCACAGCTGCGGCTGGCTCGACGGCAAGGAGATCCGCAAGGACATTCCCGATCCGGCGCCCTATTCGGCCGAGGCAATGTCCTGGCATATCGAAGCGACGCGCCGTGACTGGATCGGCGAGTTCATTCCCGGCAGCAGGCCGCCGGAGCGGCTTGCGATTCGCGCGACGGGCTGACGCCTCCAACCGGATTTGTGAGGCGGCACAGGATTGCTGCTCGTCTTCCTGCGGAAGACTATCCTCGCGAGGGAAACTTCCGCTGCTCACCAAGATCGACAGTATTCAGACGTGCAACCGTGGCCTTGGTCCCGGAAGTTCGATCGGCGATGCTTTCAACCAGCTTCGCGATGCAAGACCGGACGCGCGGACTGGGCGTTCGCGCATAGGCCTTGAGAACGCGCAAGGCGCCCGGCTCGGCAAGCAAGCGAACCGCTGAATTCATGCCGGGAGATCCAGCCTGGGAAGATTCAAAAAACTCGCCAACCGAGACGTCCAGCACGGAAGCGATTTGCGCCAACCGGCTCGCGCCAACCCGGTTGGCGCCTCGTTCGTATTTCTGCACCTGTTGAAAGGTAACGCCGATTCGTTCTGCGAGTCTGGTTTGGCTGATGCCGCGGTTGATCCGCAACATACGAATCCTGGCACCCACCATCGCATCGAGCGGGCCAGACTTCCTCGTCGCCATGTGCGGCTCCCAACTGTTCAGGCTGGAACCTTAGCACAACCTCAGGGAGCTCAGGATACTAATTTGCGATCACAGGAAGCATTTTTACGCGCTGCTCGACATTGACGTGGTCAATCGTCAACCGCCCGTTGGGGTCGATCGCCGCCTTCATGGCCGGCGGGCGGCCGGTTTCGAGAAATTGCTGCAGGACGGCACGGCTCTCGTCCGAGAGCGCAAACAGCCCGCGCATCAATTCAAAGAATCCCGGTTCTTCCGCTACATAGAGCAGTTCGCGCAGCTCCGCGCCGGTGTATTGCCCCAGTGCCGTCAAAAGCCATTCGGTTTGGTCATTCGGATCGCTCTCAGGCACGCGATTCAGATAGTAGACAACCGATTCCGCACTCATTTCATCCCCCGGTACCTCGATAGCTCCCAGGCCCCCCGCTCCCGGTCGGCATTCTGGCAGCTAACTCCCGAGCCTAACACTGCTCGGGCCTTCGTGATTTCAGCGTGATCGCGAGCACGACGGCGCCCGAACTTCAGTTCCGCAGCTCCAGCCTGGTCAGGGCTGTGCCGAACTGGCGCAGCTGGGTGCTACCTGGCGCAAGATTCTTCCGCCGTTCGGTAGCGATTTGGGACTTCCCATTGCAAAAAAACCTAATCGCCTCACCCGCGGTATCAGAAGGCCTTCGCGATGGCGCGCTGCGCGTCCTGCTGAATCGCCTTCAGATGGTTCCGGTCCCGGAAACTCTCGGCGTAGATCTTGTAGACGTCTTCGGTGCCCGATGGCCGCGCGGCAAACCATCCCGCCTCGGATTCGACCTTGATGCCGCCGAAGGATTGATCGTTACCCGGCGCCCGGGTCCGAATCGCACTGACCGGTTCACCGGCAAGCTGGCGCATATCAAGCTGCTCCGGCCCGAGCGCCTTCAGCGCACTCTTCTGTTTCGGCGTCGCCGGCACGTCGATCCGCTCGTAATAGGGTACGCCGAGTTCGGCCGTGAGGGTGGCAAACAACTGGCTCGGGTCGCGGCCGGTGCGCCCGAGGATTTCGGCGGCGAGCAGCCCCATCACCATGCCGTCCTTGTCGGTCGTCCAGACCGAGCCGTCGCGCTTGAGGAACGAAGCACCGGCGCTTTCCTCGCCGGCGAATCCGAACGCACCGGTGCCGAGGCCTTCGACGAACCATTTGAAGCCGACCGGGGTTTCGACCAGCTTGCGTTTCAGCTTACCGGCGACACGGTCGATGATCGAGCTGGAGACGATGGTCTTGCCGATCGCGGCCTCGCTGCCCCATTGCGGCCGATGCTCGAACAGATAGGCGATTGCCGCGGCGAGAAAATGGTTCGGGTTCATCAGGCCGCCCGTGCGCGTCACGATGCCGTGCCGGTCGGCGTCGGTATCGTTGGCAAAGGCGACGTCGAACCTGTCGCGCATCGCAATCAGGCTCGCCATCGCGAACGGCGAGGAACAATCCATGCGGATTTTTCCATCCCAGTCCGCCGTCATGAACCGAAACGTCGGATCGACGGCATCGTTGACGATGGTCGCATCTATCCCATAACGCTCGATCAGCGGCGCCCAGTAGTTAACGGCGGCGCCGCCCAGCGGATCGATCCCGATTTTCACGCCCGATGATTTGATCAGCGCCATGTCCACGGCATTGCCGAGATCGGCGACATAGGGACTGACATAGTCGTGCAGATGTGTCGAAGGCGCCTTGCGGGCGCGCTCATACGACACCCGCACAACGCCCTTCATGTCGGCTTCCATGTAGGCGTTGGCGGCCTTTTCGACCCTGGCCGTCACATCCGTGTCGGCCGGGCCACCATGCGGCGGGTTGTATTTGTAGCCACCATCCTCGGGCGGATTATGCGACGGCGAGATGACGACGCCATCGGCAAGTCCGCTCGTTCGGCCTTTATTGTAGCTCAGGATCGCATGCGAGATCACGGGCGTCGGCGTGTAGCCGCCGCGCTCGTCGATCATGATGTCGACGCCGTTGGCGGCAAACACTTCCACCGCACTCACAAGCGCCGGCTCGGCGAGCGCATGGGTATCGATGCCGACGAACAGCGGACCGGTGAGCCCGGTTTCGCGGCGGTGGTCGCAGATCGCCTGAGTCGTCGCCAGGATATGGTTTTCGTTGAACGAGTTCTTCAGCGAAGTCCCGCGGTGCCCCGAGGTTCCGAAGGCAACTCGCTGGGTGGGATCGGAGGGATCCGGTTTCGACGTGAAATAGGCCGTTACCAGCTGCGGCACATTGACAAGGGAGGCGGGGATCGGCCGGTTTGCCGGCAGCGGGATTGGGAGCAGTCACGAGACCTCACGGAATGGGTGGTTTCGCCTGACTATACGTAGAAGCGATGACGTGGGCAAAGTTGAGCATGGCGCCTCCGACGCAAGCCGATGCAGCAGCCTCTAGTAAACGTTGCGTTGCCGGTAGGGTTTCCTGTCGCCGTGCGCGAAATAAGGGTTGTTCAGGCATTGCGCCGCGCGGCCCGACGCGGACGCGGCGCACTGCGCCAGCGAAGTAAAGCTGCAGTCGATGTAGTTGCCGTCAATGCCGTAGGTTTGCAGGCAAACCGGGAAGCTTGGATCATAGGTCTGCGCGCGCGCGGGCGCCGCGACCAGCATCGTTCCGATCGTCAGAATCGTGCAAGCCAATACGCGCATTTGGGGGCTCCTTCAGGACAGGGGGACAAGCCAATGGGGGAGCTTGGCTACTTCCTATCCACAAACAGATAGGAAGTAATAGAAAATCAGCCACGCGCAAAAGGGTCGCTCGCCTGGCGCTCTCGGACAGATGCGGTCGGGCGGTCGGGCAATCGGATGCCCCGTCTGTGTCGTGTTCAGCGGCCCCTCGTAGTCGGTATGCGCTCCGGGCGTTCAGCTTGGGGGACCGCCATCACGCCGGCAGGCTGCTCGGTCCGTATCTGAGGCTTGTTGAGGCAGGGCTGGCCGGCTCCTCGCAACGCGCCTGGTAATTCTTCAACGCGAGACGCATGTCATCCGGCAACGCAATCGATTTGTGATCCACCAGCGAGGTCGTCACGGTTACGAAGGTGGCGCGGACGCACTCGGTGCCATCCTTGAACGCGTGAACCGTGAGCTTCATCGAGGTGCGTCCGATGTCGCGCACGATGACGGCGACGTCGAGCACGTCGCCCATGCTGCTGGGCTTGGCGAAATCCGCCGAGACGTGCGCATAGCCGAGGCCGGTCCGCCGTGTTCCGACCAGTTCATGATAGGGCAGTCCCAGCGCATCGCCGTACCAGTCCTCGATCACGCCGTTGAACAAATTGAGATATTCCGGCGTGTACACGATCCCGGCCGGATCGCACGAGCCGAAGCGTACCCGCAGGCGCGTGCGCCAGACGCCGCTCGGCAACTCGGAGAATGTCAGGGATTCAAAACGGGCCATGCGGTGGGCTCATTTAGTTTAGACCTAAAGCATTATTTTATAGCCGGGCCGGCGTGCAGAGTCGAGCATTGAAGTCTCCAGACGCCGTGCCACGCCCCTCAATCGGCGATTCCGTGTCGAGGCGCACAGGCGCCTTTTCAGAAATTTAAGCGGTTTCCTGCGTGGCGGAGGCGCGCCCCGCTTGCTTCGCCACGATATCCTCTACTACGGTCGTGGGTGCTGCAGGCAACCGAACGGGGATCGTTCGGGCCGGGCACTTGATTTGGTCCCAAAGGATTTACACGTTCATTTCAGAGCCTTTGTGCCGATCCGCTCGGCTGCACAGGGAACGTCGGGAGACATGGATTTGATGGCCGGCAAGGAGATCGCGCTGATCGACAAAGAGAACATGGCCGAGGACGACACGGACAACCGCGCCCAGGTCAGGGTATGGCTTCGCCTGCTTGCCTGTACGTCCTTGATCGGTGCCGAGCTTCGCCGTCAGTTCCGCGAAGAGTTCGACTTCACGATGCCGCGCTTTGACGTGCTGGCGCAACTCGATCGCGAGCCTGTCGGGCTGGTGCTGGGCGAGCTGCCAAAGCGGTTGATGGTCACGGCCGGGAATCTGACCCCGATCGTGGATCGCCTGGTCGAAGACGGCTTCATCACGCGGTCGCCGTCGCCGCTCGACCGCCGCGTGCAGATCGTCTGCATGACGTCCGCGGGCAGGAAGGCGTTCAGGCGGATGGCGAAGAAGCACGGCCTCTGGCTGGCTTCGCTGTTGGCCGAGGTTCCGAAAGGGCGGCTTGACGGATTGGTCAAGGAGCTCGACGACCTGAAGAACGCCGTGAAGCGCGCGACGGAGCAGGCCCGCGCTTGATCGCGCGCGCCGCAAGGCTAGCGGCGCAGTCTGTATCCTGCGGCATCGCGGTCCCACGTATCGGGAGTCCTCCCGGCCTCGCGCAGCGCGACCTTTCGGATCTTGCCGTTCTCGGTGAGCGGCATTTCGGCGACGATCCGGACAAACCGCGGAACGGCGAAATAGGCCATCTTGCCCTCGCAATGCTTGACGACATCGATCGGCTCCAGTGCATGGCCGGGTTCGAGCTGAACGGCCGCCGCAACCTCGTCCTCGCCGAGCTCGGATGGCAGCGGATAGACGGCGCAGGCAGCGATCGCCGGATGCTTCAGCATCACCTGCTCGACCTCCCAGGATGAAACATTTTCGCCGCGCCGGCGGATGGAATCCTTCATCCGATCGACGAAGCGGTAATGGCCATCCGCATCGCGCACGACGCGATCGCCGGTGTGAAACCAGAGATTTCGCCACGCTTCGGCCGTCTTGTCCGGCATTCCGAAATAGCCCGTCGAGAATGCGAGCGGCTCGCGCGAGCGCAGCAGCAACTCACCGGCCTCACCGTCAGGGAGAGGCGCGTCGTCGGGATCGACGATGCAGGCCTCCGCGCCCTCGACAAGATGGCCCATCGTGCCGGGGCGATCGGACGGGTTCGTGCCCGCGAACACGAAATTCGTTTCGGTCGAGCCGTAGCCGTCGAGCAGCGGCACGCCAAATCGTTCGAGAAACAGACCGTGAAACTGACCGGGGACGCCGCCGCCGAGCGCGACCCGCAGGAAATGCGCGGTGTCGTCCGCGGATTTCGGTTGCGCCAGCAGCATCACGGCCATCGCGCCGAGGAGATAGCCGACGGTTGCCTGATGCCGTCGCGCCGCGGCCCAGAAACCGGAGGCGGAGAATTTCGGCTCCAGCGCGTAGGTGCAGCCGTTCAGCACCGCCTGGTAGAACGCATTCAGCGCATTGGTGTGGAACAGCGGCAGCGTCGTGAACAGCACGTCGCCCTCGCGGATGCCGAGCGCGCGCGCCGAGTAGACGCCCCACCAGAACATCTGTGCCTGCGGGCAGCAGACGCCTTTTGAAGGCCCCGTGGTGCCCGACGTATAGAGGATCGCGACCGTGTCGTCCGGCTGCACCGGCGCGGGCGATGCCCCCTCGCCGAGCGCGGGCAGCGGCGTGATCGATCCTGATATGGCCGGAAGCGCGGCGCCTTCTCCGATCGTCCAGACAAGATCCGGCAGCGCGACGTCACGCTCCAGCGTTTCGATCGCCGGCATGAAGCCCTGCTCGATCACCAGCAGTTTCGGCGCGGAATTGCGCAGGATGTGGCTGAGCTGGATGCCGCGCAGCGCGGTGTTGATCGGCACGGTCACGGCGCCCATCCAGGCACAGCCAAGATAGACTTCCAGAAATTCCGGCCGATTCGAACACATCAGCGCGACACGGTCGCCGGCCTGAATTCCGGCGCGCATCAGGCGGGCCGCGGATGCGGCGGCGATCGCAGCCGTCTCGGCATAGCTCCATCGTGTTTCGCCGAAGACAAACAGCGTGCGGTCGCGGTATTGCGCGGCCTGCCGCGTCAGAATGGTCGAGAGAACCCGGTCCGCCGGCGGGAAGCGCTCGACCGCCTGCGACCAGATCGGCGTACCCTGCCGCTGCCTGGCCGCGCTGCTCTCACCTGCCTGCACACGCGCCTCCCAAAGGTTTCGCCGGGCTGGTCTGCGATAGATCGCTCTTGGCCGACGAGATAGTTTAGGCTTAAACTATTCACGAAAGCTGCCGCCGCAGCAAGGGGCAGCACGCGGGTTCCGGCGGCCATCCGTTTCGGCGGCTGGAGGCACGAACAGGAGCGACGTCCACAATGAGCCTCGACACGTATCGATCGCCATCCGATGCCTTCGCAGCCACGGCCGCAAGGCGGCCGGACGCGCCATTCCTGCTGGCGCCTGCAAGCGCGGGACTGCCCTACGCGCCGGAAGGATTCAAGATCGAATACGGCGCGTTCAAGACCGAAGTAGATCGGCTGCGCGCCGAATACGCGGCTGCCGGCTACGGACGCGGGGCGCGGGTTGCCTTGCTGCTTGAAAATCGCCCGGTCTTCTTCCTGCATTGGCTCGCTCTCAATGCGCTCGGGGTTTCGATCGTTCCGATCAACCCGGACGTCCGGCCCGACGAATTGTCCTTTCAGCTAGAGCTGTCACAGGCCGACCTGCTGGTGGCGACGCCGGATCGCATGCAGGTGACGAAGGGGGCGGCACTCGGGCGCGCCCGCCTGATCGATACCGACAGCCGCATTCCCCCATGCCGGACGGACGTCGTCGCGCAGGATGCCGAGTTCAACGCCGAATGCGCGCTGCTGTTTACTTCAGGCAGCACCGGCAAGCCGAAAGGCTGCATGCTCTCGAACCGCTATTTCCTGCAGGTCGCCGACTGGTACCTCGCACAGGGCGGCGTCGCCGAGCTGCAGCCGGACCGCGAGATCAACCTGACGCCGCTGCCGATGTTTCACATGAACGCGCTCGGCTGCAGCGCGGTCGGCATGATGGTGCTCGGCGGCGCCGTGGTGCCGCTCGACCGATTTCACGCCAACCGATGGTGGCAATGCGTGGCCGATAGCGGCGCAACCGTCGTGCATTGTCTCGGCGTCATCCCCGCCATTCTGCTGCAACTGCCGGTGACCGAGGTGGAACGGCAGCACCGCGTGCGTTTCGCCTTTGCGCCCGGCGTCGATGTCCGCCACCGCGCCACCTTCGAGGATCGCTATCGTATCCCGATCGTCGAGGCCTGGGCGATGACCGAGACCGGCGGCGCGGCGGCCACCACCACGTCGCGCGAACCGGCAGGCTTTGGCGCGCGCTGCGTCGGCCGGCCATCTGAAGGCATGGAATATCGCCTCGTTGACGATCAGGGCGGCGATGTCGCCCTTGGGAAACCCGGCGAATTGCTGGTCCGCGCCAAGGGCGACGATATCAGGGCCGGATTCTTCAGCGGCTATCTAAAGGACGAGGAAGCCACCGAAGCGGCGTGGCAGGACGGCTGGTTCCATACCGGAGACCTCGTCTTCGCCGACGAAGACGGGCTGATGTATTTCTTCGATCGCAAGAAGACCATCGTGCGGCGCAGTGGCGAGAACATCGGCGTGCTCGAGGTCGAAAGCGCGCTCTACATGGATACGCGTATCGGCGGCTGTGCGGTGACGCCCGTTCCCGACGACATCCGCGGCGAAGAGGTTTTTGCTTTCATCGTGCCGAATGCTGAGATCGACGACGCAGATGCGCTCGCGGCCTCGATCGTCAAGACCTGCGCCGAGCGCCTCGCCTATCACAAGGTGCCCGGCTATATCGCCATCGTCGACGAACTGCCGCTATCGTCGACGCGCAAGCTCGCCCGGGGCGAGATCAAGACGCTCGCGGCGGCTTCCGTCAATGACAAGCGCGCGATCGACATGCGCGCGCTCAAGGCCAGGCTGCGCCACGCCTGAGCCGCGGGCCTGCCGCCGTCACGGCAGCAGCTTGTACTTGCCGTTTTCGATCTGGACCAGAATACGTGAGCGACTGTCCACGCCGTGACGATCGGCCGGCGTATAGGTGTAAACGCCATGTGTACCCACGACTTCCTTGGTCGTGAACAGCGCTTCGCGCAGCGCGTTGCGGAATGCCGGCGTGCCGGGCACCGCACCCGTCGCCTTGGCGCGCTTGGCGGCATCCATGAACACCAGCCAGCCATCGAAGGCATAGGGCGAAAACCCATCGGTCGGCGCCTCGCCATTGGCCTTCTCATAGGCGGCGCGGAACGCAAGCCCGACCTTGCGGATCGGATTGCTCTCGGGAAGCTGCTCGGCTGCCGTTATCGGCCCGGTCGGGCAGATGATGCCCTCGGCCGATTTGCCGGCAAGCCGCAGCAAGTCGGCGCTGATCATCCCATTGTTGCCGTAGAGCGGTCCCTTGTAGCCACGCTCGGACAAGGTGATCACCGGCAGCGCGCCCGGCGTCCCGGTGCCACCCAGCATGATCGCGTCGGGCCGCGCCGAGACCGCACGCAGCACCTGCGCGGTGACTGAATTGTCGGAACGCGCATAGCGCTCATTCGCGACCACCTTGATATTGGCCGCTTCAGCAGTTTGCAGCAGGGCGTTATAGAACAGATCGCCGAGAGCGTCGGAGAAGCCGATGAAGGCGACGGTCTTCACGCCGCGGCTCTTCATGTGATCGACGATGCCCTGAACGAGGAGCGGCATCGGCTGTGGCGTTTGCACCACCCACGGCCCGCCCTCCCCGGCAGGCACCGGCGCGATCGGCGAGACCGCCACCATCGGGACCTTCATCTCGATCGCAGCCGTGGCCATCGCCAGCGTCTGCGGTGCGCCGGACGTGCCGATCAGGAAGTCGACCTTCTCCTGTTCGACCAGCTTGCGGGCGATGCGCGTCGAAGCGGCCGGGTCAGAGCCGTCGTCGAGCTGGATGACGCGAACTTTTTCGCCATCGACCTCGCCGATATAGGTCTGGCCCGCGGCCAATCCTTTGGCGTTCGGCACGCCGATCGAGGACACCGGTCCGCTCAGGCCGGTGACGAAACCGACGAGGATGTCGGCACGCGCCGGTGCCATAGCGCCGAGCAGAAGCGCGGCGCTGATCAACAGAGTCTTGTTGTTTTTCATGATCTCACTCGATGTGGACGAATGGGCTCAACCCTGCCCGGGTACCAGCGCAAGGACACGCAGCGGACTGCCGGAGCCGTTCTGGATCTTGAGCGGCGCGGCCACGATCACAACACCCGTCGGCGGAAGCTGGTCGAGATTGCACAGGCATTGCAGCCCGTAACGCCCGCCACCGTGCAGGAAATGGTGCGCCGGATAGGGCGGATCGAGATGACCGGCCTGGCCGGCATCCGTCCCGATCGTCTCGGTGCCAAGGCCGATGATGCCGCGCTCCTCGACCAGCCAGCGCATCACGGCGGCATCCGGCCCGGGCGTGTGTGCGCCGTCGTCCTTCAAATTGGCGTAGTCGCGCCAGCCTTTCTTCGACCAGTCGGTGCGCAGCAGCACCCAGTGCCGTTCCGGAATCCGCCCGTGGTTTTTTTCCCAGGCCTCGACCACCGGAATCGTCAAAAGGAAATCCGCATCCTTTGCAGCTTGCGCCGAGCAATCGATCACGCAGGCCGGCGCGATCATGTCGCGCACCGGGAGCGTGTCGACTGCGTTGTTCGGCAGATCCTTGCCGGTGAACCAGTGGATCGGCGCGTCGAAATGCGTACCGGTGTGCTCGCCGAAGGTCAGGTTGTTCCAGTACCAGGCAGGACCACTCGCGTCGTAGCGCGAAATCTGCTGGATGCGCACAGGCGCGGCCTGGCCGAATTCCGGCGGCAGTCCGATGACGGGGAAGTCCGGGCTGAGCGTAAACGTCAGATCGACGACGCGCACCGCGCCGGATGCGACCGCGCCGGCAAATTGCATGAGACCATTGCTGTCCATTGCGCTTCTCCCGTTTTCAGCGAACCCGCCTACGCCCCGAGTTCACGCTCGACCGCCTTGGGGTTGGCCGCAAGGCGCTGGCGAATGTCCTCGGCGACATCACCCACGAACACATCTTCCAGTCCGCGCTTGAGCGCCGACACGATCGCGCTCGCAACCGCACGGGGCGCGACCTTCGGCGGCGGCACCGTCTGGAACCATTCGATATCGAGCGGCCCTGTGAACACGTTGACCACCTTGACGCCGCCCGGGCGAAGCTCCGCCCGCAGGCAGTGCGACAATGAGAGACAAGCTGCCTGCGACGCTGAATACGCACCGAACACCGGCCAGTTCGCCAGCGCATAGACCGACAGGATATTGACCCAGGCAGCTGCGCTGTTGACGCCATCGGAGCCCCGCATCCGCATCGCAGGCCCAAACGCCTGCGCCAGATGCACGAAGCCGAGGTAGCTCTGGTCGATCTCGTCGCGCAGGACGCTGGTGCCCTGACGATCGAGCAGCCCGCCGGCGCGGACATGCTCGGAAGTGTTGATGAGGATATCGACCTTGCCGCCGATATCAGCCGCGAGATCCGCGACGGACTTCTCGTCGCCGATATCGAGCGGCACGATCTCGACGCCCTCGAGCGCGCGCAGCGCATCCTCGCCGCGGAACGGCTTCCACGGCTCGGCGACGCCGACGAATACGATCGCTGCCCCGGCTGCCTTCAGCCCGGCCACCGTTTCCTGACCGACGATGCTCCGCCCGTTCGTCACCAGAACGCGCCGGAATTTTGGATCGGCGGTCATCTCACGCCACTGCCTGTCATCCGTCATGTTGGGGGTCTCACGTTCGGGGTGCGCGAAGGCCACTGCCTGCCCGCTCTTGTCCAATTGAAACGACATCACGACCGGCTGCCCCTCTTCGCAATCGGCATGCAGGTGCGTCACCAGTTTCGGCCCGCATTCCATCGCAACCAGGCCGACGCGCCACGGCGCGCGTTCGCGGAAGTGTACATCGGCCGGGACGTGCAGCGTGGTTTCGCTCAAGAGCGTGCCGCGCCGCGGCGCGTCCGCGAAAATAAGATCGGCGGAAAGGCATGCGGGGCACGCATCACGCGCCGGATAGCAGAACGCCCGGCAACCGCCGCAGCGCTGCAGCATGAAACGGCCTTCGGCGGCGGCCCGCGTAAAGCCGTGCGACGCGCGGCTGCGCGCGCGCGGCGGCGACGTCGGCAACCGCGTCCGCAACAGCGGATTCTTCCGGCGCGGTTTTACGATCGGTTCGATCATGAGCCTGGTCCCGCGAGGATCGCCGCGCCCGAGGCGAGGCCGCGATCATAGTTGATCATTCCAAAGCCTGACGCCAACCCGATGCGCGCATCCCTCACCTGCGTCGGACCGGCCTGCCCGAGCACCTGCCGCAATGCCTCGACCACCCCAAGATAGGCGCCGCCCGCGCCGGCCTGCCCGACCGAGAGCTGGCCGCCGGAGGTATTGTGCGGGAAGCTGCCGTCGATCGTAAGGTCATGCTGCCGCACGAAGTCGGGCCCTTCACCTTTGCGACAGAAGCCGAGGTCCTCGAACTGCATCATCGAAATGACGGGGTAATCGTCATAGGTCTGGACGAAGTCGAGATCATCAGGCTTGACGCCGGCCATCGCGTAGAGCTCGTCGACGTCCATCGCCCATCCACCGCGCACCTGAACGGGATCGTCGCTGAACGCATTGTGACGCTCGATCGTAGAGAGAATTTTGGCTGCGGGCAGGTTCAGGGATGCGGCGACCTCCTCGCTCATCACCAGGAAGGCCTCCGCGCCCGCGCACGGCATCACGCAGTCGAACAGATGGATCGGATCGGCGATCGGCCGCGCCGACATGTATTGCTCGATCGTGAGCGGCGCTTTCATCAGGGCATGGGGATTACGAAGCGCGTTGCTGCGCTGAGCCACCGCGATCTTGCCGAAATCCTCGCGCCGCGCACCGAACGTCCGCATGTAGTTGCGCGCGATCAGCGCAAAGCTCGCATTGGCGCCACCGGCGCCATAGGGATAGACGGCATCCTGATTGAAGCGCGAGAAATTCTCCAGCGTGTAGCGGAAGGAGTCGACGTGGTTGGTATCACCCGCCACGCACGCCACGATGCGGGCGTCGCCCGCCTGCACCGCCCGCGCGGCTTTCCGGAGCGCGGCAATCGCGCTCGCGCCCCCGAGCGGAATGGTGTCGATCCATCGCACGCACAGTCCGAAGTGCTGGGTGAGGCTGATCCCGCTATCGAGCCCCGCCGTGAAACTCGAAACACAGAAGCCGTCGATGTCGCGCGGCGTGATCCCGGCCCCATCGACCAGCGATTTCAGCGCGCGGCCGATCCACCATTGCGCGCTCTCGATCGAGTAGCGCGAATAGGGAATCGTTACCGGAACCGCCATCAGGACCCGATCATAAGGTGTTCGGATGGAGTTCTGCATCGGACTGCCGGGTTCCTGTGAGCCGCTTAGAGTACGGTCAGCTTGACGTCGATATTGCCGCGCGTTGCGTTGGAATAAGGGCAACGCTCGTGGGCGCCGGCAACGACTTCCTCGGCGACGGATTTCTCCAGCCCGGGCAACAGTACCTTGAGCTCGACCGTGAGCGCGTAGCCAACCGCGACCGGCCCCATGCCGACCTTGGCGGCAACGGTCGGCTCCGCCGACGGCGTGATCTTGCGCGTGCGCGCGACGAGTTTTACCGCGCCGAGGAAGCACGCGGCATAACCGGCGGCGAAAAGCTGCTCTGGATTGGTTCCCGGTCCACCCGGCCCGCCCAGTGATTTCGGCAGCGACAGCGACACCGACAGAAGCCCGTCGTCGCTCGCGGCCTTGCCGTCGCGCCCGCCGGTCGCGGTTACTTCGGCTTCATACAGAATCTTGTCTGGCTGCAGCATGTCTTGTCCTCAAGAAGTCTTTGGTTTGTCGGCTTGCGAGCGCGCCACGGTGGCGCGGAAATCCTGGCGGGCGCGATCATTGGCGAGCGCGAAGCTCGGCCCCCGGCTCGGCTCGGTGCCGTTGAGGCGCTGCAACTGCACCCACATCTCGGCGCTCTTGAGCGCAACCGCTGCGCAGTTCACCACGGGCGCATGACCGATCTTGAAGCCATGCTCGCTCGCAATCAGGAGGCCGGGCAACACGCCGGCCGGAATGATGACATCGGCGCCGCGATCGACCAGCGGCTGCGCGCAGGCAGCGAAGTCGGCCAGCATGCGCGCCTTTGCCGCCGCGTCGCCAGCGAACGCCGCGCTGAAATCCTCCGGACGGCAACCCATCCCGGTGACATGCACCACGCGGCCGGAAAGCCCGTAACGATCGGCCTGTTCGTAATGCCAGACCTCGAAGGCTGAATCGAGCGTGACAAGGCCGAGCCGCCGCCCAAGCTGCGAGGCCGCGAGCAGCGTGGCCTCGCCAGCGCCGACCACCGGAATCGTGAGCGCCGAGCGCAGTTCGTACAATCCTGGATCCTGGAAGTGACCCATGACATAGGCGTCGAAGCCGTTCTCCTGCGCCGCGAGCCCGTTATCGACCGCCTGGATCGCGCAACGAAATTCGCTCAAGCGACCGAAGTCGCGGTCGGCAGGCGTGATGCCCTCGACGTGGACGCTGGTGCCGGGCGCCGCGATATCGTTCAGATAGGCCGCAAGCCGTGCCATGTAGGGCGCGCTCGTAGCCTGGTCGACGAAGCTCTGCCAGAAGATGCGCACAGCAATATCCTGTTTCACAGGCGAACCGTGCCGAGCCTCGAACCTCCGCGGTCACGGAGGGTGACGACACGCACAAGCCTGTCGTTGCGGAGACGCGTTGTAGCGTGACGCCGTCCCATCGACCGAAATATTTCAACCACAAAATAATTTTGGCGTCAATTGAACCGCGCGCCGGCGCATGCTGCGCACGACTGGATCGGTTTGCCGAAAGGACAGGCAGATAGCGCCTTACCTTTTGCATAAGCGAATTCAGCTCTCGCGGCCGCACGCGCTGCGGCAAACTTTTTCCGCGGGAACGCGAATCTGGCGTATTGACCTGCGGCCGAGAAATACTTTAGGCTTTAAACAATTGACAGGGAGTGAGCGCCGTGCAGACGCACGTCGCCTTGATAGTTGCGTTGATAAAGGCTCTTCAATCGTGGCTGAGATCATTGACCTCGGGATGGCCAGTGCTGCGGGCGGGTTCGCATTCGCCGCGGTCGGTCCCGTCGTTTCAGGATCCACTTCAGGTCTTGGCCGTCTGAATCTTGGCCGTCTGGGCGGCAACGAAATCGCGGACGAGGCCAGCGAAAGCCTCCGGCATCTGATCGGGAAGCGGCACCATGCCTCCTGAAAGCTCGCGCAAGATGCTGCCTTCGATAGCTCCAGCGACCTTCGGAGCCACCGGATGAACGTGCGGATCGCCCGTCGGAGCAATGACCAGCGTGGGACAGTGGATCTGCCCCAGACGGTCTTCCATCCGATAGCGATTCACCACCCGGTGCCCTTCCGCCGCCATCTCGCCGGCCCGCAGGGCGTCGACCACGAAGCGCTGCAGCAGATCGATATCATCAGCGGGGTAGAACGGTTGCCGGCGCGCCCAGAGCTCAGTGAGATGGGCGCCGTCGGTACGTGCTTCCACATCATCGATGACGCGCGTGCCGTGGTGTTTGGCCCGGCGCGCCGCATCGACGAAAGGACACGCCGAGAGCACCAAGGCGCTGACGCGCGCTGGCACAGAGGCAGCCATTTCGATCGCGATCACCGCGCCGGTATGATGGCCGACGATCGCGGCGCGCGGTTCTTCCAGCGCATCGAGCAGCGCGAACGCGCCCTCGGCCCACAGCTCAATCGACGGGTCGCCGGCGGGCGAAGCGGAATCCCCGAAGCCGAGCGTGTCCATCGCGATCGCGCGGAAATCGCGGCCGAGCAGCGGCAGCACATCGCGATACTCGTCCCACGAGCGCGGCGTCTGATGCAGCAGGAGAACAGGAAAACCGGTTCCCGCCATGGCGACGTGAATGCGACCGAGAGGCGTCGTGACGAAGCGGCGCTCGACATTGGAACCGGTTCTGGTGACGCTCATTTCACAACTCCCATGCCGACGCGGGGATCATGCCTGCGCCGGGCTTCGACGACAATCACGGCATCGATCGTGCTGGTCCGACCTCGATCCATGCTGACATCTCGCTCAGGTCGCGGCTGATTTCAACCAAGGGGAATGCAATGCGCAAGATGTTGAGTTTGACTGCACTCATCGGCGGCCTCGTCGCGGCCTCGACCGCACAGGCCGACATCACGATCGGATTCGTGACGTCGCTCAGTGGACCCGGCGCCTCGATCGGAATCCCGTATGGGCGCGGCATCCAGGCGGCCATGGAATACAAGAGCGAGGTCAACGGCGAGAAGATCAAGCTGATCCAGCTCGACGACGGCTCCGATCCCTCTGCCGCCACCCGCAACGCGCGCAAGCTCATTGAGGAAGAAAAGGTCGATCTCCTGATCGGCACCGCAACGGCACCTTCGACCATCGCGATGATGGCGGTCGCGACCGAACTGAAGGTGCCGATGATCGCCGTCTCCCCGGTGATCGGACAGCCCAACCCGGCCGACCAGTGGGGCATCTCCGTTCCGCAGCCCGCCTCGCTGCTGGTCAAGGTCGTCGCCGATCGCATGAAGCGCGATGCCATGAAGAATATCGGCTATATCGGCTTCTCCGATGCCTGGGGCGATCTCGTCTACAACGGCGCCAAGGCTGTCGAAGCCGAGGACGGCATCAAGGTGCTGACCAATGAGCGCTACGCGCGCGTCGATACGTCAGTCACGGGCCAGATCCTTAAAGTTCTCGCGGTGCGTCCGGATGCCGTGCTGATCGGCGGATCGGGTACGCAGGGCGCGCTGCCGCTGCTCGCGCTCGGCGAGCGTGGCTTCAAGGGCAAGACCTACGGCACGGTTGCGCTGGTCAATCCCGATTTCGTGCGCGTCGGCGGCAAATCCGCGGAAGGCATTCAGGTCTCCGCCGGCCCGGTCATCGTGGCCGAGCAGCTTCCCGACAGCCATTTCGCCAAGAAGCTCGCGCTCGACTTCCGCGCCGCCTTCCTGAAGGCCAACAACGTCCCGACCACGGACGGTTTCTCGGCCTATTCCTTCGACGGCTGGATGATCTTCACGACCGCCGCCGCTCGTGCGCTGAAGACCGCCAAACCCGGCACCGTCGAATTCCGCAAGGCCATGCGCGACGAGATCCTCAACACCAAGGAGCTCTCGGGCGTGCACGCGGTCTACAACTTCAAGGCCGGCGCCTACCACGGCGTGGACGAGCGCGCGCTGGTGATCGTCCGCCTGGTCAACGGCGCCTGGACCTACCAGCCCTGAGCGAAGCCTAAGGCGTAACACGGAAGGACGGCCGACAGCATGACGGCAGACATCGCAGCGATCCTTGCGATCGACGGAATAGCCACCGGGGCGGTCTACGCCCTGGTGGCGATCGGAACCGTGCTGATCTTCACCGTGACGCGGGTGATCTTCATTCCGTTCGGCGACATCGCGGCCTTCACGGCGTTGACGCTGGCGGCGCTCGATGCCAGGCAGCTTCCCGGAACGGTCGGGCTAGTTGTCGTGCTGGCGTGCATGGCCTGCGTGATGGAGGTCGTCTCGCTGGCGCGCGCCGGCGAGTTTCGCGCGGTGCCGAAGGCCGTCCTCGGCTATCTCGTGCTGCCCTTGATTGTCGTCGGGATCGTCTGGCTGACGATGCGTTTCAATCCGCCAATGCCGGTCCGGATCGTGCTGGCGCTGCTCTTGATCATGCCAATCTCGCCGCTGCTGGACCGGATCGTGTTCCGCCCGATCGCGGACGCCTCGGTTCTGCTGCTGCTGACGGTCTCGGTCGCGCTTCACTTCGCGCTGGTCGGACTTGGCTTGCTGTTCTTCGGCCCCGAAGGCGTCAGAACCGAGCCGTTGACGTCGATGGCGATCGAGATCGCCGGCGTTCACGTTTCCGGACAGACGGTACTGATCCTCACCGCAGCGCTGGTGTTCAGCGGCCTGCTATTTCTGTTCTTCGACTTCACGCTGATCGGCAAGGCGCTGCGCGCGACCGCCCTGAATCGTACCGGCGCCCGGCTGATGGGAATCCGGCCCGCGCGCGCCGGGACCATCGCCTACCTCCTGGGATCACTGATGGCCGGCGTCTCCGGCATCCTGATCGCGCCGGTGAACACCATCTTCTACGACTCCGGATTCCTGCTCGGCCTGAAAGCCTTTGTCGGCGCCATCGTCGGCGGCATGGCCAGCTATCCAGGCGCTGCGCTCGGCGCGTTCGGCGTCGGCATTATCGAGAGCTTCGCTTCGTTCCAGAGCAGCACCTTGAAGGACGTCATCGTCTTCTCGCTGCTGATCCCCGTCCTGCTCTGGCGCTCGCTCGCCTCGCAGCATTCCGAAGAGGAAGTCGAGGAATGACACTGCAGCAGACCCGTCTCATCTTGGCCGCGGCGATCGCCTGTCTCGTGGCGGCGCCCTTCGTGCTCAATCCGTTCAGCATCACCTTGCTGAACTACATCGGCATCTACTCGCTTGCCGCCATCGGGCTTGCGCTGTTGACCGGGGTCGGCGGCATCGTGTCGTTCGGCCAGGCAGCCTTCGTCGGCGTCGCCGCCTACTCAACCGCCTGGGTCACGGCGGTGAACGGCTATTCGCCATGGCTGGGACTGGTGCTGGCCGTCGTCCTGACCTGCAGCATCGCCGCAATCCTGGGCTTCGTGACGCTGCGCCTGGGCGGCCACTTCCTGTCGCTAAGTACGGTTGCCTGGGGACTGGCGATTGCGTTCCTGTTCGGCAACATCGATGGCCTCGGTCAACATAACGGCATCTCGGGCGTTCCGCCGATTTCGATCGGTCCGCTCGCCTTGGTCGAGAGCCGGCAGATCTATTTCCTGATCTGGGCGATCGTCGTGGCGGTCCTTTTCGTCTGCTACAACCTTCTCGACTCCCGCATCGGGCGGGCGATGCGCGCGCTCCGTGGCGGCAATACGCTGGTCGAAAGCCTCGGGATCAGCGCATTCCAGATCAAGCTGGTGACGTTCGTGATCGCCGCATTCCTCGGCGCGCTGTCCGGATGGCTCTATGCCCATCTCGGCCGTTTCGTCAGCCCCGGACCGTTCGAGGCCGGCATGGGCATCGAGTATCTGATGATGGCGATGGTCGGCGGTGCCGGCAGCATTCTGGGCGGCGTGGTTGGTGCGGCGATCGTCACGCTGTTGAAGAACACCGTGCAGGACTATTTGCCGCTGATCGCAAAGGGCGCCTCCGGCCAGCTCGAGATCGTGGCGTTCTCGGCGCTGTTCATTCTGTTCCTCCAACGCGCCCGGCAGGGCATCGTCCCGTTCCTCGCAGGTTTTCTGCCGGACCTGAAACAGTCCCGTCCGCAAGCGGCGACGCCATTGCCGCGCCGCGAGCAACCGGCGCCGGGTACGCTTCTTCTCAAGGTCAGCGGCGCGCAGCGGCGATTTGGCGGCCTCGTCGCCGTCAACAATGTCAGCTTCGACGTGAAGTCCGGCGAAATTCTAGGCCTGATCGGGCCGAACGGCGCCGGCAAGACCACGATGTTCAACCTGCTCACGGGAGCGCTGCGCGCCAACAGCGGCGAGATCGCGTTCGCGGGCCGCTCGATCACCCGCGACCAACAGTTTCACATCGCCCGCGCCGGAATCTCCCGCACCTTCCAGCACGTCAAGTTGCGCCCGCGCATGACGCTGCTCGACAACGTGCTGCTCGGCACCTATTCGCGCACCAGGACCGGCCTGTTCGCTGGCGCCCTGCGCCTGAACCAGGCCGAAGAAGCCAGTGCCCGCTACGAAGCGCTGCGGCAGCTCGAACGGGTCGGGCTCGGCGACAAGCCGTTCGAACTCGCCGGCAATCTGCCGCTCGGCAATCAGCGCGTGCTCGAGATCGCCCGCGCGCTCGCCGCCGATCCGACGCTGCTCGTGCTCGACGAGCCGGCGGCCGGCCTGCGTCGTCAGGAAAAGCTCAAGCTTGCCGAACTGCTGCGGTCGCTGCGCGCGGACCACCTGACGATCCTCCTGGTCGAGCACGACATGGAGTTCGTGATGTCGCTGGTTGATCGCATCGTCGTACTCGATTTCGGCTCAAAGCTCTGCGAGGGCGAACCGGCAGCGATCCGCAGCGACGCCCGCGTCCAGGAAGCCTATCTCGGAGGTGTCGCGTGACACAGATGCTTTCGATTGAGGATGTGTCGGTCGGCTACGGCAAGGTGGAAGCCGTACGCAATGTCTCGCTGTCGGTCGAAGAAGGACAGATCGTGACCGTGATCGGCCCGAACGGCGCCGGCAAGACTACCCTTCTGATGGCCGCCATCGGTCTGCTGAAGTCCACGGGACGGATGGTGTTCCAAGGCACCGATCTGGCGCGGATCGATGTCGAGGGCCGCGTCGAGCGCGGCCTTTGCCTTGTGCCCGAGAAGCGCGAACTGTTCGCCGACATGTCAGTCGCCGACAACCTGTTGCTCGGCACCTACAGCCTGCGCGACCGCTCGACGACACGCAAAAGCCTGGACGACGTGTTCGACCGTTTCCCCCGGCTGAAAGAGCGCAGCAAGCAGGCCGCCGGCACGCTGTCGGGCGGCGAGCGGCAGATGCTGGCGCTCGGCCGGGCGCTGATGGCGAAGCCGAAACTCCTGGTGCTCGACGAACCCAGTCTCGGCCTCGCGCCGCTCATCGTCCGCGAAATCTTCCGCACCATCGCCTCGCTGCGAAGCCTCGGCGTCTCGGTCCTGCTTGTCGAGCAGAACGCCCGCGCCGCGCTGGAGACCGCGGATTACGGCTATGTGCTGGAAACCGGCGAAATCATCCAGTCCGGGCCGGCGGACACGTTGATCCACGACCCGAAACTGATCGCGGCCTATCTCGGCGGCCACTAGCGGGACCAAAACTACGAAAACAACCCCATGCAAAGTAGAGATGGGGCCTCGCATCGTCCGAACACACCAGAATTAGTAGCAAAAATAGCGCGCGTTACGCGACAGGTTCGCGCGCAAGGCCCATCGCGCGTAGCGCCGAGGCAAAGGCGGCGAGGCGCCGCTCGCGATAGACAGCCAGATCGACACCTTCATAGTTCATAAAACCCTGCCCGGTCTTCATACCGATGCGTCCCTCGCGCATGTTGGTCGCGATGATGTCAGGCGCGGCGTAACGGCTGTCGCCGAGCGCTTCGACCAGATAGCGGCTGGCGTGATGCAGGATATCGCCGCCGCCCCAGTCGATGAACTCAAGCAGGCCGAGCACCGCAAAACGGAATCCGAAGCCATAGATCACGGCCTTGTCGATGTCCTCCGCCGAGGCGACGCCCTCCTCCACCATGCGGGCGGCCTCGTTCATCGCCAGCGACTGGATTCTCGGAACGATGAAGCCCGGCCGCGCCGCGCAGACGACCGGCACCTTGCCGATGCCTTCGAGCAACGTCTTCATCCGCACTGTCACTTCCGGCGCGGTCAGCCGGCCGGGAGATAGTTCGATCAACGGCACCAGATAGGCCGGATTGAGCCAATGCGCATTGAGGAAGCGGCCGGGATGTTCGATCGAGCCTGCAAGATCGTCGACCAGTATCGTCGACGTGGTCGAAGCGATGATCGGGCCCTCGCCCGCCAGCCGCGAGGCTTCGGCCAGCGCCGCCTGCTTCAAGCCGAGGATCTCCGGCATCCCCTCGAAGATGACGTCGCAGCGCGGGAGCGCCGCAGCCGCCTCCTGCCGGGACACGACTGTGATCCGGTCGGCAATCGTGGGCACAAGCTCTGCCGGGAGCAGATCGATGCGCGAGAGGGTCTCAAGCGTCGAACGGATTTCCGCCCTCGCCTCGGTTGCCAACGCCTCAAATGTCGCCGCTTCCCGTTCCTTGAAATCGACGACGACAACCTGATGGCCGGCGAAAGCGAACACGACCGCGATCCCGCGACCCATTCGGCCGGCGCCGAGGCATCCGATCACCGGTTTCATCGAAAACCCTCCACCAGAAGATTTTGCAATGCGGCCCTGTCGAGATCGCCGAGGCCGAGCGAAGACAAGCTCCGGCCCGTCACCGCGAAATCCTGTCCCGTGATCGCGGAGCCGATCGCCAGGAATGCCTTGACCAGCGGCGTTTGCACGCCTGCGAGGCCCGCCACCGATGCGAGGAACGACAGGCCAAGACGCAAATCTTCCAGCATGTAGCGGTGCTCGACGAGAACGAGGCGCTCGGACCAATCGCCGGAATCCGTAAGCTGGTCGTGCGCGTCGCGCGCGTACATCCAGGGTTCACCATCCTTCGAATAGTGATCCGCAAGGGGAAAGTGCGGCCCTCCGTAACCAAGCGCCTCGCGGATGGCGATGCGTTCGGCATCGAGCGCATCCGTCACGCGGCGAATCGCCGGCTGAGTTCCTTCCTTGTGGATATCCCACTTGTCGAAATGCTCGATCGGGCCGGCATTCATGGTGATCAGCGGTGGATGGATGATCGGACCGGCATTCATCAGCGCGCCCGACAGCGCATCGCCGCATGGCTCGATGGCGTTTGGAAACGCGCGCTCGATCACGCCGAGCGCGTGCGGCGCGAGGCGCAACGGAAATACGCCGGTCGGCAATCGCGCACCCCTGCCCGAGATGCGCACCGCATAAGGACCCTGCTTGCGCGCCAGCCACGGCAGGGTCCCAGTCTCTGCGGTCGCGATCTCGGCGCGGTTGCCCGCGTCCCGCGCGGCGCGGGCGAAGATGTAGGAGCCGAACGTTCCCGGAGGCAGGAACACCACCTGGCCGTCGCGCAGATGGGGTGCGGCGAGATCAGCGATCGCGGCCTGCGCGAAGGCCGGCGCCGGACACAGGACAAGGTCGGCCGCTTCGATCGCTTCCGCGATCGAAGACGTGATCATGGCCAGCCTGATATCACGTCGCCCCGCCCGATCGATGACCGTTATCGTGCCGCCCTGCGCGCGATGCGCCTCGACATCTCCAGGATTTCGCCGCCACAGCCGGACGTCGTGACCAGCCAAGGCGAAGTCGCCGGCGGCCGCGAACGAACCGTTGCCCCCACCCAACACTGCAATCTTCAAGGTGTCCTCCGCTTCAGATCCCGCTACGCAGGTTTCGCCCTAACGTTCTTTTCCTGCCAGGCCGCCCAGTTCGGACGATCGATCTGGAACAGGTCGGTGGAGCGCGCATACCAGCCGCTGCCGTGCATGCGGGCGATCAGGCGCAGCGCCTGGGTATCGATGTGACAGCGCTCCTTGTCCAAAATGACAGTGTCATCGACATGGGCGCGGACCACGCGGCCGATGACGGCGGTCTGCCGCGGCCCCGTCACCAGCGACGTGAGCACCCGGCATTCGAACGACACCGGCGATTCCGCGATACACGGTGGACGCACCGACTGCGAGGCAGCCGGCGTCAACCCAGCCAGCGTTAGTTCGTCGATCTCGGGCGGTGCATCGATGCAGGTGATGTTCATGGCCTCGGCGTTGGCTTCGCCAACGAGGTTCACGACGAATTCCCCGGTATCGAGAATATTGGCCGCGGTGTCCTTGAAGCGTTCCGAGCCGGCCAGAAGCCCGATCGCGACGGTCGGCGGCTCATGCCCCATCACGTTGAAGAAGCTGAACGGCGCGGCATTGATCACGCCGCTCGCGGAGAGCGTGGTGATCCAGGCGATCGGCCGCGGCGTCACCGTGGCCGTCAGGATCTTGTAGCGGTTCTGCGCTTCCAGCGTCTCCATGTCGAAGATCATGCCGGCCTCTCAGATCGCCACCACTGGATGGCGCAGCCGGCCAATGCCCGTCACTTCCGCTTCCACCACGTCGCCCGGCCACAGCCATTCCTGCGGAGAGCGCCCGGCGCCGACGCCCTCGGGCGTGCCCGTTGCGATGATGTCTCCCGGCTCCAGCGTGATCGCCGCGGAAATATCCGCAATCAGAAGCGGCACCTTGAACAGCATGTGGCGCGTGTTGGAGCGCTGCTTCTCGACGCCGTTCACCGTCAGCCAGAGATCGAGCGCGTGCGGATCGGTGATTTCGTCTGCGGTAACGATGCACGGCCCGAACGGCGCGTAGGTATCCTGTCCCTTGGAGTAGATCCATTGGCCGGCGCGGCGATTGTCGCGGGCGCTGACGTCGATCATCACGCTGTAGCCGAACACGAAGCCGAGCGCTTCCGCCTCCGACACCCGCCGTGCGGTCCGTCCCATCACGACAGCAAGCTCGACTTCCCAGTCGAGTTGCTGCGTGATCGCCTTGTTGTGATGGATGGCCTCGTCAGGCCCGATCACGCTGGTCGGCGGCTTCGAGAAGATGATGGGCTGCTTGGGCAGATCCTTTGCCGTGTCGAGCGCGCGGGACGACTCCGCGACGTGCTCGACATAATTGAGACCAATACCAAAAATGTTCTTGCGGGGACGCGGGATCGGCGCCAGCAGCCTGACATTCGCCAGCGGCAAAGCGGCGCCTACCGGCCAGTTGTCCTTGCCCTCGTTCAATATCTTCTTGAGCGCTGCCAGCGCGGGCGGCCCAAGATCGATAAAGTCGAGCATCGATGACGGAAGGGAAGCCCCGGCATGCTGGCCAACCTTCTCAACGTCGACGACCAGATCGCCGACGACGGCGCCAAGACGGGCGGCAGCCTCAACTGTGCTGCGATAGGTAACGAGGCGCACTGTTTCTCTCCTCCTGTAGCGTTTTCAAGCGAAGTGGATACCGGTTCGCGTGAAGAAAACGCGTCAAAACAAGAATCTAGAGCTTCGGTTCTGTTTCAATCAGAACCGAAGCTCTAGGATACGAGGGGCTGCCGGCCGCCATTGTCGCCAAAGGCTTCCTCGCGGTAGAGCCCGAGCGCGTGCATGACCGGCAGGTCGTTGAAGGTGAAGAGGCAGGCGTCCTCGCTGGCGGAGGCATTCACATGTTCATGCCAGGCCCATGACGGAACACAGAAGATGTCGCGCTCCTTCCAGTCGAAGCGCTTGCCGTCGATGATCGAGTGACCGCGTCCCTTGGCGACCTGATAGATGAAGCTGCCGGTGTGACGATGCGCGCGCGTGCTCTCGCCCGGCCGCAGCATCTGCATCGACGCGCCGATCGTCTGCATCACCGGACCGCCGGTCACCGGGTTCACATAGTTCATGAGCACGCCGTCATACGGCGAACCGTCGGTGGCCTTGCCGTAGCGCTGCAGCGCCTCGTAGGTCGGACCCCACTCATATTTCAACAGCGGCGAATATCCCTTGGACCATTCGGCCCCCGCCGGACGCAGGCCGGGATTGCCCCAGGTATGCGTCATGTCGTTGACGGGATAGCCGACGCTCTGCTGCAGATCGGGATGGACCACGTAAAAGTTGGCTTCGAGCGTATTGACCAGCGGGATGTCGAGACCGTCCTGCCAGATGCAGGGCGTGCCGTCGCTGGAGACGCCGTGTTCATGCCAGGTGCCGTTCGGCGTCAGCACGAAGTCGTTGGCGCCGAGCGTCATCTTGTGGCCGTCGACGATGGTATAGGCGCCCTCGCCTTCCATGATGAAGCGAAGGGCGGACGCCGAATGGGCGTGGGCGGACGCGACCTCGCCCGGATGCATGACCTGCAGGCCGGAATAGAGCCAGCCGACCGCGGCGGCGTGCTCACGCCGGCCGGGATTGTTCAGGTAGATGACGCGCCGCCCGGCCTTTTCGGGCGACACCAGTTCGACGGAGCGCAACACGTGCGCGCGGAGGTCCTCGTAGCGCCACAAGACCGGAACGGAAGACGATTTGGGCTGCCAGGGCTCGATCTTGTTCGCGACCGTCCAGAGCGCGCCCGCTTCCAGCTTTTCGAGCTGGTCATAGTAGGCGAGCAATTCAGGCGTATCCTCGACATTGGCCCGTCCGGCCACGTCTTCCCGGTGGTTTTCACGAGCTTTCGTTGCCATGTCGCCCTCCTGTATTGGCGCCTTGTCCGGCGTCGCGTTATCAGTCCATCTGATCAGGTATCATCGCGATCGCCTGGATTTCGACCTTGGCGCGATCCTCGATCAGCCCCGATACCTGCAGCGCCGTCATGGCCGGAAAGTTCCGGCCTATCACGTCACGATAGACCATGCCGATTTCCTTCAGGCGCGCCGAATATTCCTTACGATCGAGCAGGAACCAGGTCATCGACACGATATGCTCGGGCCCCGCGCCGCCGGCACGCACCACCGCATCGACGTTCTTCAGGGTCTGGCCGATCTGAGCCACCAGATCGTCGGACTCGAACTTGCATTGTTCGTTCCAGCCGATCTGGCCTGCGACGAAGATCATCTTGCCGCGGGCGGCGATGCCGTTCGCATAACCGCTCGGCTTGGCCCAACCGGGCGGCTGCAAGAACTCGAACATTTCTTAACTCCCGTAGCAGGACGCGACTGGACGCCCGCAGCTAGGCTTTCAGGACGTCGCGTCCGATAATGAGTTTCTGGACTTCGGTCGCGCCTTCATAGATGCGCAACGCGCGTATCTCGCGATAGAGCTGCTCGACCATCTCGCCGGAGCGCACGCCGCGGCCGCCGAACATCTGCACGGCGCGGTCGATCACTTCTTGCGCGGTTTCGGTCGCGACCATCTTCGCTATCGCCGCTTCGCGCGTCGTGGAAGCTTTCTGCACGTCGCGCCGCCAGGCCGCCCGATAGGTGAGAAGCGCACTGGCGTCGACACCCGCCGCCATGTCGCCGAGCGCTGCCTGCGTCAATTGCTGGTCGCCCAGCACGCCGCCGAACATCCGCCGGCTCCGCGCATGCGCTGTCGCCTCATCGAGCGCGCGGCGGGCAAAGCCAAGTGCTGCGGCTGCGACCGACGCGCGGAAGATATCGAGGGTACGCATCGCGATCTTGAAACCTTCGCCCGGCGAGCCCAACAGCCGCGCCGCCGGAATCCGGCACGAATCGAAACGCAGCGTCGCCAGCGGGTGCGGCGCCATCACGTCGATGCGGTCGGCAATCGAGAACCCGGGATCATCCGGCAGCACCACAAAAGCCGAAATGCCCCGCGCGCCCGGCGCCTCGCCGGTTCGCGCAAACAGCGTATAGACATCGGCGATGCCGCCGTTGGAAATCCAGGTCTTCTCGCCATCCAGGATATAGTGGTCGCCCTCGCGCCGCGCGCTGCAGGCCATGGCGGCAACGTCGGAACCGGCTTCCTTCTCCGACAGGGCAAAGGCCGCGACCCAGTCGCCGCGCCGCGCCTTCGGCAGCACCATTGCGCGCAATTCGGGCGAGCCGGCAATTGCCACCGCCCCGGTGCCAAGTCCCTGCATCGCAAAGGCGAAATCGGCGAGCCCGCTGTGCCAGGCCAGCGTCTCGCGGGCCAGACAGATCAGCCGGGAATCGATCACCGCATCGGGCCGATCGTCCGCGACCGACGCCTCCAGCAATCCTGCAGCGCCAAGGCTACGAACCAGCGAACGGCAAGTCCCGTCGACGTCGCCGCCGTGCGTATCGCCAAGACCGGCTGCAAATGCATCGAGCACTGCCGCATATTCGCCGTGACGGGAATCGAAGAACGGCCACGCGAGATGTTCGCGAGACGGCCCGCGCAACTGCGAAACCGGGGTCATGTCAGTCTCCCGCAAAGGCCGCTTTTAGCGTACGCCACCAAGCGCGACGCGTGCCAATAATGTTTCATGGCTAAAATATCCTGTCAAGCGAGCCGATCTGGCGCCAGAGCCGGCCGGCTGTGCACAAAGCCTGCGAAATAGGCTGCAAAACTGCAGATAGATGCGCGAAGGATGTTTTGCCGTGGCCAAACCCGCAAGTTTGATTGACATCATTTTTGTTTGATGTCTAAAATTATATTCGGTCGTCCGGAGTTCCCCGCAAGGCCGAGGAGGCGAGCATGGCAGAACGCTCTTTCGCGCGCGAGGTGGAGGACCTGAAGCTGGGCGCCGGCCAGGAATTTCGCGGCGAAGGCATCCTCGCGATCACCAAGGCATTGCTCGAATGCGGCGTCAGCTATGTCGCCGGCTACCAGGGCGCGCCGATCTCGCATCTAATGGACGTGCTGTCGGACGCGCAGGATATCCTTTCCGACCTCGGCGTGCATTTCGAATCCAGCGCCAGCGAGGCGACGGCGGCGGCCACCCTTGCCGCCTCCGTGATGTATCCGATCCGCGGCGCAGTCACGTTCAAGGCACCGGTCGGCATCAACGTCGCTTCCGACGCGCTCGCCAACCTGTCCTCGGGCGGCGTAACCGGCGGCGCGCTCATCATCATCGGCGAGGATTACGGCGAAGGCTCCTCCATCATGCAGGAGCGTTCGCACGCCTTTGCGATGAAGTCGCAACTCTGGCTGGTCGATCCGCGGCCCAACGTGGCGTCGATCGTCAAGGCCGTGCACGATTCCTTCGAACTATCCGAGGCGTCGAATACGCCCGTCATGCTGGAGGTGCGGATACGTGCCTGCCATGTCCATGGCCGCTTCGCCACCCGCGACAACGTCCGCCCTGCCTTTCCGCTTTCCCGCGCGCTCGATGCGCCGTCGCGCGACACCAACCGTATCGTGCTGCCGCCCGCCTCGTTCCTGCACGAAAAGGAGAAGATCGAGCAGCGCTGGCCTGCGGCGGTCGAATTCATCCACGCCCGCGGCATGAACGAGACGTTTGACGGCGATATCGACGATATCGGCATCATCATGCAGGGCGGCATGTATAACGGCGTCATCACCGCGCTGCGCGAGGCCGGCCTTGCCGATATCTGGGGCGAGACGCGGGTGCCGCTCTATGTGATGAACGTGACCTACCCGATTGTCGACCGCGAGGTGATCGACTTCTGCCGGGCTAAGAAGGCGGTGCTGATGGTCGAGGAAGGCCAGCCCGAGTTCATCGAGCAGGCGCTGCACAAGATCCTGCGCAACGCCGACATTCCGGCCAAGCTGCACGGCAAGGATCTGTTCCCGATGGCCGGCGAATACACCGCGCAAGTCATGGGCGCAGCGATCGGCGCCTTCATCCGCCGCTGGCGGGCGGATGCGCTGCCGGATTCCGCGCGTGCGCCGAACATCGACCGCGTCGAGGTCGACGACAAGATCCGCGCGCTGGCCGACGTGGTGCCGCCGCGACCACCGGGCTTCTGCACCGGCTGTCCGGAGCGGCCGATCTTTTCCGCGATGAAACTCGTGGAAAAGGAGCTCGGCCCGCACCATATCGCCGCCGATATCGGCTGCCATTTGTTCTCGATCCTGCCGCCGTTCAATATCGGCGCCACCACCATGGGATACGGACTCGGTCCTGCATCGGCCTCGGCTTTCAACGTTCCGGCGAGCAAGCGCTCGATCTCGATGATGGGCGACGGCGGCTTCTGGCATAACGGCCTGACCAGCGGCGTCGGCAACGCCGTCTTCAACCAGCACGACGGCGTGATCGTCGTGGTCGACAATTACTATTCGGCCGCGACCGGCGGCCAGGACATCCCCTCCTCGCGCGCCGACAACCGTTCGCGCTCGACCAAGCATCCGATCGTCGAAGCGGTGAAGGGCGTCGGCGCCAAGTGGGTGCGCCAGATCGACCGCACCTATGACGTCACGCGCATGCGCGACACCCTGCGCGAGGCGCTGACGACGGAGGATAAGGGACCGAAGATCATCGTCGCCTCGTCGGAATGCATGCTGAACAAGCAGCGGCGCGTGAAGCCGCTGGTGGCGGCCGCCGCCAAGCGCGGCGAGCGCATCGTGCGCGAGCGCTTCGGCGTCGACGAAGACACCTGCTCCGGCGACCACGCCTGCATCCGCCTGTCCGGCTGCCCGTCGCTGTCGGTGAAGCCTACCAGCGATCCCCTGAAGGACAATCCGGTCGCCGCCGTCGACAATAGTTGCGTCGGCTGCGGCCATTGCGGCGAGGTCGCGGACGCTGCTGTCCTGTGTCCCTCCTTCTATCGTGCCGACGTCGTTTCCAATCCGACCGCCTTCGAAGCGCGGCTCGACCGCATCTGGCAACGGATGATCGGCGCGTTGCAGCGCTGGCGGGCGGGACGGCGGGTCACGTTCGAGCAGGAGGCGGCATGAACGTCTCGGTCGCCCCCTCCTCCATCGCGCTCAGTCAGGCTCGCCCCATCACCGTCGCGGTGCTCGCGATGGGCGGCCAGGGCGGCGGCGTGCTGGTCGACTGGATCGTGGCGCTGGCCGAGCGGCGCGGCTGGTTCGCGCAATCGACCTCGGTGCCCGGCGTCGCCCAGCGCACCGGCGCCACCATCTATTACATCGAGATGATCGCGCCCGACGCCGGCAAGCCGGATCGTTACCCCGTGCTGTCGATGATGCCGGCGCCGGGCAAGGTCGACATCGTGATCGGCGCCGAATTGATGGAGGCCGGCCGCGCCATCCTGCGCGGGCTGGTCTCGCCCGACCGCACGCTTTTGATCGGCTCCTCGCACCGCTCGCTGGCCGTGAGCGAGAAGACCGCGCCCGGCGACGGCACCGCCGACGCGTCGCAGGTCTATGAGGCGGCCAATGTCGCCGCCAACCGCTTCATCGCGTTCGACATGTCCGAGATCGCCGATGCCACCGGCAGCGTGGTTTCCTCGGTATTGTTCGGTGCGCTCGCGGGCTCCGGCGCCCTGCCCTTTACGACCGAGGATTTTGAGGCCACGATCCGCTCAGCCGGTGTCGGCGTCGATGCCAGCCTGCGCGCCTTCACCGCCGGCCGCGAGCGGGCGGTTGCCACGCTCAAGCAGGATCCCAAGATCAAACCGACGGCAAAACCGCCGCTCGCCAAACGCTTTCCGCGCCTTGAACCGATCGGCCACGCTGGCTATGACGCGCTGGTCGCGCGGGCGCAAGCGATGCCGGCAGAGCTGCACGGCATCGTCGCGGCCGGCCTGCAACGCGTCGTCGATTATCAGGACGTCGCTTATGGCCGCGAATATCTCGACCGGCTGGAAGCGATGCCGCGCGACGCGATCGGGCTGCTGCAGGCCTTTGCCAAATATCTCGCCATTGCGATGGCCTATGACGACGTGATCCGCGTGGCGGATCTCAAGACGCGCGCGGGACGATTCGACCGGGTGCGCCGCGAGGCGCGGGCCGGCGATGACCAGATCCTCGGGATCACCGAGTTCTTCCATCCGCGGATCGAGGAAATGGCGGGGTTGCTGCCGCCGCGGCTCGGCGAAAAGGTCGAGCGTAGCAAAGGGCTCGCCCGGCTCGTTGATCGTGGACGAAAATTGCGCGCGACCTCACCTCCGGCGTTCCTGATGCTGTACTGCGTGGCAGGCTTGCGGCGATTCCGTCGGCGCATGCTGCGGCATTCGCGAGAGATGCGCCATCTCGATCAATGGGCGCAACGCGTCCGGAAGTTCGCCGCGAGTGATACAGCGCTCGCGACCGCCGTGTGCGAGGCCCGCCGCCTCGTCGGCGGCTACTCGGACACCCACTCCCGCGGTGAATCGAAATTCGACAAGGTCATGCTGGCGTCCGAGCGCCTGGCCGGCCGGCCCGATGCCGCCGAATGGGTGCAGCGGCTGACCAAGGTCGCGCTGAAGGACGCCGATGGCACTGAGCTCGACGGCGCGTTGCGTACCGTCGAGACGCTGTTCGAGGACGCCTGAGGATGGATCAATTCGAAGTCGTGGTGTCGAAGGCCGAAGCGCTCACGCCGCGCATACGTGAATTCGTGCTCGCGCGCGCCAACGGCGCCCCGATGCCGGGCTGGGCCGCGGGCGCTCATATCGACGTCCATCTGCCCGATGTCGGCCGGCGTTCCTATTCGCTGATCGAGACAATTTCGCCGCGTGCGGCCGCCGAACATCCGACCGCCTATCGCATCGCCGTGCTGCAGGAAAGCAAGAGCCGCGGCGGCTCCAACTTCATGCACGGCCTCAAGACCGGCGATCGCCTGACGATCTCCCCGCCGGCGAATAACTTTCCGCTCGGCGTGGGTGCGGGCGAAGTCGCGCTTGTCGCGGGCGGGATCGGCGTGACGCCGCTGCTCGCGATGGCCTGCGAACTCTGCGCGGCGAAGCGGCCATTCTCGTTCTATTACGCCGGACGCAGCCGCAGCGAGCTCGCCTTTCTGGGCGACATCGAGCGACTGGCCAGCGCAAGCGCGACCATCCACGCCGACGACGAAGCCGGACGCTTCTTCGACCTCGAGAGCCTGATGACGCGGCTCGCGCCCGACGTGCCGCTCTATCTTTGTGGGCCGCTGCCGATGATCGAAGCGTCCATCGCGCTGGCGAAGCGACTGAACTGGCCGCAAGGGCGGCTGCATTTTGAAATCTTCACCGCGCCCGAGGAGAAGTCCGGCGATGCCGGTTTCGAGGTCGAACTCAAGGGCAGCGGACGCGTCTTCGAGATTCCTGCCGGCAAGACCATCCTCGACGTGCTGCTTGAGGCCGGCGAAGACCCGATGCATGACTGCAAGCGCGGCGATTGCGGGATCTGCCAGACCACGGTCATCGATGGCATCCCCGATCATCGCGACTACATCTTGAGCGAAAGTGAGAAGGCGTCGAACAAGGTGATGCAGATCTGTGTTTCGCGCGCGAAAACCAAGCGACTCGTGCTCGACTTGTGATGGAGGAACGCATGACCCGATACGCCGGCAACGCCGCTGCGCTTCGCGCGCTGGTCCGCGAGCAGGAGGTTCACCGCGACGTCTATGTCAGCGAAGAGGTGTTCCAGCTCGAAATGGAGCATATGTTCCCGAATAGCTGGGTCTATGTCGGCCATGACAGCCAGGTCCCCAATGCCGGCGACTATTTCGGCACCACGATCGGCACGCAGCCGGTGCTGCTGGTCCGCCATACCGACGGCAAGGTGCACGTGCTGCACAACCGCTGCCCGCACAAGGGCACGCGCATCACGTCCGAGACCTGCGGCAACACCGGAAAATTCTTCCGCTGCCCCTACCACGCCTGGAGCTTCAAGACCGACGGCTCGCTGCTCGCGATCCCCCTGAAGAAGGGCTACGAGAACACCGGCTTCGAACAGAGCCACGCCGCGCCTGGCATGGCGCCAGTGCGCCACGTCCGCAACTATCGCGGCTTCGTGTTCGCCAAGATCAACGGCGGCGGCCTCGATTTCGAGGAGTTCTTCGGCGAAAGCCTGTCGAGCTTCGACAACATGATCGACCGTTCGCCGGCCGGCCAGCTCAAGGTCGCCGGCGGCGTGCTGCGTTACATGCACAATTGCAATTGGAAGATGCTGGTCGAAAACCAGACCGACACCTGCCATCCGATGGTCGCGCATGAATCCTCCGCCGGCACCGTGGTCGAGGTCTGGAAGAAGGCGCCGCCCGGCACCAAAAAGCCGATGGCGGTCGAGATCATCGCCCCCTTCATGAGTCCGTACGAGTTCTTCGAGAACATGGGTATCCGGATCTGGGACAACGGCCACGGCCACACCGGCGTGCACCACTCGATCCACTCCGATTATTCGGCAGTGCCCGGCTATTTCGAGAAGATGACAGCCGCCTATGGCGAGGAACGCGCCAAGGCTATCCTCGGCGAGAACCGGCACAACACCGTCTATTTCCCCAACATCATGATCAAGGGACCGATCCAGTTGTTGCGGCACTTCAAGCCGATCGCGGCCAACAAGACGCTAGTCGAGTCCTGGACGTTCCAGCTCGTCGATGCGCCCGACATGCTGCTCGAACGCACGCTGATGTACAACCGGCTTATCAATGCGCCGACCTCCATCGTCGGCCATGACGACCTCGAAATGTATGAACGGGCGCAGGAAGGCCTGCACTCGAACGGCAACGAGTGGGTGAACCTGCAGCGCCTCTACAGCCCCGACGAAGCCGAACAGACCAACGTGGCGGTCAACGGGACCAGCGAGTGGCCGATGCGCCATCAGTTCCGGGCGTGGTCCAAGTTCATGACGATGGGGATGTGACATGAGCATGCTCGCCGAGGCTCCCCTCAAGAATGCGGTCCCCACCGATCAGGAGTTGATCGACTTCGTGGTTCGCGAGGCGCGACTGATCGACCAGCAGCGTTTCGACGAATGGCTCGACATGTACGCCGACGACGCCTTCTACTGGATGCCGCTGGAATGGAATCAAACCGATCCGCGACTGACCTGCTCGCTGATGTACGAGGACAAGCTGTTGCTCTCGATCCGGGTCGAGCGGCTCAAGGGCGCGCGGACTTTTAGCCAGAAGCCGAAGAGCCGCTGCCATCACGTATTGCAGACGCCGCAGGTCGATTCGCGCGACGCCGCCGCCAACAGCTATGTTACCTGGACGGCGATGCATTATGTGGAGACTCGCCTGGAAGAGCAGACGCTCTATGCGGCCTGGGCGACACATCATCTCAGCGTCGAAGACGGCAAGCTGAGGATCAAGCTGAAGCGCGTCGACCTGATCAATTGCGATGCTGCCTTCGGCAACATCCAGCTCTTCATGTGACGGAGGATGAGCGTGGTCCATCACACGGCGATCGTGAGCGGCGGCAATACCGGCATTGGCGCTGCGATCGCGCGCGGACTACTGGCCGAGGGCTATGACGTGATCTCGCTGTCGCGGCGCAAGCCCGACTGGAGCCATCCAAAACTCTCCTCGCGCGAGGTCGACCTGCTCGATGCGACGGCGACGCGGCAGGCGGCAGACGAGATCGCGGCAAAAGTTGCGATCACCCACGTCGTTCACAATGCCGGCGCGATCCGCGCCAAGCTGCTGGAAGAGGTCGCCGACGAGGACGTCGGCGCATTAGCGCAACTGCATTTCGGCGCCGCGATTGCGCTGGCGCAGGCGGCGCTGCCGGGCATGAAACAGGCTCGCTTCGGCCGCATCGTGCTGCTGTCGTCGCGCGCCGCGCTGGGAGCTGCCACACGCACGGTCTATTCGGCGACCAAGGCCGGCATCATCGGCATGGCGCGGACCTGGGCGCTGGAACTCGCCCCTTTTGGAATCACCGTCAATGTCGTCGCACCCGGCCCGATCGGCGATACCGAGATGTTCGAGAGCGTGATGTCGCCGGAATCCGAACGCGCCAGGAAGCTGGCACAGTCGATTCCGCTCGGCCGCCTCGGCAAATCGGCCGACGTCGCGCGCGCAGTCACGTTCTTCAGTTCACCTGATGCCGACTTCATCACCGGGCAGACACTTTATGTCTGCGGCGGAGCCAGCATCGGATCGATTTCCATCTAGCCCGGTGAGACCCAAGCCATGGATGCCACAGTCAAACGAAAGGCCCGATCCCCGAAGAGCGCACGCGGGCAAGCGTTGCGGCCGGTCGAGCCGGCGCACGAATCCGACGGCGCGCATCTGGAATTGCGAATCTGGCTGCGGCTGCTCTCCTGCGCCACCCGCATCGAGAAGGCGCTGAACGCCCGGCTACGCAAGGAGTTCAACACCACGCTGGCCCGCTTCGACCTGCTGGCACAGCTCACGCGTAAGCCTGAAGGCGCGACCATGTCCGAGGTTTCGGACCTCCTGATGGTTTCAAACGGCGCGATCACCGCGCTGGTGCAGAAGCTGGAAGCTGATGGCTTCATCCATCGCGAGGTCGATTCCGAGGACCGCCGCACCTTTCGCCTGCGCCTGTCGCAGGAAGGCGCCAGGGAATTCAGCCGGATGGCGCGCCGGCATGAGGAATGGGTGATTGCCCTGATCGGCGAACTGTCACACGTCGCGCAGTCGGATCTGTTGCAACATCTGACGCTGCTCAAGCGGCGCCTCGACAAGCATTCCTGACTTAGACCCCAGGCGAAGGCGCGAGCCTGCGCTTGAAGAACGCCAGGATTTCATCGCGGGCCGCGATCGTCGGCTGGCCGGCCTCATCGATCAGGTGTGCGGTGACGACGCTATGCGGGGTCGTGACGTGGCGCTCGAAGAACGGCGCAAGATCGGTATTCGCCGCGCTGTCCGGAAGCACCCGCCCGATGAAGCGATCACCGAGCGCCTCCGCATAGGCCGCAAAGCGTTGCGCCATGCAGAACTTGTCGCCCGCGAAGCGATAGGCCAGCACCGTCAGATCTTCCCTGTCGAGCCGTTCGCGAACGGCCCTGACTTCGTCGGGTGCGATTTCAATACCTGCCGGATTGTTCAGCGGCAGCGACGGCTGCGAGAGCACCGGCGCCAGCATCGACGGTTCGAGCATCATGGTCAGCGCAAAATTTCCCGTAAAGCACATCCCGATGGCGCCGACGCCGGGACCGCCGCACTCGCCATGCGCAAAATGCGCCAACGAACGCAGCCATTTTGTCACCGGACTGGATTCGTTTGCGGCCAAAGCGCGAAACTCGGCGCTCACACAGGCGCGCTGAAAGATCGCGGCGCCTTCCTCCGCGCCTGGAACGGCACCATCGCGGCCGAACAGCGACGGCATGTAGACGGTGAAGCCGGCGTCGCGGACCCAGCGGGCAAACCGCGCGACGTGCGGGCTGATGCCCGGCATCTCCGTCATCACGATGACGGCAGGCCCTGCGCCGGCCACGTAGACGACCTTGCTTACGCCATCGAGCGTGATATCGCGGCGCGTGAAATCCTCAAGCGGATCGTCCTGCTTCATGGACCGTTTCGGCATCGGCGCAATTCCTTGTTGGTCGATGAATACCGGACAGGGCCATAGCGCAGGGCTGAAAGTGCCTGCAGCCAATGCTCTCCGGGGGATGTCTTCACAGATATCATTGCGATTTCGAGGCCGGCAGGCTAGTGTCAAAATTGACATTAATCGGGTATTTTTTGACATGACCAAAGTCGCGATTGTCGAGATCGAGGGGTGCATGGCCTCGAGCGCGGCGATCACCCACGATGTGATGGCAACGGCCAACCGCATCAGTGCTGCGAAGCGCGTTCCGCCCTTCAAGGTTACGACGGTGCGTTGCGGATCCCGCCGCAGCAGCGTCGACCTGCGCGGAATCGAACTCGTCATCGTCCCCGGTCTTGGCACGGCGACGGCGGACGCACTGGACGTGAAGTTGAAGAGCCCGGCGTGCCGCCACGCGGGCGACATGCTGAGGCGGGCGCACGGACGGGGTGCCATGCTCGCCGCGTCCTGCGCGAGCACCTTCCTGCTGGCGGAGACGGGCTTGCTCGACGGCCGGCGGGCAACCACAACGTGGTGGTTCGCGCCGTTGTTCCGGCAGCGCTATCCCGCCGTCGAACTGCTGACGGAGCAGATGGTGGTCGCCGATTGGCCGATCGCAACCGGCGGCGCAGCCATGGCGCAGATGGACCTGATGCTTGCTGTCGTCGGCCGGTTTGCAGGACCAAGCCTGGCGAAAGCCTGCGCCAACTATCTTCTGCTGGACGGGCGGCGCTCGCAGGCGCCGTTCATGGCGATCAATTATCTGGCGAGCCAGGACCCCAGGATTGCCAAGGCCGAGAAATGGGTGCGCGACAACATCGCGCGCGACTTTGCGATAGAGGAACTCGCCGAAGCCGTCGCGTTGGCGCCACGGACATTTGCCCGGCGAGTTGCAGCGACATGCGGCGTCTCACCGATTCAGTTCGTGCAACGGATCAGGCTGGAGACCGCGCGATTCCTGCTTGAGACCACGCGCCTGTCGGTCGGGCAGATCGCGCGGCAGGTCGGTTATGCGGAGCCTTCCACGCTTCGCCGGCTGATCCGGCGCGATACGAAACACCCGCCCGGACATTTCCGTCCCGCCGCCTGAGTGCCTTCGCTCGCGATGCGCCAGCCTCAGTAACCGAGTATGGCCTTCACCTCGAGATATTCCTCAAACCCGAAGACCCCGAACTCTCGCCCATTGCCGGACTGCTTGTAGCCCCCAAAGGGCAGGCTGCGGTCGAACGGCGCACCGTTGAGATAGACGCGCCCGGCGCGGATGCGGTTGGCGACGGTGCGAGCGCGATCAGGATCGCTGGACTGCACGAAGCCCGCCAATCCGAACGGCGTGTCATTGGTGATCTCGATCGCCTCGTCCTCGGTGTCGTAACTCATGATCGATAGCACCGGGCCAAAGATCTCCTCGCGTGCAATCTTCATGTGCGGCGTCACGTCACCGAACACCGTCGGGCGAACATAGTATCCGCGGTTGACGTCGGATGGCCGCCCCGTTCCGCCAGCCACCAGCGTCGCCCCTTCGTCAACGCCGGACTGGATGAGGTCCTGCACTTTCTCGAACTGCGCCTGGCTCACCAGCGGCCCCATGGTGGACGCCGGATCGAGCGGGTCACCCAGGCGGATCGTGTCGACAGCCTCGCGCGCCGCCGCGAATGCCGCGTCCCGCTGCGCGCGAGGGATAAGCATGCGCGTCGGAGACTGGCAATTTTGGCCGCCGTTCGTGTAACAGGCGTGAACGCCCTGGGTCACGGCAGCTTTCACGTCGGCATCGGCCAGGATGATATTGGCGGATTTGCCGCCCAGTTCCTGCGCGACGCGCTTGACCGTATCCGCCGCAAGCTTGGCCACCCTTACGCCGGCCGTTGTCGACCCGGTGAACGACACCATGTCGATCTCGGGGTGGGCGGCAATCGCCTCGCCTACCGTAGGCCCGTCTCCGTTAACGAGATTGAAGACGCCCGCCGGGACACCCGCGGCGTCGACGATCTCCGCAAACATCATCGCGCTGAGCGGCGCGATCTCGCTGGGTTTCAGGACGATGGTGCAACCGGTGGCGAGCGCCGGCGCGACCTTGGAGGCAACCTGGTTCAACGGCCAGTTCCACGGCGTGATCAGTCCGCAGACACCGATCGGTTCGCGGCGGACGATCCCGTTCCCCATCCGCTCCTCGAACCTGTAGTTCGCAAGCACGCGCGCAGCCTCTTCGAAATGAAACAGCGCGACGGTCGCCTGACGCTCGGTGGCAAACGTGATCGGCGCGCCCATCTCCAGGGTCATCATCCGCGCCAGCTCCGGCAGACGCGCCCTAAAGACCTCGATGATCTTCTGAAGCCAGAACAGACGCGCTTTGACATCAGTTACGGAATACGTCGCGAAAGCGCGGCGTGCCGCCTTGGCGGCCCGATCCACGTCCAGCCTCGAGCCCAGGCTGATCTGCGCGAATGTCTCCTCCGTCGCAGGGTTGACTATTCCGAGGGTTGAGGGCGTAGCTGGATCGACCCAGGCGCCGTCGATGTAGAATTTCAATTTTTCCATCGTCCCCTATCCGTGACATCAGCACTGCGGCGTGATTGGTGTTTCCGCTCTAAAGGTGCCTACCCTCGTCCACCGGCACCACAATTCCCGTCGAGCTGGTCAGGTTGACGATGCAGGCTACCGTCGCCCTTGCGACATCATCGGGCGTGGTGACGTGGGCCAGCGGCAATTTTTCCGCAATCTTCTGCAACTGTTCGCGGCTCCGGCCGGCGACAAAATCCGTATCCACACCGGCCGGCGAAACCGAGAACACGCGGATCTTCGGCGCGAGTACTTTCGCGAGCGCGATCGTGAGCGCGTCGACGCCCGCTTTTGCCGCCAGATAGGCCAGGCTGCTGCCCAAACCCGTGCGCGCCGCAATCGACGAGATGTTCACGATGGCCGCTCCGCTGCCGCGTTCCAGCAGCGGACGAAAGGCGCGAACCATGGCGAATGGCCCGCGCAGATTGAGCGAAACAGTCCGGTCGAAGATATCGTCCGTCAGTCCGTCAAGATCGGCGGCGGGCACAGGGGTGGTGGCGCCTCCGCAATTGACCAGCACATCGAGCCGCCCGTACTGCTTGTCCACGGCCGCCGCGGCCTCGGAGATGGAAGCCGGATCGTCGATCGCGATGCGCATCGCGAGATGCCCGCGGCCTTGCAAGCCCCCGACCACCTCTTCGGCCTGCCCGCGGCGGCTGTTGTAGCCGACCACGACAGCCGACCCCATGGCGGCAAGCCGCGCCGCCGTCGCCTTGCCGATGCCACTGTTGCCGCCCGTGACGAGCGCAACTTTCGGAATCGACAGCGCAGGAATTTCAATAGCAGTCATCTATGGCGGCCTCACATCGTGATCTTTGCAGCCTCGATCACGGGACGCCATTTGGTGCGCTCGCCGTCGATGAATGCCTTGAGGTCGTCGGGAGAGCCCCCGACGCCTTGCAGCGAGTTTTGTTCGAGGATGGTCTTGCCCTTGTCGCTCCTGAGGAAGCCGTTCACCGCATTGTTCACCTTGCCCACGATGTCCTGCGGCGTTCCGGTGGGAGCTACGATCGCGTACCACGCCGTCGCCTCGAATCCCCTGAATCCCGCTTCCTGCACCGTCGGCACATCGGGCAGTTGCGCGACGCGCTGGCTCGTCGTCACGGCCAGCGCGCGGACCTTGCCGCTAGCCACCAGCGGCAGATAGGTCGGCATGAAATCCATGGCGACGTTGACTTGTCCGCCCAGCAGATCCGTGATCAGCGGCGCCGAGCCGCGATAAGGCACATGTGTCATCTCCACGCCGGCGAACTGCTGGATCAGCGCCGAGGTAATGTGCCCGAGCGTGCCGTTGCCGGGATGGCCGACATTGACCTTGCCCGGGTTCTGCTTGGCATAGGCTATCAGGTCGGGAAGCGTCTTCGCCGGAAAGTCTGATGTCGCCGCGATAATCAACGGAGACTTGGCGACGAGCACGACCGGCATGAAATCGCGCTCGGAATCGTAAGCCAGGCCCTTGTACATGAACTTGTTGAGCGCGATCGGCGCCGGAGTCCCGAACAGCCACGTATGGCCGTCGGCAGCCGCTTTGGCGACCGCCGTCCCGCCGAGATTGCCGCCCGCACCCGCACGGTTTTCGACGATGAACTGCTTGCCGAAATCTTCGCTCAGCGCGTGCGCGACGGCGCGCGCCAGCGTGTCGACGGCGGCGCCGGCCGGGAACGGCACCACCATGGTAACCGGACGGTTCGGCCACTCCTGCGCGACGGCGTGGTGACATGGCGCAATGGCTAATGCGAGGCCGACGAGGCCGAAAGAGAGCAGGCGCATGTTTCCTCCGAATTGCGTACGGGCTCGCGTTGGCACCAGCGCTTATTCTGCAGCAAACTTGTCCAGGCCCTTGCGGCCCAACCATTTGGATAATTCGTCCGCAACGGCTTCGTTATTGAGATCGGCAAAGGCGATGTGCGTGTTGCCACGCAGGCCCGCGTCGGGCAGCAGCAAAACCTCGCAATCTCCGCCGTGACGATTGACGATATCGCAGAAGGTCTTCGCCACCTCGACTGAGGTTTTCCAGATGGGTCGCGTGTCGGTGTAGTCGCCGAACACCATCTGGATCGGAAACTTCGTCAGCTTCATGAACTCGGCCAGCGGCACGGCATTGGGACCATACGGCGCATCCGGCTTGGGCGCGGGCCCCTCGCCCTCCGGGAAGACGAAGCCCGGGGTTTCGTAGGCAACGATGCCCTTCATGTTGCCGCTTTTTGCCTTCAGTGCCGACAACAACGCGCGCCAGCCGCCCGCGGAATTGGTGACGGCAATGACGGGGCCGATCTTGTCGATGGCCTGGCCGCCGGCCTCCGCCTGCAGCAATGCATTCTCGAGTGTATCGAACTCGTCGTAACGGGCGCGCGTCGCCTGATTCCAGGCTTCCTTGTCGGCGGTCGGAAACTGCAGGCCCGGATGCCAGTTGAGGTGGGTCAGGCCGAAACGCCAGGCGGCAAAGTTGCGTTGATCGAAATAATCAGGCGTGTAGGTGATCGGCTCGCAGCTCCAGTTCGCGCGACCGACGCGCGGACCGTCCCACAGGTAAACCGGATATCCCCTGCGCAGGAAAATGCTCTTGTAGCCTTCACCGCCGTCCCAGCGATTTTCCCACACCTTCGTGCTGGAACTGTGCCACATGATCAGGCCGACGCTGCGCCTCTTCGCGGGGATGAAATACTCGACGTAGCCGTGGTCGCAGGAGAGCGTCTGGCTGGGGTCACCGGGCTTGGCGACGACCTTGCCGCCCACTTCATACGCGCCGGTCGATTCCAGGATGATCGGCGGCTTCGGTGGTTTGCGCCCCTCTTCGGCGACGGTCGCGTTGCTTAGTCCAGCGAACAGCAATGCCGCAGCAAACGGCTGCAACTGCTTCCAGCCTTTCAAACGGCGTCCACCGCAACTCATGATCTGCCTCCTCCCCAAATGGTGCGCGCCGCTTCTCGCGGTTTTTGCGCTTGTCTTGCTATGCGGCGTTCTGCGCGGCCGACTGGCTCATCGGAAGATTCAGGAACCGTGCGGCGTTGTCGCTGATGAGCTTCCGGATGGCGGTGCTCGGCATTTGCAGATCAAGCAGGATCTGCGTGATGCTGCGGAAGCCATCCACCGGACGCTGCGACCCCTGCAGCCCGAGGTCGGACGACAGGATCGTATTGTCGACACCGGCCACTTCGATCAGGTGCGCGAGATCATCCGGGCTGTATTTTAAGGATTTACCCTCGATGAACATGCAGATCGAATGTTCCATCTTGACGCCGCGCGCGACCAACTGGCGGATATCGGTGTCGTTGCAGCCGACAATATAGGTCGGGTGGTTGACCATCATCTTCTTGACGCCGCGCCGCGCCGCCTCGTCGAACAGGATATGCAACTCGCTGGCCGGCAGATGACCGCCAGCCAGGATGATGTCCGCCTCGGCAATGAGGTCGATGACCTTCTTCGTGTCATCCGTGAGCTTGCCGTTGGCATCGAGCGCGGAAAGCGGGATCGGATCAAGCATCTTCTGCGCGGTCTTTGGAAAGGTCGAGTTTCCGGCCGCCATGGCGTTGATATGGTTCTCCGCCGACAGCGTCGGCATCCAGACGATCTTGGCGCCGAGCTTGATGGCATGGTCGACGGCGTGAGGGTTGATGCCGCCCGACGCATTGTTCAGCACAATGCCTGAAAACAGCTTCACATTGGTTTCGGGAAACAACTTCTCCAAGAGGATCGCATGCGCCATGCCGGCGTAGAAGTGATCCTTGTAGAGCACGGCACGGAATTTCGCGGCCGCCGCATCGAGCAGTTCCTCATGATGATCGAGAATGCGTGGCATGGCCGCCGGACCGCTATGGCAGTGCAGATCGATCGCACCGACCAGAAGCTCGGCGACCTCAGCCGCCCGCGACAGCGTCGGCAACGGCACGGTGGTTGGATAGGACACTTGCTTGTCGGCCATGGTGGGGGCCCTTTCGATTGAAAACGTATCAGGCAGCGGATTTGCCGGCGGGGCTTTGCACGGGCATCGGATAATCGTCCTCGTTCAGCACCCAGCCCGGCTTGGCCGAAAAATCCATGCGCGGCGGGCAGAAGATGTCGACGAGAACATTGAGCTTGGGATCGACGGCCTGCGAGGTGTGAATGGAGGGCGGCGGAATCACGGCGATCGAAGGCGATCCGCAGCTCTCGTGATCGTCGTCGCGCCACTGGGCCATGTCGGTCGTCCATGGCCAGCGCAGGTGGTGAATGAAGGTGCCGGCCAGCGCCAGCGAGCATTGCTCGAAATCGTCATGGTGGTGCGGCGACATCTTGCTCGGATCGCGCGGGCCGTTCTTCGGCTCGAGGAAGTTCACCATGAAGGTCGAACAGCGGAAGATCCGCCCGAACCGGCCCGGCGTTGCCGCGACGTCGAGGCTGTAGGTGCGGATTTTAGGACCCCCCGTCGCCTCCGGCCACGGCTCGAACGGCGGCAGATTGGGATGCGGCGTCGCGTAGGACGCGGCGTTGGAGCACAGCATTGCGAGATCTTCCGATCGCGTCGTCACCATGCGCACCACCTTGGCAGCGCCTAGCAGCGTGACGGCGCTTGCGCCCGCCGGCACGAAACTGATGGAGTGACCGCCGACGACCTTACGCTCGTTGCCCCACACGATCTCGGCGCCCGCACCTGGATCGGGAAGCAGCACGACATATTCGTCGGGCTGGTTGGTCCGGCTCAGCAAGGCGCCCTTGTCGGCGTCGCTATAGGCGATGATGAAATTCTGGCCGCGGGCGTACCAGGTACGCGCGCCGTTTTGATTCTCAGCTGGCGGCGTTTCGTAGAATTTCGCATATTCCGCGCCCGCAAAGTGGGTGGCGGCGGGTTTGGTGCCGACCGGAGCAGCGGCGAGCGCCGCGCGGGGATCAGAGCTGTGATACATGTGAGCCATCCGTGGTTTGAACGAGGGTTTTGAAATCGGTCAGCGTTTGCGCCGCGGCCCGGCGCATCTGGCCCTGATCCGACGAGATGATGAAGGCGCTGGCGCCGAGGCCGGCGAAATCCTTGGCTTCCGCCGCGCTCGCCACCATCACGCAGACCGGCTTGGCGGCTTTCTTTGCCGCCGCGATGATCCTGATAACCGCATCCTTCACGGACGCGTCGGCCGACGACTTGGCGCCAAGCGCAACGGTGAGATCGCCACGACCGATGAAGAGCCCGTGGATTCCGTCGACGGCAGCGATGGCGTCGATGTGATCGAGCGCTTCAGGATCCTCGATCATCGCGATCGCGCAGACCGATGCATCCTGTTCATCGACAAGGGACCACATCGGGGTGCCGCCATAAGCGCCGGCGCGGGCCGAGCCGGAATAGCCGCGCCGTCCGCCGCGGTATCGCGCGGCGGCCGCAACCGCGCGCGCCTTCTCGACCGTCGCAACGTGGGGCACCAGCACGCCAGTTGCGCCGCAGTCGAGGCACGACAGGATCTTGGCCGGATCGTCCGACGACACCCGCACGATGCCGGCGAGGTTGCTGGCGCGCGCGGCGAGCAGCATGATATCGGTCATCGCGCGGTCGATCGGCGCGTGTTCCTCGTCGATCACGACGAAATCGTAGCCGAGCGCGCCAAAAATCTCGGTAGCATGCGTGGTCGGCGTCTTGATGAACGTGCCGACGACGGTCTGCCGCGCGGAGAAGCGGTGGCGGAATGACGAAAAATGCGGCCTGACGACGTCTCCGGACACGGCTGTTCCTCCCCGCCATCTGCTCGGGGCCGTCCTTTAGAAGAACGGACTCCGACGTGGCTTGGCGAAAACCATTGCAGCGCGGGCGGCGGTGGGCCATAGCTAATTCAAAGCGTTCCACCAGGTGGAATTTCAAAATGCCGCTCAAATCCGACACCGTCGAAGCCGCCTCCCGCACGCTCCTGCTGCTGGAGGAACTCAATCGCCACCGCGTCACCTCGATCGACCGCCTGCACAAGGCGACCGGGTTGCCGAAGTCGACGGTGGTGCGGTTGATGAAGTCGCTATGCGCGATGGGCTATGCCGCCAACGACCGGCGGCAGGGCGGTTACGCGGTAGCTTCCCGGGTCAAATCGCTGAGCAACGGCTTTCACGGCGATCCGCTGGTGGTCGAGGCCGCGCGCGCATGGGCGCTCGCCTTCACGCGACAATATCACTGGCCAATCGCCATCGCTGTCCTCGACAGGAGTTCTGTCGTGGTTCGCTTCAGCACCATTCCCGACAGCCCGGTCTCGCCGTTTCACGGCACCCTCAACATGCACCTCAGCCTGCTCGGGCGGGCGCTGGGGCGCGCCTACCTGGCATTCTGCCCCATGAGCGAGCGGTCGATGCTGCTCGACATGCTCACACGGTCGCAGGAGAGCGAAGACAAACTCGCCACGGAGCGAAAGCGGGCGTTGTCCTTGCTGGCCGCGATCCGCAAGCAAGGTTTCGCCGAACGCGACCCGATGGTGGAGCCGCGCTCGTCCGGCACGATCGCAATTCCCATCATCGTCAACCAGCGCGTGCTCGCCACCGTCGGCATGACCTATTTCACCTCGGCGCTCGACCGCGCGGACGTCGTCCAGCGCTACGTGCCTCTTGTGAAGGCGCTGGCCGACAACATCGCCGCAAGTGTTTCGTCGCTGCAGCAATAGAGGCTGCGCTTGACCGTATCCGTCGTGAGTCGGCCTTGACGGCCCGGAGCAATTCCGAAACCCTGTCGCGTATTCCGGGGACTGATTTCGGTGTCCGCTTTCGCCCACGGCCAGGATCGATAGACTCTTTCCGGCAGCGGACGGTTACCGGAAGTGGCACCACTATTGCTTGCGGGCAATAGGCGTGCGAGGAGAAGGACACAGTATGATCCGCGTGTTTCTTGATCGAATCTACCTTTTCTCCGGCTATCTCGCCGGACTTTTCCTGATTGCGATTTTTGTGCTGATGCTGCTGTTGTCGGGCGGCCGGCCGCTCGGCGTCAATATTCCGGCGGGCGATGATTTCATCTCCTGGTGCATGGCGGCGACGGCCTTCCTCGGGCTCGCGCATACCTTCAAGCACGGCGAGATGATCCGCGTCGGCCTCTTGATCGATCGCCTCAACGACAACGTCCGCCACTATGTCGAGATCGCAGCGCTCCTCGTCGGCGTCGGCTTCATCGGCTTTTTCGCGTGGCATGCTGCGATCATGACCTGGCAATCCCTTAAATTTTCCGACATTTCGCAAGGCGTCATCGCGGTGCCGCTGTGGATTCCGCAGCTCGGCTACAGTGGCGGGCTGGTGATACTCTTCATCGCTTTCGTGGATGAGCTGGTCCATGTCCTGCGCGGCTTCGCGCCGCGCTACGAATTGCCGAAGCCGACGAGCGCCGAGGAGATCGTCGAACGCGCCATGCAGAGTGGGGTCTGACATGGAGCTTCTCTCCATCGCCGCTATCCTGCTCGGATTTCTTGCGCTGCTGCTCGGTGCCGGCGTCTGGATCGGCGTCGCCTTGATGGCGACTGGATGGGCCGGCATGCAGTTCGCCGGCGGCGCCATTCCGGCGGGCAGCGTGCTTGCGACAACGGTGTGGGGCAACAGCGCGTCGTGGTCGCTCGCGGCCTTGCCACTCTTCATCTGGATGGGCGAAATTCTGTTCCGCACGCGGTTGTCGGAGGAAATGTTTCGTGGATTTGCGCCCTGGCTGAACTGGCTGCCGGGCCGGCTCATGCACGTCAATGTGCTCGCCTGCGGTGTATTCGGTTCGGTATCGGGATCATCGGCCGCGACCTGCGCCACGGTTGCCAAGATTGCGCTACCGGAATTGAAGAAGCGCGGCTATGACGAAAACCTGAGCCTCGGCTCTCTCGCCGGTGCAGGCACGCTCGGCATTCTCATCCCGCCGTCGATCACCATGGTGGTCTACGCCGTGCAGGCGAACGTCTCCATCATTCAGGTTTTCCTCGCCGGATTTCTGCCGGGCCTGTTGGTAATGATGCTCTATTCCGGCTACATCGCGATCTGGTCGCTCGCCAATCCGACGCGCACGCCGCCGGCCGATCCGCCGATGAGCCTTCGCAGGCGCATCGCAGAATCGCTCAATCTTATTCCTTGTCTGCTGCTGATCGTTTTCGTTTTTCTGTCATTGCTGATGGGCTGGGCGACGGCAACGGAATGCGCGGCCTGGGGCGTGCTGGGCTCGCTCGCCATCGCATGGTGGCAAGGCGCGCTGAGCTGGGAATCGTTCTGGGCGAGCGTCATGGGCGCGACGCGGGTCAATTGCATGATCCTCTTGATCCTCGCGGGCGCCTCCTACATGGGCACGTCGATGGCCTATACCGGCATCCCATTGGCGCTCGCAAACTGGGTGAACGGCCTCCAGCTCAGTCCCTATGCACTGATCGCGGCGCTGACCGTCATGTACATCGTGCTCGGCACGGCACTCGACGGCATTTCCATGATCGTGCTGACCACCGCCATCGTTATTCCGATGGTGAAGCAGGCCGGCTTCGACCTCGTCTGGTTCGGCATTTTCCTGGTGCTGGTGGTGGAAATGGCGGAAGTCTCTCCGCCCGTCGGTTTCAATCTGTTCGTCCTGCAGACCATGAGCGGCAAGGATTCCAACACGGTCGCCAAGGCCGCCCTGCCGTTCTTCTTTTTGCTCGTTCTGGCGGTTGCCATCATCACGGTCTTTCCTGCTATCGTGATGCTGCTGCCGCGGATAGCATTCCCTGGCTAGAGAAAGGTATTGTCATGTTCAGGCTTATTAAGACGTGCGCTATGGCCGCCTGCGTGGCGGCGCTTGCCGCTCCCGCACTTGTCGTTCCAGCAGCGGCGCAGACCAAATGGAATCTCCCGGCCGCCTATCCGGCGGACAATCCGCATTCGGTGAACCTGATCGCGTTCGCCAAGGACGTCGGTGACGCCACCGGCGGCAAGCTGCAGATCACCGTGCATGCCGCCGCCTCGCTGTTCAAGGCGCCGGAAATCAAGCGTGCGGTCGCCACCGGACAGGCGCAGGCCGGCGAGGTTCTGATCTCGCTGCATGAGAACGAGGATCCGATGTTCGGCATCGATGTCATCCCGTTCCTGTCGACGAGTTACCCGGCAGCCAAGAAGCTATGGCTTGCCTCGAAACCCGCAATCGAAAAGAAGCTCGCATCGCAAGGCTTGATGCTCCTCTTCGCGGTGCCGTGGGGTCCGCAGGGCATTTATGCCAAGAAGGACCTTGCCACCGTTGAGGATATGAAAGGCTTGAAGTGGCGCGCCTATAATGTCGGCACCTCGCGCATCGCCGAGCTTGTCGGCGCGCAGCCTGTCACCATCCAGGCGGCGGAACTGCCGCAAGCATTGGCTACCGGCGTTGTGAACGCGTTCATGACCTCAGGCTCGACCGGCTACGACAGCAAGGCGTGGGAAACCATGACGCATTTCTATGATACGCAGGCCTGGATTCCGAAGAACGTTACCTTCGTGAACAAGGCGGCTTTTGACGCGCTCGACAAGCCGACCCAGGACGCGATCCTCAAGGCGGCGGCGGTCGCCGAAGAACGCGGCTGGAAACTCGCGGAAGAAAAGGCGAAGTGGTATCTCGAACAGCTTCAGGCCAACAAGATGAAGGTGCTGCCGCCGCCTCCGGCGCTGAAGACGGGTCTTGAGAAGATCGGGGAGCAGTTGACGGCCGATTGGCTCAAGAAGGCCGGCCCCGATGGTGAAGCCGTGATCGCCGCCTACAAGAAGTAAGACGATCGTTATTGTGCTCCAGTCGCGTCCGGCATTCGATTGCCGGACGCGACTTCACCCGGCTTCGATGCACGCTTCCATGACCCTGTCGATCTCGGCGGTCGAGAGAACACCAATCTCGGCAATGAATACCATCCGCGCCCGCGCTACCCCGGCCGGCAGTGCCCCGGCCGGCAGCGCCCCGCCCGGTGCCAACGTCGCGCGCCCGCCGGCGAGCTGAAATACCGTCAGCCGCCCCGGCTGCTCCACGGTCTCGAACAACCCCTTCGCCCGGGCGAGCTTCGGCGCCAGCCGGCCGATCGCCTGCTGCAGCCGCGGGAGCGACACCAGATGTTCCGATGTCCAGCTCAGCGTCTCGAACCGGTCAACTGCCGGCCGTCGCGGCCCCATCTCGCGCGGCGCGGGCACGCGGTCCAAATCCGCGGGGAACAGCAGCGCTGCGGGGACTTCGCCATGCAGGGCATCGACCACCACCGCCGCCGGACGCAGTGCCCGGACGACATCGCGCAGCTTTGCGCGACCCGCCGCGTCCACCAGGTCCACCTTGCTCAGCGCCACCACGTCGGCTGCCCGCAGCTGAGAGCGCAGCAACGCGTCGTTCAACGCTTCTTCAGTTGTCGTCGTGTCCACCACACATAGCACCGTTTCCAGCGGCGCCTCCCGCCAGATCATCGGATCCATCAGGTTGCGCACGATATCCGAGGGATCGGCGACCCCGCTGGTTTCGATCACGATGAACTCCGGCCGCGGATCACGCCGCAGCAGGGCGGCGAGCGTGCGCAAGAGATCGCCTTCCAGCGAGCAGCAGATGCAGCCGTTGCTCAGGCTGACCACCCCATCGCTGGCGCCCGCGACCAGCTCCGCATCAATGTTGATCGCGCCGAAATCGTTGACCACGGCGGCGATCCGCCGCCCCTCGGCATGCGCCAGCAGGTGGTTCACGACCGTAGTCTTGCCTGCCCCGAGGAAACCGGTGACCAGCAGGATCGGGACCGGCACAATCAACTCTCGGCAATGGGCCGGCGCACCGGCCGGCCGGGCCTCGCCGCCACATCCAGCACGCCATCGCTGATTAGCGGCTCGCCGCTGACCACCAGATGCCGGACGCCCTCTGACGGACGGTTCATCGCCGAGAAAGTCGCCCGGTCCGTCAGCGCCTCGAAATCGAACACGACAATGTCGGCATCCGCGCCTGGCTGCAGCCTTCCCTTGGTACGCATCGCGGGCGTGCTGTGGGAAAGGATCTCCGCCGGGATCAGCGCGCATTTGCGGACGCCTTCCAGCAGCGACAGCGTCTTGCGCTCACGCACCCACTCGCGGATGAAACGGGTGAAGCAACCCGCCGAGCGCGGATGCGAGGTGGCGTCGTCAGGCAGCGGCCAGGCGTCGCCGGTGTAAGCGCTGCCGTCCGACAGCGTCCAGGGCATCGCGTCGGACGCGATCGCGCCGCCGGGATAGAGCACCGATATGTCCAGGAGGTCACGATGGTGCGGATTGTTCTCCGTATCCAGGATATGCCACAGCACCAGCGTGGACGGCTCCTCCGCCTGCGCTGCCAGCAGCTCCTTGCGGTCGCGGAAGCGCCGCCCGTCGGTCACCCGCTGCACCGAATCGTAGCCTAGTCCATTGCGCGCCTCGAAATCCGGATCGCTGAAGAAGGCCGCCGCCAGCACCGTCGAACCGGTGCCGTACGGATAGGCCTCCACCGTGATCGGCAGGCCCTGCGCCTGCGCCTTGGCCACCAGCACGGCGCACCGCTCCACGTCGGTCTTGCTGGAGGAGTTGAAGTGGCAGATGTGCATGTGCGCGCCGGTGGCGCCGGCATAGCCGATCAGGCGGATATAGGCCTCGGCGGCGCTTTCCGGGTCGATGCGGGACATGTAGGCTACGTGGGTGAAGGTCGCGACATCATGCGCCGCCGCGAGCTGGCACACCGCGGTCAGCTCCTGCACGCCGGCGCCCGGGGCATAGGCGTTGAGGATGCCGATGCCGATGCCACCCTCGTTCAATCCAATTGCAAGGCGGTCGAGGATGCCGGCCACCTCCGTGTCGCTGGCCACGTTGTCGATCCAGCGGCGATCGCGCATGGCATTGCCGAACGCCTCCAGCGAGCTTTCCGCGTTGGAGCCGGTCATCGCGCCGATGCGCGCAAAAGCCCAGTTGGCGGCGGCGCCGTAGTTCAGCACGCGCCCATGCGCGGCCTGGCGCCGATACCAGGATGCGACCGGCAATACGCCCGCCTCGAGGTCGAGCGTCGTCGTCACCCCGTCGAACGCCTGCATGCGGTCGGCCGGGATCGACTGGCCGTGCGCGTGCAGGTCGATGAAGCCAGGAGCCACCACCAGCCCGGTCGCGTCGATCACCCGTTCGGCGCCGCCGAGCCCGGTGCCGACAGCGGAGACCTGGCCATCCACCACCGCCACATCGCCAATGGCGTCCATCCCGCTCGCCGGATCCACCACCCGGCCGCCACTGATCACCAAACTACCCATATCGCCGCTCTCCCACGCAAGAACTTTAGGCTCCGGCAAGGCCGGCAGCCACTCCGCAGACACCCAGGGCCGGCTACGTGCAGGCCGTCTTTCCAATAGAGGCAGATTTTCGGGTCGACGACCACCTCCACCGATGCCGACGCATCATGCGTATCGCTCCACATCTTTGGCACTCATCGCGACGGTAGCCTCGTCAGAGGGGACGGGAAGATTTGGGGTAAGCGGCCAACAGCGGGAACCAGCTGTAACTCCGTTACCACATTCGCGAGTTCAGTGTTGTTGTGCTCGCGGCGCTACAGACTCTGCGCAAACCATCAGCAAGTGTGCACGACGGGGGGCCACCAAAGCGGCGCGGTGGTTGCGGGCTCGTCGAGGGCTACGTGGTTTGACCTCTACGAGTCCGCACGCTCCGTTTTTCGAGCGCACACGCTACGATCTATAGATTCTTGGAGAGAGCGGAGGGATTGAAATGCGCAAACGTCCCGCTACGGCTACTTCAGCTGATTTCAACTTCGTCAAAGCGTATTTCGAGCTGAAGAAATTACGAGAAGACATTGAGTGCATCGAAAGATCATCGAGGCCGGCCTCAAGCCAAGCGACGGTAGCGGGTCGCGATACATCCAGGGGTGATGATCGCATTCAAGACGTTTTGCGGTCTTAGTGCCCCCAACCTGCAATCAAGAATTTTCGAAGGTCGGGTTAAATAGAGGCAGATCCTCGGACCGACAACCACCTCCGGAGATGCCGGCACCTGATGCATATTGCTGCACAATTCATCCCGGCGGCATGCTAAACCGCCAGCATGTCTGAAATCTCGACAGATGAGGGGCAGCCGCTGCCGTTCGACAAACTGGCGAAGGCGATCGCGGAACGCCGGTCTCTCTATGGCCGCGCCAGCGGACTTCGCATCGATCGTGCCGAGCGCGGCGAGGCCTGGTCCAGCCTGCCCTACCAATCCGTCTTCGCCGGCGACACGGAAACCGGCGTGATCCACGGCGGCGTGGTCACCGCCATGCTCGACGAGAGTTGCGGCATGGCGGTGCAGCTGGCGCTCGACGGCAACCGCGCGATCGCGACGCTTGATCTGCGCATCGACTACCAGAAGCCGGCCAAACCCGGTCTCGATATCAAAGCGCATTCGATCTGCTACCACGTCACGCGTTCCATCGCCTTCGTGCGCTCGACCGCCTATCAGGAAACCGAGCAGGATCCTGTCGCGACCGCCGCCGCGTGCTTCATGATCGGCGCCAACCGCACGAACATGCTGCAGGACTGGGAAGCGCATGAGGTGCCGGTCCTTGACGCGCCCGAAGATAACTCAGGCCCATTCGCCAAAAGCCCGTTTGCCCGCTGCCTCGGCATCCGCCCCACTGAAGACGGCGCGCTGCGCATGCCTTTCTCGCCGAAGATCATCGGCAATCCGGTGCTGCCCGCCATCCACGGCGGCATCACCGGTGCCTTCCTGGAAACGACTGCGATTGTCGGTGTGGCGCGCGAACTCGGCATTGCAACGCCGCCAAAGCCGATCGGGCTGACCATCAACTATTTGCGTTCGGGACGTGCGCTGGACAGCTTTGCGAATGTTTCAATCGTCCGACAGGGCCAGCGCATCGTCGCCTTCCAGGCGCAGGCCTGGCAGGAGGATGCGGCGAAGCCGATCGCTACCGCGTTCGGGCATTTCAAGCTGAGGCAGTCCGGGAAGAAGGAATAGGAAGCTGCGCTTCCGACATGCACACTCCCAAAATATCGAAAACAACCTCATGCAAAGTAGCAGCCGGCCGCCGTCATTCGAAGAAGCAACTTGACACGTCGGGCAAATCAGCGGCATTCCTTCATCATCCCGCAACCTCTGAAATCCCCGTCGCTCCGCAATAGCGGGCTGGTCGGTGCGATTGCGGCTCAAATCCTCACCCACCATTGAAACTGCAGGGATCACCGCGGCGAACGATCGCCTGCGCGTGGCCGAACCGCGCGCTTGCCCCGCGCGCATTCCTCAAGGAATCTCGACATGAACACCGCTCCGGACCTCGCGATGCCAGCGGCGATCGCCGCAACTGACCAGACCAAAGCTGCCGCAGCCCCGCGAATAAAGCTTCAGTCGCACGGCTTCGCCATCGACCATCCCGATCAGGAGCTCGGCGAACGGCTGATGGCTGACACCCTGGGGGTTGCCGATCGCGAAGCGATGCATGGCATTATCAGGCAATTGGTAAAGGCCAGCGTGAGCGGCGAGAGTCCTGACGAGGTCAACCTCTCCTTCATGATTTCGATGGTGAAGAGCATCAAGCCCCGGGATTCCATCGAAGCCATGCTGGTGGCGCAGATGGTTTCCGTTCATGTGATGGCGATGCGATGTGCCCATCACCTTGCGAATGCGGACGATCTCGCCCAGCACGACAGCGCCGCCCGCGCATTGGGCAGGCTCGCCCGCACGTTTCCCGCCCAGATCGAGGCGCTCAACCGCTACCGGAGCCATGGCGAGCCTGCCATCACCGTGCAGAACGTGTCGGTGGGCGATGGCGGCAAGGCCATTGTCGGCAACGTCACGCAGCATGCGCGCGTGATCGTATCGGACAAGGACCCGGCATCCGAAGCGCGGAAGGCGCCGAAGGGCTCGGGCTCCAGGCGAAGGCGCGATTCCGCTGACGCCAAGCGGTAAGCACAGGCGTGAGCGATCACATCAAAAACACCGGCCCGATGCTGGCGAGCCCGCGTTGTGGCGCCAAAACCCGCGCCAGTGGCGCGTGCCGTTCGCCGGCGGTGCACGGCAGGAAGCGCTGCCGCATGCATGGCGGAGCACAGGGGTCCGGCGCGCCAAGAGCAAACCAGAACGCGCGCAAGCACGGCCTGTTCACCAGGGATGCGATCGCCGAGCGAAGGCAGATTCGGGCTTTGTTGGGTGAAACGCGGAAGCTGCTGGGGGAGATGAAGTGAGTGGGTTTCGCAGCCTCGCTGGCCACCTACGCCGCTTTCAACTTGCGGGCCTTCTTCGCTCGCACTGGCAACCTGCTTTCGATTGAAAACCCGACATTCAGCGCCCGCATGATGGTGGCAATCGTTTCGAAACGCGGCTTGGCACCCGGTGCCAGCGTCTTGTAGAGGCTTTCGCGGCCGAGACCGGACGCCTTCGCGACCTCGGCCATGCCGCGCGCCTTGGCCACGTCACCAAGCGCCTTGAGCAATACGCCGGGGTTTTCGTCGCGGGCTGCGAGCGAAAGATATTCCGCAATCGCTTCCTCACTATCGAGATAGTCAGCGACCTCGAATGGCGCGTAAGTGACCTTTGCGTTCGCGTTTGCCTTGACGTTTTCCTTTACGTTTCCCTTGGCTTTGGCCTTCTTCATCGCCCGCTCTCCTTCAATTCCCTCGCCATGCGCTTTGCCTTGGCGATATCGCGGCGCTGGCTGGACTTGTCGCCACCGCAAAGCAGCACATAGACGGCGGCACCATCACGCACGAAATAGACACGGAATCCCGGACCATGGTGGATACGCATTTCCGAGACGCCTTCGCCTACCGGCTCGCAATCCCCGAAATTGCCCAGGGAGGCTTGCGACAACCGGTGCAGTATCCGCGCCTTGGCCTTCTGATCTTTCAAGCTATTCAGCCAATCGGAAAAGACGGATGACCGAATGAGCGTGTTCATGGCCAAATGTATCTAACTGGATACAGTTTGTCAAGAAGAAGCCGCGTAGGGACCGCTTTCTCGCCCCCCTCGTCGGCGCGATGCGCAGGATTGTCGCCCATGTGGCGCCGGCACCGGGCCGCCACTATGACCCCACGATTTCGCCATACGCATCGTGTTGTTCGCTCGCACGACCCTTCCCGTCAGGCTAGCCTTCGGAAACATGGACATGGGCGGTGATTTCATTGGCCGCTGGCGCGCGGGTAGCAGCAGGAGAACGGCACGGCAAGCGAAAGCCGGACAGTACAGCGCGAAGGTGCTTGCTTGCGGCTCATTGCTGCTCTCATGTGTCATCGTCGCTGGCATGGCGACGCAAACGGCATTGGCGGAAACAGCCGCGCCGGCCCAGACGCGCGTCGCTGATAACGCACAGGAGCAGGGTGGGCCTGGCGTCGCGCAACCATCCCGCACGCAGAAGTCGGAACCCGAAACAGTCCTGCGACAGCCCGAGGTGCAGAAGCCAGCGCCGGAAGCTGCCGTTCAAATGCCGGAAGCACGGAAATCGAGCCCCGAGGCCAAGGATTTACCTGTACCACAGCTCGTCTTGCCGGGCGATCTGGCGAAGAAGATCGGCCAGAAGATCTGGCTGAATGAAACAGGCGGAAAACCTGATGCGATCACGGCATGGAGTGCGAACGAGGAATTCGCTTCCTTAGGCATCGGTCATTTCATCTGGTTTCCTGTCGGCAAATGGCTGCCTTTCGAGGAGAGCTTTCCGGCCCTGCTCGAATTCATGCGCAAGAAGAACGTGCGTTTGCCCGCCTGGCTGGACCAGACGCAAATTCCGGCGAACCCGTGGACAAGCCGGGCCGAGTTCAGGAGGAACGCCAACTCACCGCAGATGAAAGAGTTGAGGCAGTTTCTACTCGACACCGTGCCGGAGCAGACGCAATTCATGGTGGCGCGGGCGCAAGGTGCGATGGAGAAGATCCTCAAGACGACGCCCGACGGCACGGAGCGCGAACATATCGTCATCCAGTTCACGCGCGTCATTCGCGCCTCCGAGAATTTTTATCCGCTGATCGACTACATCAACTTCAAGGGCGAGGGCACCAACCCGAACGAAGCCGCCATGAACAGGGAGACCGGGCGGCGGCAGGGTTGGGGTCTCAAGCAGGTGCTGCTCAAGATGAACGGCGTGACCGGCGATCCGAAGGCCGTGCGCGCCGAATTCGCCGATGCGGCGCAGTTCGTCCTGCAGCAGAGGGTTCGCAACCTTCCATCCAACCGTGTCTTCGAGGTCGGCTGGCTGCGCCGCGTCGCGACCTACCGCCGCCCGATCGCGGATCCGGAATCGAGCCCCCAACGGGCTCTGAGGAAATCGTTGCGGGTGACGGCGGCTCAATAGCTTTGCTCATCTTTTGTTTGAGCATGATCTCCGCGCAACGCGTTCCACTGACGTCGCGAGGGAAAACCGGCTTCCACTTTTCCGGATCATGCTCTAAGGGACAGTTGCCGTTTTTGCCATGCGTGAGGCTGCTTGTCCCGCGACGTTCGTCAGCAATCGCGGGCTGCGCCTCGCTGACGTCAACCCTTGGCCCTCTTCGCCGTCATCTTCTCATAGGCCGTCTGCAGCCAACGACGCGCGATGGTCTCGGCGGGGCGGTGCATTTTCGTGCACTGTCACCCCAATTAAGAAGTTGCTGGAGGAGATGAAGTGAGTTGGTTTCGCAGTCCATGTCAAAATAAGGGCCGGTGACGCTATCCTTACGGGTTGTCAACCTTTGCCGAACATGGTGGAAGCACCGCAGGAGCGCATGCACATGACGAAGCTTTTCACGACTGGATATGAGGGTAGCAATCCGGCGGACTTATTTGCAACCCTTCAGAAAAGTGGTGTGACGCTCCTAATCGATGTTCGGGACGTCCCGATCTCCCGCAAGCCAGGATTTTCGAAGTCCGCTCTTGCAAGAGGGCTTGACGAAGTCGGGATCCGATACCTCCACTTGAAGGCACTCGGCGATCCAAAACCGGGTCGTATCGCCGCCCGGGAAGGCCGGTTCTCAGACTTTCGGCGAATATTCAGCGCGCACATGATGACCACTGCGGCGCAGCAAGCCTTATCCGAGGCGGTGGCGGCCGCTTCAGAATCCATTTCGTGTTTGCTTTGCTTCGAACGGGATCATACTAATTGCCACCGCTGCATCGTTGCCGAGTCGATGGCGCAGCGCGCGAAATTCAGTCTGGTACATTTGACCGCTACACCGCTAGTTGCCCGGACCACTTCAAGAGGTGGTATTTGTTCTAATGACAGGACACCCGCCTACATCGGGTAGCACCGAAGCCATAGTGATCGTAAAGGCGGCGCCGCAAGTCGGCCGCCGCCACGGTGAGACGGTTTGTTGCGCCGGCATTGACCTGTATGGGAATTGGCTCAGGCTTTACCCCGTATCCTTCCGAACGCTGGAGCAGTCGAAGAAGTTCGGACGTTGGGATCGAATTAAATTCGACTGGCGCCTTCCCAACGACGACAAACGCACTGAGAGCCGGCGAGTAGATCAGCAGTCCATTGAGATTGTCGGTAAGCTCAGAAAGTCGGAGCGACCCGCCTTTCTCGCCAAGGCAATTGTGACGAGCCTCGTGCGCGAGCGTGAGCTCGGCAGGAGCTTCGCACTATTGAAGCCGGAAATCCTTGCATTCAAGGTCGAGAAAAAGGACGTCGAAGAAATAAAGGCAGAAAAGGAATTGTTCGATTCGATCCGCGCCCAGGACGATCTGTTCGCAAAACAGGTAACGAACAACTACAATCCGTGTCCGTACAATTTCAAATACCGCTATCGAACAGACGACGGCGTTCGTGAAGGGACGTGCCAGGATTGGGAAATCGAAGCGACCTATCACAATTGGTCGAGAGAGTATGGCGAGCAGGGAGCCTTGGCCGACATGGAGCAGGTGTTTGGTCGCGACTATCCAGCAAGGGGCATGCTTCTGGCGATGGGAACACATTCACTTCACCAAGATACCTGGCTCATCAATGGTGTGGTCCGACAAGACGATATCAGCCAAGCGTCCATGTTCTAGCGTGTGATAGAGAGCCTTCGTGACCAGCAAGTTCAGCGATCCAAATTCCCTCTTCGCTGCAATAGCAGATGGGCCGATTTCGTCGGAAGAACTGCTTCATATGTCGCTAAGCGGCTGCACGCACGAAGAGGCAAGAGCACATTTCAAAGAGCGCGCCAGGGTTAGGAAAGCGGCTGACGCTATTGAGGGACAACCCTTGGAAACCTGGCCAGCGTTCGATGTGCGCTGGGACTTAGACCAGAGAAGCTTTTACCGCGTGTATGACGGAGCCAATCCGGACCAGGTGAATGCGGACGAGCTCGTCCTGATTCCGGACGTTTCATTGGCTGCCATCGATGCTGCGCTCACTCCGCACTGGCATCGGACTGCAGAAGAGGTTTGGACCGTCGGATCTCCGGATAAAGCGGCGCGTGCAATAGTTCATTGGCACGAGGGCGGCCGAATGACACCTCCGTTGATCATTCCCACGAGCGACGGACGACTGACCATTGGTGGCGGCAACCACCGCCTGGCAGTCGCTCGAGCAAAAGGGACGGCCCTCTTACCAGTCTTGGTAAAGGAGGATCAGGAGACGCGGGTCCGCGACATTCTGCAATTCCAATGATAGCGTCAGCCAGTAGTCCGCTTACCGCGGTGGAGGGTACCGTTTTCTCCCGGGTTAGGAGCCGCCCGAACTTAATACCTCGCCTTCTTTAGCCGTGTGTCAAAAGCGCGCTGAATGAAGTGGCTGCCTAGACACCTCGCTAAAAGGTTGATTTCTACCCAAAGTTGCCGCCAAATCGCACGACTGCATTGGGGGATAACATGGACTTTAGGTCTTTTTTCGACTTCTGCGAAAAGCTTTTCCGCGTTTGGATCGGCACCGCTTGGGGGAAGGGAGCGCTAATTCTGATCGCTGGCGGCGTCCTCTCGATCACAAGCATCACTCAATACGTAGTACCACCCTTTGCCAAGCTCTTCGGCGTCAGCATTACAATTCCCGATACTCCAGCTTGGCTTAGCCTGGTTCTCATAGTGCTCGGCATTTCGTTACTAATTCTCCAACGCGTGATTCCCGAGCGGCCCGCGATACAAGAACCGCCCCGGGGCAACCCGCATGACGTGAAGCTGCTGGCTGACTATCGAGCATTAATGACACCAGAGCTTATCGCATTTCTCACAGACCACAGTTTTAGACTCCCCTATCGTGTCTCCATTCTAAATCCCCTCGAACTCATCGCTTATGAGTGGCGTGGCGCCCATTACGAATTCTTGGACTCAGAACTTCAAGACTCACTGTCAAACGTTATTGGAGCATCTCGCGGACTCTGTAATGTCATCACCAACCGGATTTTCCCTGATTACAACAATCCCGAGATCGGCACGCCGCTCACCGATCTGGACCTGCGAGAAGGAATACAACCCCAGACCAGGGCCGCTATCGAGCAGATGAACACGCTTGCAAAGGGAGTCGTAACCACGGCGAACAATTTCGAAACACTTGCTCGCCTGAAACTTCCCTTATAACCCAGGGAATAGCCCGCATGGGCGCGTGATGGACCATCGCCCCGATGTCGCTGTGTTTGCCGACTAGCCGATGGTAATGCTTTGAGGTGATGCCGATGAGTGGAGAACTAATTCCAATTTCGGATGAGCAAGCAAAGGCTATCCAAGAGGCCTTGAAAACTCTCCAAGAATTCGGCGGCTTCTTGCGCGATACATTAGGCACTGTGCCAGCCGATGTCGTTGGTCTCCTTGGTGGTGATTACCTAAAGGTGAGGCGCGCTGAAAACCTCGCAAAAATCATTGAAAGAGCAAAAAAGAGATTGGAGCAGCGACAAATAAAAACTGAGCCTCCCGCGCTTCCGTTGTTGCTTCCGATGTTGACCGCTGCTGCAGACGAGGACCGGGATGAACTACAGGAGATCTGGGCCGGCCTCCTTGAGGCTGCGGCCGACCCCTCTCGTAGGACAGCATTCCGACTTAGGTTCATCGAGATCGCTAAACAACTCGATCCCCTCGATGTCAAAACTCTCAATGCACTGACAGCTGGCGCAGGCTTTCTTGACCCCGATGTCCGTCAAACCCTGGTTAAGCTAGGCCTCAACAGCGACGAAATACAAATTTCTGCGTCTAACTTGCTGAGTCTTGGTCTGGTTGGCGACGCTGGCCGATGGACGCTTTACCCATTGGGAAAAGAGTTCCTTAGGGCCGTCCGATGAAGCAGGGTAGAAATCAAACCGAACACTCGGTGTCCCACCATTGAGAGTGGGTCAATTCTGAAAAAACCTCAATCAGATCGGGACCAGAATAAAGATTTGGCGCTCCCTAGGGGAATCGAACCCCTGTTTCAGCCTTGAGAGGGCCGCGTCCTAACCGCTAGACGAAGGGAGCGTTGGCCTCAGGGAATAGCCGCGAAATGTGCGGTGGGCAAGGCAAGTCTGAAGGCCCTCGCACGGTTGGGTAAATCTGTTGCCTGGCGTCCTCGACCCCGGCCCGGGGCATTTTTGGGCCGATCGCGCTGGCCTCAGGGCTCGCTGACGAATTTCAGCTTTCCGGCCGGTTTCAGCGTCTTGGCGTCGAAGGTGCGGATTTCGGTCACTCCGGCTATATCCAGCGTCAGCACCAGCCGCTCGCCGGCGACCGCCGTCGAGATGATGCGGGCGCCCTTGGGCAGGGTCGCGATAATGTCGGTCGCGGCGGCCGCGGGGCTTCCCTCGCCACGGTAAAGACGGTACCCGACGGCGATCAGGACCACGGCCACCGCAAGCGCCGAGGTCAGGCCCGCGATCAGCATCATCCGCCGCACCCGCGCGATCAGCGCGGCCTGTTCGGGGGTTGGTTCGGGCGCAACGGTATCGGTCATGCAAGGCTCTGCTTTGGAACAAGGCTCATCTAACGGCGGTCAAAGGCTGGAGGTTACCGTCGGCGGCGACGAGGGATCGCCCCGCCTCGACCGCGTGCTCGCGGTGCTCCGCCCGGAACTGTCGCGTTCGCGGCTGAAGGCGCTGATTCTGGCCGGTTCCGTTACCGCCAAAGGCGCCCCCATCCGCGACCCCGCTTATCATGTCACTGCCGGCGATACGATCACAATCGACGTGCCCGAAGCGGTGGCGCCGGAGCCGTTGGGCGAGGATATCGCGCTCGATATCGTCCATGAGGACGACGACATCATCGTCATCGACAAGCCGAAGGGGCTGGTCGTGCATCCGGCCGCCGGCCACGAGAGCGGCACGCTGGTCAACGCGCTGATCGCCCATTGCGGCGCCAGCCTTTCCGGCATCGGCGGCGTCCGCCGGCCGGGCATCGTGCACCGGCTCGACAAGGACACCACCGGGCTGATGGTGATCGCCAAGAACGACCAGGCGCATCAATCGCTGACCGCGCAATTCGCCGATCACGGCCGCACTGGCCCGATGCAACGCGGCTACATGGCCTTCATCTGGGGCGTGCCCAACCGCCAGCGCGGCACGGTCGACGCGCCGATCGACCGGCATCCTTATGCCCGTGAAAAGATGGCGGTGCGCCCGGGCGGACGCGAGGCGGTCACGCACTGGGAATTGCAGGCGGCGTATCAGGGGCGCGACGGCAAGCCGGTCGCCTCGCTTTTGGCCTGCCAGCTCGAGACCGGGCGGACCCATCAGATCCGGGTGCACCTCGCCCATATCGGCCACCCCCTGATGGGCGATGCCGTCTATGGCCCGCACTTCAAGACCAAGGCCGGGCAGCTCGGTATCCAAGGTAAGGATGCACTCACCGCCCTCGGCCGGCAGGCGCTGCACGCCTACCTGCTCGCCCTGGAACACCCCCGAACCGGGGAATTTTTGCATTGGGAGGCGGCCCTGCCGGAGGATTTGCTCCTCCTGCAACGGGCGCTGGAAGCGGCGCTATGACGCAGGCCATTCTGAAAAGATAAGCTATACCAACAGGTTATAGCTGCCACACGGTGACGTGACGTCAGTATTCCTTCCCTATTTGTTCGTTTTCGGGTATGTTGCACCTGCGCTGAATATCCAGCGCGGAACATCGCAGCCTGGTCGGCTTTAACACAGCGATCACCTGCCGGGCCCGCCGCTATCGGGGGCCTGAACCACTGGAGGGCGCTCAAATGGCCCGTACAGCTACGTTGCCGGTTCTCAATGGAGAATCCGGCCTTTCCAGATACCTCGCCGAGATCCGCAAATTCCCGATGCTGGAGCCCCAGCAGGAATACATGTTCGCCAAGCGTTGGCGCGAACATGACGATCGCGACGCGGCACATCACCTTGTCACCAGCCATCTCCGGCTCGTGGCCAAGATCGCCATGGGCTATCGCGGCTACGGCTTGCCGATTTCCGAGGTCGTCTCGGAAGGCAATGTCGGCCTGATGCAGGCGGTCAAGCGGTTCGAGCCCGAGAAGGGTTTTCGTCTCGCTACCTACGCCATGTGGTGGATCAAGGCGTCGATACAAGAGTACATTCTGCGTTCCTGGTCACTCGTGAAAATGGGAACCACCGCGAACCAGAAGAAGCTCTTCTTCAACCTGCGCAAGGCGAAGAGCAAGATCTCCGCGCTGGACGAGGGCGATCTCCGCCCCGACCAGGTGAAGTTGATTGCCAAGCGCCTCGGCGTGACGGATCAGGACGTGGTCGACATGAACCGCCGCCTCGGCGGCGACGCGTCGCTCAACGCGCCGATCCGCGACGACGGTGAAGCCGGCGAATGGCAGGACTGGCTGGTCGATAACTCGCCCAACCAGGAAGCCGTGATGGCCGAGCACGAGGAGTTCGATCACCGCCGACAGGCGCTGAACGGCGCCATCGGCGTGCTCAACCCGCGCGAACGCCGCATCTTCGAGGCGCGGCGTCTGGCGGAAGAGCCGATGACACTGGAAGACCTCGCCGCCGAATTCGGCGTCTCGCGCGAACGCGTGCGGCAGATCGAGGTCCGCGCTTTCGAAAAGGTGCAGTCGGCCGTCAAGGGCACGATTGCCCGGCAGGAAGCCGAAGCGCTCGAAGCCGCGCTCTGATCGCGCGGTCAAGCTAACAGGTAAACGAAAGCCGGCGGCAACGCCGGCTTTTTGTTTTTTGGCTTTCGTTTTGCCGGAAGCTGTCTCAGCACCTCCGCTGTCGTCCTCCGCGAAAGCGGGTGACCCAGTACGCCGCGGCGTGAAACGACGCGCAATAACTACGGTCTCTGGAATACTGGATCGCCCGGACAAGCCGGGCGACGACAGCGAATGTGCTGCTTGAGTGTTCAGCCAAGCGCGACAGCCGCCCCTACTCCCCCCACTCCCGCGCCAGCTTCGCCAGCACGCAGCCTTCGCAATAGCGGGCGTCCTTGTAGTCGATCCAGTTATGCGCGTAGACGCGATCGAGCGGAATGCCGTAACGCGCGCGCAACACCTTCACCAGAATTCGCCACGCCGCGACCTGCGCCTCGGTCGGACCGCGCGTCACGTCGGGAAAATTGCCGGCGAATTCGACGCCGATCGAATTGTTGCCGACGACCTGGCGATAGGTCGGGCCGTTGTCGATATACTTGTTGTCGTTGCGGTTGGCGCCGTCGCCATGGGTCGGAACGAGATGTTCGGCGACCGCCCAGTACACCGTGCCGTCGGTTTCGACCCAGACCATGACGCCGCGCCGGGTCGGGTTCTTCGACTGCGCCTGCGCGCCGCCGCGCGCGGAGCCTGCCGGCCCTTCGGTCTGGTGCACGATGATGTTGCGCCAGGGATGAGATTTCGCGAGGTCGCCCCACGGCGCGAGCCAGACCACCTTCAACCCGGGAATATCGGGTGTGCCGGACGCGCGCGCGATCGCGGCGAGGTCGGGCGTTTGCGCGGCGGCGCAAGCGGGAAACTGGAAGGTGAACAGTGCGGCCGCGACGAGACGAAAATTCATGATCGAGGTCCAGTGACGGACCTGAGTAGCACGTCTCAGGCCCGCTGGCGCAGGCCGATATCCGCTATTCCCGACGTTGCGGGTTCGGGCGCCAGTGGCGGCGCCGGGTCGTAGGTCGCAAAGCCGTTGCGGCCGGCCTTCTTGGCGTCGTACAGCGCATGGTCGGCGGCCGCAATCAGGCGGTCGGGATAAGCGCCCATCTCGCGGGCCCATTGCGCGACGCCGATCGAGACCGCGATCGGAATGTCGTTGCCGGCGCATTGCTCGGCGTCCGCACGGCAGACCTCCAGCACGCGGCGCGCGATCATGGCGCCTTCGCGCAGCGTCGAGGACGGCAGCACGATGCAGAACTCGTCGCCGCCGGTCCGCGCCAGCATGTCGCCGGGCCGCAGGCGTGTTTGCGCCATCAGGGTGAAATGCTGCAGGCAGGCATCGCCGGCGGCATGGCCGTGGGTATCGTTGATGCCCTTGAAGCCGTCGAGATCGATCACCAGCAGCGCGAACGGCTGACCTGAGCGTTCGGAGCGCGTGCATTCCTCCGTGAGGCGCTGCAGCAGATAGCGGCGGTTGCCGACGCCGGTGAGATCGTCGAGCAGCGCGAGATCCGCGACCTCGTTGCGCAGGCGGTCCATCGCCATCAGCAGGAAGCCGAAATTCAGCGACATCGACAGGAACACCAGCACCAGGATGACGACCGATTGCACCGGGTTGAAATGCATATAGGAGAATCCGCCGCCCGCGCTGGTCACCGCGCCGATCCACCTGGCGACGAAAATGGCCATGATGAGAATGGTGACGACGCCGGCGAGCCGCGCGCCCGGATTGACGCGCCCCTCGTGCCGGCCGAGCAACAGCTTCAGGCTCAGCACCATCGGCAGCGCCTGGGCGATCGTGAAGACGGTCATGCGCGCGGGCACGCTGTCGTAGACGAAAGTGAAAAAGCACAATCCGGCTGCGCCAAGCCCGGTGACCAGCACGGTGAGGCGCCAGGAAACCGGTTGATCGAAGAACTTGCGGATACCCATCGCAGCCAGGCAGATCGCCAGGATCAACGCGGTGCCGGCAAACAGCAGCGGCACCAGTGAATCCGGGAAAGTCACGCGCAGCATCGCCATTGCCGCGCCGGCCGCCGCAACGAATGCCGAACCGGTCCAGAACCGCGCGGCTTCGAACGACGGATAGCTGCGCATGACGTAGGCCCAGATCAGGCCCAGCGCGAGAAAATTGATGACGAACACCGTCCAAAGCGTCGGAACGCTCAGCATCGCGACCCCGGGACGCGCGCGTCCCGTCTCCCCAGTTGCCTAACGACCGCTCAAGACTTCCGCCTCGGGCTTTCTCCCACGACGATCGTTGTTGTCTCGCCCCGTCGTCTTGCGGGACAAGGTGCATCCGCGACGCTTAACGGACCCTGACTGCCGCCGGCCAATCCAAACCGTGGTTTTGAATTGATGAAGATCGTCGAAATTGGGACATCGTTAAGCATGATGCGCGCGATGCGAACGGCGGTGACGAGGCGCGTTTCGGCAAAAAATCGCATCAAAATGCATAACAACTGTGGATAACGTGATGACAACGCCATGACAGCACGCGGCATGGGCCTGCGAATCTGCTGGGATTGTCATCGAGGATGTTGCGAGGCTGGCCCTCCGCCAAGCATGCCTCGGTGTCGCGTTTCAATCCATGAAAACCTTGAGAGGATACTATGGCTAAGAAAGCGAAGAAGGCGAAGAAGGCCAAGGCGAAGAAGGCCAAGAAGTCGAAGAAGAAGTGAATTTTGGCCCGGGTGGAGTGCTCAGCTCCGCCCGGGCTCCCAACTCCGGGTGCAATTTGGAGAATGGCGGGCCGCAGGCCCGCCTTTTTGGTTTTGGTACACGCGAACGCGTAGCCCGGATGGAGCCACGGAAAAATTTCAGCGCTCCGCCAGCGCCAGCTTGGCGCCGAGTGCGGCAAATCCCGCCGCAAAACTCCGGCGCAGCCAGGCCATCACCTTCGGGCGCGTGATGACGCGGTCGTGCAGCGAGGCTGCGAACAGGCCATAGACCGCGAACACCGCAAACGTCATCGCCATGAAGGCCGCGCTCAATTCCAGCATCCGCGCCAACGGGTGCGGCTCGTCGACGGCTATGAACTGCGGCAGGAAGGCCAGGAAGAAGATCGACAGTTTCGGATTGAGGATGTTGATCAGGATCGCGGTCACGATGACGCGCCGGCTGGAGCGGGTGGCCGCCGCCGGGCGCGTGTCGATCGACAGCGCGCCTGTCTCGCGCAACGCCTGCCAGGCCATATAGAGCAGATAGACCACGCCGCACCATTTCAGCGCGGCAAACGCCAGGGCACTGGTATGCAGCACCGCGGCAAGCCCGAGCATGGCGGCCAGCATGTGCGGCAGGATGCCGAGCGTGCAGCCGAAGGCCGCCGCAAGGCTCGGCCGCGCTCCCAGCGTCAGCGCCACCGCGAGCGTATAGAGCACGCCGGTGCCGGGCGAGGCGACTACGATCAGCGAGGTCAACAGAAACGACAGCGTCATGCCCTGCCATTACCACGGCGGCATCCGGCGTGGAAGCACGGGCACCACCCGCGGCTGCTTACGAACGCGGGCGCCGCTCGGCCTCGTTGTGGCGGCGCCTTTCATACACCATCCGTTCCGCTTCGCGGATCACGTCGAGCGGCGCCCACGGCTTGGACCAGAACTGGACGCCATCGGGCAATTCCTGATGCAGCGGTTTGCCTGAGGTGACGATCACCCCCATCTCGGGATTGTACTTCCTGGCGATGTGCGCGAGCTCGACCCCGTCCATGTTGCCGGCAAGCTGCACGTCGGTCATCATCAGGACCAGGCTATCGGCGGCGCGCTCCAGCACCAGCTCGGCAGCCTCCGCACTCTCGCATTCGATGACATCGACCTCGCTCTCTTCCAGCAGCAGGCAAATCATATCCCGTTGCATCGGATCGTCTTCGACGATGAGGGCCGTCGCGCGATATGGTTTTGATTGTCCCATGGTGGCCTCCTCGAAAATGATCGTGCCGGTTAAGGGCGTCTTTTATGTCGGCTAGTCGACTATGTCGGCTAGTCGACGTTAAGGCTCGAAGCGCTTTATTGTTCAGTTCCAATTTGCGAAAGTTGCGGAACCCGCCTTCTTTCTCGATCCTTATGGAGCCCATCCCAATGACTGCAATATCCGGAAGCGCGGCCGCCGTGACCGGCGCCGCCAGCGGCATCGGCCGCGCGCTCGCGCTGGAACTGGCCGCGCGCGGCTGCGACCTGGCGCTCGCCGACCGCGACGAGGCCGGGCTGCAGCAGGTGGCCGCCGAGATCGCCAAAGTGGCCACGCGCAAGGTATCAACCCACCGCGTCGATGTCGGCGAGCCCGCCCAGATCCAGCAATTCGCGCAAGCGGCCATTGCCGCCCACCCCTCGCTGAACATCGTCATCAACAATGCCGGCGTCGCACTCCTTGGCGCCTTCAACGAGGTCGACCAGGCGCAGATGGAATGGCTGATCAACATCAATTTCTGGGGCGTGGTGCACGGCACGCGCGCGTTCCTGCCGCATCTGTCGCTCAAGCCGGAGGCGCATATCGTCAACGTCTCCTCGATCTTCGGCATCATCGCCCCGCCCGGCCAGACCGCCTATTGCGCGGCCAAGTTCGCGGTGCGGGGCTTTTCGGAAAGCCTGCGGCATGAACTGGCTGTCGCGAACAGCCCGGTGAAGCTGTCGGTGGTGCATCCCGGCGGCGTGCTGACCAACATCGTGCGCAACTCCCGCACCGGCGCCGGCATCACCGACAATGCACGCCGCGCCGAATCGATCGATCGGTTTGATGCGATCGCCAAGACCACGCCGCCGGTTGCAGCCCAGCGCATCATCACCGGCATCGAGAAAAACCAGCCACGCATTCTGATCGGCAACGACGCGTGGTTCATGGATCTGTTGCAACGGTTTCGTCCGGCGACGTACTGGGCGATGCTGGCGAAGCGGATTGGGAAGATGGAGGAGAAGGGGAAGTGAGTCGGCATGCGGATGGCGCCCCTTCGTAGGATGGGTGGAGCGAAGCGATACCCATCAATGCCGGTGCGCGTGATGATGGGTTTCGATCCGCTCTACCCACCCTACGAAGTAAGGAAGCGACGAGGCTCTTACCGCCCCACCAGCCTGTCGGCAAAATACCCGATCGTCTTGCGGTAGATCGTCGCCCTGTTCCATTCGCGCATAGCTTCGAAATTCGCGGTGCCCTCGCCGTACGGTGCGCCGCCCTTGAAGCCGCTCGTGTGCAGCAGGTTCGCGGTGGAGGCCAGAACATCGGGCACGCTGTGGCGCAAATCGACGTGACCGTTGCCGTCGAAATCGACGCCGTATTTGATATAGGACGACGGCAGAAATTGCGTCTGGCCGATTTCGCCGGCGAAGGCACCGATCAAATCGCGCAAAGGGAGATCGCCGCGCTGCACGATCTTCAGCGCCGCCAGCAACTCGCCCTGGAACAGTTCGGTGCGGCGGCAATCATGCGCCATGGTAGCGAGCGTGCGGATCACCGGCATCTTGCCGATGTCGCCCTTTCCGTAATCGGACTCCAGCCCCCAGATCGCGACCACGATTTCCGGCGGCACGCCAAACTTCTGCTCGATGCGCGCCAGCAGCGAGCCGTGCCGTTGCAGCATCTGCCGGCCGATGTTGATGCGCCCGGGACCGACGCGGGTGGAGACATACTGCTCGAACGTCTTGTTGAAGGTGCCGCGCTGTCGCCGGTCGAAGGCGAGCACTGCCGGGTCCTGCGTGACGCCCGAAAGCGCCTGGCTGATCACGGCCTGCGAAACGCCAGCCGCGGCGGCTTCCTGCGACATCGCCGCCACGAAGGTGTTGAAATCGCCGCCGCAGCGGGCGGCGTAAGTGGGGGTGGAGCAGATGACGGCGCCAACAAAAATGGCCCAGTGAAGTATGCGCATGCGAATCCCTTGTTCATTCTGGGGCCGATCATGCCATGGGAAAACGGCGTGCGAAACCTCGTCGTCCCCGCGCACGCGGGGACCCATACGCCGCGGCCGATGTTGTTAGAGCGGATTGGCTGACGGCTTTGCTTCAACAATTGCCGCCTGTGGTTATGGGTCCCTGCGCCCGTGCGCAATTGCGCACTAGGCAGGGACGACGGCAGAGACCCCTACTCCCCGCCGTCGATCTGGCGGCCCATCAGCGCGATCGCTTTCTGATAGACGCCTGCGGCGTTCCAGGCCTGGATCGCCGCAAAATTCGGCTCGCCCGGCTGATAGCCCGCGCCCGTGCGCCAGCCATGGGCTTTCAGAAAGTTCGCGGTCGAGGTCAGCGCATTGGCCGCGTTTTCGAGATTGCCGGTGCCGTAGGCCAGAATGGCTTTGGGCATGAACTGGGTCTGGCCGACTTCGCCATGCATCGAGCCGCGCTGCGTCGGCGACAGCGCGCCGCGATCGATCAATTGCAACGCCGCGTAAAGGTGTTCGGTGAAATAGGCCGAGCGCCGGCAGTCATAGGCGAGCGTCGCGATCGAGGCGAGCATGTTCTGGTTGCCGCGCTGGCTGCCGAACCCGGTCTCCATTCCCCAGATCGCGAGCAGCGGACCCGGCGGCACGCCGTAGCGGCTCTGAATGGACGCGAACAGCGCGCCCTGCGATTGCTTGAGCTGCCGCCCCTTCGCGACGATGGTCGTGGCCCCGCGCTTGGCGAGAAACTGATCGAGCGAGAGATTAAAACTGCGCTGGCCGCGATCGGCATTGATGGTCGCTTGCGCGTAGTTCGTCGCCATCAGCGCCTGGATGGTCGGGGCGCTGATGCCCTTGGCGCGGGCTTCGCCGGCGAACTCCTGCTTCCAGGCGAAATAGCCGGCGGACGAGCTGCCGCATTGGGCGGCGTGGACCTGGGGGGACAGGAAGGTGAGTGTGGACAGAGCGACGAAGGCGACCGTCAATTGCTTGCTCGTGTTCATCGGACTTTCCCTGGAAACTGCATAACCGCACTACCCTAGCCGAAACGGCGCGCGATCCAACAACCCTTTGTGCGATCACGCCATGGGAACGCCATCATTTTCCGAATCTTGCGGCGAGGTATGCCGGCACGCGCGCCAGGGCATCCCCACGGGCTTCCTTGTCCGTGCCGATCACGGGAATGCGGCCGTCGCGTTCGCGATACTGCGGCAGCTCAGTGCGCGGCAGGCCGGGGGCGTCGAAAGCGTGCACGGCATGGCATGTGCGTAGCTCTTCAGTTCGACCGCATTGCCGCGCGCTTTGGCAGCCGATAGGAACGCCTCGCATGGCCCAAGTTCGGTCCAGACATCGTCTTCGCCGAACAGCACGAGCAGGGGTACATGCGTGGTCCAGCCCTGCGGCGAAACATTGGTAAGGGTTGCGTTTGGAATTTCTCAGCGCAGGCGCCGGGATAGAACGCGACCGCCGCGGCGAAGTCGCTGGCAAGCCCTGCCGGGCGACCGATGCTCTTGTCGGAGATCGTCAGCAGCACCACGCCGCCGCCCTGCGACCAGCCGACCAACGCGATCCGATCCGGACGCACAAAGGGTTGCGCCTGCAGATAGCGGAGCGCGGCGTAGGCGTCCTTGGGCCGGTCGCGCCACATGACCTTGCGCGCTTCGCTCGCCGAGCAGGTCTGCCCAAAGCCGCGTGATTTTGCACTGTCGACGACAAGGACGACGTAACCCTGCTGCAGAAACTCGCGCGCCCAGGCGCGATAGAGCGGAAAGAACCGGCCATTCTTGGCCAAGAGCCCGAGCAGCCATGCATCATCACCACGGCCGGCCGCGGCTCATCGCCGGGCGGACGAAACAAATGTGTGATCAGCGTCGTCTTGCCATCGAGCGAGGGGAAATCCACGTGTGGCAGCTCGGCGGGCGCCTCGCGCCTTGCTTCCGCGACGGGCGCTTCGGCCGGCTTGTCTTGGGCGGACACGCTTGCGGCGCTCGCTACAACGGCGAGAGTGGCGGCAAGTCCGACAATCATAAAGGGACGCTTGGCCAAGCTCATCTTCCATATGAAAAGTTGTACGGCGGCTCAAATCTGCCATGCGGGACGGCACAGCGTCAAAGCAGACACAGCCTCGCAATGCCGCCGCGCGTATCTGTGTTTTGTCAGGACCACGCAGGCCGGACGGCGTGACGACAAACGCATGGATAGAACCTCCCAGCCCTTAGCCATCTCGAAAACAGCCATCATCGCGGCTAATCTGAACCGGCTGATCTGTCGGTCACCTGCGCTACCCCCCGGGCCACGTTGCCTCCCGCCGCTCCCGACGTTTCGGCTTCTCAAAGGACAATGGCTATGACCAGGTCCAGTGGTTTCAAAGTCGGAATCGGAATTGCAATCACCGCGCTCGTGGGAATTCAGAAAGCTGCCGCCCAGGCGCCAACGCTTTCCGTAGACCCGTCACGACTACCCCGTCTCGGCACCATCGACGCGCGCTTTCAATCGTACAATGTGGAAATGGTCGAGGTCACCGGCGGACGGTTCTGGAAGCCTTACAACCCAAGCGCCTCAGCGCCGTCGGCTCGCGGTGCTGACAACGCCGGCAATATGCCTGCTGGCGGCAATCCCGACCTCTTCGCGTATCGGGAGCCTATCGACCTGTCGAACCGCCGGCTGCGCACATTGGCTGCCGCGCTGGCGCCAGCCTACCTGCGCGTCAGCGGCACCTGGGCCAATGGCACCTACTTTGCTGAGAGCGATGAAACGCCCGCCACGCCGCCCGGCGGCTTCAGCGCGGTGCTCAGTCGCGAACGCTGGAAAGGCGTCATCGACTTTGCCCGCGCCGCCAGCGCCGAGATCGTAACCTCGATGGCAACAAGCCCCGGTGCCCGGGACGCAACAGGTTTATGGCAGAGCGATCAGGCGCGTCGCTTGTTCGCCTATACCAAATCCATCGGCGGCAGAATTGCCGCCGTCGAGTTCATGAATGAGCCGACACTCGCTGCCATGGGCGGTGCGCCGAAAGGGTACGACGCGGCAGCCTACGGGCGGGACTTCAAAGCCTTTGTTGCGTTCATCAGGACGAGCGAACCGGATGTGATGGTTCTGGGCCCCGGTTCGATCGGCGAGACAACAGCATCGCAATCGAGCACCGATTTCATCAGTACGCGGAACCTGCTTGCAGCATCCGGGCCCGGCATCGACGCCTTTTCCTATCATCACTATGGCGCGGTCTCGCAACGATGCGCGCCGGGGCAACCCACACCAGAGGCCGCGCTTTCGGAAGCGTGGCTGGCGAGCACAGATCGAACATTCGCGTATTACCGATCGCTCAGGGACGAGTTCGCACCTGATAAGCCGATGTGGCTTACCGAAACCGCCGAGGCAGCCTGCGGCGGCAATCCCTGGGCCTCCACGTTCCTCGATACGTTCCGATATCTCGATCAGCTTGGCCGGCTTGCCAAAGCCGGCGTCCAGATGGTCGCGCACAACACGCTGGCCGCAAGCGATTACGGCCTGCTTGACGAAAAGACGTTGCGGCCGCGGCCAAGCTACTGGGCGGCGCTGCTGTGGCGCAGGCTGATGGGCACAATTGTTCTCGACGCCGGCACGCATCATGGGATGCACCTCTACGCGCATTGCCGGCGAGGGGCGCGAGGGGCCGTCACGCTGCTGGCCATCAATACGGACCGGACGAACGCCGTAACCTTGCGATTGCCCGTGACCAGCGAGCGTTACACGCTGTCGGCGGATGATCTGCAAAGCGTCGAAGTGAAGCTGAATGGAACGGCTTTGAAGCTCGGTCCGAATGACGAGCTTCCGCGGTTTGCCGCGGTGACATCGCCGCCCGGTTCGGTCGAGATCGGACCGGCCACGATCACTTTCCTCACAGTCGGGGAAGCCAAAAATCCGGCATGCGATTGAATTTCTTCCGGACGGCGATCGTACGCCCGTTCATGCACTTCTCCCGCGGCGCATTGACCAGGCTCACCAGCGTGTAGCTGATGATCAGCAGCAGGAACCAGGAGCCGAACTTGTCGATGGAAACCATCGACCAGCCGTGCCGCTGCGACGGATAGAGCCAGGTTTTGGTGAAGGTGCCGATGTTTTCCGAGAACCAGATGAAGAGCGACACCAAGGCGAGCCCGAGCAATAGCGGCATCGAGCGGCTGACATGCCAGACCCTGAAATAGACGCGGGTGCGAAAAAACAGCCAGCCGGCAAGAGCGAACAGCAGCCAGCGCAGGTCCGGCATGAAGTGGTGGCTGAAGAAATTGACGTAGATCGCGACACTGAGCGCGGCCAGGCCGAGACGCCGCGGGTGACCGGAAAACTCCAGATCGAACAGCCGCCACGCGCGGCAGAGATAGCTGCCGATGCAGGCATACATGAAGCCGGAGAATAGCGGCACGCCGGCGATCCGAAAGAAATTCGGCTCCGGGTAGATCCAGGAGCCGACCTGCGTCTTGAAGATCTCCATCACGGTGCCGACGACATGATAGATCAGGATCACCTTCGCCTCGTCCACGGTCTCCAGTTTCCCCGCGAGCAGCGCGATCTGAACCGTGATCATGCAGAGAAACAGGAAGTCGTAGCGCGGAAGCCACGCGGTCGCCGGATAGAACCACCAAGTTGCGATCATCAGGAAAACGGCGATCCCGCCAAACAGGCAGGCCCAGCCCTGCTTCAGGCCGAAGCGGAGGAATTCATAAAGCACCGACGTCCAGCGGCGCCGGGCCATGAAGCGGCCTAGCCGATGTTCGCCAGCGATGAAGGGGCGCAGCGGCGGCCAGATGGCCGCGGCGCTCGGCACGGGTTTGGAGGTGTCGGGCTGTTGGTCAGGGGGGCGAAGCATGCCATCGACGATGGCCGTGGAACGCGATGCAAAATTGGCAAATATTTGCAGATTCCGCTTAGTCCCTGCGCTTTTCTTGCGCACCCGCAATTTTCTTTGACAGCGGCGCGCTGATCGACGAAAAGCCCGCCCATGGCCAAGAAACCCGGGACCAATCCCAAAGGCGAGTTCGCCTTTTTCAACGTCGTCTATGAAGACGATTCCCAGCGCTCCAACCGGCGCGTGCCGTCCGAACTGCTCGGCGGCCTTGACGGCGACGAGCCGGCGCGCGGATACATCATGGAGCAGGACCGCGAGATCGCCGAAAAATCCGGCCGCACGCCGCTGGCGATCAAGAGCATCAGTAGGGTTGGGGCGAAGAAGAAATAGCTCATTGCACTCGGCTCTCTCCGCGTCATTGCGAGGAGCGATAGCGACGAAGCAATCCATGCCTCCGCTTGCCGCGCGATGGATTGCTTCGCTTCGCTCGCAATGACGACGCGAGAGCCAGCCCAAAACAAAAACGGCGGACCAAGGGCCGCCGTTTTCATTTGGATCAGCTATCCGCGATCAGTTATCGAGGAACGACCGCAGCTTCCGCGACCGTGACGGATGCTTCAGCTTGCGCAGCGCCTTCGCCTCGATTTGGCGGATACGTTCGCGGGTCACGCTGAACTGCTGGCCGACTTCTTCCAGTGTGTGGTCGGTATTCATGCCGATGCCGAAGCGCATGCGGAGCACGCGTTCTTCGCGCGGCGTCAGCGAGGCCAGAACCCGCGTGGTGGTTTCGCGCAGGTTGGACTGGATCGCGGCATCGATCGGCAGGATCGCGTTCTTGTCCTCGATGAAATCGCCGAGGTGTGAATCTTCTTCATCACCGACGGGCGTTTCGAGCGAGAGCGGCTCTTTCGCGATCTTGAGGACTTTTCGGACCTTCTCCAGCGGCATGCCGAGCTTTTCGGCGAGCTCTTCGGGGGTCGGCTCGCGGCCGATCTCGTTGAGCATCTGGCGGCTGGTGCGCACGATCTTGTTGATCGTTTCGATCATGTGCACGGGGATGCGGATGGTGCGCGCCTGATCTGCAATCGAGCGCGTGATCGCCTGCCGGATCCACCACGTCGCGTAGGTCGAGAACTTGTAGCCGCGGCGATACTCGAATTTATCAACCGCCTTCATCAACCCGATGTTGCCTTCCTGGATCAGGTCGAGGAACTGCAGGCCGCGGTTGGTGTACTTCTTGGCGATCGAGATCACGAGACGCAGGTTGGCCTCGACCATTTCCTTCTTGGCCTGGCGCGCCTCGCGCTCGCCCTTCTGCACGCCGTGCACGATCTTGCGGAATTCGCCGATCTCAAGACCGGTCAGCGCCGCCAGCGACTGGATCTCGTGGCGCAGATCCTTGATGCGGTCCTTTTCGTGATGGACGAAATTCTTCCAGCCCTTGGCGGAAAGCTTCGAGACACGGTTGAGCCAGCGCGGATCGAGCTCCGAGCCTTGATAGTTGCGCAAAAAGTCCTCGCGCGCGACGCCGTGGCTGTCACCCAGACGAAGCAGGCGGCCCTCGAACGAGACCAGTTTCTTGTTGATGTCGTAGAGCTGCTCGACGAGGGAATCGATGCGCGCTTGGTTGAGCCGCAGCGACTTCACCTCGACGATGATCTCATCCTTCAGCTTCTTGTACTTGCGCTCCTGCGAGGGCGAGAGCGACTCGCTCTGAAGCTGGTTGGCGATATCCTGTTCCTGAAGACGGCGCAGCTTTTTGTATTCGGAGGCGATCTTGTCGAACGTCTCGACCACCTTCGGCTTCAGCTCGGCCTCGATGGCGGCGAGCGACATCTGGTTTTCGAACTCGTCGTCATCCATGTCGCCTTCGGCGGCAGCTTCCGCCGGATCCTTCTCCTCGGTGTCCGCACCAGGCGCGGGCGCGGCGCGGAACGGCGTCGCCGACGGCGGAGCGGCGGGCGGAGCGACATGCGCGGGCGCAGCCTCGCCATTGGCGGCCTGGCCGTCGGCAGGCGCGGCGATCATCGCCGGGTTCATGTTGTTCTTGGCGTCGGGGCCGGCGTAAGTGGCTTCGAGATCGATGATGTCGCGGAGGAAGATCTTTCCTTCGTTGAGTTCATCGCGCCAGATGATGATGGCCTGGAAGGTCAGCGGGCTTTCACAGAGCCCTGCGATCATCGCCTCGCGGCCGGCCTCGATGCGTTTGGCGATCGCGATTTCGCCTTCGCGCGACAGCAATTCCACCGTGCCCATCTCGCGCAGATACATGCGGACGGGATCGTCGGTGCGCTCGCCGGGCTCGGATTTCTTGACCTCGGTGACGGCCTTCTGCGTGACCTCGACAAGCTCGTTGTCGGTGTCGTCGTCGGCCTCTTCCTTTTCCTCGTCGGCGTCGGCCTCTTCGGCTTCCGACACGTTGATGCCCATGTCCGAGAGCATCGACATGATGTCCTCGATCTGTTCGGGCGAGGTGGTGTCGGAGGGCAGCACTTCGTTGAGCTGATCGAAGGTCACGAAGCCGCGCTTCTTGGCCTGCTTGATCATCTTCTTGACCGCGGCATCCGAGAGGTCAAGCAACGGCGACGGCGCGTCGGGGCTATCCTTCTCAGGGGCGTCCGCTGCCTTGTCGTCTTTTTCCTTGTCCTTAACCTGCAGCGTCTTTGCCTTGGTGGCCATTCATCAAGCTCCCGAAACGCGCTCGTGCGGAATGGCGTGCAGCGCCATCCGCCTCTGAATTACTGAAGTCGTCGGGATGTCTTTTGTTCGAAAAGCCAACCCGCTAGATCCTTAGCTCTTTACGCGTGATCGATTCGGAAAACCGGATAGCCACTTTTCCGGATCACGCTTGTGCCCCTGAGTATTCCGCATGCACGACGCGGAAAGGGCGGCGCAGACGTCGCCACCCCTTTCACCCGCCATCGTCGGTGTTATGCCAATAGCCCTCGGACGTCTTTGCTTTTAGTAACCCTCGGACTATTAAGCTTCGCTTAACCCTGTTTTTGCCGCCAAACCATGGATTTGGCGAGTCTTTTTGCGGGCACGGCCGCCGCCGTCCGCATCATTTTTTTATCACACGCTCTTCCGGAACCGGCCCGAAAGCTCGCCAAAACCCTCGATCAGGGCTTCCGTGCCGTCGAGCGACTCCAGCCGGGCGCTCACGTCCTTCAGCCATGCCATGTTGGCGTCAGTGGGCTCATCACCCAGCGCCAGCTCGGCATCTTTCTTCTCCCTAAGTAGGGCGTGCGTTTTCTGATGCAAGACAACGAGTTGCTGCCAGGTGGCCAAAACGTCCTCCCGCGCCGCGCCGGGCTTGGTGCCCCACACCGCCGAGGTCGTGATCGCTCGCTCAACCCTTTGAAGAACCTCGCTTAATCCGCGCGCCTCGAGATCGGCCCGCATTTTCTCGGCCTGCTCCTCGACATCTGGGGAATGGTGATGGTCGTTGGCGAAGGCCGCGATAATGCCGGCGCGCAACTTATTTGCCTCGGGATGGGCCAGTTCCAGGGCGGCCACTTCCTCCAGATGGTCGTGCAGCAGCCAGGGGTGGTTAATCAGGGATTGCAGGATCAGTGCCTCACGGCGGGACATCGCGCTGCGCTGGCCGCGCATGATCGGGCTGGTCGCGAGTTGGGGGCTGGCCGCCTGGTAGGGGCCCGAGGCGATCGCGGGGCTTGTGCCGGCCCCCGGTCCGCGCCCACCCCGGGAGGCGAATCGGCCGGCCGGACCCGCTCCGCGCGGGGCAAACGCGCGGGGTGATTCGCCCTGCCCGGTCCGGAAATTACCCCGGCCATAGCCGCCGCCCCCACCTTGCGGCGCAAAGGCGCGCCGCAGGCGATCGGCGAGATCGTCGCGATAATGGCGACGCACCACCTCATCGCGGATGCCCTTGGAGAGTTCGTTGATGCGTGCCTCCAGCGCGGCGCGCCGCTCAGGCGTAGCAAAGCTGCCGCCCTCGATCTCGCGCGACCAGAGCATGTCGACGAGCGGACGCGCGGCTGAAATCACTTCCTCGATCGCGACGCGGCCGCCGGAGCGCGCGAGGTCGTCAGGATCCTGCCCTTCGGGCAGCAGCGCAAAGCGCAGGCTCTTGCCGGGAAGGAGAGCAGGCAGCGCCAGATCGGCGGCGCGATACGCCGCCTTCTGGCCGGCGCGGTCGCCGTCGAAACAGAGGATCGGCTCGTCCGCCATCTTCCACAGCAACGCGAGCTGGTTTTCCGTCAAAGCCGTGCCAAGCGGCGCCACCGCGCCAGCAAAGCCCGCGGTGACCATGGCGATGACGTCGACATAGCCTTCGACCACGATCAGCGGCGAGCCGTTATGCGTCGCCTGCCGCGCGGTCGAGAGGTTGTAGAGATTGTCGCCCTTGTGAAACAGCGGCGTTTCCGGCGAGTTCAAATATTTTGCCGGCACGTCCTTTTCCAGCGCGCGGCCGCCGAAGGCGATGACGCGGCCTCTGGAATCCGTGATCGGAAACATCACGCGATCCCTGAACCGATCGAACGGAACGGGCTTGTCCTCGCCCGCCACGAGCAGCCCGGCTTCCACCATGTCCTCGGTCGAAATGCCCTGCGCGCCGAGATGCTCCTTCAGCGCAAAGCGATCCGGTGGCGCATAACCCAAGCGAAACTGCAGCTGCGTCGCCGGCGAAATGCCGCGGTCGCCGAGATAGCCGCGCGCCTTGGCGCCATTGCGCGAGGCCAGCGTGTCGGCAAAGAATTTGGCGGCGAGTTCCATCACGTCGTGCAGCGTCTTGCGGCGCTGCTCGTGCCGCGCGGCATCCGGCGTCGCCGCCGGCAGCGCCATGCCGGCCATGGAAGCCAGCCGCTCGACGGCTTCCGTGAAGCCGACGCCCTCGGTCTCCATCAAAAACGAGATGATGTCGCCGTGCTTGCCGGAGGAGAAGTCGTGGTAAAAGCCCTTCTGGTCGTTGACCGTGAACGAGGGCGACTTTTCCTGCTGGAACGGCGACAGCCCCTTGAACTCCCTCCCTGCCTTCTTGAGCTTGACGCGGCGGCCCACGACTTCCGAGACCGGAAGCCGGGCGCGCAGTTCTTCGAGGAATTGGGGCGTGAAGCGCATGGATCAGGTAGCTGCCAGAATCGTGGGGCCGTGCCAACCGATTAGCGATACAGGGACCGGTCGACAAAATACGAAGATTGGCGGGTTTCTCGCCACTATTCACAGCCGGGAAGCGGCAAAATCTCTCCTCGCCATGCCACCGCCTGCAAAAAAACGTGGATGCCCGGGTCAAGCCCGGGCATGACGGCGGAGTGCGGCACACGCCGCTTGAATCCCCACCGGTTCCGCGCTTCCATACCCGCATGTTCACGGTGTTCCGAGGTGGCAAGAGCGGGGCGTGGCGGGTGACGCGGTTCGCGCCGGTGAAGGGCGCGTCGCTTTCGCCGACGCCATCGCTGTCGGTCGTGCATTCGCTGTCGATCGCGCTGCCGATGCTGCCCTCGGCAACTTCGTGGCGGCTGGCGGGGGTCGCCAGCCATCTGCGCTATACCGAGCGTGACGAAAAGAAACGGCTTGATGCCGTACAAGCCGAGATCGGCCGCCCGGAGGCAACCTATGCCGCGCTGATCCCGATCAAGAAATCGGCGACGTGGTGGGAGCTGACGCAGGAGGAGCGGCGGCAGATTTTTGAAGACCGATCGCACCACATTGCGGCGAGCCTGAAATACCTGCCGGCGATCGCCCGGCAGCTCTATCACAGCCGCGATCTCGGCGAGACCTTCGACTTCCTGACCTGGTTCGAATACGCGCCCGCCGATGCGGATGCGTTCGAGGAACTGGTCCGCACGCTGCGCGCCACCGAGGAATGGCGCTATGTCGAGCGCGAGGTGGATATCCGCGTGGAGCGCGAGCGGCTGGATGCGGGCTAGAGTTTTTGTTTTGACGCGTTTTCTTGACGCGAACCGGTACCCACTTCGCTTGAAACGTTTTAGTTCTCCAGAAATTTCCCCGAGGCGATCTGCGGCAGGCCGGTGACCGGCCAGTTGTAGACATAGGTCCACGCCTCGCCGGCCGCGCCGTCTTCGTGCGTCACCTGCAGCATCCGCCTGACATACTCGGTCGGTTCCGGAAAGCCGGCACCGCAGGCCTCATACATGTCGAACTCGCCGAGCAAGGCGTCGCGGTCGCGCAGGCGGTACAGTTCGCCGAACACGATGTCACCAGCATCGTCCGACAGCACGAGCCCCGGATAATGCTTGATGAGGTAGAGCCGGCCGCGGCAGGTGGCACCGCCCAGAAAATCCGCGCTGCGCGACAGAAGCTGCGCCATCGGATGGTCGAAGCCGCGCATCAGCGTGCCGTAGACGAACAGACGATCTGAAATCATGGAATACTCTTATCCCGTCGTTCCGGGGCGATGCAAAGTATCGAACTACGGTACGCAATTGCGTACCTGAGAATCTCGGGATTCCGGGTCTGGTGCTAACGCACCATCCCGGAATGACGGCGAACTCACTTTCGCTCCTCGCAATGACGGAAGAAGCGGTCCGGATCAAGCCGGCACCACTTCGTCGCTGATCACCAAAAACTTCACCAGGTCCATCCGCCCGAAACTCGTGGTCAGCGCGACATCGGCGGCATCGCGGCCGGTGCCCATCAGGATGCGACCGATGCGCGGGTGATTGTGGCGCGCGTCAAAAGTGTACCACTGGCCGGAGAGATAGGCCTGGAACCAGCCCGAAAAGTCCATCGGCGCGGGATCGCGGGGCACGCCGATGTCGCCGAGATAGCCGGTGCAGTAGCGGGCCGGGATATTCATGCAGCGGCAGAAGGTCAGCGCCAGATGCGCAAAGTCGCCGCAGACGCCGGCGCGCTCGGCGTAGACGTCGTGCGCCGACTTCATGTGATGCGCATGCTCGTAGCCGAAGCTGACATGGCTGTGCACGAAGTCGACGATCGCCTGCACCCGCGCCCAGCCCGGCTGAGTGTTGGCGAACAGCGACCAGGCGATATCGGTGAGCTTGTCGGTCTCGCAATAGCGGCTCGGCATCAGATATTGCAGGACGTCGTCCGGCAACTGATCGATCGGCAATTGCTGCGCGGTCGGCACCACGGCATCAGGCAGGCCGGAATCGCGGACCAGCGCATCGCCCCGCAGCGTGACGCCGCCGGCGGGCGCCACCAGCCGTCCGCAGACATTGCCAAAGCCGTCGCGGTAGAAGCCGATCGGCACGTCAGGACCGGCTGTGATCCGATCGGTGCCGACGATGTCGGCAAAGCGCGACGGATGGATCGAGAGCATGATCACCATCGGCGTCGGTTGGGCGGCCGCATAGGAAATCTCGAAGCCGACCTTGATCTCCATGATCAGACTTCCTCCGCCTGCGGCGCTTCGCGTTGTTCGTCGCCTTCTGAGACGACGTCGATATGCACCTCCATGCCGGCGAAGGCATCGGGGGAGCCGAGATAGCTGCCGTGCAGCGGGATCGCCTGACGCGGATCGCGCGCCACCGCCACCCGAATGAGATCGCGGGTGCCGACGATGCCGTTGGTCGGATCGAACTCGATCCACCCCGCGCTCGGCAGATAGACCTGCACCCACGCATGGGTCGAGCCGCCGCCGACATAGCCATGCGCGCGATCGCCGGGAATGAAGACATAGCCGGAGACGAAACGCGCGGCGATGCCGAGCCGGCGCAGCGCCTCGATCATGAAAAGCGCATAGTCGCGGCAGGTGCCCGAGCCGGTCTGCAGCGTGTCGAGCGGATGCTGGGTGCCCTGCTCGTGGCGCTTGCGATAGGTAAAGGCCTCGCGGATGCCATGCGTCATGCCGCTCAGGATCTTGAAGGTCGGCGTCGGTCCCTCGGCGTCGAGAAATTTCCGCGCCCAGGCCGACAGTTCGCCATGGGGGTCGCCATATTGCGGCGTGACGAACTGCAGCAGGTCCGGAAATTCCTCATCGTCATAGAGGAAGGGATAGAAATAGGCGGGATCGTCCGGTGTCAGCGCGAACTCTTCCGCCGGATTGTGCTCGACGGTGGCGGTCGCCGTGAACGACAGAGTGTCGGCGCGCTCATCGAAGGTCGCGATCGCCACGGAATTGCCGAACACGTCGTGGATCCAGCGCAGCTGCATCGGCTTCGGTTCGATCTTGAGGTGGCTTGCGCGTATCCGCAAATCATGGCCCGGCAGCGGGCGCAGCATGATGCGGTGCTCGCCGAACGCAACCGGACGGGCGTAGCGATAAACGGTCTTGTGGTTGATCGTCAGGAGCGGCATCGTCAAACAATCATCGATTCTGGTACGACTAATCTAGGCCGAATCCTGCTCAATTGTAGATCGGGGTGCCGATTCGATAGGCACTGCTTTAAGGAAAACGCTTTGGACGCCGCCGCCACAACCCTACTTCTCAGCTCCGAAGATGTTCCCCCAGTGCACGAATTCAACGCCGCGGGACGGTCGCCGTTCCTGTTGACGTGCGACCATTACGGAAGGCTGATCCCGCGCGTGCTCGGCGATCTCGGCCTGCCCGAAAGCGAACTGGTGCGCCATATCGCCTGGGACATCGGCATTGCCGGCGTCGCGGAGGCGCTCTCGAAGCATCTCGATGCCCATCTGATCGTGCAGCGCTACTCGCGGCTCGTCATCGACTGCAACCGCCCGCCCGATGTCGCAAGCTCGATCCCGCGCATCAGCGAGGCCACGACGATTTCAGGTAACGAGGGCATTTCGCGCGAGGCGGCCGAGATGCGGCGCGCGCAGGTCTTCGATCCCTATCACCGACGCATCGACGAGATCATCGACCAGCGCGGCAGCGCCGGCATGCCGACGGTATTGGTGTCGCTGCACAGTTTTACGCCCGTCTATGCCGGCATCGCGCGGCCCTGGCATATCGGCACGCTCTATCACCGCGACACGCATCTGCCGCCCCTGCTGTTAAAGCTGTTGCGCGCCGAGGGCGATCTCGTGGTCGGCGACAACGAGCCCTATGCGGTCAGCGACGAGACCGACTACACCATCCCCGTGCACGGCGAGGCGCGCGGGTTGATGAATACGGGGATCGAGATCCGCCAGGATTTGATTGGCGATCCTGCCGGGGAGAAGGCGTGGGCGGAACGGCTGGCGCGGATTCTGGGTGAGATCGAGCCAATGCTGCGCGCGCAGCAATTGCTGTCCGCCTAGCCGTGGAAAGCCACATAATACGCGACGCCCCAGATAAACGTGACGGACGCCCAGAGTATCCAGATGTGGCTAGCACGGGGCTCCAGCACGGCTTCCGACGGATTAAGCGGATTGACGTAAACTTTGACTTTGGCGCCGTTGGGATATTTTCGGGCGAAGCGCTCCACCAGGCCCCTCGATGTCGACGAGACCTTGCCGCCGAGGCTGGCGTGCTGGCTGACATAATCGATCGCGTTGAAGCGATACGCGAAGGAGACCTTGGACTGGAATGTGAGCTGGCTGCGTTCGGTGGGCTCCGACGGCGCGGACATGAATTGTTCAAGGCCCGATGACTTGATGGTGCCGGGCACGACCGGCCATTTCCTCGCTAGCGAAGCCTGGCGGTGCAGCGCCAGCCCGAACAGTGCAATCAGAAATCCGAACGCGCTCATGGCGACGACAAACGGCGACACTTTGGGATTCGCGAGATGCTTCGATGCGAATTCGGTCAACTGATGCAGGCCGATCGCCGAGCCGAACACGATCGCCAGCACGATTGCCGTGCCGATGCCGAGGCAGCCCCACATGCCCTTCGGCAGGTCGCGCTCCAGCACCGCCTGGTCCGGATGCCGCGGGTTGTAATAGACGGTGACGACGGCGCCGGCCGGATATTTGGCGATGGTTTCGGCAACCTGGAAATTTCCAAGGTCCTCGCCGATGCTGACGCGGTTGTTGCGCAGCTTCCTCCCCGCGACCGAATATTCGTAGACGATGTCGGCGAAGTTGCGCTCCTCGAAGCGATGCCCCTCCTCCCGCTCGCTGTCGATCACCTTGACCTTGCGCACCTCGGCCTTCGAGACCACCACCTTGCCCGCAGTCGAGGGCCATTCGCGCGCAGCACGCACCTGCAGCGACTTATAGGTGGCGGCGGCGAGGAGCAGCCCAAGCGGGGCAAGCAGCATCGCATAGACGAACCACGGCAGATCGGGCAGCACGGCTTGTTCCCCCAGAGGCGGCTCGCAGTTAGACGCGCTGCCGCCGCCGCGGGTTCAACGATTGCCGGTTACTTCGCCCGCGTCAGCGCCAGCCAGATGCCGCCGCCGATCATGAAGCCGCCGGAGATGCGCGACAGCAGCCGCGTGCGCTGCTTGGAGAAAAACAATCGCGCCCGGCCGGCCAACAGCGCGTAGACCGCGTCGGTCGATGCGGCGATCACCATAAAGGTGATGCCGAGCAGCGCCACCTGCGGCAAGTGATCCTTCTCCATGTCCATGAACTGCGGAATGAACGCGCCAAAGAATACCAGCACCTTGGGGTTAGAGAGCAGCACCAGAAAGCCCTGCAGGAAGAACCCGCCGCGCGGCGGCGGTGGCGGTTCGTCGGCGTTGACGCCTTCGACCGGCGAACGGATCAGCTTGATGCCGAGCCAGATCAGGTAGGCGGCGCCTGCAAAGCGCACCCAGTCGAACCAGTAGCCCATGGTCGCCATCAGCGAGGTCAGGCCGACGGCAACGATGCCGATCACGATGGCGAGGCCGGTTTGCGCACCGGCGCAATTGATCAGCGCCGCGCGGGTGCCGTGCCGCAGGCCGTTGGCAATCAAAAGCGTCACCACCGGACCCGGCAACAACGCCAGCGCGATGCAGGCGGCGACAAAGGCGAGATAGGCTTGAAGGGACATGGAGGAACTCCGGTAGGCGAGCGATTTGGTCATTATGCATGTGAGGGGATGAGATGGAAGCGGCGCCTGCTCGTCGCTCCCTCGCCCCGCTCTTGCGGGGTCGAGACGAGCGAAGCTCGCTCTTAGAGGGTCGGGGTGAGGGGCTCTCTCCACTAACGAACTCCATCGATAGACCTGTACCCCCTCACCCGGATTGCTTCGCAATCCGACCTCTCCCCGCAAGCGGGGCGAGGTTAAAAGAAGGGCTACCGCCCTTCCATCGCAACCGTCATCCAGCGCGTCATTTCGCTGGTCGCCAGAAACGCCAGTGCCGCGCGCCGCATCCCGGGCTCATCACCCCGGCCGCGCGCAACCGCGACAAGGAGATCGCAGCGGCGCGAGACCGCAACGCCGACGGCGATGTGTGGTGAACCGTCGGACATCTTGAGATCATAGGCCCTGATTCGCCCCGGCATATCGGCGAGCCGAACAATATCGCCCGGCGCGAGCGGCGCAAAATGCTCGCTCATCAGATCGAGATCGGCGACGCGATCGACCTCGTCGTCGTCGGTGACGCCGCGATCGCAGTTGCAGAAACCCAGCTTCGGCCGCAGGTAAAGCTCCAGAGCGCCACCGCAGGCGGCTGCGCCGCAGCGAAACGCTTTGCCTGCGGGCCAGCCGTCGCGCGGGAACGGCCAGGCGATCTCCTGCCAGTCGCCTTTCCGTTCGCGTTGTTTCTGTTCGTCTTGGCCCGGCGCGACGTGTTGATAGGCCGCGGCGCCCGACAGCGCACCGAGCGCCACGATGGCTGACACAATGACCGGCCAGCGCCGTATCACCGGCACCCCTCAACGAAGGCCGGCGACAGCGCGCGCCGGCCCGGTCAGTTCCAGAATGTGCAGGCCGGTATTGGCGCGATCGACAATGTAGATGTAGCCGCGCTCGTCGGTTTCGACATTGTTGGTCTGGATCGCGACCTTGCAGCGATCCTTGCCGTCGATCTTGACGCAGCGCTTGTCGGTCGCCGCCGTGATCGACGGAATGAAATAGCCGACCTCGGTGGGATGATAGGGATCGCGAATGTCGAGCGCCCGCACGCCCGCATTGAAGAAGGATATAAACGCCATCTTCTTGTAGAAGACCTGTGCCATGCTCTCGTTGGAGGAATGCGCGCCGAACCGCCCGCCCCGCTCGCAGAACGCCCCGCTAGCCTCCGGCACCGTGTAACTCGAGATCATCATCGGCCGGTTCTCGACCGTGATATCGGCAAACCACACCATCTGCCGCGGCTCGTTGCATTCGTTCAAAATCGCCTCATCGACGATCATCACGATGTCGCGGGTCTTGCCGTCCTTGTCGCGCGTGAATTCCGCAATCGGCATGCCCGGCATCGGAAACACCGTGTGCGCGCCATTGAAAGCCGACATTGCCAGCCGCGCAATTTCCGGCGAACGCAGATTGTCCACGGTCGGCTCCTTCGGCCCGCTGAGCAGCTTTTCGCGATCGACGATCTGCAGGATGCCGCCCTTGTTGGTACCGTAACCGAAATAGACCCGGTTGCCGGAAGGCCCGGTCGAGATCGGTCCGTGCAGTTCGGTCGGCACCGCGCCGGTCGAGCCGGGCTCCTGGCCGGGGAGGCCGAAATCGCGGATCTTCTGCGGATGCGCGGGATCGGAGAAATCGTAGACTTGCGTCATGCGGCGCGTGCGCCAGTCCGGTGCGCCTGATACCAGGAAGGCAATGCCGGTGTCGCATTCCCACCAGTTCTTGTGCGTGTCCTTTAATCCGGCAATCCGCGTGATCAGCACGGGGATGGCGGGATCGGCGACGTTCCAGATCTCATGCGCCTCGCCGCCAAAGGTCCGCAGCATGTAGACCGCGTTGCGGTCGCCCTTCGGCAGCGCCTTGCCGTCACAGATCCGCACCATCTGCGCGCCGCCGGCTTCATACTTGCCTTCCTGGCCCGGGAGGTGACGCAGATATTTCGGCTGCGAGGGATCGGTGACGTCGACGATCGAGGTGCCGTTCGGCTCGGCCTTGCCGCTCTGCAGATTGACCGGCGCCGGGATATCGTCGCTGCCGCCGTGATGGCCGATATAGGCGATCCAGCGGTCGCCTTGATGATGGATGGTCGGCTGATAGGCGCTGCGCGCCTGCAGGTCGCTGGTTCCAACCAGCTTCATGTTGAGGGCTTCGGGCGGCGCGCCGACCACTTGTTGCTGCGCGCAAGCGATGCCTGGGCCTGCGAGAAAAAGGATCGAGAACGAGGCTGCGAGTTTAAGGCGACCGCTCATGTTCCACCCCACTGTTCAAGGCCAATCTGCGCTGGCTGAGCGCACGGTAACACAGGTGGTGGGCCGCGCCCAAAACACGCCCTTGACATGCAACCTTTTGGTTGCCTATTATCCGAACCATGGATGAGGTCTTCAAGGCGCTTGCCGATGCGTCGCGGCGCTCGCTGCTGGACAGGCTTCACGCCAAAAACGGACAGACGCTGAACGAGCTCTGCGACGGCCTCGCCATGACGCGGCAGGCGGTCACAAAACACCTTGGGATTCTGGAAGCGGCCAGCCTCGTCACCACGCTCCGGCATGGCCGCGAGAAGCTGCACTACCTCAATCCGGTTCCGATCCATCAGATCGGCGAACGCTGGATCAGGAAATTCGAGCGCGGGAAACTTGGCGCCCTCAGCGAGTTGAAACGAAAGTTGGAGAAGCGTGATGAGTAAGCCGGAATTCGTCTACGTGACGTACATCGAGACCACGCCCGAAGCATTGTGGGATGCGCTGACCAAAAGCGAGTTCTCAAAGCGCTATTGGTTTGGCACCGAAGTGAAGTCGGACTGGAAGGTCGGTTCGCCTTTTGCGCTGGTCACTGACGGCAAGACCACCGATACCGGCAAGATCCTCGAAGCGGATCGCCCGCGGCGCCTGTCCTACACGTTCAAACATGAGCTGAACGAGGCCATGCGCGAGGAGCCCGCGACGAAGGTCGCGTTCACGATTGAACCCTATGGCAGTCTCGTGAAGCTTACGGTGACCCATGAAGGTTTTGTCGAGGGCAGCAAGCTGGTTGGCGCCATCTCAACGGGATGGCCGGCGATCCTGTCCGGCCTGAAGAGTATGCTTGAGACCGGAAAGCCACTTGCGATCCCGCGCGCGGCGCTCGGCAAGGAAGAATTCACCCGGTCATGAAGATCTATCGAAGGACCAGACCTGACATGAAGATCGAGCAGTTCAAGCCAGCGATCGTCTACACGATCTACATCGCTTCCACGCCGGAGAAGGTGTGGGAGGCGCTGACCAGCGCCGAGTTCAGCCGGCAGTATTTTTCCGGCCATGCGGTCGAGGTCGATCAGAGGATCGGCGGCGCCTTCATCATGCGAACGCCGGACGGCGCCTTGCATATTTCGGGTGAGGTGATCGAGTGCGAACCGCCAAGGAAGCTCACCGTTACCTTCAACGTCAACTGGCCGGCGCTGGTGGAAAAACTCGGGCCGACGCTCGTCACTTACGAGATCGAGCAGGTGGGCGACGCCGTGAAGCTGACGATGCTGCAGTCGCACGACCGCGACATCAGCGACGACATCCTGTCCGGCGGCCGCACCGGCTGGCCCGCGATCCTCTCCAGCCTGAAGAGCCTGCTGGAGACCGGCAACGCACTGACGATCCAGATGCAGCCGCCGGAACGGATGCTGGCCGCGTTGAAGGAAATGGGCATCGGGACGCCGTAGGGAGCTGGCCTCCCCTCTTCCAATCATCACCAGTGCACGACATGCGCGCTATGACGACGATTCATGGTAACCTTCCAGCTATGGCGAAACAGAAGAACGTTGCAAAAGGTGCAAAGTCTGGCCGGTTCGTGCTCGGAAGTGATCGCTTTGCCAAGATCAGGGAAATCGAGGGTATCAAACTCACGCCGGCAATGAAGAAACGCGCCAGCGACGCTCAAAGCAAGGGTTTCACGGCAGAAGAGTATCGCCGCGCGACGTCCCTGCGAACGCAGGGACCCATACACCGCGGCCATAGTTGTTGGAAAGAAAGCGATAGCTGCCAGCGCGCAAACCAATTGCCGTCGGTGGCTATGGATCCCTGCGTTCGCAGGGACGACGGTGAGAGTTTGCGACGACACTAAGCGGTGCCCCTACCCCAGCGCCCGCAATTCGCGCCGCAGCACCTTGCCGGTGGCTGTCATCGGCAGCGTGTCCGCGAACTGCACGAAGCGCGGGTATTCGTGGGCGGCGAGCTGCACCTTGACGAACTCCTGAATCTCGCGCGCCAGTTCGTCGCTCGCCGCAAAGCCCGGACGCAGCACGATCCACGCCTTGATCGACTCGGTGCGGATCGGATCGGGAATGCCGACCACCGCCGACATCGCCACCGCCGGATGCTTCATCAGCGTGTGCTCGATCTCGGAGGGACCGACGCGATAGCCGGCGGTCGTGATGACGTCGTCCTCGCGGCTGACGTACCAGAAATAGCCGTCCGCATCCTGCACGCCGAGATCGCCGGTCAGGAGAAACTCGCCGGCATATTTCTTCGCGGTCGCTTCCGGGTTCTTCCAATATTCGATCATGGTGCACGGGCACGGCTGACGCACGCCGATGACGCCGCGTTCACCGCGCGGCAATTCCTCGCCCTTGTCGTTGACGATACGCACATCGAAGCCAGGCGTCGCTTTGCCCATCGAGCCGGGCCGAAGCGGAAACAGGTTCGAATTGCTGCCGATCACGAGATTGCATTCGGTCTGGCCGAACACTTCATGCGCATCGATGCCGAACGTTTCGCGCACCCACCCCAACAGCTCGCCGCCGAGCGATTCGCCGCCGGTGAAGATGCTGCGCAGCTTCACGCCGGGATTTTTCACGCCGGCCTGCCGCATCAGTTTCAGCGCGGTCGGCGGCAGGAACGTGTTGCGGATGGAAAGTTCCGCCATCATCGCCATCGCCGCCTGCGGCTCGAATTTGCGCGCGCGATGGCCGACCAGCGGAATGCCGTGATACCAGAACGCCAGCAGGGCGTTGATCAGCCCGCCGATCCAGGCCCAGTCGGCCGGCGTCCACATCAGGTCGCCGGGGCGGGGCAGGAAGTTGTGGCACATCTCGACATTCGGCAGATGGCCGAGCACCACGCGATGGGCGTGCAGCGCGCCCTTGGGATTTCCTGTGGTGCCCGAGGTGTAGATGATCAGGGCGGGATCATCGCGAGAGGTGTCGACGGTCGTAAAATCCGACGATGCCGCCTTCAGGGAAGACCAGAACGGTTTCGTCCCGGCGGGCGCGCGATCGCCGATCACGTAGATATTGTTGAGCGCCGGAAGACGGTCGCGGATTTTCTTGAGCTTCTCCCAGCCGCTCTGGTCGGTAACGATCGCCTTGGCCTCGGAATTCGACAGGCGGAATTCCAGCGCATCCTCGCCGAACAGCGCAAACAGCGGGATCGAGATCATGCCTGAACGAAATGCCGCGAGATGGGCGATCGGCAATTCCAGCGATTGCGACAGGAACACCGCCACGCGGTCGCCGCGCGACAGGCCGTCAGCCTTCAGCACATTGGCAAAACGGCGCGAGGCCTCTGCGACCTCGTCGAACGAGGTGCGTGTGGTCGCGCCGTCCTCATCGACGTAGATCAGCGCCAGACGGTCAGTGCCATCCGCATAGCGGTCGCAGCACGCGGTCGCCATGTTGAAGCGCTCGGGAATGTCCCAGCGAAAGTTGCGGTAGAGCTCGTCGTAGGTTGAGGCTTCGGTGAGCATGGCGTTTGTTATTTCCGTCCCTCGTCATGGCCGGGCTTGTCCCGGCCATCCACGTTCTTGTTTGCTTGCCGCGAGTTTAAAGACGTGGATGCCCGGGACAAGCCCGGCCATGACGAGGAGAGGCGTTTTTGTCACCTGACTCAAGGCGACCGCGCCTTCTCCATCGCAAGCTCGGCCTCGAGACTTGCAACGTCGCGATAGATCGAGGCGACGGCGAGCACGCGGCCACGGCTCTTGTACTGCAGCAGGCAGTCCCTGCCCGCGATGTCGCCGTCGACGGTGATCTCGTCCCATTTCTCGGCGTGGCCGACATAATTGATCGGCACGTCGTAGTGCTGGCTCCAGAAGAACGGCACCGCGTGGAATGGCTCGCGCTGCCCAAGCATGTTTCGCGCGGCGGTCTGGCCCTGGCGCTCGGCCACCACCCAATGTTCGACGCGAATGGTCTCGAGGGAATGCGGATCGGGCCAGCGCGCGATATCGCCCGCGGCGTAGATGCCGGGGACACTGGTTTCCAGATAGGCGTTGACGGTGACGCCCCGATCGATCGCCAGTCCCGCCTGCTCCGCCAATCCAAGGCGGGGGTGCACGCCGACGCCGACCACCACGATATCGGCCTCGATCGCAGTGCCGCTCTTAAGCATCGCGCGTTTGCCGCTGATCGCAGTCACGGTGTCGCCGAGATGAAAGTTGACGCCATGCTCTTCATGCAGCGCACGGACGAAGTCGCCCAGCTCAGGCCCCAGCACGCGCTCCATCGGCCGCTGCTCCAGGCCAACGACGTGGACCTCGACATTTCTGGCGCGCAACGACGCTGCGGCCTCTAACCCGATAAAGCTCGCCCCGATCACCACCGCCCGCCGCGCGCCATCGGCCAATGCGATGATGGCGCGAGAATCGGCCAGCGAGCGCAGCACGTGCACATGGGGCTGGTCCGCACCCGGGATCGGCAGGCGCACCGGCTCGGCGCCGGTCGCCAGCAGCAAACGGTCGTAGGCGAAGGTCTCGCCGCCTGCCGTGACCACGTGGCGTGCGTTGGTGTCGATTGACGTCACCTCGGTCTTCAGCCGCAGGTCAATCTTCGCCTCGGCGTAGAAATCATCCGGCCGCAGCGGCAGCCAGTCCTCCGGCGCGCTGCCGGCGAGATAGTCTTTGGACAGGTTCGGCCGGTCTACCGGCGCTGCAGCCTCGTTGCTCAGCATGACGATGCTGCCGCGATAATCCTGCCGCCGCAGCATCTCGGCTGCGGCAAAGCCCGCCGCGCCTCCGCCGACGATCACGATCCGGCCGGGCGCGTCGGTGGCGCCATTCACCCGCGGCTTGACCCGTGGCTTGGGCTGTTCACGTTTTTCGCCAACGAGGATGCGGCCGTCTTGCTGGTCGACCTTCCACACCGCAATCGGACTAAGCGCCGGTGCGCGGGTGGCTTCGCCGGTGCGCAGATCGAAACAGGCGTGATGCCAGGGACAACGGATGTCCTGGCCGGTCACGAGGCCCTCGGCGAGCGGCCCGTGATAATGGCTGCAATGCGCGCCGATCGCGAAGATCTCCGAGCCCGAACGCACCAGCAACACTTCATCGTCGCCGACATGGCCGAGCAAGGTCTCGCCGGCGAATTCGGACGGGGTGATGCCCTTTGACAGGTCGGGACCGGCGGGAGGCGCTTGCTGATCGGCCATATCTTCCTCCGCTCTCGTTGCGCGTCGTCATGCAGTGGTGCGACGCCTTGATAATTGCGCCGGCACCCTGCGGTTCCACGGCGTCATTGATACGGCGCCATGGATGGTGTGTGCGGAGAAGTCAGCTTACCGACCAGGTGCCGGCATGGTATCAAGGCTTGCTGGAGGACCGCCTGAACGCATTGCGGTCATTCGCTGGACGCCGTGTTTCGCTTGACGGCTGATCGGTCGAATCTTCTCGTTGCGCTCAAGCGGTCGACGCCAAGCGTGGATCGACGGGAGCACAATCATGAAGACCATGCTGCTGCTGGTGCTTTCCATGGTCGCCGCCGCGCGGGGTGCGACCGCTCAGGAGGACGCACAATGCGTCCGCGAACGCGCCGCCATGGTCGAAACCATCAAGAACTACGCCCGGTCCCGCGCCGTTGTTTCGGGACAGCAGGGTTTTTCGGAGCGGGTCCTTGACGCTATGGGGCAAACGAAACGCCATCTGTTCATTCCCGAGCGATCCTGCTCGATCGCATATGCGGACATGCCCGTTCCGATCGGCCGCGGCCAGACCATATCGCAGCCGTTCATCGTGGCCTTGATGACAGAGTTGGCCGAGGTTGCGCCCGATCATGTCGTGCTCGAAATCGGTACGGGTTCGGGCTATCAGGCCGCCATCCTCGCGCGCCTGGCGCGAAGGGTCTGCACCATCGAAATTATCCCGGCGCTGGCCGAGGCCGCCGCGAAAACACTCAAAGACCTCGCGTATGACAATGTGAGCGCCAGGCTTGGCGACGGCTATGCTGGCTGGCCCGAATGCGGTCCGTTTGACGCCGTGGTGGTGACCGCAGCGCTCGGGCAGGTGCCGCCGCCGCTGATCGAGCAGCTTAAAGTGGGTGGCCGGCTCGTCATGCCGGTGGGAGCCGATTACGGCACTCAGCACCTTACGGTCGTCGAGAAAATCGCCCCTGACAAGACGACAACGCGCGCCGTCGCCCCCGTGCGCTTCGTGCCCTTTACGGGTTCACAGGGCCGATAACGGTCCGGTTCTTCGCGGAACAGGCCAGACTTGTCGCCCATGGAACCCTCGGTGTTCGTGCCCGTTGAACCTCCAAATCAAGCCAGGGAGGACCCCACATGATGAAGATCGCTTTTGCCGTGGCGGCAGCCGCAGCCGTGCTGACGACTGCCCCGCTCGTTACTCCGGCCAAGGCCCAAGACGTCAAGCAAGGCGTCAAGATGGCCCAGGTCGGCGTCGATGTTCAGGTCGGGCGGGACCGCGACGACCGCTATTATAGGGACCGTCGCCGGTACGACTCCGACACTACAGTTGGCGTCGGCCCAGGTGGTGTCACCGTCGGCCCGCGACAACGCTGCCGCATGGAGACTACCACGATCGAACGGGACGACGGCCGCAGGATCACGCGCAGGGAGCGCGTCTGCGACTAAGACTGCGAGCAACAAAGGATAATTGTTTCAAGGGCGTGAATGACCCGGAACCGCCACTGATCCGGCGCCTCGCGGGGGCACTTTTCGGATCTCGCGCGACGTCTGCTTTCAGTCCGATATGCAGCCTAAAGCGGATGCGAACGGGCCAAGCGAAGACTGAGGGCTCGTGCGGAAAGAACTCATCCCGCGAGCGCCGCCTTCACCATGCCGCTGGCCTTGCCGAAATCCATCTGGCCGGCGAACTTTGCGCGCAGCACGCCGATCACCTTGCCCATGTCCTTCATGCCGGCGGCGCCGGTCTCGGCGATCGCGGCCGTGATCGCCGCCTTCATCTCGTCCTCCGACATCTGCTTGGGCAGATAGGCCGAGATAATCGCGATCTCCTCGCGTTCCTGCGCGGCCAGTTCAGCGCGGCCGCCCTTGTCGTAGAGCTCGACCGATTCCTGGCGCTGCTTGATCATCTTTTGAAACACGCCAAGCAGATCCGCGTCTGTTAGCGGCGGCTTGCCCTCCCCGCGCGCGGCGATATCAGCGTTCTTGATGGTCGAATTGACCATGCGCAGCGTGGAGAGCTTGCGCTCGTCCTTCGCCTTCATGGCGTCCTTGACCGCATTGTTGATGTCGTCGCGCAGCATGATTGCCTCACTAAAATGGCGCCGCCGGAAAGGCTCTTGGTCTATCGGAAGATTCCGCGTCTATATAGGGACTGCGCGCGCCACGCCACTGGCATCACGGGGGTGATCCGCAGGTGGGCGGGCGAGGCCGGAATGGGGGCATCCGCCTCGGGATTGATCAGGCCGAGCCGCCCGATTCGGGCCGATTTGGCCAAAAACCGCTGACGCGGCGGAACCGGCTGACAAATATGCGGCAAACGCATGTGAATCCACGTCTTCCGGCTTTGACGCGCGGGGGCGCTTGCGACTATGAAGTGCGCTCATGACAACATCTGAAAAACCCTCAGCCTGGCCGGACCACAAACCGACCGCGCTCCTCGTGCTTGCCGACGGTACCGTGCTGGAGGGCTTTGGCCTCGGCGCGGAAGGCCACGCCGTCGGCGAGGTCTGCTTCAACACCGCGATGACCGGCTACGAGGAGATCCTCACCGATCCCTCCTATGCCGGGCAATTGATCACCTTCACCTTCCCGCATATCGGCAATGTCGGCACCAACGAGGAAGACATCGAAACGGTGAACATGGCGGCGACGCCCGGCGCGCGCGGCGTGATCCTGCGCACGGCGATCACCGATCCCTCGAACTACCGCGCCACCAAACATCTCGACCAGTGGCTGCGCGCCCGCGGCATCATCGGCCTCTCCGGCATCGACACCCGCGCGCTGACCGCGCTGATCCGCAGCAAGGGCATGCCGAACGCGGTCATCGCCCACGCCAAAAATGGCGAGTTCGACCTGCACGGGATGAAGGAAGAAGCCCGCGAATGGCCCGGCCTCGAAGGCATGGACCTGGTGCCGATGGTGACATCAGCCCAGCGTTTCACCTGGGACGAGATGCCATGGGCCTGGGAAAAGGGTTTTGGCCGGCAGAGCGAGCCGGAGTTCAACGTGGTTGCGATCGACTACGGCATCAAGCGCAACATTCTGCGGCTGCTCGCCGGTGAAGGCTGCAAGGTCACGGTGGTGCCGGCGACGACCTCGGCCGAAGACATTCTGGCGATGAAGCCGGACGGCGTTTTCCTGAGCAACGGCCCGGGCGATCCGGCCGCGACCGGCAAATACGCAGTGCCTGTCATCCAGCAGGTGATCTCCTCGGGCACGCCGACCTTCGGCATCTGCCTCGGCCACCAGATGCTGGGGCTGGCCGTCGGCGCCAAGACCATGAAGATGCACCAGGGCCATCACGGCGCCAACCATCCGGTGAAGGACGAAACCACCGGCAAGGTGGAGATCACCTCCATGAACCACGGCTTTGCCGTGGATCAGGCGACGCTGCCGGAGGGCGCGACGCAAACCCACATCTCGTTGTTCGACGGCTCCAATTGCGGTATCGAGCTCAAGGGCAAGCCGGTATTCTCGGTGCAGTACCACCCCGAAGCCTCGCCGGGCCCGCGCGACTCGCACTATCTGTTCAAGCGGTTCGCGGATCTGATGCGGGCGAACAAGCGGGCGTAAGATCGCCCTCCCGGTCATTGCGAGCCACCCGGTCGGCGCGTAGCGCCGCCGGATGACAGGCTCCGCGAAGCAATCCATACGTACTTTGCCGCTTGATGGATTGCTTCGCTGCGCTCGCAATGACGCACGGGGCAACCACTGGCAATCCATTCGATCCCATCATATGATTATCATAATTTAACAAAGGGAATTGCCATGGACGTCAAGCCCACCGTCGCCAAGGTCGAATACGGCGTGACGCCGACGCATGTGATGGCCTCGATGTCAGGGCTGGATTTCGTCCGCGCCATCTTCGACGGCAAATTGCCCTGCCCGCCGATCATGCAGAACGTGGAGCCGTTCGATTCCACCGCCGAGACCGGCCACGTCGTGTTCCACAGCGTGCCGGGCTTCCGGCATTACAATCCGATCGGCTCGGTGCATGGCGGCTATGCCGCGATCCTCTTGGATTCCGCGATGGGGCTTGCGGTCCACACCGCGCTTCCCGCCGGCACCGGCTACACCACGCTCGAATTCAAGATTTCCTTCATCAAGGGCATGACGGAGGATACCGGCCCCGTTCGCAGCGAGGGCAAAACGCTCAGCGTCGGCCGCCGCGCCGCCACCGCGGAGGCGCGCATCACCGACGCCAAAGGCCGGCTGCTCGCGCATTCGACCATGACGTGTCTGGTTTTCGAGATTCCAAAGGGAACGTGAGCGGCGGACAACGGTTTGAATTTGCAGAGTGGGCAAAGCGAAGCGTGCCCACCATCAGCACTCCGCAAGCAATGGTGGGCACGCGGAGCCTGTCATCGGGCGCGCATTCGCGCGACCCGGTGGCTTTGTCCACCCTACGATTTTTGCGATTTCGGAGAATGATCATGCCCGACATCGAACCGCTCGCTTTCGTCTTCGCCGATGACGGCCTCGTTCCCAACAGCTCGATGCCGTTCCTGGTCTACAAGGGTGCGGTGGATGTTGCGAACGATCACCCCGAAAAGACCATCGAGGGGCTGTTCGGCGCCAATGGCTGGGGCGCGATGTGGCGCAACGGCGTCTACGACTATCCGCACTACCATTCGACGGTGCATGAGGCGCTCGGCGTCGCCCGTGGGCACGCGCGCGTGCAGTTCGGCGGCGACCACGGCAAGGCACTCGATATCTCGGCCGGCGACGTCGCGATCCTGCCCGCGGGGACCGGCCACCAGCTGATCTCGGCAAGCGAAGACTTTTGCGTGGTCGGCGCCTATCCGCCGGGACCACCGATGCAGATCACGCGGCCGACGCCGGAGAACCATGCAAAGGCGCTGAAGACGATTCCGGAAGTGAAGCTGCCGAAGACCGATCCGGTCATGGGCGCGGACGGCCCGCTGGTCAGACTGTGGAAGCGCAGCTGACCATTCGGCCTGTCCGCCACCGCCACGAATGACTGCCACGACTTACCACTATCTCCTGCCCGTGCTAAGGTGTCGCACGTGGAGGTAGTTTAGATACCATTCGTTAAGCCTGCTGGCATCACTTTTCCAAGAACCTTGATTTAAGTCAGCATACGCCGCGGCGTTTTAGCTGCCGATGACCCGTCAAGACACGTGATTCAATTCATCGCTAGGAGCGACAGCGCTTCCGTGTCCGCTGCTGCATTCCTGCAAAGGCAATGGAGGTCATACGCATCACCTGACGGCATCAGCTGCTCCAAGCTTCTCACAAACAACCACAGCAGACATCAGAAGAGGAGGATTCGACATGTTTCGAGGAATTCTGACGCTGACATTGTCTCTCTGCCTCGGCGCCGCGGCTGCGCCGGTGGCGCTCGCGCAATCGACGGCGCCCGTCACCGAACAGGAGGCGCACGCCATTGCGGTCGACGCCTATGTTTACTTCTACTCCATCATGTCGATGGATCTGTCCCGCAAGCAGTTCACAAACGTCGAACAAGGCAAGGATGCCTTCAAGGGCCCGATGAACACGTTCGTCAACGTGCGCGAATACCCGCCTGCCGATTTCAAAGGTGTCGTGCGAACCAATTTCGACACGCTGTATTCCTCTTCATGGCTGGACATGACGAGGGAGCCCGTCGTCATTTCGGTTCCGGATACCGACGGACGCTACTACCTGCTGCCGATGCTCGACATGTGGACCGATGTCTTTGCGTCACCGGGCTGGCGGACGACGGGCACCAGGGCGGGGACCTTTCTGATAACGCCCGCGGGCTGGCGGCCCGATCTGCGTGACAGGTTCGCCGAGGAGTTCAAGCTTCCAAAGGACACGCAGCGGATCGAAGCGCCAACGCCCTATGTCTGGGTGATCGGCCGCACCAAGACGGACGGCCCGGCGGATTACGCTGCGGTTCACAAGATCCAGGCCGGCTACAAGGTCACCCCGCTTTCGGAATTCGGCAAGACGCCGAAGCCGGTCGAGGTCAAGATCGACCCCAGCGTCGACATGAAGACGCCGCCAAAAACTCAGGTCGATACCATGTCGGCGGGCGTGTATTTCGCTTATGCCGCCGAGTTGCTCAAGCTTCATCCGCCGCATGTCACCGACGAGCCGATCATCGCGCAGATGAAGAAAATCGGCATCGAGCCGGGCAAGAGCTTCGACATCGGCAAGCTCGATCCGGTCGTGCAACGAGCCTTGGAGGCCGCGCCGCAGGACGCGCAGAAGCTGATGGCCTGGAAGGTGCCGACGCTGGCGCGGGTTGCCAATGGCTGGTCGATGAACACCGATACGATGGGCGTCTACGGCAACTACTATTTGAAGCGGGCGATCGTCGCTCAACTCGGACTCGGTGCGAACCTGCCCGAGGACGCCATCTATCCGCTCAATCTCGGCGACGAGTCCGGCAAGCCGCTCGACGGCGCAAACAAATACACCATCACGTTCGAGAAGGGCGCCGCCCCGCCGACCAATGCGTTCTGGTCGATCACCCTCTACGATCCCCAAGGATTCCAGGTCGGCAACGTGCTGAACCGGTTTGCGGTCTCCAGCTGGATGCCGTTCAAGCAAAATGCCGACGGCTCGCTTGACCTCTACATTCAGAACGAAAGTCCTGGCAAGGACATGGAAGCCAACTGGCTTCCGGCGCCGAAGGGAGCCTTCAACCTGACCATGCGCCTCTACAGTCCGAAGTCGGAAGCGCTGACGGGAAAATGGAATCCCCCGCCGGTCGTGAAGACGCCGACAACGGTGGGCCTTTCGGCCCAGTAAGACAGTGCGGCGGCCGACCTTTTGCCGGCCGCCGGCTTGCATCGCTTCAGAATTGAAATCTCACACTCGATCTCTTGGAGACATTCAAAATGCTGACGAAACGCGATCTTCTTCGTTCCGTCGCCTTGGCGGCAATTACCGCCTCAACGGCGAATTCGGCGCTGGCACAAGTGCAGACAGGCGCCGAGCGCCCTGGCTTCCTGAAAGCAAAAGACATTGCCGAGGCAGGCTTCATCTATGGCCTGCCCATCGTGATGAACTACGCTGTGATGCATGAATACGCCATCGATCGTAACTCCGGGCAATTCAAGGCGCCGTTCAATCAGATCAAGAATGAACCCAACGTATTCACCTATAAAGATACCGCCATCGTAACGCCGAACAGCGACACGCCCTATTCGTTCGTATGGATGGACCTGCGGGCGGAGCCGATTGTCCTTTCGGTCCCGGCGATCGACCCCAAGCGCTACTACTCGGTGATGCTCTGCGACGGCAACACCTACAACTATGGCTATATCGGCAGCCGTGCCACGGGAAGCGAGGCAGGCGACTACATGGTGGTCGGGCCGGACTGGAAAGGGGCAACCCCACCCGGGATCAAGAAGGTGTTCAGGTCGGGCACACAATTTTCGGTGGCGGGATATCGCACCCAGCTTTTCAACCCGGACGACCTCGGCAACGTCAGGAAGGTGCAGGACGGCTACAAGGTGCAGACGCTGTCCGCCTATCTGAAAGAGCCGGCAACGATTGGCGCGGCGGCCATCGACTTTCCGAAAATCGACAAGCAACTCGTGAAGACGAACTTCTTCGAGTTTCTCGACTTCGCGCTGCAGTTTTCACCTCCGCAAGAGAACGAGAAGGAAATGCGCGCCCAGCTTGCACGCATTGGCGTCGGCCCCGGCAAGACCTTCAATTTCAAGGACCTCTCGCTGGAGGACAAACTGGAGGTCGGCCTCGGCATGAAGGAAGGCCAGCGCAAGGTCGATGAGGCTGTCGCCAACGTCGGCAAGGAGGTCAATGGCTGGCGGATCAGTTCGCTGCCCGGCGACAGCGCCCATTACAACGGCGACTGGTTGAAGCGCGCCGTCGCCGCACAGGCGGGCATTTACGGCAACGATGCAGCGGAGGCGATGTATCCGCTCACGCGCGTCGACGGTGAAGGTCAAACCCTCGACGGCAGCAAAAAGAACTACACGCTGACATTCCCGCCGGGCCAACTCCCGCCCGTGAACGCCTTCTGGTCGCTGACCATGTATGACGGCAAGACCCAGTTACTGATCGAAAATCCGATCAACCGCTATTTGGTCAATTCGCCGATGCTGCCGAGCATGAAGACAAACGCCGACGGGTCGCTGACGCTTTACGTCCAGAACAAATCGCCCGGCGCCGACAAGGAGGCCAACTGGCTGCCCGCGCCAGATGGTCCGATCTATCTGGTGATGCGCCTCTACTGGCCGAGGACCGAAGCACCGTCGGTCCTGCCTGCGGGCGAAGGCACGTGGAAGCCGCCGGCAATCGCCGCCGCGAAATGATGCCAGCCGGCGCGGTGTGAAGGCAGGACCAAAGCCAAGGGGGTCTTTCGCGGAGCCAAGGGGGTCTTTCGCGGAGAAAGACCCCTCCCCGTGCGGAGATATTGTCGGCGGCCGCTCGCACGACCGACCCGGTGCGTGGCGAAGATGGCCCGCCGGTGAAGCTATGGAAGCGCAGCACGGCTTAAGCGAACCCGGCCGTCATTTGGGGCGCCGCAATTCGCTTTCGAGCCAGCCAACGGCGTTGGATTTGAGCGGATCGTACGCCATCGTCCTGGTTTCGGTGTGGCCGCATTGTGCGCATTCAAACGTACGCTGCTCCAAACCTTCCGGCCCATCCGAAACGGCAGTCGTAATCATCCGCGCCTCGCAATCGGGGCAACGCGGCCGCATCGGCAGAAGCTCTGGAGGGGGTCTTTCCGGGGCTAGCATGACACTCACCCAGCGTTGGGTTGAACCTATCGGCGCTTGTATTTCGCACGCCGACAGCCATTCACAAGGCGCTACTTAACCTACGAAAACGCCGTTAGATCCGTCCAATGCCCGACACTTCACATAATAGTCCAAATATATCAGCCGAACTGTCCGATACCCGACTATCAACCCAGAATTAATTAGCTATTGCCGTTGGTTGCGCCCATTGTGGGTCTATCGCCGGCTTTTAGCCTTGGGCATCGGCGACAGAGAGAGTTGAAGCTCCCGCCTAACTCGCGCTGGAGTTCCTCGTGGCCGCTGAAAATCACATTTTGAGCAAGCTGGATGCTTCAGCGCTTGCCCTGCTGAAACCGCACATGCGGACGATATCAGTCGAACATGGCGAACTGCTCCACGGCTCATCGTCGGAAATCGAGTTCGCCTATTTCCCGCGCTCCTGCATCATTTCCGTTCTCGCCGGCACCGACCAGGGCGGGACAGCCGAGACCTCCATCGTCGGCCGCGAGGGCATGATCGGATCCTCCACCATCCACGGCATCACGACGTCGTTTGCAGATTCGATCGTGCAGGTCGCCGGCGAAGCCGTCCGCATCCCTGCCGCGGAAGTTCATCGGGCCGGACGGGAGAACGAAAGTTTTCGAAAGACCGTTGCGCTGTTCGATCTCTCCTTGCTCGCGCAGTCGCAGCAATCGACCGCTTGCCAGGCGCTGCACCAGGTGGAAAACCGGGCCGCGCGCTGGCTCATGCAGTGCCGGAGACGGCTGGGCAGCAACGACATCCGCCTGACCCAGGAGTTCTTCGGGCAGATGCTCGGGGTCCAGCGCACCACCATCAATCTGGTCGAGCGCACGCTGCAGAATGCCGGCCTCATCCAGATCGGCCGCGGCCGCATTTCCATCATCGACGCCAAGGGGCTGCACGCCGTCTCCTGCGACTGTTACGAGCGCATCGAGAAGCGGTACGAGGAGCTGCTGGGCCCGCTCGACGATTAGAGCATTGCGGTATTCAACGGCGACTGGCGGTCGGCAAGGTTGAACTGGCTGAATCCGGTACGGGCTCGCCCGAGGAAACCCGCATCGCGGCGACCCGGGCGACGAAAAGCCCGATGACAAGATTTGCCCGTTCCGTCTCCAGCTTGTCGCGGACCGGCCCGTTCGGCTCGGTCGCGCACATGGTCTTGATGCAATCAAGCGTGCGGGACAATGAATTGACCACCGCCAATATCCGTTCCATGGACGGCGGCGCCGCCAGCGGCTCCGCCACGGCCTCAGACTTCGGGCCACGAAATTCAATTACTTTCTGCATCGATCGATTCCAAACCAGAACAGCCGGCAATACACGGCCCGGTAGCATCCGCTTCTGCACGGACCAACCGGGCGGCTTTCATCATAGCGACGCCTCACGCAGGCTCGCTTAAATTGATTATCGGAATCTTGCAGTACCACCTAAAGACGTGCGCTTTTTTCACGCATCTTTGACCGGAACGGCGCCCCCGGTTTCGACCGGAGCCGCCGCCCTTCGCTCCCTTGCCGGCTTTTACGCCGCGTTGGCGCCTTCCTGACGGCTGGCCTCGAACAGGAACCAGGTGCGGCGCTCAGTCTCGTCGATGAAGACTTCGAGCAGGCTTGCGCTGCCGGAATCCTCATGGTCGTCGCAAAGCTTGTGGGCCTTGCGCATCGCCGCGGCCATCTTCTTGTTGTCTTCCATCAGCTCGCGCAGCATTTCGCGCGGCGGCACATAGGCCTCGTTGTTGTCCTGGATGGTCTGCAGCTTGGCGATCTGCCCGATCGAGCGCAGCGTAATGCCGCCGAGCTTGCGCACCCGTTCGGCGAGCTGGTCGGTGGTGGCGAAAATCGCCTCCGACTGCTGGTCCAGCATCAGATGATAGTCGTTGAAATGCCGGCCGCTGACATGCCAGTGGAAATTCTTGGTCTTCAGATAGAGGGCGAATGCATCCGCCAGCAACGTATTGAGCGACGCTGAGATCTTGTCCACCGCGGCCTGCGGCAGGTCGGTCGGTGTATCGAGTTCGGCGGATACTTTGTCGGATTTGTTGTTGGTTTTGCTCACATTGCACCTTCCTGTTAGGAACCGGACTGCGGCGGCAGTGGACATTGGCCGTCGGACGACCTAACGCATCACTTTCACGCCGGTTCCGGCACAGGAACCGCACTATTGCCGGGCGCTGCACGCATGGATGAATGGATCGACTATTACGATTCCACGCATACGATTTATGCGAGCAAGCTGCATCGCGACCTGCATTTCCAGATCATCGCGCGCGACATCATCGGCTACATTTCCTCGCCCGACTCCGTCGTGCTGGACTATGCCTGCGGTGAGGCGCTGTCGGCCGCCAAGGTAGCCGACGCCTGTGCCCAGCTCTATCTGGCCGAACCCGCCCCCGGTGTCCGCGGCCGGCTGATTGCGCGCTTTGCACCGAACACCAGGATCCGCGTCCGCTCGCTCGAGGATCTCAGCCGAATGGCGGAAAACTCGGTCGATCTCGCCGTCATGAATTCGGTCGCGCAATACATGACGCCGGACGAACTGGATTCGGCGTTCGCCGTCATTCGCCGGCTGTTGAAGCCGAACGGCCGCCTGGTGCTGGGCGATATTTTGCGGCCCGAAGTCGGCATGGCCAGGGACGTGCTGGCGCTGTTGAAATTCGCTTCCGCCCACGGCTTCCTGAAAGACGCCCTGTACGGGCTCGCGAGCACGGCGCTGTCGGACTACCGGCAACTGCGCACCCGCGTCGGGCTGCAGCGCTACCGCGAAGACGAGATGATCGACAAACTCGCCGCCGCCGGCTTCGCCGCCTCACGCGCCCATCTCAACATCGGCCACAACCCGTGGCGGATGACGTTCGTGGCGCGCCACGCTTTCCAGCGCCCCTGAGTTCTAATCGCGCGCTAAGGTTGTTAACCCTAAGGCGCGGTAAGGGGTGGTTCACCGCGCCGTGATAAGCAATGATTGCCGCGGCCCGGTGGCGGAAGCGACGACGCGGGAGCAGTGCAATGCTCTTTATCCTGGTTCAAATCCAGGCCGGGCCTCCACGCTTCGCCCTGACGGGCTACGCGTGGCGCAGCCACCCGGAGATCGTCAGGTCGGAGCGTGTCCGGCGTAGCTTGAGCGTAGCGAAAGCGTAGACGGACCAGACCGCCGTAACGCACAGAGCGGCCAAATCCCCTAAAATCCCCGTTGATGGCCCGTTTTTGGGGGTTTCGCGGGTGCGGAATCTGGTCTAAAGACCACCCGCGCGCGAGGGTGACCCGCGCTCTTGGCTTAGGGGACGCGCGGCTGCGCGCCCTTTTTTTGTGCCCAATTTCCAGTCTGAGAGCCGATGCCCAAAAGAACAGATATCTCCACCATCCTGATCATCGGCGCCGGTCCCATCGTGATCGGCCAGGCCTGCGAATTCGACTATTCCGGCACCCAGGCGGTGAAGACGCTGAAGGAAGAGGGCTACCGCATCGTCCTCGTCAATTCCAATCCGGCCACCATCATGACCGACCCGGAACTGGCGGATGCGACCTATATCGAGCCGATCACCCCCGAAATCGTCGCCAAGATCATCGAGGCGGAACGCCATGTCATTCCGGGCGGCTTTGCGCTGCTGCCGACCATGGGCGGCCAGACCGCGCTGAACTGCGCGCTGTCGCTGCGTCGGCAGGGCACGCTCGACAAATTCGACGTCGAGATGATCGGCGCCACCGCGGATGCCATCGACAAGGCCGAGGACCGTCAGCTGTTCCGCAACGCGATGGAGAAGATCGGCCTGCAGACGCCGAAATCGCGGCTCGCCAATGCCTCGGCGCTGAAGAAGTCCTACCGCGACAAATACCTGGCCGAGCGCGAGAAGCTGTCGGGCGCCGCGCTGGAAGAGTGCGAGCGGCAATGGACGCTCGGAGAGAACGAGCGCCGCAAGCGCTACCAGGAGCACGCGCTCGGCGAAGCGCTGATGGCGCTGTCCGAAATCGGGCTGCCCGCGATCATCCGCCCCTCCTTCACCATGGGCGGCACCGGCGGCGGCATCGCCTACAACAAGGAAGAGTTTCTCGACATCATCGAACGCGGCCTCGACGCCTCCCCGACCAACGAAGTGCTGATCGAGGAATCGGTGCTCGGCTGGAAAGAGTTCGAGATGGAGGTGGTGCGCGACAAGAAGGATAATTGCATCATCGTCTGCTCGATCGAGAACCTCGATCCGATGGGCGTGCACACCGGCGATTCCATCACAGTGGCGCCGGCGCTGACGCTGACCGACAAGGAATACCAGATCATGCGCGACGCCTCGCTGGCGGTGCTGCGCGAGATCGGGGTGGAGACCGGCGGCTCCAACGTGCAGTTCGGTGTCAACCCCGACGACGGCCGCATGGTGGTGATCGAGATGAACCCGCGCGTGTCCCGCTCCTCGGCGCTCGCTTCCAAGGCAACGGGATTCCCGATCGCCAAGGTCGCCGCCAAGCTCGCGGTCGGCTACACGCTCGATGAAATCGCCAACGACATCACCGGCGGCGCGACGCCCGCCTCGTTCGAGCCGACGATCGATTACGTCGTCACCAAGGTGCCGCGGTTTGCGTTCGAGAAATTTCCCGGCGCCTCCACCACGCTGACGACCTCGATGAAGTCGGTCGGCGAAGTCATGGCGATCGGCCGCACCTTCCAGGAGAGCCTGCAGAAGGCGTTGCGCGGTCTCGAGACCGGACTGACCGGGCTCGACGAGATCGAGATCGAGGGGCTCGGCCGCGGCGACGACAAGAACGCGATCCGCGCCGCATTGGGCACGCCGACGCCGAACCGCATCCTGCAGGTGGCGCAGGCGATGCGGCTCGGCTGGTCCAATGAAGAGATCTTCAATTCCTGCAAGATCGATCCCTGGTTCCTCAGCGAGATGCGCGGCATCGTCGACATGGAAGCAAAGATCAAGGCGAACGGCCTGCCGCCGAACGGCTACGGCATGCGCATGCTGAAGGCGATGGGCTTTTCGGACGCGCGGCTGGCCGTGCTGTCTGAGTCCACCGAGGCCGAGATCACCGCAAAACGTCACGCGCTCGGCGTCCGCCCCGCTTTCAAGCGCATCGACACCTGCGCCGCGGAATTCGCCTCCCCCACTGCCTACATGTATTCGACCTATGAGGCGCCGTTCGCAGGCAAGCTCGCCGACGAGAGCGCGCCGTCCGACAAGAGCAAGGTGATTATTCTCGGCGGCGGACCGAACCGGATCGGCCAGGGCATCGAATTCGACTACTGCTGCTGTCATGCCTGCTTCGCGCTGCACGACGCCGGCTATGAAAGCATCATGATCAACTGCAATCCGGAAACGGTATCGACCGACTACGATACCGCGGACCGATTGTATTTCGAGCCGCTGACATCGGAGGACGTGCTCGAGATCATCGCCACCGAGCGGCAGAACGGCACCCTGCACGGCGTGATCGTGCAATTCGGCGGCCAGACGCCGCTCAAGCTGGCGCGCGCGCTGGAAGCCGCCAACGTGCCTATCCTCGGCACCTCGCCCGACGCCATCGACCTCGCCGAAGACCGCGACCGCTTCAAGCGCGTGCTCGACAAGCTGCGCCTTAAGCAGCCGAAGAACGGTATCGCTTATTCGGTCGAGCAGGCGCGGCTGGTGGCCGCCGATCTCGGCCTGCCGCTGGTGGTGCGTCCGTCCTATGTGCTCGGCGGTCGCGCGATGCAGATCATCCGCGAGGACACCCAGCTCAGCGATTACCTGCTCGGCACCTTGCCGGAACTGGTGCCGGGTGACGTCAAGGCGCGCTATCCCAACGACAAGACCGGCCAGATCAATACCGTGCTCGGCACCAATCCGCTGCTGTTCGACCGCTATCTGTCCGACGCCATTGAGATCGACGTCGACTGCCTGTGCGACGGCAAAGACACTTTCATCGTCGGCATCATGGAGCATATCGAGGAAGCCGGCATTCACTCCGGCGATTCCGCCTGCTCGCTGCCGCCGCATTCGATCGACGCCCAGATGATCGCCGAGTTGGAGCGGCAGACCCGCGAACTCGCGCTCGGCCTCGACGTCGTCGGGTTGATGAACGTGCAGTATGCGATCAAGGACGGGGAGATCTACGTGCTCGAGGTCAATCCACGGGCGTCACGCACGGTGCCATTCGTCGCCAAAGTGATGGGCATGCCGGTGGCGAAGATCGCGGCCCGGATCATGGCCGGCGAGAAGCTTGCGGACTTCAAGTTGAAGAAGCGCAAGCTCGAGCATGTCGGCGTCAAGGAGTCGGTCTTTCCGTTCGCGCGCTTCCCCGGCGTCGACACCGTGCTCGGTCCGGAGATGCGCTCGACCGGCGAGGTCATGGGCATCGACCGCTCCTTCGAGGTGGCGTTCGCAAAGAGCCAGCTCGGCGGCGGCACCCGCGTGCCGCGCAAGGGCACGGTGTTCGTCTCGGTGCGCGAGATCGACAAGAACCGCATCGCGGAAGCGGTGCGGCTGCTGCACTCGCTCGGCTTCAAGGTGATGGGCACATCAGGCACCCAGCGATTCCTCACCGACAACGGCATTCCGACCGAGAAGGTTAACAAGGTGCTGGAAGGACGGCCGCACATCGTCGACGCCATCACCAATGGCGACATCCAGCTCGTTTTCAACACCACCGAGGGGCCGCAGGCGCTGGCCGACAGCCGTTCATTGCGGCGGGCTGCCCTCTTGCATAAAGTGCCGTACTACACCACTCTTTCAGGTGCCGTGGCGGCCGCGCAGGGCATCCGCGCCTATCTGGGCGGGGACCTTGAGGTCCGCACCCTGCAGAGCTACTTTTCCGAAAACTGATCGTCAGCCGGCCTCAAATGCCCGCTAAACGATTGGCAACAAAGCCGGTAGGCTGGAACCCACCGTTGGTTTGGATGTTGTCGGCCCCTGACGGGGCCGGAAATCAATAGGCTGGCAGGCTCGCGTGCCGAGCCGAAAGGCCTGATCGAAATCGAAAGCGTGGCTCGTGCGCGCAACCATTTTGGCGGTTCGCACGATCGAAGGACAGAAGAGATGATGATGGAAAAGGTTCCGATGACCGCGAGCGGCTATGCCGCCCTGGAGGTTGAGTTGAAGCAGCGCCAGTCGGTGGAGCGTCCGCGCATCATCGAGCATATCGCCGAGGCGCGCTCGCATGGAGACCTTTCCGAAAACGCGGAATATCACGCCGCCAAGGAAGAGCAGTCGCACAACGAAGGCCGCATCGCCGAGCTCGAAGACAAGCTCGCGCGCGCCGACATTATCGACATCTCCAAGCTCTCCGGCGACACCGTCAAGTTCGGCGCCACCGTCACGCTGGTCGACGAAGACACCGAGAAGAAAACGGTATGGCAGATCGTGGGCGAGCCGGAAGCCGACGCCAAGAAAGGCCGCATCTCGATCACCTCGCCGCTGGCCCGCGCCCTGATCGGCAAGAAAAAGGGCTCGACGGTGGAAGTCGTGGCGCCGGGCGGCGCCAAGGCCTACGAGATCACCAAGGTCGAGTGGCGATAGTCACCTGCGAGTTACTGTTGCGACAAAGCCGCGTTTCGACGCGGCTTTTTTGTTGGCCGCATGCTGACAGCATTGTGAGTGGAGCTGCGGAGGATTCCATAATATCCGACTTCCGGACAATGCTTATAAATCATAACTAAATGGACGGAGCGCCGGCGCTTCAGGTCTTGGCGTTTTCGCCGCAAGGCGCGCGGTGAACGGCAAGCTCCGGTGCTTCGGGACGGCATCTTGTTGCGCTGCAATCGCGACGATTGTCGCGAAGATGGGAATGATTCAATTTCTGGGGTGTTGTGTCGGCATCACACGCAATCGGCCAACACCGTGTAATGTTGTGACGCTAAGTTTCTAGTGTGCCAAACAAGGGGGACGATGACATGGACCAATTCGACAAGATGCTCGCTAAATGGCAGCCGACGGCTCTGAGCCTGTTTCGCTTCATCACCGGGCTTCTGCTGTTTCAGTACGGCGTAGCCAAGATCTTCAAGTTTCCGGTACTGCCCTATTTCGCCAACATCCCGCCGCTGATCACGACGGCCGGCGCGCTCGAACTTGTGCTTGGCGCGCTGCTGATGATCGGGCTATTCACGCGCATCAGCGCGTTCATCCTCTCGGGTGAAATGGCCTTCGCCTATTTCCTCGGCCACATGTTCAAGGATCCGGCCAATCCGGTGTTCCTGCCGCTGCTCAACGCCGGCACCTCCGCGATTCTGTTCTGCTTCGCCTGCCTCTATTTGGCGACCGCGGGCGGCGGGCCGTACAGCGTCGACGAGATGCGGAAGAGGTAACTGAGCGTCAGCTCAGTCATTCCGGGATGGTGCGTAAGCACCAGACCCGGAATCTCGAGATTCCGGGTTCGCGCTTTGCGCGCCCCGGAATGACGCTTCGCGTCAGCCCGCCACCTTCACATCGAGCGGCACCGCCGCTTCGTACTTCGAATTGTGCAGCACCAGCGACGTCCTGACGTTGCGCACGTGGGGTGCAGCCGTCAGGTGCGTGACGAAATCCTGAAACGTCGCCATGTCGGGCGCGACGCATTTCAAAATGAAATCCACCTCGCCGGACAGCATCCAGCATTCGCGCACCAGGGGCTCGGCACGAACAAAGTCCTCGAACGCGCGCAGATCCGCATCCGCCTGGCTGGACAGATGGACGGACGCAAACACCGTGACGTCGAAACCAAGCCGGCGCGGATCCAACAGGCCGCGGTAGCCCTGGATGTAGCCCTCTTCCTCCAGCGTGCGGACCCGGCGCAGGCAGGGTGGCGGCGAAATGCCGACGCGTTTGGCCAGTTCGACGTTGGTGATTCGGCCGTCGGACTGGATTTCGGCAAGGATTCTGAGGTCGATTTCGTCAAGATTCTTCGACACGCGCGTCGGGTTCCCTGGTTTTGGTTCGCTTAAGCAGCCTTCCTGGCAACTCTCTTAGCGCAGGCGGCGCAGCTTGCGCAATTTTATTGCGCGTGCAGCGCCACATTTCGCGATTGTTACTTCAGTTCCGGGGAAAATTCGCTGGGATGAATTGCAATTCTTGCATAGCTACCCAGATATCTTAGACTTGGATTTGACACTTTCGGCGCCCCGCGACGTCCTTCCGGGGCGCTTTCTGCTCAGTCAACAAAACCCCCGAATAAGAGAGGGATCCGCCGATGCCCGCGCCTATCCATGCCAAGGTCGTCATTATCGGTTCCGGCCCCGCCGGTTACACCGCGGCGATCTACGCGGCGCGCGCGATGCTGGAGCCGGTGCTGATCCAGGGCATCCAGCCCGGCGGGCAGCTCACCATCACCACCGACGTGGAAAACTATCCGGGCTTCGCCGACGTCATCCAGGGCCCGTGGCTGATGGAGCAGATGGAGAAACAGGCGGCGCATGTCGGCACCAAGATCGTCACTGATTTCGTCAACAAGCTCGAACTGGCGCAGCGGCCGTTCCGACTGACCTGCGATAGCGGCGACGTTTATCTGGCGGAAACCGTGATCCTCGCCACCGGCGCGCAGGCGCGCTGGCTCGGCATCGCTTCCGAAGAAAAATTCAAGGGCTTTGGCGTCTCGGCCTGCGCGACTTGCGACGGCTTCTTCTACCGCGGCAAGGAAGTCATGGTCGTCGGCGGCGGCAACACCGCGGTCGAGGAAGCGCTGTTCCTCACCAATTTCGCCTCGCAAGTAACGATCGTGCACCGCCGCGATCATTTCCGCGCCGAACGCATCCTGCAGGATCGCCTGTTCAAGAACCCCAAGATCAAGGTGATCTGGGACAGTGCGATCGACGAGATCTGCGGCACCGAAAACCCGGGCAAGGTCACCCATGTGCGGCTGAAGAACGTCAAGACCGGCAGCCTTACGGATGTGCCGGCCGACGGCGTCTTCATCGCCATCGGCCACGCGCCCGCAACCGACCTCGTCAAAGGCCAGATCAAGCTGAAATCCTCCGGCTATGTCGAGGTGGCGCCGAACTCGACCGCCACGTCTATTCCCGGCCTGTTCGCCGCGGGCGACGTGGCGGACGAAACCTATCGGCAGGCGGTCACGGCCGCCGGCCTCGGCTGCATGGCGGCCCTCGAGGCTGAACGCTTCCTGGCTTTGCGCGCGACCGATCGCGCGGCGGCGGAGTAATCATGCCTAGAACACGGGACGGATCATCGGACATGGATTGGGACAAGCTGAAAGTCTTTCACGCGGCTGCAGAGGCGGGAAGCTTTACCCACGCCGGCGAACAGCTCGGGCTTTCACAATCGGCGGTATCGCGGCAGGTCAGCGCGCTGGAGCAGGAGCTCGCGGTATCGCTGTTCCACCGCCACGCGCGCGGGCTGATCCTCACCGAACAGGGCGACCTGTTGTTTCGCACCGCGCATGACGTGTTCATGCAGTTGCAGGCGGCGCGCGCCAAGCTGACCGACAGCCGCGAGCGGCCGAGTGGCGACCTCAAGATCACCACGCCGCCGGCGCTCGGCATCAACTGGCTGATCCCGCGGCTCGACGAGTTCACCGCGCTCTACCCGGACATTCGGATCTCCATGATCGTGACCGACGAAGATCTCGATCTGTCGATGCGCGAGGCCGACGTCGCGATCCGCACCCGCAAGCCGACCCAGCCGGACCTGATCCAGCGCAAGCTGTTCTCGATCGGCTTCCACGCCTATTGCTCGCCGGAATATATCAAGCGCTTCGGCACGCCACGCACGCTGGACGACCTCGACTCGCATCGCATCATCATGCTGAGCGATGCGCAGGTTCCGACGCATCTGCAGAACCGCTCCTGGCTGATCGACGCCGGCCGTAACGGCTCGGGTCCGCGCGAGGCCTACTTCAAGGTCAACAATATCCTGGGGCTGGTCCGCGCCTGTCAGCAGGGGCTCGGCATCGCCGCCCTGCCCGACTATCTGGTCGAGGAGAACAACCGCCTGGTGCAGTTGTTCGGCGAGACCGACTCGATCCAGATCGACACGTATTTTGTCTATCCCGAAGAGTTGAAGACGGTGGCGCGGGTGCAGGTGTTCCGCGACTTCGTGGTGAGCAAGGCGCAGCGCTGGCCCTCCTAGAGCATCAGGTTCTGATTGCATCAGAACCGAAGCTCTAGATTCTTGTTTTGACGCGGTTTTTCTACCGCAGAAAAGTCTAGGCAATCTGCACAAGATTGCTATGCGAACCGGTGGCCACTTCGCTCGAAAACGCGATAGCAGCAGCCAGTAATGTTTCGCCGTCCGGCTTTGCGGATTAGCCTATTTTATAAAGGGCCCGCTCACCGCATGACTGACATGCGGCTCGGACGGTTGCCGCACAGCACTGATGAGGATCATAGTGCTTAAATGCTGAGCGGCCGCGTCGCGCATATGTCCCCCTCCTCCAGTGGCGCGGCAGTTCAGTAATCCCTCTTGGAAGGTGATTGTGTCGGCCTCACGTGGCCAATACCTCAAGCCGGGCTCCTTTGGGCCCGGCTTTTTTTTCGTCCGCAAGCCCTTCATCGACAAGCCTTTCATCGACCGGCCATATCGTTGCGCCGGATTGACATTGAGGTCTGCTGCCACCATCATCCGCACATGATCACGCGTTCGTGCGCAGCTTTGTCGTCGAAAAAAGGTCCCCGCCTGGGGACCCGAGATCGACGCGCGCGCTAGACTCTGCCGCAACCCGCGATCCCGAAAGCCCCGCCGTCTGGACGGGGTTTTTTTATTGGTCCCGTCTCCGGCTTACCCCCATGAGGAGATGGAACGATGACTGACCCGACCAACGATCTGGCAAGCCGCCTGCAGGGCCTGTGGCTGCCGCTCATCACGCCGTTTCGCGACGGCGAACTCGACGAGGCGTCGTTACGCCGGCTCGTCAGATACTACGCGGCCGGCCCGGTCGACGGCTTCATTCTCGCGGCGACGTCGGGCGAAGGCATGTCGCTCCGCGTGGACGAGCTCGAGCGGCTGGTGATGGTGACGCGCAGCGAGCTATCCGGCAGCGGCCGCCGCCTGCCGATCCTGTTGGGCCTGTCCGGCGCCTCTACCGCGAAGGTGCTGGATGCGCTGGATGAGACAGCGGCCTGGCCGATCGACGGCTATCTGATCGCGAGCCCCTATTACATCCGTCCCTCGCAGCGCGGCCTGGTGCAGCACTTCACCGCGCTCGCCGATCACGCCTCGTGGCCGATCGTGCTCTACAACATCCCCTACCGGACCGGCGTCAGCCTCACCAACGAGACGCTGCTTCAGCTCGCCTTGCATCCGAACATCGCCGGCATGAAGGATTGCGGCGCCGACCGCGCGCAGTCGATCGATTTCCTGAGCCGGCGGCCGCCCGACTTTCGCGTGCTGACCGGCGAAGACGCGCTGTATCACGAAGCGCTCGCCGACGGCGCCGACGGAGCGATCCTGCTGTCGGCGCATCTGGAGACCGAAGCGTTCGCCTCGGTGCAGACGATCATGAAGCAGGGCGATCGTGGCGGCGCGCTGGCGTGCTGGAAGGCCATTTCCGGACTGACCCGGCTGCTGTTCGCCGAGCCGAGCCCGGCGCCGACAAAGTATTGGCTTAAGCGCAGCGGGCTGATCGATAGCGCCGAGGTTCGCCTGCCGATGGTGGAGGTGAGTGCGGAGCTCGCAGCGTTGCTGGACGAGGAAATCGAGCGGCGCAGGCTACCGCTGTTGCGTCAGGCCTGAACATCGCGCCAAGAGAGATGGCCGGCCCCGCTCGCCTTGGATGGCGAGCGGAAGCAATGCGCCTTAGCTGACCAGCAGGCGATAGGTCAGCACCGGCGCGAAGCCGAGCACCATCGCCCAGATCGCGAACGACGACACCAAGAGAACGTCATGCGCCCGCTGGGCGAGTTCGCCGGTCGGATATTTCTTGTCGTGCGTGATCATCGTGATTCCCCCCGGTGATGTTCCTTGAGGAGAAACCTACTGATAAAATTTTAATGTCGCGGCCGGGCCTTCGCTCGAAGTTGCGGCTTCGCACTCACCAGCCATTAACCAGGATAGCGCGGTGGTTAATCGGCGGTAGCAGACGCGGTCAAATGCAAGCGAAATCGCAACCGGGTTTTTAAAACTGGTTGCGTATCGATAGTTCCACAACAACAGCAACGCGGGGCCGCGTCGTGCATTTCGAATACAAGAACACCATGCCTCGGGAACAGAGTTTTAGCACCGAGGACATTCTGTGGGGCGTCGGCATCTGGTCGGTGATCCTGACGCTGTCGCCGGTCGTCGTGCTCTACGTGCTGATGGTGGCGTAAGGGACGCTGTTCTCACTCCACTTGTCATTGCGAGCGACGCGAAGCAATCCATTCTTTCTTCGCGCGGCGCGATGGATTGCTTCGCTTCGCTCGCAATGACGGCGATGGAGCATTGCCCTACCCACAAAAGAAAAACGCGCGGAGCGCCGCGCGTCTTTGTCAGAAAGAAAAGCGGCGTTGTTACGCCGCCTGCTTGTGCATGGCGCCCGATGCCGACGCCGACCCGCGGATCGCCTTGATCGAACGTTCGATCGCGCCCCACAGCCTGGTGATCTCGGCCGCGGCCCGGCCTTCCGCGTAATATTCGCGGGCGCCTTCGCCTTGGCTCAGCGCCATGATCAGGTCGGCGCGGTTGGTGATCTGGCCGCTCCACACCGGCGCGCGGAATTTCGCCAGCGCTTCGCGCGCGATGGTGACGATGCGGCTCTCGACGCCGTCGCGTTCGGCAGGTGCGCCGTTGACCACGACCGCGTAGGGCTTGCGCGCCGAGCGGCAGGTCTGAATCGTTTCCTGCACCGCGTTGACGTCGAACACGCCGGGCCGCGCCGGAATGATCACCATCGTGGCGTTACGGATCGCGTCGTCGACGACGGCCGAAAGATTCGGCGGCGTGTCGATGAACACCCATTCGATGCCGTCGCGCTTGGCGGCAGCGACGATGCCGCTGACGGAATTCACCGCGGCCTTGATCGGCGGTTCGTTGGTACCGCGCAATTTGTGCCAGAGAGTAAGCGAGCCCTGCGGGTCGGCATCGACCAGAAGGATGGGCTTCGTTGCCTTGTGAACATGGGCAGCGAGGTGAGCAGCCAGGGTACTCTTTCCCGAGCCCCCCTTACGTGATGCAAATACTATTACGTTCATACCTTGGCCTCCAAGTTGACCCCAGAAGCTGAAAATGAATCAGCGGGCTGATTCGCGAAAGAAAAATTTAAGGGATGCCGCGATGAAGCCACGTAATTGCCAACAAGGCTGGTTTTTGAGTCACACCGTATAAGCACGCTCGGAATCGAAAACGGAATCGATTGAATGCCTTGCAGCGTGAAGTGATCGGCTCATTGCGCGCCTTTTGCACGCTCACGCTCGAGCTTTGCGCGCTGCCGTTCGAGCCATTTGCGCTCGATCCATCCGAGCCCCTGCGCCATCGGCTTCTGCAGCGGCGGCACGTCCTGCGCGAACAAAAGCAGTCCGAGCGGCAGCATCCAGAGTCCCAGTACCGGCAGGAAGCTGAGAAAGCCGCCGACGACCAGGAGAAACGCGAGCGGAATCCGGACGTAGATCGATGACGGCTTACGTACCCAGCTAACGAACTTCGCCGGCCCAGGCGGCAGCTTTTTCTCAAACCAGGCAAAATGCCGGTCGAGCTCCTTTTGATGTGCGCTCAATGAACCCTCTCCTCTTGCCCAAAGGAGATGTTCATTACAGATGGCGCAAACAAGGCGTCAGCCTGGCGCGCTGGGGAATCTTAAAATGATGTAATGCGGTCAGGTTGCCGGTTTCGCCGGCTTTTTGGCCTTGCGCGCCTTGGCGTTCACGGCCTTGCGCGGCGTTGCCGGCCGGATCACGGTCGGCCGGCCGGCCGGTCTGGCCGCAGCCTCGCGGGGCTCGGAATCTGGCCCGAACTGGGCGCGGCAGGGCGGCGAAAGCTGGGATTTTTTGGCGACCATGCAGGCCGTCACGCGGCCGACATCGGGAATCTCGGAGCTGCACAGCCGGAACGCGTCACCGGTGCAGGCCTGCTCCTGTTCGGGCGTGTAGGTCTGACCGGCGGCGGGCGGGATCGAAACCCCGAGCACGGTAGCCAGCAACATTCCGAGCTGGCCCCTCCTTGATGCGACAGCCAACATAGATTCCCCCACCCCGACGGAACAACCGGGCTTTATTGCTGCGTGCGCCCGATTCCCCTGGAATTGTGAGTGAACGTTAGGAGATTGGCAAGCAGAGCGGGTATTGGCCTTTTGACGCGGGCCGGTCGCCGTCCATAACTGATTTTAATTCACTCCCGCGGAAAGGCGACACAACACCGTGACCATCCGTCAGCACGATTCTCCGAACGGTGTGGGATGACCTTGGCGAACTATCGGTGCGGCTGCGCAGTCAGTCCATCATTGCCTGTGCGAGCGCCGCCTTCTTCGCGTTGATCGGCGCAATTCCGGCAATATCGGACAATCGCATGCTTGCGGAGGTCCTCGATCTGATCGGCGCATTTGTGCTCGTGCCGTTCGAAATCGCGATCTATCGCCTGCTGATATTAGGTGAAGCTGCCTCCGGATACCGTTTCGATATATCGACTGTTCGGTTTCGGCGCATGCTCGGCTGGACTGCCGGCTTTTGGGTGCTTACGGACATCCCGCTTCATCTGCCGGGCGCCGTCGCACCATCCGATGGCGCGGAAATCATCATCAGCATCGTCTCGTTTGCGTTGGTCGTCTTTGCCGTGCTGCGACTGACGATTTTCCTGCCCGCTATCGCTGTAGACGCGCCGGGCGCTTCGGTCCGAAACGCTTTCGCTGATACAAGCGGCCATGCCTGGCTTATCGTCAAGGCGTACTTCATTACGGCGCTGCCCTTCATCCTGATCATCATTTCGATTGCAGGGCTCGCATGGCTTGGCGGCGCACATGACATCCGTTCCGGCATTGGGTCTTTGGCAGCAAACGTTTTTTCCGGTGCGCTGGGATTTCTGGTCTGGACCTGCTGCGCGATCGTCTCAGCCCGGCTTTTCATGAAGATCGGCGGCCGCGTGAAGAGCAGCGGACCTGAGGCGGGCGAATGAGCCGGCAGCAGCAGCGCCGGACATTTTCCGAATTAGCAGCGGTGGAGGGCTGGTACAGTTGGGTGGGCTCGAACCACCGACCTCCTGTTCCACAGACAGGCGCTCTAACCAACTGAGCTACAACTGCATCCTTCACGCGATGGCCCCAAAAAGAGGGGTCGCGAATGGGCCGGAAACTAGGTGCAACGCCTCGCTTTGGCAAGGCCGCGGAGTGACGGATTATAGTCGTCCCGGGGGCATTTTGGGTTCATTTACCGGGACCTTCGGCCGGGCCCCGGCGGCCCTGCCAAATCGCCCCTTGGCAGCAAAAACCTTGGCAGCAAAAAGCCCGGGCCGCTTCGCCCGGGCTTTTCGTGATCAATACCGAAAACGATCAGGCGGCCGGCTTGTAAAGCTTCGAGGCCGAGGCCTTGATCGGCTCGACGGTCTCGGTCGCGACCTTCTGGCCGAGTTCGGCGAGCTCCTTGGCTTGCACCGTGAAGGTCTCGTACTGCTTCTTGGCGTGCGAGGTCCACAGCTCGAGGGCGGCGGCCGGCGTCTTCACGCCGAACAGCTCCTGCGCGAAATCGAGCGAGGACGTGGTGTTGGCCTTGAAGAACTCGATCAGCTTGGCGTTGTACTCGCTGGCGCCCTTGCTGGCCGAAGTGAACACGGCCTCGATGGTGCCGTTGTGGGTCTCGGCGGCATCCTTGAACTTGGCGTAGCTGTCGCGGGCCTGCGAGACGCCCTTTTCGGCAAGCGCGCGCATCTGCTCGGGGACTTCGAAGGGAATGATGGAGGCAGAGAAGGGATCGGTGGAACTGGTCACGGCTTGCATCCTTCACAATGGGGTTAAAACGGCATTCCCCCTTGCGGACCGCCGGGCAGGCAAGGCGGACCGAAAGGTTACACACACACTCACGGAAAGTGCCCATCCACGGGCTCGCCCAATTAGAACCAATATCATGTCAAATTTGTGCAGCGCACTGCAATTTCTGATGCATCGCCGCATACTTAACCCGGGATACGGGTTCCAATCCCGGCTAGCCTGGTGCCGGGCTTTTCGCCGATGGCGGCCACTCACACTTTCGGCTTCGCCGCGTCCATGGCGGCCTTGCCGACGGTCTGGCTCATTTCGCTGGCCTGCTCCGCCAGCGCGCGCATTTGCGCCTGCACATATTCGCTGTGCAGCCGCATCACCTCGGGCAGATCCTTGGCCTTCAGCAATGACTGCGCGTGATCGAGCGAGCCCTGCACGTTCTTCTCGGCATAGGCCATGGCCTTGCTGCTGACGTCCTTGGCGCTGGCGCGAACTGTGGCATTGCGCTCCTCGATGGAGTCGGCGGCGGTCTGCGCGGCGCCGACGAATTTTTCAAAAGTCTTGCGGGCCTGCTCGACGCTTGCTTCCGCTATCGATCGCATTTCCTTGGGTATCTCGAATCGGTCTCGCACTTCGTCACTCATGGTGCGTTCCTTTGTCTTGGCTGGGATTGCGCCCGGATACCGTCAGGGGCCGCATCCTGGACGGATGCGGCGCCGGGGAGGTTCTCCGTTGAACCCTTGACGGCCGTTTGCAACCCCCCAACGCGGCGGCCGGCCAAAGGGTCCAGCCGGATTAAGGTTATCCATGGGTTAAATTACCGCCGGCGGGCCGGACCGTGGACCTGCCGCCGCCGGCTTGCGATAGTAATGTTCCCTTAACGCTTTCGGCGTTTGGGCTGCCGATTTTGAAGCCGGACGGTCATGTAGTCGCGATGCAGGATGCGGAATTTCAGTGGCGGGCGCACGGCAATCCGCGATTGGCGGCCTACGCGGCGAGCCGCCTGCCCGCCTGGTTGTGGACGGCCGATGGCCGGCGGATCCTGTGGGCCAATGCGGCCGGCGTCAGCCTGTTCGGCGCAGCCAGTGCCGCAGCCCTTGCCGAAAAAACCTTCGGGCCGGCCGACCGGCACCGGCGGCAGATCGCGCGGCTCGCAGGCCGGCTGCTCGCCAACGGCGCCATCCGGCTGGAGCGCTTGCAGGGGTTTGGCGCGGCGCCCGGCGAGCTTGCGACCTGCGGCTGCTCGCGATTCGACTTTCCCAATGGCAGCCACGGCGTTCTGATCGCCGCCGGCAACATCGCGCTGATCGCGCCGCGTCCGGCGCAGGTGCAGCCTGATCACGAGATGCAGCCAGCCACCGCATCATCAGAGCCGCCTTCATCAAAGCCGCCTTCATCAGAGCCATCTTCGTCAGAGCCAGCCCCGCAGCCGGGCGCGCCCGTCACGCCCGTCATCGAGCAACCGGTCGCGCCGCAATCGGCCGCCGATGACCAGCAGCCGGCGCAGGCGGGCGATGCGCCCGCCGGATTTGCGTTGTTCGATGCGTTTGCCGAACCTGCCGCCGCCGACGAGCCGCCCGCGGCCGAAACCATTTCGCGCGCGCCACCCCCTGCCCTCGAAGCATTTGCCGAACGGGCGCGCAGCCTGCCGCTGCGCTTCACCTGGCAGATGGATCGGGAAGGCCGCTTCACGCTCGGCACCGACGAATTCCTCGGCCTGATCGGCCCGCGCACCGCGGCCGCTTTCGGCCGGCCATGGCGCGAGATAGCCGAGACCTTCGGGCTGGATCCCACCGGCCGGATGATGCAGGCGTTTGCGACCGGCACGACCTGGAGCGGCATCACGCTGAACTGGCCTGTGGACGGCGGCGGCACGCTGCCCGTCGAGCTGTCCGGCCTGCCGGTCTTCGATGCGGCGCGAAACTTCATCGGCTATCGCGGCTTCGGCGTCTGCCGCGATTTCGACGCCATCGCCCGGCTCGCCGCCCTGCGCCTGGCGGAATTGTCCGGCGAGATGGTGACGCCGCAAGAAGTGCCCGCTGCGCCATCTGCCGAGCCGGCCGGCGTTGCATCGCCTTCACCTGATGAATTGCCTGAACCGATTGCTGCTAAAACTTCCACTGAAGAGGCTTCTGCTAAAGAGGCTCCTGCTGAAGAGACTTCTGCTGCAGAGCCTTCACATCAAAAAGATTTGGAAACGCCCGTGGAAACTCCCAAGGAAAGCGTCGAGGAGAGCGTCGAGGACGCGCTGACGGAAACCGCAACGGAGTTGCCGGCAGACGCTGCCGCAAACGTCTTGCCGTTCCGCGCCCCGGGCGAAGCGAAGCCGCTATCGCTGTCGCCGGTTGAAAACATCGCCTTCGACGAACTCGCGCGGCAATTGTCGGCGCGGCTTGACACCGAGAACGGCAACGAGGCGGACGCCGTCGGCGAGGCCATCTTCGAGCCGCTGGCCGCGCCGCCCGAATGGCTGGCGCCACCCGAGCCGCCGGCGCGTGGCGAAACGGCGCGCGACAAGGCGCTGCTCGATTTGCTGCCGGTCGGCATCCTGATCTACCGGCTCGACCGGCTGCTCTATGCCAACCCCGCCTTCCTGACGCAGATGGGCTATCCGAGCCTGCACGCGCTGGAAGATGTCGGCGGCCTCGACGCGCTCTATGTCGAACCCGGCACCTCCAACGCCTCCTCGACGTCGGACACCGGCAAACCGGTGACGATCTCCGCAAGCCAGCCTGAAGACGCAGACGCGCCGTCATCGGCGGCAGAGGCCCGCCTCTACACGATTTCATGGAACGGCGATTCCGCATTGGCCTTGATCTTCTCGGGCACGCAACATGAGAGCGCGGCAATCGCGGCCGCCATCGCGCGAGCCGAGCCGGTATCAGAGTCCGAACCGGCCGCATCGGAGCCCGACGTCTTCGAACCGTCAGAGCCTGACGCCTCCGAACCGTCTGACGTCGGCCATGCCAACGCCGAAGACCTCGCCGCCATCCTCGACACCACGGCCGAAGGCATCCTGATGTTCGACGCCGAGGGCAACATCCATGCGGCCAACCGCAGCGCCGAAGCGCTGTTCGGCCATGACGGCGACGAACTCGCCAGGCGCAATCTCGCCGATCTGTTTGCGCCCGAAAGCCGGCACGGCGTGTTCGAATATCTCGCCGGCATCAAGGTATCAGGCGTCGCCAGCCTGCTCGATCACGGCCGCGAGGTGCTGGCGCGCGAAAGCAAGGGCGGCATCATCGCGCTGTCGATGACCATGGGCCGCACCCGTCCTGAGGGGCCGAATTTCTTCGCGGTGTTCCGCGATCTCTCGCAGGCCAGGAAGACCGAGAGCGAATTGCGCGAGGCGCGGCGGCTGGCCGAACGCGCCGCCAATGCCAAGGCCGACGTGCTGGCCCGGATCAGCCACGAGGTGCGGACGCCGCTGAACGCCATCATCGGCTTTTCCGAAGTGATGATCGCCGAGCGGTTCGGCGCGCTCGGCAACGAGCGCTACCTCGAATACATGAAGGACATCCGCGCCTCCGGCGAACGCGTGATCGCCATCATCAACGACCTGCTCGACCTCTCAAGGATCGAAACCGGCAAGCTCGATCTCGCCTTCACCAACCAGAACCTCAACGAACTGGTCGAGAGCTGCGTTGCGGTGTTGCAGCCGCAGGCCAATCGCGAGCGCATCATCATCCGCACGTCGCTGGCGCACATGTTGCCGCCGGTGATCGCGGACGCGCGGGCCTTGCGTCAGATCGCGCTGAACCTGATCGGCAATTCGATCCATCTCGCCAATGCCGGTGGCCAGGTCATCGTCTCCACGGCGTTGTCCGATTTCGGCGAGGTGATGCTGCGGGTCCGCGACACCGGCCATGGCCTCAACGACAATGAGGTTGCCGCAGCCCTGCAGCCGTTCCGCACCGCGGCGCCGTCGGATCGGGCCGAGAGTTCGGCCGTCAGCCTGTCGCTGACCAAAGCGCTTGTCGAAGCCAACCGCGCCAAATTCCAGATCAAGACCGGCGGCCGCTCCGGCACCCTGATCGAGATCGTGTTTCCGCACGCAGTCGCGCGGGCGTGACCGGAGACAAACCGGCGCGCGTACCCACAGGTCGATCACATAGCTCTTGACGGAAGAAACGCTGGAACGCCGAGGCCTTGGCCACGCAGGTAATCGGCCATCGGTCCGACGACCTTGAGGACCGCCGGTCTTGCCGTCATGCGCTGCCGCCATTGCAGAAGCCTCGGCGTTTCGCTGGTCATGTCGGCGCCCCAGCGCGCGCCGAACAGCTGGGCCATATAGAACGCGATATCGGCAAAGGAATACGCGCCGCCGAGAAACTCGCGATCACCCAGCACGCTCTCCATCGTTCGATAATAGGCGGCAGCGCCCGCGCGCGCGGGCTCCGCGGCGGGATCGAGCGACGCTTTCCCGAGCTGCATCAATTTGATGATATGAGGGAAATAGACCTCATCTGATTCATGCTCCAGCCGGCGAGACCAGGCCCTTGCTGCAGTAGTCGCAGGCCACAGCGCTGGATGCGGCTTGATGTCTTCAAGATACTCGAAGATCTGGGTGGAATCGAAGATCTCGAGGTCACCGTCGATCAGCACCGGGACCTGCCGCTTTGGATTGATGCGCAGGACTTCTGGATGCTTTGGCGCGTAACCCTCCTTCATGGTGAAGGGGACCATGATCAGTTCGAAATCGATGTCCTTCTCGTGCGCCGCGATCTGAGCCTTTGCGCCGAACATGCTCAGGGGGCCGGAAAACAGCCGCATTTTGCGATTGCCGCTTCGATGCGCCTCTCCGCCGGATTGAACGTTCTCGGGCATCGATTTCCACTCCTCAATCATCACCACGGACGGGATCTTAGCGAAACTTCCGGATCCCGTTCGGACACGTAAAGGTCCTTCTGGACAGCGGCACGTTTTCCGGCTGATATGCGACGAATTGACACATAACGGCTCCGCGTGAGCCTGGAGGAGACCCCATGATCCCGTTTCATACGCGCCTGTTCGGCGCGGTCGTCGCGTTGACGCTTGCAGCCAGCGCACCTGCCCTCGCGCAGCAGCTCGAGCTCAAGATCATGGCGCCCGCGGCACCCGGCGGCGGATGGGATCAGACCGCCCGCTCGATGCAGCAGGCGCTGGTCGCCGCCAAGATCGCCCGCAGCGTCCAGGTCACCAACGTGGCCGGCGCCGGCGGCAGCGTCGGCATCGCGCAGTTCGTCAACGGCGCCAAGGGCGACGGCAACCAGATGATGGTGAACGGGTTCGTCATGGTGGGCGCGCTCGCCATGAACAAGTCGCCGGTGACGCTCGAACAGGTGACGCCGATCGCCCGCCTCACCGAGGAGATCCAGGTGATCGTGGTACCGGCGAATTCGCCGATCAAGACGGCGCAGGACCTCGCCGCCGCCGTGAAGGCCGATATCGCCAAGGTCACATTTGCCGGCGGCTCGGCCGGCGGCGTCGACCATGTGATGGCGGCGTTGTTTGCGGGAACAATCGGCGCCGACGCCAAGAAGGTCAACTACATTCCGTTTTCCGGCGGCGGCGAGTCGCTGGCGGCCATTCTCGGCGGCAAGGTCACCGCGGGCATTTCCGGAATGAGCGAATACGAAGGCCAGATCAAGTCCGGCAAATTGCGCGCGCTCGGCGTGACGTCGGAGAAGCGCATCGCCGGCAGCGACATTCCGACCTTCAAGGAACAGGGCATTGATCTGGTGATCGCCAACTGGCGCTCGGTGGTCGCGCCTCCCGGCATCACGCCGGAACAGCGCAAGACGCTGAGCAACGCAATCGAGAACATGGTCAAGTCGGACGCCTGGAAGGACATCCTCAAGCAGAAGGGCTGGGATGACGCCTATCTTTCCGGCGATGCGTTCGCCGACTTTCTGAAGAAGGAAACCGCGCGTGTCACCGACGTGCTGAAGTCGGTCGGCCTCGTCAAGTCATGACGGATCTTCCGCAAGAGCCGGCGTCCCGGCGCGTCGATCGTGCCGGCGTCGTCATTGCGCTTGCGCTCGCAGCGCTTGCCGTGGTGCTGGTATGGGACTCGCGCCAACTGCCAACTACCACGATGTACGGCATGGGGCCCGAAGTGATGCCGGTCGTGATCGCCATCGGGCTCGGTCTGCTTGCGATCGGCAATCTGATCGACGCACTACGCGGCAACCTGCCGCCGCGTGAGAGCGCCGATCCCAAGGCCGTACTGCTGATCCTCGGTGGGCTCGCGCTCTTGATTGCCATCATCGGCCTTGGCGGCGGCTTCATCCTTGCGACGTCGGCGCTATTCGTCACCACGTCGGCAGCCTTCGGACGCCGCGCCATTCTTGCCGACTCCGCCATCGCGCTCGTGATGAGCACCCTGATCTATCTCGCGTTCGATCGGCTGCTGACGTTGAGCCTCCCCGCCGGCCCCCTGGAAAGACTTCTGTAATGGAAACCTTCGCCGCGCTCGCGCATGGCATGGCTGTCGCCGTGCAGCCGATGAACCTGCTCTACGCGCTGATCGGCGTATTCCTCGGTACAGCAGTGGGCGTGCTGCCTGGCATCGGGCCAGCGCTCACGGTCGCATTGCTGCTGCCGGTCACCTACAAGCTCGATCCCGGCGGCTCGCTGATCATGTTTGCCGGAATCTATTACGGCGGCATGTATGGCGGCTCGACCACCGCCATCCTGATCAACACGCCCGGCGAGAGCGCATCGATGGCGACCGCGCTCGAAGGCAACAAGATGGCCAAGGCCGGCCGCGGCGGTCCGGCGCTGGCGACGGCTGCGATCGGCTCGTTCGTCGCGGGCACCATCGCCACCATCGGCCTCGCCTTTCTGGCGCCGTGGCTGGTGGATTTCGCGGTGCGCTTCGGGCCTGAAGATTATTTCGCGCTGATGTGCGTGGCCTTTGTCACGGTGTCCGCGACCTTCGGAGATTCGCCGATCCGCGGACTGACCAGCCTGTTCATCGGGCTGACGCTCGGGCTTGTTGGCATCGACAAGCTCACCGGACAGGCCCGGCTCGCGTTCGGCATTCCCGAACTGCTCGACGGCGTCGAGGTGACGACGCTTGCAGTCGGCCTGTTCGCCCTCGGCGAAGCCCTTTACGTCGCATCGCGCCGCCATCACGCCGAGGAAAAGATCGAGCCGGTGCGCGGCTCGCTGTGGATGACGAAACTGGACTGGAAGCGGTCGTGGAAACCGTGGCTGCGGGGGACGATGTTCGGCTTTCCGATCGGCGCGCTGCCCGCCGGCGGCGCAGAGATTCCGACGTTCCTGTCCTACTCGACCGAGAAGCGCCTATCGAAACATCCGGAAGAATTCGGCAAGGGCGCGATCGAGGGCGTCGCAGGGCCGGAAGCCGCCAACAACGCCTCCGCCGCCGGCACCCTTGTGCCTTTGCTGACGCTGGGGCTTCCGACCTCGGCAACGGCTGCGATGATGCTGGCGGGCTTCCAGCAATACGGCCTGAACCCGGGACCGCTGCTGTTTGCCGAGCGGCCCGACCTGGTGTGGGGCCTGATCGCGAGTCTGTTCATCGCCAACGTGATGCTGCTGGTGCTCAACCTGCCGCTGGTCGGCCTGTGGGTGAAACTGCTCGCGATCCCGCAGCCATGGCTGTACGCCGGCATTCTCGTGTTCGCGACCATGGGCACCATCGCGGCAAAACCCTCGGTCGTCGAACTGTCGATGCTGGCGGGCTTTGGCGTGCTGGGCTTTTTGATGCGCCGGTTCGATTTTCCGATTGCGCCTGTCGTTGTCGGTCTCATCCTGGGTCCGATCGCCGAAAGCCAGCTGCGCCGCGCGCTCGCCATCAGCCTCGGCGATCCCCTGGTGCTGCTGCAAAGTCCGATGTCGGCCACGCTGCTCGGCATCGCGCTGATCGCGCTAGTGGCGCCGTTCGTGCTGAAGGGACTCGATCGGTTCAGGGCGAGCGAGGACTAGGCTCAGTACCCATCAATCCAGATTCGTGAGCGCGGCTTGATCGATGTCCGCTATCCGGCGCTTTTGCGGACTCGAATCAGACGTCGCCTGAAGTCCGAAAAGGGCCGGCCATAAGCGGAAGTCACCCCGTGAAAGGGTGCGTTTACCAGCATCCCGATGTCGCTTCGTAAGCCTACTGCCACGGGCTGCAAGTCGGTATCAACAATGGTACTCTTAGTGGATGGCAAGGTCGGTAATGCTCAGCATTTTTCGAGGTGCGTGCCTGATTTGCTTATGCATCTTGGGAGTTGCCGTTATCGTGGCACCCCTAGAGCTCGTCGCTTATCCCATTGTATCGAAATCGACTGGGTGTAGTTGGAACGCCGGACTGCAGTGGTTCACCTGCGGAGACGGTTGGGTCGGTCATTCGATCGCAATCGTACTCAACCTGCCGATACTATTCTCCTACGCGCAAACCTTTACTCTTTTCGGGGCCAGTGCGCCGTTTGGTCGAGAGTTCACGTTTTTGCTCTACTTGTTCGACGCTATCTTCACTCTCGCTCTGACCTATCCTCTCCTGATTCTCTTTGCGCGGAAAAGCGGTCGGCGCAGCAGCTAACGTCTGCAATGGGCCCCATTTCGGACCTGCCAATAGTCCTTCTATCGGGGGGCGGATCCCGTCTGAACATCAGGGTCGGCACAAATCTTGCTCGAATCCAGTCTGCTTGAATGCATCCGCCTCGCGGATCGCCTGTTTCCTGGGCATTTTTTGGATTTGATGATTTATGCGCTGCCTCGTCGTTGCCGATTTGCATTATTCATTGCCGCAGTTCGACTGGCTGCTCGAGGCAGCCCCGGAATTCGACGTCGTCATTTTCGCCGGCGACGCGCTCGACATCGGATCGTTCGTCGATTTCCGCGCGCAGATTCTGGTGGTGAAAAAATATCTATCGCTGCTGTCCCAAGTGACGCGCGTCATTCTCTGCTCGGGCAATCACGACCTCGACGAACGCAGCGCGGAAGGCGAGAAGATTGCGCGCTGGGTCGGCGATATCCGCGAACTCGGCATCGCCTGCGACGGCGACAGCCTCATCATCGGCGGCACGCATTTTACGGTGTGTCCGTGGTGGGACGGGCCGCTGGTCAAAAGCCGCATCGAAGCCCAGCTTCGCGACGCAGCCGCCGAGCCGGCGCAACGCTGGATCTGGGTGCATCACGCGCCGCCGGCGAATTCACCGACGAGCTGGGGCGGCAAGCGGTTCTTCGGCGACGTCGAACTGGTGCAATGGATCGCGCAGTATCAGCCGTCGATGGTGATCTCGGGCCACGTGCATCAGTCGCCCTTTATCCCCGACGGCTCGTGGTTCGACCGGCTCGGCACCACCTGGATCTTCAACAGCGGCCTGCAGCACGGCCGCCCGCCGGTCTATATCGTGCTCGACCTCGATGAGGGCGCGGCGTTCTGGCTGGCGGCCGGCGAAGCCCAACGCATCGACCTGCGCGCGCCCTTGCTGCGGCCGGCGGCGGAAATCGAGAACCCGCCGCCCTGGCTCATATCCTTGGGTCGGATTGCCGATCCGAGCCTGGCGAGACCTGTGACGGCGGCAGGTTGATCATGCTCTGCAGGAGTTCGCCGACCATCGAGAGATGGTTACCCTGACCGGCATATTGATGCATCAGGTCGGCCAGATAGGTGTTGGCGACGTTGAGGCGTTGCGCCAGCAGGCGCGCGATCAACAGCGCCATCGCCGGCTGGTCGCGCAGGAACGCCGCGGCGTCGTCGAACTCGTAGACGACGGAATCGGCGGCGGCGCGCACGGTCGCGGTGTGAGGCTGATCGAGCAGGACCGACATTTCGCCGAGCATCGCCCCCGGCTCGGACAGAACGGCGACGACGCTATCGCCCTTGATGACCTCCAGCCGTCCTTCGAGCAGCACGAACAGATGTCCGGTCTTGCTGCCCTCATGAAGCACGAGCGTGCCCGCCGGCACGGCTCGCTGAATTCCTCCGGTGCAATAGTCCAGAACCGCGCGCATCCAGCACCACCACCCCAAGCCCTGGCGCAAGACTAGCAGGCCGACGACGATCGTCGAACGGATAATGTACTCCGCCTGCTTAAATTGTCGGCATCGGTGGAAGCCGCGTGGATCAGGTCGCCACGGCGCGTAGCTTTGGCGAGGGGAGGAAATCTCCGATCGCATCCAGGAAGATTTCGGGCGATTGCAGCTGCGGTACATGCGCACAGCCCGCAATGATCTCAAGATGCGCTTGCGGCAGCCCGGCCGCCAATTCATGCGACATCGGCGGCGGCGTCGCCTCGTCATGCTCGCCGACCAGCACGAGGACGGGGAGCTTTACCTTGTCAAGTTCGGGGCGCAGATCGAGGCCAGCCAACGCCTCGCAGGCGGCGCGGAACACCTCGGGGTCGGTTTTCAAGAATGCCGCGCGGCGATCGGCCATCAGGTCCGGATGATCGGCCTGAAACGCCGGCGCGAACAGCCGGCGCATCGCGACATCTGTAATCGCTGCCAGCCCCTTCTCCCTGGAGGCGGCCGCCATCGTGCGGAAGGCTTCGCGTCCGGGTTCTGAAAACGCCGCGCCGCAATCGGCGAGAATGAGTTTTGTCGCGATCCCGGGATGGCGAATGGCCATCTGCAGTGCGACGAAACCGCCATAGCCGTTGCCGAGCACGACGGCTTCATCGCCTCCGGCCGCGTCCTTCACCGCTTCCGCCATCCGGTCGGCGACCTCCGTGAGACCGCCGCTGACCGGCCGCGATCGGCCGAAGCCCGGCAATTCCGGAACGATCACCCGGAACGATCGCGACATCGAGGGAACGACGGCATCGAAGCTGGCGCGATCCGACAGCAGCGAATGAAACAGGAAGAGCGGCGGACCCTCGCCGACCTCTGCTGCATTGACGGTGCCGTTGGCGAAAAGCCGATCCATTCCAGTCTCTCTTTCAGGTTTGCAGGGCTTCAGGTTTGCGGGGCTTCAAGTTTGCAAGGCTTCAAGTTTGGGGGCTTTCAGGACAAGCCGCCCATGTGGGGCGTCCGTTGTCGGCGCACCCTCCTAATAAATCAAAATTCAGTCTTTTCAAGCCTTCGTCACTTGACGTGATATTTCACGAATGCAAGATTGTTTGTAACCATCAAGGGAAATTTCGATGCTTTTGCGGGATAATGTCTACGAAAACCTCCGCTCTGATATTCTAACCTGTCGCCTGGCGCCAGGTGATGATATGCGAGAGCAGGAGCTGGCCGAGCGTTATGCCGTCAGCCGCCAGCCGGTTCGCGAGGCGTTGCTGAGGCTGGAGCGCGAGCATCTGGTCACGGTGCAGCCGCGCCAGGGCTACCGGGTCAACCCGATCTCGCTGTCGGATGCCCGCGACCTGCTGCGGTTCCGTTTCGCGCTAGAGCCGGCCTGCGTCGCGGAAGCGATCGAGAACGCCAGCGACGACGTCCTGAAGTCGCTGGACGAATTCCGCCTGTTCACCGGAAATCATGAAGACTTCATCGCCTACAACCGCGCCTTCCACTCGGCCCTGGCCCATGCCTCGGGCAACCGCCGCATGGCAGCCGCGCTGTGCGACCTGATCGGACAGGCCGACCGTCTGGTGCGCGTCAGCGTCGCCAACGTGAAGGGACATGACCCGACGCAGCTGGTTGCCGAGCACGTCGCCCTGATCGAGGCGATGCAGCGGCGCGACGGGCGAACCGCGGCCCGCATCATCAAGGCGCATATCGGGCAAACCGAAAAACGCGTGCTGCCGGCGCTGAAGCGCAACGCCGTGATCGTCGAAGGAAGAGATCGATGAATATATCAGCCAAACATTCCGCTATCGAAGTCGAAGTCCACGGCAACTTTGTCGACGGCCGAGAGATCGAGGCCGGCGCCGGCCAAATGCTCGATATCCGCAATCCCGCCACCGGCGACGTGATCGCGCGGATTCCGAACTCGACCACAGAGGATATCGACCGCGCCATGAAGAGCGCGCGCGCAGCGTTCGAAGGCAAGGCGTGGGGCGGCATGGACACGCGTTCGCGTGCAAGACTCGTCAATCACCTCGCCGACGCCTTCGAGGCCAATCTCGATACACTGTACCGGCTGGAGACGCTGAACAATGGCCGGCCCGTCAACGAGACACGCGCGCAGCTTTCGCGGCTGCCGGATTTCTTTCGCTACTTCGCGGGGCTTGCACTAGCGCGCCGCGATTCCGTGATTCCGGTCGAAGGCTCCTATCTGAACTACACGCTGCGCACGCCAATCGGTATCGTCGCCAACTGCACGCCGTTCAACCATCCGCTGATGATCATGTGCAAATCGCTGGCGGCGGTGCTGGCGAGTGGGTGCGTCACCGTGGTCAAGCCGTCGGAATACACGCCGCTGACGACGCTGAAACTGGCGCAGATATTCACCGAGGCGGGGTTGCCGCCCGGCGTGTTCAATGTCGTGCTCGGCCTTGGCCAGAGCGCCGGCAAGATGCTGGCCGAACACGGCGATATCAACAAGCTGGTGCTGACCGGCGGCACCGAAGCCGGCCGCATCGCCGGCGGCGCGGCCGCAAAAGTGTTCGCGCACCAGACCATGGAGCTCGGCGGCAAGACGCCGGTCATGGTGTTCGACGATTACGACGTCGATCAGGCCGTCAACTACGCCGTGTTCGGCGCTTTTATCGGCGCCGGCCAGACCTGCGTCTGCGCGTCACGCCATATCGTGCAGGCCTCGATCTATGACGAATTCGTCGAGAAGCTGAAGGCGAAGACGCTGAGTATCCGCATCGGCGATCCCTTCGATCCCACAACCCAGCTCGGGCCGGTGATCTCGGCACGGCAGCGCGACCGCGTGCTGTCCTATTCCCAATACGGCCGCGAGGATGGCGCGCGGCTGGTGACCGGCGGCGTTGCGGCAAGAGTGCCCGGCCATGAGAACGGCTTCTTCGTCCAGCCAACGGTGTTCGCAGATGTGAAGTCGGACATGCGCATCTTCCAGGAGGAAGTGTTCGGTCCGTTCACGTCAGTGACGCCGTTCAAGGACGAAGCGGACGCGCTCAGGCTCGCCAATGATTCACCGTTCGGGCTGGCGGCGGCGATCCGCACCCGCGACGTCGGCCGCGCGCATCGCGTGGCCTCAGCGGTCAAGGCCGGCATTGTCTGGATCAACGATCACCATCGCCTCGATCCGGCCTCGCCCTGGGGCGGCGTCGATGATTCCGGCATCGGCCGCGAGTTCGGCACCGAAAGTTTCGACGATCACTTCAACACCAAGAGCGTGATGGTCGCGACCCACGACCAGCCGTTCGACTGGTATCGCGACACGGCAACCCAGCGACGATTGAACTAACGCATAGCAAGGCGACACCGCGTCCATAGAAGACCGGCGCCGTAACCGAAAAAGCAAAGGGGAGAAACGCGTATGGCAATGTCAGTCAATACCGGCAGCCGTCTCGATCGGCTGCCGATCGGCCCATTCCACCGCCGCATCATGGCTCTGATCGGCATTGGAATGTTCTTCGACGGTTTCGATATCTATCTCGCCGGCACCGTGCTCGGCGTAACCTTGAAGACCGGCTTCTCGACGCTGCCGCAAAACGCCCTGTTCATTTCGGCGACCTTCGTCGGAATGATGCTCGGCTCATTTGCCACCGGCTTCCTCGGCGACCGCTATGGGCGGCGGTTTACCTACCAATTCAATCTCCTGGTGTTCGGCATCGCCTCGCTGGCGGCGGCGTTCGCCCCCAACATGACGGTGCTGATCGCGTGCCGCTTCGTGATGGGTTTTGGCTTGGGCGCCGAAAACGTCGTCGGCTATTCGACCATGACCGAATTCGTGCCGGCAAAAACGCGCGGAAAATGGCTCGGCCTGATGGCGGTCTGCGTCGTGACCGGCTTGCCGATTTCTTTGCTGGTCGCATCCCTCGTAGTGCCTGAATTCGGCTGGCGCGCCATGTTCGTCATCGGCGGCATCGGCGCCTTGATCGTCTGGTACATGCGCAAGAGCCTGCCGGAGTCGCCGCGCTGGCTGGAAGCCATCGGCCGCACCGAAGAAGCCGAAGCGCTGATGCAGTCGATTGAGAAGGAAGCAGCCCAGGGGCAGCCGCTGCCGGCCCCCGCTGCCGCAGCGAGCATTCCGGCGTCGCCCGATCTCGCCACGCTGTTCACGGCGCCGCTGCTGGCACGCATGATCGTCGGCTCGGTCTGCCTGATCACGATCAATACGCTGCTCTATGGCTTCGTGACCTGGCTACCGGTGTTCTTCATCAAGCAGGGACTGACTGTTGCAACGTCGTTCGGATATTCGCTGGTGATGGCGCTTGGCGCGCCGATCGGATCGGCCATCGGCGCGCTTACCGCAGACCGGTGGGGCCGCAAGCCGACCATCATCGGCGCATCGCTGATCTCGGTCGTGCTCGGCATCATCTACCCGATGATATCTGACCCAATGCTGCTGCCGGCGGTCGGATTCGCGCTGACGGTGCCCATCTATGTGCTGGTGGCGTTGCTGTTCGGAATTTACATCCCCGAACTGTTCCCGACCGAAGTACGCTTGCGCGCCTCCGGGATCGTCAACACGCTCGGTCGCGGCGCCACCATCGTCACGCCGTTCCTGGTCGTGATGCTGTTCGAGGCCCGCGGCGTCGCCGGCGTGATGGCGCTGATGATCGGCCTGCTGGTCGTGCAGATCATCACGGTGTGGGCGCTCGGCATCGAACCGCGGCACCGTAGCCTGGAAGAACTCAAGCGCGACGAGACGGCGCCGGCAGTGCTGAAGGGACTGGGGCGGTTGAAGGCGAGCGGGGATTAGTCCTTCCGGAGCCTTTTCGTTCCGATGGAATTATCTCGCTATCGGCCAAGACTAGAGCGTGATGACTCTTCTTCGAATCGTCATCCCGCTCTATCTCTTTGATTTGAGCATGATCTCCGCGCAAACGCGTTCCGCGTTTGTCGCGAGGGAAAACCGGTACCCACTTTTCCGGATCATGCTCTAGCTAGGCACCGATGATGCCAAGATCGAACAAATGAAGTACGCTTCGCTGCTTAAAATGTCGGCATGGCAAGTCCGGCGGCCGCGCGCCAGGCCGAACTTCAGATCTTCGCGAGCATTGCCGTTTTCAGCTTCGCGATGCGCGCTTCGTCACGCTTGTAGAACGTCCACTGCTTGACGCGCTTGGCGCTCAGCAGCCCGGCTTGCGACAATATCTTCAAGTGCTCGCTCACGGTAGGCTGACTGACGCCGAGCTTTTCGGCGATCAACGCTCCGCAGACCCCGTCCTTGACCAGATCGCCGTCGACCTGTTCGCGAAAATGCGCCCGGGGGCGTTTCAGCCATTCCAGGATCAGGAGCCGCCGATCGCTGGCGAGCGCGCGAAAAGCAGACTCGACGTCGTCTTCCAATGAAGGCATATTGCTAATTAGCTAAATGGCTAATTCCTGTCAACACGCCTTTCTGTCAACAACAAGCCTTGGAGTACCTTGGAATGAACGCGCCGATGGATGCAGTAACTTCGGAAACGATCGCACAATGCGAGAGGCTCATTCGGCCCTTCATTCGACGAACGCCGGTCGTCGACGTCGATGCGGCCGAGTTCGGCCTTCTCGGCCATACGCTGACGCTCAAGCTGGAGCTGCTTCAGCACGCCGGCTCGTTCAAGGCGCGCGGCGCTTTCGCCAATCTCTTGACCCGCGACGTACCGAAGGCCGGCGTGGTCGCAGCGTCGGGCGGCAACCATGGCGCGGCGGTCGCCTATGCCGCGATGAAGCTTGGCAAGCCGGCCAAGATTTTCGTGCCAAACATCTCTTCGCCGGCGAAGCTGCAGCGCATCCGCGACTATGGCGCCAACCTCGCGATCGAGGGCGACCGCTATGCCGATGCGCTCGCGGCCAGCGAGAGTTGGGCGCAGCAAACCGGCGCACTGCAAGTGCCGGCCTTCGATCAGAAGGAAACCATCATGGGACAGGGAACGCTCGGCCTCGAGTTGGCCGGCCAGGCGCCGGATATCGACACGCTGCTGGTATCGGTGGGCGGCGGCGGGCTGATCGCAGGGATTGCCGCCTGGTACGCCGGCCGTATCAAGGTGATTGGCGTCGAGCCGCTGGCATCGCCGACGCTGACCAAGGCCTTTGAAGCCGGCCGGCCGGTCGATGCGGAGGCCGGCGGTCTGGCGGCGGATTCGCTGGCGCCGCGGCGGGTCGGCGAACAGGTTTTTCCGATCGTGCAAAAATACGCGCGGCAAACCGTGCTGGTTTCCGACGCCGCAATCGCCGAGGCGCAGGCGACGCTTTGGCGCGGCTTGCGCATCGTGGCAGAACCGGGTGGCGCCGCGGCATTCTCGGCGATCCTGTCGGGCGCCTACAGGCCCGTCGCGGGCGAGCGCGTTGCCGTCATCATCAGCGGTGGCAACACCGCCGCCGTCAATTTCGACTTCACCCGTTGAGCGCCGATGGTTGCGCCCCCGCGCAGGGCGGCGGTAGCTCGTCCACACTTTGGAATCGCTCTAAATCATAACGCTGGAATCCTTCTAAATCGACCCATTCGCGACATCCAGTCGCTGACGGCATGGCCGCCACTGCGCTACTGAGACCGACATCTCCACCACCATTGCCGGACAACTTTCATGATCAACCTTCGCGCTACCGCCGCAACCGCAGCGTTGCTTTGTCTTACCGCGTTCGGGGCCGCGCCGGCGTCCGCCGACGGCGAGGTCAACGTCTACACCTATCGCGAAACCAAGCTGATCCAGCCGCTGTTCGACGCCTTCACCAAGGACACCGGCATCAAGGTCAACGTCGTCTCGGCGAGCTCGGGCCTCGAGCAGCGCATGAAGGCGGAGGGCGCCAACAGCCCCGCCGACGTACTGCTGACGGTCGATATCGGCCGCATGGACGAGGCCGTGAAGGCCGAGGTCACGCAGCCGATCAAGTCCATGGTGATCGACGAAATCGTGCCGGCGCAATATCGCGATCCGGACGGACACTGGGCCGGCATTTCGATGCGCGCGCGCGTGATCTACGCCTCGAAGGACCGCGTCAAGCAGGACAAGATCACCTACGAAGAGCTCGCCGACCCCAAGTGGAAAGGCAAGATCTGCATCCGCTCCGGCCAGCACATCTACAATAACGGCCTGTTCGCGGCCTACACGGCCAAGTACGGCGAGGCCAAGGCCGAGGAATGGCTGCGCGGCGTGAAGGCCAACCTGGCGCAAAAGCCCTCGGGCGGCGACCGCGAAGCCGCGCGCGACGTCGCGGCCGGCAAGTGCGACATCGGTATCGGCAACACCTATTACTGGGCGCTGATGATGAACAACGATCCCGAGAAGAAGCCGTGGGCGGAAGCCACCAAGGTGATCCTGCCGACGTTCGAAGGCGGCGGCACCCACGTCAATCTCTCGGGCGTCCTGTTGGCGAAGAACGCGCCCAACAAGGCCAATGGCGTCAAGCTGATCGAGTGGCTCGTCGGCGATAAGGCGCAGCAGATCTACGCCGATTCCAACTATGAATACCCGATCCGTGCCGGCGTCGCCGTCAACCCGACGATCGCGGGCTACGGCAAGCTCACCGCCGATCCGCTCCCGATCGCCAAGATCGCCGCCAACCGCAAGGCAGCCTCGACGCTGGTGGACAAGGTCGGGTTCGATAATTGATCGCACCAAGTCGCGATAGTCATTCCGCCAACATGCCCTCTCCCTCCCCGGGAGAGGGCATAATGCTGCATGGACTTCCGGCTTCTTGCCGATGTGAGCCGGCGTGACCCGGACCACGCGCTCGGGCCGGATCGCCGCGTCGATCGCGGTCGCGACCGCCATCCTTGTCGCCGCTCCCGTCATCTCCATCATCGCGCTGGCGATGCAGCCGGCGCCTGACGTCTGGCAGCCCCTCATCGAATACGTGCTGCCGCGGAGCCTTCTCGACACCGCGCTCCTGCTCGGCGGCGTCGGCGCCCTGTCGCTCGCGATCGGCACCGGCACGGCGTGGGCGATCTCGCTGCATGAATTCCGCGGCCGGGCGATGCTGCTCTGGCTGGTGCCGCTGCCGCTCGCGATCCCCACCTACCTCGCGGCTTACGTCTATGTCGACTTGTTCGAGCCGCTCGGCCTGGTCCACCGGACGCTCGCGGTCTGGCTTCCGCTGCAGGACGCGGTGCGCGCGCTCCCGAATTTGCGCTCGCTGCCCGGTGCCATCATCGTAATCGCGCTGGTGCTCTATCCTTACGTCTATCTTTCGGCGCGCACGATGTTCCAGTTCCAGAGCGCGGAGTTCGCTGAAGCGGCGAAGACGCTCGGCGCCGGGCGCTGGACCACCTTCTGGCGCATCTCGCTGCCGATGGCACGTCCCGCGCTCGCGGTCGGCACAGCGCTGGTGTCGCTGGAAACGCTGAACGACATCGGCGCCAGCGAATATCTCGGCGTCCGCACGCTCACGGTCTCGGTGTTCACGACCTGGCTCAACCGCGGCAGCCTTGCCGGCGCCGCGCAACTGTCCTGCTTCATGCTGGCGATCGTGGCCGGACTTATCGCAATTGAACGCTACGGACGGCGCAACGTCACGACAGAGTTTTCCGCCGAAAGCCCGCGGCTGACGCAACGGACGCCGCTTGCCGGCATCAAGGGCGGTTTGGCATTCGCAGCCTGCCTGCTGCCGGTCTGCCTCGGATTCCTGGTGCCGCTGTTGTATCTGGCGCATCAGAGTTTCAAGCGCGGGCTGTTTGCGAATTTCGACATGGCGCTGTGGCGCGACGCCTTCAACTCGATAGCGTTCGCGAGCCTTGCCACGCTGACCGCGCTGCTGCTCGGCTTTGCGACCATTCTGGCCTGGCGCTGGCGACCGAGCCGGCTGCGCTTCGTCGCGATGAACATCGCGCAACTGGGTTACACGCTGCCCGGGCTCGTGCTGGCGCTCGGGCTGCTCGCGCCCGTGCTCGCCATCGACAACGCGCTGAACACGCTCGCCGCATCGCTCGGACAATCGCTGCCGGGACTGATCATGGTCGGCTCCGGCGCCGCCGTGGTCATCGCCTACGTGATCCGCTTTCTGGCGGTGCCGACCGGTTTCATCAAGGCAGGGTTCGAGCGGATCCCGCGCGATTACGACGACAGCGCGCGCGCCGTCGGCGCCGGCCAGACCACGACAATGCGGCTGATCCACCTGCCGCTGCTGCGTCCCGCCATGCTGGGCGCCGTCATCGTGGTGTTCGTGGATTGCCTGAAGGAGTTGCCGGCAACGCTGCTGCTGCGGCCGCTCAACGTCGAGACGCTGGCCACCTCGATCTACCAATACGCCAGCCGCGGCAGCTTTGAGGAAGGCGCGCTAGCAGCGCTGCTGATCGTCGCCGCCAGCATCGGCCCGGTGGCGTGGCTGACGCGGTTTTCGGACATACCGAGCGGGCCGGCGTGAGTTGACGCCGTAGGGCGGGCAAAGCGAAGCGTGCCCGCCATTCAGGACGGAAATCGAGGGATAGATGGTGGGCACGCTTCGCTATGCCCACCCTACGAATTTCCTAAATCGCGCGCACAAACCGCCTAAAGCCCGGTGAACCCGTGATCGCCTCGAATACCGGATCGCGCTTTTCTTCGGCGAATGCGAAGCCAGCCTTGGCATAACACCGCTCCGCCGCTTCGTTGCCGATCAGGAACGAGATCGACGCCCGCTCGAAGCCTGCTTGCCTTCCGGCCGCGAGCGCGTGATCGATCAGGGCCTGCACCAGTCCGCGCCCGCGATACGCCGGCAGCGTCGCGACATGCTCGATCAGCCACTCGCCCTCGCCGCCTTGCACCCAGCAATTCGCTCCATAGGCGCCACGCCGGAAGATCGCCTTCTGATCGGCGGCGCTCAGCCCTATCGCGGTCGCCACCTCCCGGATCGCCGCCCGCGCGGCGGCCTCGGTGCCGGCAGCAGGCAGCGCGCAGAGCGATGCCGCCGGCTCGCCCTCGACCTCAGCGACGATGAATTGGGTGATGTGCCACCACGATTGCGTTGGCGCGATCGCGATGCATTCGACGAACGCCAGGCATTGCGGCTCGTCCCAGCCAAGCGCGATGTCGAACCAGCCACGCGGGAACGGGCCGCGCTGCGACGACAGGATGTTGCGGCCTATGAAACTTGCGTCGTCAGCGCGCGCGGGACGGATCGCAGGTTGCGACCGCCCCGCCGCCATGACGTCAGGCGTTCTTCAGTGCGACGCGGAATTCGGCTTCGGTCTTCGCCTTCACCTCATCCAGCGTGACGCCGTCGGCGAGCTCGATCAGCGCCATGCCGTCCTTGCCGTGCTTGTCGATGGTGAAGACGGCGAGATCCGTCACCACCATGTCGACCACGCGCTCGCCGGTCAGCGGCAGATTGCACGTCTTCAGCAGTTTCGGGCCGTCCTTGGCGGAGTGCTCCATGACGACGACGACGCGCTTGACGCCGGCGACGAGGTCCATCGCGCCGCCCATGCCCTTCACCATCTTGCCGGGGATCATCCAGTTGGCGAGATCGCCATTCTGCGCCACCTGCATTGCGCCGAGAATTGAGAGATCAATATGCCCGCCGCGCACCATGCCGAAGGAATCGGCCGAGGAGAAATAGCTGGTGTCAGGCAGTTCGCTGACCGTCTGCTTGCCGGCGTTGATCAGGTCGGCGTCCACCTCATCCTCATAAGGGAACGGTCCCATACCGAGCATGCCGTTCTCGCTCTGCAGGCTGACGTCGATGTCCTCGGGGATGTAGTTCGAGACCAGCGTCGGAATGCCGATGCCGAGGTTGACGTAATAGCCATCGCGCAACTCTTTCGCGGCGCGCGCAGCCATCTGTTCACGGGTCCAGGCCATGTCAGTTCTCCTGTGTCGCGCTTATGCTGCGGGCCGCGGGCGGGTGTTGCGGAACTCGATCCGCTTCTTGGCCGTGCCCACTTCGATGATGCGCTTGACGAAAATGCCGGGGGTGTGGATGTGGTCGGGATCGAGTTCGCCGGCCGGAACCAGCTGCTCGACCTCGGCCACGGTGATCTTCGCAGCCGTGGCCATCATCGGGTTAAAGTTGCGCGCGGTCTTGCGGTAGATCAGGTTGCCGGCGGTGTCGCCCTTCCAGGCGTGGACGATGGCCAGATCAGCGAACAGGCCGCGCTCCATGATGTATTTCTCGCCGTCGAATTCCTTCACTTCCTTGCCTTCGGCGATCAGCGTGCCGACGCCGGTCTTGGTGAAGAAAGCCGGGATACCGGCGCCGCCGGCGCGGATGCGCTCGGCCAGCGTGCCCTGCGGATTGAATTCGAGTTCCAGCTCGCCGGCGAGGTATTGCTGCGCGAACAGCTTGTTCTCGCCGACATAGGACGAGATCATCTTTTTGATCTGCCGCGTCTCCAGCAGCCTGGAGAGGCCGATGCCGTCGACACCCGCATTGTTGGAGATGACAGTCAAACCCTTGACCCCGGAATCGCGGATCGCGTCCGACAGGGTTTCGGCGATACCGCACAGGCCGAAGCCGCCGGACATGATCATCATGCCGTCCTTGAGAACGCCATCGAGCGCCGATTTGGCGTCGGGGTAAACCTTTTTCATGGAATATGACCTGATGGAGGGAACCGCCGTAAGCCGGCATTATCTCCGAATTATTAGGCGAATTCTTCGCGGTGCGTCAATGACGCGGGGATTATGCCGCCGAACCGCCCACCGGGCGCCACCTCGGCCTTGAAAGCGTCAAGAAAACCCTTCAAGTTGTGTGGGTTGGCACGGGCTTAACCAGTGCGCCGCCTGCCTGAACAAACATAGACCCTTAATCAACAAGTCCCCGTAGCATCAACCCGAGTTCGGTTTAGCCAGATCCGGATATGTCATTGACGATGCCCCAAGGAATGAAGCGCCTCGGGATGCCGATTGCGGCGCTGTTCGGCGCGGCCGTGCTCGCCCTGATCGGAACCTCCTGGTTCCTCAACCGCGACGCGCTGCGCCAGGCCGTCGAGGCGCAGATACGCGAGGTCACCGGGCTCGATCTGATCGTGTCAGGCGCGATCGACGTTTCGGTGTTTCCGGGCAGCTACGTCTCCTTTCACAATGTCGGGCTGAAGGGCGGCGGCACCACTGATCCCGCGCTGCAGGTCGACGTGCTGACCGCGAACCTGCGCCTGCTGCCATTGCTGCTGCGCCGCTTTGAAATCGCCGACGTCATGATGTTGCGGCCGCATATCCGCGTCATCAGGGAAGCGGGCGGCGAGAGCAACTGGACGCCGTTCGTCGAACGGATCGCGCGCACGATGAAGCCGGGCGCTGAAAACCAGGTGTCGTTTTCCGAAATCAGGATTCAGGACGGCGTGCTCAAATACGAGGACGCGGCCAATCATGTCACCGAGCAGCTCGGCGACATCGATTTGTCGCTGGCGTGGCCGTCGATCTCGCGGTCGTTCGCGGCGACCGGGCAATTCGACTGGCGCGGAGAGCGCGTCGACGGCTCGATCTCGGCCAGCGACTTCGTCGCGATGCTGTCGGGCGACCGCTCCGGCCTGAAGGCGCGCATCGTCAGCGCGCCGTTGAAACTGGCCTTCGACGGCTCGGTCGCCAACCGCACCAGCCTGATGATGGAAGGCACGGTGACCGTCGACAGCCTGTCGCTGCGCAATGCGATGCGCTGGATGGGACAGCCGGTGCCCGGCAGCGGAGGGTTCGGCCGCTTTACGCTGAGAGCCCGCGCCAATGTCGTCGGCGCCTCGGTCGCGCTGACCAACGTGAATGTCGAACTCGACGGCAATGCCGCCGAGGGCGTGATGACGGTGGCCAATAACGGCCGCCAGACGCTGCAGGCGACGCTCGCCGCGGGCAACCTCGATTTCACGCCCTACATCTCCACCGTGCGCCTGCTGGCGAGCGGCGCGCGCGACTGGAACCGGCAATTGTTCGACCTCACTTCGCTTTCCGCCACCGATCTCGACATGCGCCTGTCGGCGGCGCGGGTGACGGTCGGCCCTACAAAACTCGGCCGCACGGCATTCGGCGCCAATTTGCGCGGCGGCGCGCTGGCGCTCTCGATCGGCGAAGCGCAGATGTATGGCGGCATCGCCAAGGGCTCGATCGGCATCGCGCGTTCCGATGCGATCGCCGACGTCAAGGCGCAATTCCAGTTCACCGACGTCGATCTGCAGGCCTGCGCCGGCGAATTGTTCGGGATCACAAAACTCTCCGGCCGCGGCAATCTCGGGGTTTCGCTGATGGCCTCCGGCTCGAGCCCGTTCGGCCTCGCCTCCTCGCTCGACGGCACCGCCACGCTGATCGGCCATGACGGCGCGATTGCGGGCTTCAATGTCGAACAACTCCTCAAGCGCCTGGAGCGCCGGCCGCTGGCCGGCGGCGGCAATCTGCGCTCGGGTTCGACGCCCTACGATAATCTTAACGTTTCGGTGCGCTTCAACGACGGCATCGCCACCGTCGAGGACGTCCGCGTCGACGGCCCGACGACGCGCCTGACGCTAACCGGCACGGCCTCCGTGCCGGCCCGCGAATACGACCTCAAGGGCGTCGCCAGCCTGACGCCTGCGGCCAACAGCGGCGACAAGGGATTTGAACTCCCCTTCGTGGTTCAGGGCCCATGGGACGATCCGCTGGTATTTCCCGATCCCGAAAGCCTGATCCGCCGCTCGCCGGGGGCTGCGCCGTTGCTCGATGCCGTGAAGGACCGCAAGACGCGCGATGCGGTGCGCTCGGTGATCGAGCGATTTACCGGCGGTGGGCAGAAGCCGGCGGCGCCGGAAACGGCGGATGGGGCGAAGGCGAACTAGCTTTCGGTCTCGGTCGGACGCGTAGCCCGGATGAGCGCAGCGATATCCGGGGTCTTATCTGCAATCCCGCATATCGCTTCCGCCTACGCTCTTCGAGCTACCGCGGACAAGCCGCTCATGCGGGCTACGTCAATTAAACGAGAGCGGCTTGAGGACCAGTCGCCGGGCGACCAACTCCGTACTATGCTTGGCGCAACGCAGGATTGGAGCTTGCCCGGATGAGTAGCAACGTTGACGTTACCTTCGACGCCTACATGCTCTTCGTATTGCTGACGGTTGCTACGATCGCTTCGATGTATCTCGCCGGTCGGATTGCTGAACGTCGCGGACGGCGCTTTACGGTCTGGACGTGGATTGCCGCGCTTATCGGGCCGCTGGCGCTGCGATTGATATTCCTGTTTCCGAATCTGCATCGCAAGAACACCAGCCTCGGCTAGGCAAGTGTAGCGTAGCCCGGACAAGCGGAGCGTCATCCGGGACCTTACTCTGCCACAAGAGATAGGATCTGACCCGACTGCACCAACTCTTCGGCGGCCCGTTCCATGTGAGCTCTTGTTACAGACGGCGCGATCACCAGGTTTGGCTCAAAGAATATTGGGCCACGCTCGAACTCACCTTCAATCGCTTGGGTGTGACGCGCCAGATCATAGAAGTTGATCTGGTACCGCCTTTCCGCCACGACGATCCGCGCCTCGGAAAACCACCCCTTGGATTCTAATATCCATTCGTAATCCTCAAAGTCCGTGGGCAACTCAAGAGAGAAACTGGACACTGCGAACTCCATTTCTGGATTACTCATGCGGGCTAGGAACATGACCCTTCAGGGAATGTTATCGCCCCTGCCACCCCCCACCCCATACGGCTTGTTGAGAAAATAACTCCGGTTGCCCAGCGCGGCTTCGGCATACTGATCGATCGCAACGATGATCGCCTGCACATGCGCGTGGCACCAGCCTTCCCGCGTCGCCTGGATGCGGACTTCCGCCAGGGCCTTTATCCATGGCGGGTTATCCGCGTTGTGGTCGTACCATCTGAGCGGTCCTGACATCGCTGGCCCCTGTTGATGAAGTCTTCCAGCTCCGCCCGCTTGCGCGAGAGCAGGAGCTGCGCCCGCGCGTTGTCGAGGCCGGATTGATCGAGCCGGCGCGCAAGCTGGTCCAGTTCGCCAATCCGCCGGCGCAGGACTTGAATCGCCTCATCGCTCACGGCGGCCTCGAGCCTTTTCCGTTCCGGTTGAATCGGAACGGGGCTCTGGATTTTTGATGTGACGCGTTTTCTTGACGCCAACCGGTCTCGACCCCGGATCAAGTCCGGGGCTGGCTTTCGCCGGAAAACGCGCTGGCGCCCCGTTCGCGGGTTTTCTGCCGGCCGCGCGGACATCCAGCTTCAGCCGCTCGTCAACATTGAGCAGCCGCTCTTCGCCGCCAAGCCGGTTTCGCTCGCCGAGCAGGCCGAGCATGACGACCCGCATGGACATCAGGTGAACCGCAGCCTCCGAGCAGTCCTCATCCCGGTTGACCCGTTTGCGAATATTATCCTCCGCGCTCAGCATCTCCGCCCGCAAGAACCTGATTTTTCTACGAATTTCATTCAATTTGTTGTCCATGGGCCACCTCGCAAGGGTTGAAGCCTATAAGAACAAATAAAGAACAAATTTCAAGTTAAGAGTTGAGCCCAGATTAAAGATTCTTTGGAGCTACCCGATGTCCCGCCTCCCCGGCCAGGTCGACGCGCCGATGACGCCCCGCCAACTGGCGACGCTCCGCACCCTCAGCGCCGAGGCGTATCAGCCGAAATTGTTCGAGAGGGATCTGACGGCGCGGGAAGCCGAGCGGCGGATCGCGGCGCTGAAGGCGGAGATCGAGCTGGCGAATTCGTTTTGAAGCAAGCGTAGCCCGAATGAGCGCAGTGATATCCGGGCCTTGATCCCACACCGCGCTGCGCTCATGCGGGCTACTTGCTGAGTCACTACCCAAATTGGGTATTGCCTCAGTTTTGAAATTTCGATTTCGGTAACCCGCTTCTTGTAAGGTCCACGAAGAGCAGGCGCTTGGTTTGCATTCATCAGCGCGGCGCAACCAACCTCATGTAATACTTTATCGGCAATTCCTGCAGCGATTGCAGGGGTTACGGCCAATGTCTTTTGAATTCGCATGAAGTTGTGAAAGTAGAAGCAGAGCGTCACGGCGTGGCAATGATTCTCACCGTGCAACAAACTCCATTTCCCGAGCATGATGTGTTGGCTCCGGAATTTAAGGTAGCCGCTGAACCGCTCCGCTCGCCTGCGCGCAGGCTTGTCGCAGGCCGAACTTGCGGCCCGGATGGGCACCAGCCAATCCACTTTCGCGCGGCTTGAAAACAGCCAGACGCTTCCGAGCACCAAGACGATCCTGCGCTACGCAGAAGCCACCGGCAGCCGAGTACGCGTACCGCTATCGGCGGGCTGACGCATCACCAAGCATGGCGCGATGATCGCAACGCCATCTCCCGCCTTCGCTATCCAGTTCCCCCCCAAATCACCCCCAATAACTCGCGCACCGCTCGTGTGCGTACTTCCTTGTGCACATTGCACACGAGACCGCGGGTGCAGCGCGCACCCGGTCTTCCCTGCGCCCTCTGAGCAATAGGGCGGGAAGTCTCTAGCAAACCTCGGGCGCTATGCGCCGCGAGAATGCGAAACTGTATCCACCGTCATTGCGAGCGCAGCGAAGCAATCCATGTCGCAGCATAAAGAAAGAATGGATTGCTTCGCTTCGCTCGCAATGACGTGGAGAGACCGCGGCGTACTGGATGCCCCGCCGGAGCCTGTCATCGGGCTCGCCGAAGGCGAGACCCGGTGGCGGGGCATGACGGTTTTGCGTGCTGCGACAATCCGGATCGCTTCTGGTATCCGAGGGCGCAAATGATTGAACCAAAATGATTGAACCGTAACGCCCGGACATATGCGGGCGCTTTGCCGCATTTGCGCCCGGAATGTCCCCCTACAGAAGTCTGCTATCGACCATCTGGATCGCGCCGCATGGTTGCGCTATCTTTTATCCAACCGGTTAAAAAGCCGGCGGTTTTCAGGGAGAACAACGTGATATCCAAGAAATTAGGCGGGCTTTCACTCGCGGTCGCAGCCGTCGGGCTGTTTTACGCCACGGCACCCGCGCTGGCCCAGCAAAAGACCATCACCGTCTGGTTCGGCAAGGGCTTTTATAAGTCCGAGGACGACGCGCTTTTAGAGGCGATCAAGAAATTCGAGGCCAAGACCGGCATCAAGGTCGAACTGTCGCAATACGCCATCCAGGACATGATCCCGAAGACGGTGGCGGCGCTGGATTCCGGCACCGTGCCGGATGTCGCCTATTCCGACAGCTATGACGTGCAGGCGCAGGGCAAATGGGCATTCGAGGGCAAGCTCGAGGACCTCGGCGACATCCTGACGCCGATGAAATCGGCTTTCGCGCCAAACACGCTGGAAACCGCGCTGCTCTATAACGACGTCACCAAGAAGAAGGCCTATTACGGCTTTCCGCTGAAGCAGCAGAGCATGCACGTCCAGATCTGGCAGGACATGCTGGAGCAGGCCGGCTTCAAGCAGAGCGACATCCCGACCAAGTGGGAAGATTACTGGTCGTTCTGGTGCGACAAGGTGCAGCCGGCGATCCGCAAGGCCACCGGCCAGCGCGTCTACGCCGTCGGCCAGCCGATGGGCGTTGAATCCACTGATAGCTTCCAGTCGTTCTACACCTTCATGGACGCCCACAACGTCAAGCTGGTCGATGACGACGGCAAGCTTACGGTCGACGATCCCAAGGTGCGGGAAAACCTGATCAAGGCGATGAAGGATTACACCGACACCTACACCAAGACCTGCTCGCCGCCCTCCTCCACCACCTGGAAGGACCCCGACAACAACGTCGCCTTCCACAACAAGACGATCGTGATGACGCATAACTTCACGATCTCGATCGCCGCGAAATGGCTCGACGACGCCAACAACCCGGCGCTGACGCCGGAACAGCGCGCGCTCGGCAAGAAGAACTATGACGAGACCATCATCACCGCCTCGTTCCCCAACAAGCCGGACGGTACGCCGATCAAGTACCGCTCGGATGTCAAGACCGGGCTGATGTTCACGGTCGCCAAGAACAAGGCCGAAGGCAAGGAGTTCATCAAGTTCCTGCTGCAGGAAGAGAACGTCCGCCCCTATATCGAGGGCGCGCTCGGCCGCTGGTTCCCGGTGACGACGGCCAGCCAGCAGAGCCCGTTCTGGCAGGCTGACCGGCATCGCAAAGCGGTCTACAATCAGTTCACCGGCGGCACCACGCCGTTCGACTTCACCAAGAACTGGAAGTTCACGATTTTGAACAACGAGAACGTCTGGGCCAAGGCAATGAACCGCGTGGTAAGCGAGAAGGTGCCGGTCGACAAGGCCGTCGACGAACTGATCGCCCGCATCAAGCAGGTCGCTGGGTAGTCCTATCCTCTCCCTCTCCCCGCCCTTCGCGGGGAGAGGGTCGGGGTGAGGGGCTCCCTCCACGAGTGACGCTCGTGGAAAGTCCTGTACCCCCTCACCCGGATTGCTTCGCAATCCGACCTCTCCCCGCAAGCGGGGCGAGGTTCAAAGATTCGAGTGACGAGTTTAGACTATGGCAATTACGCTTTCGGGCGATCACGCGATACCAAGCCCGCCTCTGTCAGCCCGGCTGACCACACCGCAGGTCTGGGGCATCGTGCTGCTGGCGCCCTATCTGCTCGTGTTCCTCGCCTTCGTGGTCTATCCGGTCGGCTATGGCCTCTGGCTGGCGCGGCATCCGGCGAGCTATGTCGCGCTCTGGCACGACCCGATCTTCGCGCGCGCCGCCGTCAACACGTTGATTTTCCTGCTGGTCGGCATCAACCTCAAAATGGCGATCGCGCTGTTTTTATCCGGCTTCTTCGCGCAGCAGCGCACCTGGATCAAATGGCTGTCGGTGCTGTTCATCCTGCCCTGGGCGGTGCCGTCGATTCCGACCATTCTCTCCGTGCGGTTCATGTTCAATCCGGAATGGGGCGTGGTCAACCAGCTGATTTTCAAGTTCACCGGCGAAGACGGCCCGAACTGGCTGAACGACCCGACGGTGGCGCTTTCCATGGCGATCGGCGTGCACATCTGGAAATCGCTGCCGTTCTGGACGCTGATCCTGATGACCGGGCGCCTTGCGATCTCGCATGACCTCTATGAGGCGGCCGAGGTCGACGGCGCGAGCTGGTCGCAGAAATTCCGCTACATCACCTGGCCGTCGATGCAGACGCTCTACATCACCTGCACGCTGCTCTCGATGATCTGGACGCTCGGCGATTTCAACAGCGTCTACCTGCTCACCGGCGGCGGCCCCGCCGACCTCACCCACGTGCTGGCTACCCTCGGCATCCGCTATCTCAGGCTCGACCAGCTGAGTCTTGCGATGGCGTCCATCGTCTGCGCGCTGCCGTTCGTGCTGCCGCTGGTCTATTTCATGATGAAACGGTTGTCGCGATGAAGCTGCCAACACTCCGCGAAGTCGGCACCGAAACAAAGCTGCTGCTGATCGGCATCCCCGTGTTCATCTGGACCATGGTGCCGATCTACCACATGTTCCTGTTCGCGATCTCGCCGAAGGAAGATGCGTTCTCGGGCAAGCTGTGGCCAACGCATCCGACGCTGAATAATTTCAACATCGTGTTCCACCAGCAGCATTACTTCCTGCGCGATTTCTGGATCCAGTTCCTCAATTCGGTGGTGATCGCGCTTTCGGCGGGAACACTGACGTTGATGATCGCGACCGCGGCCGCGTTCTCGATCTCGCGGCTTCGCGTGCCCGGCGGGCGCTGGGTGATGAATCTCGCGCTGTTCACCTATTTCATCCCGGCGGCGTTCCTCGCCGTGCCGATGTACCGCACCATGGGCAATTACGGCCTCTTGAACAATCACTGGTCGCTGATCCTCGCGATGGTGACGATCGCTTCCCCTTACGCGATCTGGGTGCTGAAGCAGGCGTCCGACAAGCTGCCGGTCGAACTCGATGAAGCCGCCACCATGGACGGCGCCACCACGCTGCAACTGTTCCGCCTGGTCTATGTGCCCTTGATGATGCCCTCGCTGGTCGCGATCGGCACCTACGCGATCCTGCTGGCGTGGAACGAATATCTCTACGCGTTCCTGCTGCTCTCCAAGGACACCGAAATCACGCTTCCCGTGGCGCTCGGCAACTTCCTGGCCGCCGACGACTCGCCGTGGGAGTTGCTGATGACCACCGGCTTCATCTATGCGCTGCCGCCGGCTGCGATCTATTACGCGTTCAAGCGCTATATGGTGGGGGGACTGACCGCGGGGGCGGTGAAGTCGTGATAGTCGCCATCCCGTCATTCCGGGATGGTCCGCAGGACCAGACCCGGAATGTCGAGATTCCACAATGTGCAATTGCACATTGGGGTTCGATGCTTCGCATCGCCCCGGAATGACGGAGCTACAGCGGCGCTGCGCTCTCGCCTTGCGAGCTCGACAGTTTCGAGGCGAGTGAAGCGATCACGATGACCACCGCGATCAGCGCGATCACCATGGTGCAGATCGCGTTGATCTCGGGCTTCACCCCCAGCCGCACCTCGGAATAGATCCGGATCGGCAGCGTCGCCGATCCGGGGCCAGTCGTGAAACTCGCGATCACGACGTCATCGAGCGAAAGCGTGAAGGCCAACATCCAGCCTGCGGCAATCGCCGGAATGATCAGCGGCAAGGTCACGCGAAGAAATGCCTGCACCGGATCGCAGCCGAGATCCATCGCCGCCTCCTCCAGGCTGCGGTCGAGCGAGGCGAGGCGCGACTGTACCACCACGGTAACGAAGCACATGGTCAGCGTGGTGTGGGCGATCGTCACCGTCCAAAAGCCGCGCTCGGCGTTCAGCGCCACGAACAGCAACAATAGAGAAAGCCCGGAGATCACCTCCGGCATCACCAGCGGCGCATAGAGCATGCCGGAAAACAGCGAACGCCCCCTGAAGCGCTCGCCGCGAACCAGCCCGACCGCCGCCAGCGTGCCGAGCAGCGTTGCGATCGTGGCGGAAACCGCAGCGACGCGAAGGCTCATCCAGGCGGCGTCGAGCATCGCGCGATCGTTGAAGAACTCATGGTACCACCGCAGCGACCAGCCGCCCCACACCGTGACGAGCCGCGAGGCGTTGAACGAATAGATGACGAGGATCACGATCGGCAGGTACAGAAACGCCATCCCGAGCGCGAGCGCGGTGATGTTGAACGGCGATAGCCTGTTGACCTTGCCAGCCATCAACCCTCACCTCCGAGCTGACGGCGCTGCAGCCGGTCGTAGAGCAATAGCGGCGGCACCAGCAGCACCAGCAGCGCAACCGCAGCCGCCGCGGCGACCGGCCAGTCCTTGTTGGTGAAGAATTCCAGCCACAGCGTCTGGCCGATCATCATCGAGCCGGAGCCGGCGAGCAGATCGGGGATGACGAACTCGCCGACGATCGGGATGAAGCACAGCAGCGCACCGGCGCCGACCCCCGGCAAGGACAGCGGAAACGTTACCAGCCAGAACGCTCTCCCGGGCGACGCACCGAGATCACTTGCCGCTTCCAGCAGCGAGGGATCCATCCTGGCCAGCGTCGCATAGAGCGGCAGGATCATGAACGGCAGGTAGGAATAGACGATGCCGATATACATCGCGGTATCGGTCGAGAGCCACACCACCGGTGTCGAGACCAGATGCAGCGCGAGCAGAATTTTATTCAACAGCCCGTCATGCTGCAAAATATTGATCCAGGCATAGATGCGGATCAGGAACGAGGTCCAGAACGGAATGATGACCAGCATCATCGCAATCGCCTGCCGGCGTTGCGGCAGCCGCGCCATGCCATAGGCGATGGGATAGCCGATCAACAACAGGATCAATGTCGAGGTCACCGCGACGACGAGGCTGCGCAAATAAGAGCTGATGTAGAGGCTGTCCGAGACCAGCAGCGTGAAATTATCCAGCGAGAGCTGCGCGAAGGCCGCCTTGATCGCCGCCCACCCTTCGGTGAAATCGAACACCGGCATGTAGGGCGGCTGCGCGATCGCGGTCTGTGACAGGCTGATCTTCAGCACGAAGCCGAACGGCACCAGGAAGAACAGCACCATCCAGACATAGGGCGCGATCGCGGCATAGCGTGCTGGCTGCGCGAAGATGCGGCGCGCGCTCATTGCTCCAGCACCACGCAATCATCAGGCGTGAACCACGCCAGCACGCGCTGGCCAGCGCGAAGGGTATCGATATCGAGCCGCGCGGTATTGGCCATCGACGAGCGCACCACCGCGCCGGAATCGAGCTTGATCTTGTAGACGGTCGAACCGCCGAGATAGCCGACATCGGTGACGACACCTTCGAGCCGGTTGATCGCCTGCGAATTATCCGCATCCGACGCCGGGCCGCGGCGCGACAGTTTTACCTTCTCGGGGCGGACCGCGACCGTGACGCTGGTCTTGGTAATAGGCTGGCGCGGGTCCGTGACCACGATGGCGCCGCCGTCCCGGGTCGCAACCGTCAGGCGATGATGTTCGTGCGAGGAGACCTCGCCCTCGAACAGGTTGACGTCGCCGACGAACTCGGCGACCCAGCGCGTGGCCGGCGCCTCATAAAGGTCGCGCGGGGTCGCGACCTGTTGGAGCCGGCCGGCATCCATCACGCCGATTCTGCTGGCCATCGTCATCGCCTCCTCCTGGTCGTGGGTGACGATGATGAAGGTCATGCCGAGACGGCGCTGCAGCTCCATCAGCTCCAACTGCGTGCTCTCCCGCAGCTTTTTGTCGAGCGCGGCCAGGGGCTCGTCGAGCAACAGAACCTTGGGCCGCCGCGCCAGCGAGCGCGCCAGCGCCACGCGCTGCTTCTGGCCGCCGGAAAGCTGGTCCGGCTTGCGCTTCTCCATGCCCCCGAGCTTGACCAGCGCCACCATCTCGGCCACGCGGGTATCGATGGCGGCGCGCGGCATGCCAGCGCGCTTCAGCCCGAACGCGATATTGTCCCGCACGTTGAGATGCGGAAACAGCGCGTAGTTCTGGAACATCATGTTGACGGGACGCTCGTGCGGCAGCACCGGCGCAATGTCGCGGCCGCCAAGCAGGATGCGGCCCTCGTCCGGCGTCTCGAAGCCGGCAAGCATTCGCAGCAACGTGGTCTTGCCGCAGCCGCTCGGACCCAATAGCGCAAAGAACTCGCCCGCCCCGATGTCGAGCGAGAGCCGGTCCACCGCGCGAAAACTCCCGAAGCTCTTAGAGACTCCCTCGATACGGAGCAGCGGCATGTCATCGGCCGCGTCGACAGACGAAGCAGGCCTCGCCGGCACGGCTGCCGTATCGATTTTCGGCGTATCGATATCAGGCGATTCCCCGGTCATGCCACCTGCCAGTCCTGTCATGGTCGCACGCTAGCGGCGGATCGGCATCGGCTCAACCGGCCCGGAACCAGCAGCCACAATATTCTGGATGCGGGTGCCGTCTCTGGTAAGGTTCGGAGCTCGCAGAAAGCCGGCCGCCGCGCGATACGAAGCATCGGGAGGGATTTGATGACTGTTCGGAATCTACTGGCCGCGACGGCGATTTCCTTCCTGCTCGCCAGCTCGGCCGCCGCACAGGAAGCCCTCGTGAGCTACAAATCGTTGAGCCCCGAACTGGCGCTCGACCTGGCGCGCGCGACGTTGGCGGATTGCAGAAAGCGCGGCTTTCAGGTGACGGTCGCCGTCGTCGACCGCTTCGGCATCACGCAAGTCTTGCTGCGCGACCGCTTCGCGGGCCCTCACACGGTGTCGACCGCTTCAGGCAAGGCATGGACCGCGGCCAGCTTTCGCACCAGCACGACCGAACTCATCGCCATCAGCCAGCCCGGGATGATGCAGGCCGGAATTCGCCACCTGCCTGGCGCCGTGATCGTCGGCGGCGGATTGACGGTTGAAGCGGCCGGCTCGCTGCTGGGCGCTGTCGGCGTCTCCGGGGCTCCCGGCGGCGACGCGGACGAGGCCTGCGCCAAGGCGGGCATCGACGCCGTGCGCGACAAGCTCGATTTCTAGCCGTGACGATGCCATCGCCCAGGGATAAGAACAATGAACCACGACAGATATGGCCTCACGCTGACCACCGCCTCCGATCGCGCCGCCGCGCATTACCGTGACGGCGTCGACTGCATGCTGTCGGCCTGGCACGGCGCCGAGGATGCCTTTGACAAGGCGATCGCGGAAGATCCGGGCTTCGCGCTCGCGCATATCGGGCGCGCCCGGCTGCATCAGCTCAGCATGGAAGGCGGCAAGGCGCGCGCCATGGCGGCGCGGGCCCGTGAACTGGCCGCCGGCGCGACGCCCCGCGAAAAAAGCCATGTCGAGATCATGGCCGCCGTGATCGAGAGCAAGCCGAAAGTCGCCGTGAGCGGCGCCGAGGCGCATCTCGAAGAATATCCGCGCGATGCGCAGGTGCTGTCGATCCTGCTTGGCGCGTTCGGCCTTTACGCGTTCTCGGGTCGTCCCGACCACGATGCCGCCAAGCTCGCGATCTGTGAACGCCACGCGCGGCATTATGGCGAGGACTGGTGGTTTGTCAGTTACCTCGGCTGGTCGCACACCGAGGCGGGAAATCTCTCCACCGGCCGGACACTGTCCGAGCGCGCAATGGCGCTGCGTGCGGAAAACGCCAACGCAGCCCATGGCCTCTCGCATGCGATGTTCGAGCAAGGTGACATGGCGGTGGGCCGCGAGTTTCTCGCGCAATGGATGCCCGCGCATGATCGCAAGAGTTTTCTGCATGGGCATCTTGCCTGGCACGTCGCGCTGACCAACCTCGACGAAGGCGATCTTGATGGTGCGCTGGCGATCTACGAAGCGCATATCAAGCCGGCAGGCCGGCCCTATCCGCCGTTGAACATCTTCACCGATGGCGCCTCGCTGTTGTGGCGGCTGTCGCTGGCCGGCAAGGCCGGGCTGGAGCCGCATTGGCGGGAGGTAGCCGCTTATGGCGAGAAATACTTCCCGCAGGCGGGCGCGCATTTTGCTGACGTTCACTTCGCTCTGGCAGCGGCGACAACAGACAGCGCTGCCCTCGACACGCGACTGGCCCAACTGGAAGCGCGCGCGGCCGACGGCAAGCTGGCGCCGGGCGGCTGCGCGATCGACCTCTGTCGCGGCATCGGTGCGTTTGCGGCAGGCGACAATGACGGTGCGGTCCGCCTGCTCGAACCTGCGATTTCCGAACTGGCGCGGATCGGCGGCAGCCGCGCCCAGCGCCAGTTATGGGAAGACACGCTGATCGTCGCCTATATGCGCGCCGGTCACGGCGACAAGGCCGCCCGGCGCATCTCGGCGCGGCTCGACTGCAGGCCTTCGGCGCGCGACGAGGCCTGGTCGCGGCAGGCGCTACGAAACTGAAGTCGTCCGTGAGATCAGCTACGGCGCTCGACGGCAAATACCTCGATTGCCGCCGCGCGACCCCGCAAGCGCGCCTCCCCGAGTGCTTCCACGGCGAAAGCCGGCTTGAGCTTCATGTGGCGCAACAACTCGGCCGACACCAGCAAATTCCGGCCAACCTCCTTGCAGTGCTCCTGCAGCCGCGCCGTCACGTTCACGGTATCGCCGAAATAGGCAAGCTGTCGGCGCGAGCTGCCGCACTCGCTGATCACCACGTGACCGGCATGCAGACCGGCGCGGAAGCTCGGCACCGTGCCGAACTCCTGGCGATACGAGTCCGCTCTTTCCGCAATGCTGTCGGCAATCGCGAAGAAGCAGTCGATGCAGCGTCCGCCCGACATCCGCTCGTCAAGCGGCCACGTCACGATGACCTCATCGCCGACATAGGCGTGAACCTCGCCGCCATGCGCGACGATTGCGCCGTCGATGTCGAAGAAGAAGCGGGTGAGCAGGCCTTGCACGCGCAATTCTCCCATCGACTCGGCGAGCGATGTCGAGCCTGCGAGATCAAGGAACATCAGCACGCGCGCTTCCCGCACCGGGCTTCGGTATCGCCCAAGCGCCACATTGAACAGCACACGGCTTCCGATCAGCCGTGTCAGTTCAAAGGCTGACAAGACGAGCAGGGACGGGAAGAAGCTGATCGCAACGATGCCGGGAAGCTGCTCGATCAGCCACTTCGTCTTGATCCATTCTGCGTACAGCGTCACCTGCAAGACCAGCGCCGTGCTCGCGACGACGATAGCCATGGTCGCGGAGCGCACCGCCAGATCCATCAGCAGCGGCCACTTGCTGATCCACGCACTTCGTCGCGACGTGAAATAGAGATGAACACCCCAGGCGGCCAGTGTTATGCCCATCCCATGCAAGCTGCTCCGGAGATAGTACGGCAGCGTTGCTTCGATCGGATCGTCAATGAAGTAGCGATAGGCTATGCCCCCGAGCAGGCCGATAATGGCCAGGAAAACAGTTGGCCTGATCACACGCCGCATGTCCGATCCATTCTTCACACGGGCGCCGCCATGAACGCAGCCAGCGCCTCGCGATCCGCCGGCGGCATGGTGAGGCCGAGCTTGGTGCGCCGCCACAAGACGTCGTCCGGAAAACGCGCCCATTCCTTTTGCATGAGATAGCGTACTTCGGCTCCCGTCAATTCCGGCCCGAAGGCCGGGCCGAGGTCGCTGCGCGCCTTGACGTCACCGAGGATCTCCTTGGCGTTCGACCCGTAGGCGGCGACCAGACGCCTCGCCTGGTCCTCGCCGAGAAACCGCCAGCGCTCGCGTACTTCATCCACCTCGTTGTCAAAACAATCCCAGGCAAAATCGCCGCCGGGCAGCGGTGCCTTCGCGGTCCAGCGCGCCGACATCGGATAGAACGGCGTCAGCTTCGACACCGCCCGCTCCGCGCGCAGCCGCGAGGTGGTGACGTCGCCGCCGAAAATATTGAGCAGCGGCGCCTTGCCGCGCCCATGGTCGAGCGTTATCGCCCCATCGCGCTGATGTCGCCCGCCTGCGGAAGCCGGCACCATGTTGGCGCCCGAAAGCGTGCGCACCACGTCGACCGTCTCGATCCGCTCGCGGAAATAGCGGTTCGCCGCATCGCAGAGATAGGCGACGTCGCCAGCCGCCATCGCGACGATGGCGGGATCGCCCTTGAAGGCATGGCTGGCGGTGCCGATCAGGGTAAAATCGCGCTCATAGGGACTGGCGAAAATCAGCTGTCCGTCGCTGTTCTGGAACACATAGACGTTGTCGCTGTCGAACAGGCGGCGGACGACGATCTGGTCCATCTGTACGGCGGCCACCTTAGGCGGCGGCACGCGCAACACCGTCTCGGCGACCGACGGCGTCCAGGCGCCGGTAGCGTTGGCGACCGCCCTGGCCGTGACGATCTGGCGAAAGCCGCGATCTTTCGTCGCCAGCCGCCATTCCTTGCCGCGTTCGGCCCGGGTGCAGCGCGCGCCGGTGCGAATCACCGCGCCACGCGCCGCAGCATCGACGGCGATGAGAACCACCAGCCGGGAATCGTCCACGACGCAGTCAGAATATTCGAAGGCGGTGCCGAACGGGCGCTTCAGCGCGTTGCCCACGGGATGGTGGGTGACGTCGACGGTCGCCGAGGCCGGCAGACCGCTGCGCGAGGCCAGCCGGTCGTACAACAGCAGCCATGAGCGCAACTGCCAGGCCGGGCGTTCGTCGGAATGGGCAGGGATAGCAAACCGCATCGGGCGAACCAGATGCGGCGCTATCCTGAGCCAGACGTCGCGCTCGGCCAGCGCCGAACGGACGCGAAGGAAATGCCGGCGCTCCAGGCCTGCGAGATCGCCATGGATCAGCCGCGGCGAGGCCGAGGAGGCGCCCGCGCCGAGATCGCCCTGCTCTAGCAGGATCACGCGCAAGCCCCGTCCAGCGGCGTCGCGCGCGATGCTGACGCCGTTCAATCCGCCGCCAATGATCGCGAGATCGTAGTCCGCCATACGCAAGGCTAGTGAGAGAGAATCTGACATCACTACACTAGGGCATGATGGCCAAAAGTGGATGTCGCTCCTGGAAATGAATCAAGTCCAGGCAAAACCGGGCAGCCGCCGCGCTAGCCGGTTGCGCCGACCGATGCGAAAAAGCGCTCCGGTCCTTCCAGTTCCACCAGCCTCTTCTTTTCGATCAGCCAGAACCGGTTTCCTACCGTTCGCACGAAGTTGCGGTCGTGTGAAACCAGCAGGCAGCTTGCCTGATGCGCCAGCAATTCGTCTTCCAGCGCTTCCTGTCCTTCGATATCCAGGTGATTGGTGGGCTCATCGAGCAGATAGAAGTTTGGCTGGGCGAGCCGCAGCAGAAGCATGCCGAGACGCGCCTTCTGTCCGCCCGAAAGCCGGCCGATGGGACGGCTTTGCATCGCAACCGACAAGCCTGCGCCGGCGAGCAAGGCGCGCGCACGCTGATCGCCGACCTCGAAACGGCCGACGATCGTGTGCATCGGCGTGTCGGCATCGGAAAGATCGGCAAGATTCTGTTCACAATAGCCGAGCGCCAGCGACTGCGAGACCTTGATGCCGGCTTGCGTGGCTTCCGGGTTTTCGATCGCTTGACGCAGCATCGCTACAAGCCGGGTCTTGCCCGCCCCGTTCGGCCCCAGCAGCACGATCCGGTCTTCCTTGCAGATGAACTGCTTGCCGGTCTTGAACAACAACCTGCCGTCCGGGGCCGCGACAGCGGCATCGTCCAGCGCAATCAGAACTTTGGCGTGCGTTTCGCGGTTGGCGAGCTTGATCGTCCCTGCGGATCGTTCCAGGTGGGCGGGCTTTGCCGCATCTTCCAGCTTCTCGGCCCGCTGCTTCAGTTGCTTCGTCTTCTGCAACAGCAGGTCGCTACCGGAATTGACGCCGATATTGTTGAGCTTTGCAGCGTGCTGACGAAGCTGCCCGGCAGCCTTCAGGTCACGCCGGTAGCGCCGCTCATCCGAGGCATCCGCCTCGCTCAGCGCGGCGCGCGCCTGCGTATAGGGCAGCGAAAATATCTGCGTCCGCTCGGGCCGCAAGAATACCGTGCGGTTCGTGGTTGCGTCGAGAAAGGCGCGGTCATGGCTCGACATCACGACCGGCATATCCCGTGGCAGCGCGTTCAACCACGCTTCAAGCTGACAAATCCTGGCGAGGTCCAAATGGTTGGTCGGCTCGTCGAGCAACAACACATCAGCCTCAGCCACCACGATGCGGGCAAGCATGGCAAACCGCTGCCAACCGCCGCTTAGTTGATTCAGCGGCCTCTCCCGCAGCGCCTCGGGCACATCAAGCGATTCCAGGGCAACGTCGACCCTCCAGCCTTCACTTGCCCGTCGTTCAACGGGAAGCATGTCGAGCACCGCCGCGTGGAACGGCGTATCCGCGAGCGCAGACGATACATCCTGCTCGACATAGCCGATGGTCAGCCCGCGCGACCGTATGATCTCGCCATCGCTCGGCTCCGCCATGCCTGCAATGCAGCGCAGCAGCGTGGTCTTGCCGCGCCCATTGGCTGCGACGAGCCCGATGCGGTCACCGGGATTGACGGAAAGGTCCAGTCGGGAAAACAGCGGCGCGTTCAACGTCACGCCAAGATTGCGAATATTGATAAGGGTCATGATCGTTTCCCTGGTCTTGCCGGCCAAACACGGCGTCCGGGGCATGCAGCCATCGTCGGATGTTCGTGTTGGAGCGCGGCGAGCTACACAAATGCGGCCGCGAACGATCAGGCGTTCGACGCCGCATTGCCACGAGGGCAGACCAGGAAGAGATTTTCGGAAAAGCCTCTGGTCAGCCCTGCAAACTCATTTGCAGGGCGTTGACAGGGCCGAGCTGGCGATAGTGCCGCAAAAATGTCGTCACCGCGCAGCCCTCCCTATCTCGATCAGGTATCGAGCCAAAATAGCCGGGCCCTCAGGGGAAGGCAAGCCAGGCTCTCGCCGAAATCAAATCGCGAAAAGCCGAGAGGTCACGCGCGAAATCGGATCTGTAGGCCTTGCACCCGATGCAACGCCGCTGCGATTTCGCGAAATCAGGCGCTGGCGAGCTTGCGTTCGCTTTCGACGCCTTTTGCGGCGCTGCGGCCGACCAGCGCGTCGTAGTGCCCGATCGGCTGGGGCTTGCCGAGGAAATAGCCCTGCACCGCATCGCAGCCCTCGTCGCTAAGGAAGCTGAGTTGCTCCTGGGTCTCCACGCCTTCGGCAACGATCGACATTTCGAGGCCGTGGCCGAGATCGATGACGGCGCGGACGATCGCCGCCGACTGCGGGTTGCGGCCGAGATTCATGACAAAGGCGCGGTCGATCTTGATCTTGTCGAACGGGAACGCCTGCAGATAGCTCAGCGAGGAATAGCCGGAGCCGAAATCGTCCATCGAGATGCGCACGCCGAGCGCCTTCAACCGCCGCAACAGCGCGAGGCCACGATCGAAATCCTCGATCAGCACGCCCTCGGTGATTTCGAGCTCGAGCCGGTCGGGGGCGAGGCCAGTTTCGAGCAGGATCGAATGCACCAGGCTGACCACGTCGCCATGCATGAACTGCGCCGGCGACAGGTTGACGGCGATCTGCATCGGCACCGGCCAGGAGGCGGCCTCCCGGCAGGCTTCGCGCAGGATCCAAACGCCCATTTCGACGATCAGGCCGCTTTCTTCCGCCAGCGGAATGAACTCGCCCGGCGACACGAAGCCGCGCATCGGATGCATCCAGCGCGCCAGCGCTTCGAAGCCGATGACCTTGCTGGCCGCGATCGTTGCGCCCGACGCGGCCTGCGGCTGATAGTGCAACGACAATTCGCCGTTCCTGATCGCCATCGAGAGATCCTGATGCAGCACGCGGCGGTCGCGGATCTGCTGATCCATCTCGGGCGCGAAGATGCTGATCGAGCCGCGCGACTTCTGCTTGGCGCGGAACAGCGCCGCGCCGGAATTGGCGAGCAGCGAAGCCGCCTCCGAGCCGTGATGCGGAAATACCGAGATGCCGGTGGTGACACCGGTGCGCACCGACTTGCCGTCGATCACGAATTCGTCCGACAGCGTTTGCGCGAGTTTTTCGGCGAGCGCCTTGCCGGCCTCCGGCTGCTTGCCGTCGATGATCAGGCCGAACTCGTCACCGGACAGCCGGGCCACCACGCCGCCACGGGCGCTGGCCTGGATGCGGCCGGCGACCTCGATCAGCAGCTTGTCGCCCATCGCGTGGCCGAACACGTCGTTGATTTCCTTCAGGCCGTCGAGGTCGACGCATAGCACGGCAAATTCTTCGTCGGTGCCGGCACAGGCCTCGATCATCTGCGCCAGCGCCTGCAGGAAGGCGGCGCGGTTCGGCAGATCGGTCAGGCCGTCATGATAGGCCATGTGCGCCATCCGCGATTCGGTCTGGCGGCGGTCGGTGACGTCCTCGTGGGTCTTGATCAGGTATTGCGGCTCGCCGGCCTCGTCGAGAACCGTCATGCGGCGGGTCAGGAACAGCCGCAGCCCGTCCTTGGTGGAGATCGGGTGCTCTTCGGTGAGCAGGCCGCGCTTCTTGATCGCGGCCTCGTCGCGCGCGATGATCAGCTTGGCTTCGCGCGGATTGAAGATGTCGGCGGCGGTAAGGCCGGTGGCATCCTCGCGGCGGCGATTGAGAATGGTCTCGGCGCTGCGGTTGGCGAGCAGATACCGCCCGTCGCTGATGCGCTCCACGATCAGCGACACCGGGATGTTGTCCACCACTAGTTCCAGGAACTTCTTGGTGTTTTCGAGCTCGCGCGACAGCGACCGCCGATCGGTGACGTCGTCGAACAGCGAGATCAGGAATTCAGGCTTGTTGTTCTCGTTGCGCGCGACCACGCGATTGGAGGACAGAACGCGCTTGTCGTCGCCCCGCTCGACGGAATATTCACTGCGATGATAGCCTTCCGGCGCCGTTATCGCCGCCTGGTCCGCCGTCTCGATGCTGTTCGCGGTTTCCGGCCGGAAGATTTCGTCGGCGCGCTTGCCGATGATGTGATCACGGGAGAAGCGCGAGAATCGTTCGAACGCGCGGTTGGCGAAGATATAGCGGCCGTCGTCGATGTTCTTGGCGGCGACGCAGACCGGAACGTTGTCGAGCACCGATTCCAGAAATTTGGTGGTCGATGCCAGTTTGCGCGACAGCTGGCGCTGCTCCGTGCAATCTTCGTGCGTTCCGATCGTCCCGCCATTGGGCAGGTTGAAGATCTTCGAAAGCACCGATCGCCCGCCCGGCAGTTCGGTGACAACGCCTTCCGGGCGGCGGGCAAGCTTGCTGAACTCGTCGACGGTAAGATTGATCAGGCCCCGCGCGAGGCGCAGTTCGGCCAGTTCGCGGCCGGTCATGGACCTCGAAATCTCGGCGCGGCTGAGCCCGTACATTTCGAGAAAGCGGTCGTTGCAGAAGACCACGCGGTTTTGCGCGTTGGTGATCATCACGCCCTGGTTGAGCGTGTTGAGCGCCGAACCGATGAATGCGCTACGCTGCAATTGTGCGCTCTTGGCCCCGCGCAACGCCGCCAGTATCCAGATCCCGATCGCGACCAGGAAGGAAACGACGGCAATCCCCCCGAGCAGGAGTTCCCACACCAGATTGGGATCGAGTTCGCCGATATAGCTCGCCGGGGCAAAGCCCGCGGAAGGCGCGGCAGCCCACGCAATTCCGCACGGCGCAGCAATGGCGAGCAGACAGACGAGGGCCTGCGCCGGAATCGAATTCTTCCGTCCTGCCTGCCGGTTCCTGTCAGTCATTACCCACCCGAGGTTTCCGGGCGGAGTGTCTGGCTTGACGGGTTTGGATCGGGTAAATGACTACCCCTGCAATTCTAAAATGCGACCCAAATTACGGCAATTGGCCTGACATGATTAATGCTTCACTAACAAGACGGCGTTCGCGGCGTATTTCGAACCAAACCAACGGGTTGTTTGGCTGCTCCGGCGGACGAAACGACGATTGCCGTGCGTGGCAGGCGCCGATCTCCACGCCGGATTCTCAGGTCCGAAGCTGACATGGACAAGGTCGATAGCGTCGTCGTCGGAGCGGGGGTGATCGGGCTTGCGATCGCGCGACGGCTGGCCCAGGCGGGCCGCGAAGTGATCGTGCTCGAGGCCGCTGAGGGCATCGGCACCATCACCTCCTCCCGCAACAGCGAGGTGATCCACGCCGGCATCTATTACCGCGCGGGCAGCCTGATGGCGCAGATGTGCGTGAGCGGCAAGCGCGCGCTCTACCAGTATTGCCGCGACCACGGCATTCCCCATCGCAATTGCGGCAAGCTGATCGTTGCGACGACACCAAGCGAAACCGAAAAACTGCAGTCGATCCGCACGCATGCCAAAGCCAATGGCGTCGACGATCTGCAGTTGCTGACGGGCGAGGCGGCGCGCGCGCTGGAGCCCGCGCTCAACTGCGATGCCGCCCTGCTCTCGCCGTCCACCGGCATCATCGACAGCCACGCCTACATGCTGGCGCTGCGGGGCGACGCGGAAGAAGCCGGCGCGGCTTACGCATTCCACACGCCGCTGTTGAGCGCCCGGGCCGGCGCCGGCCGGATCGAAATCGAAGCCGGCGGCGACGTGCCGATGACGCTTGCATGCAACCTGCTCGTCAACGCGGCGGGGCTGGGCGCGCCCGCGTTGGCGCGCAGCATCGAAGGCATGCCGATCGGGCTGATCCCCTGCGCCTATCTGGCCAAGGGCAATTATTTCAGCTGCAGCGCGCGGGCCCCGTTTTCACACCTGATCTATCCGGTGCCGGAGCCCGGCGGGTTGGGCGTGCACCTGACGCTCGACATGGCGGGACAGGCGCGTTTCGGCCCCGACGTGGAATGGATCGAGAGCATCGACTATGCGGTGGATCCTGCCCGTGCCGAGCGATTCTATCCCGCGATCCGGCGCTACTGGCCGACGCTGCCGGACGGCGCGCTGATGCCGAGCTATTCCGGAATCCGGCCGAAGATCGTGCCGCCGGCCGTCGCTACCCAGGATTTTCTGATTCAGGGCCCAGCCGATCACGGCGTCGCCGGGCTGATCAATCTGTTCGGTATCGAATCGCCGGGACTGACATCGTCGCTCGCGATCGCCGATCATGTCGGCGCGCTGGCGGCGATGTAACAGGCCGCGAGCGGACGGATGAGCGCAGCGGCGCCCATCCGGTCGCGTGGGAATTTTCGATACTTTGCTGGACTGATTAGTGGAGAGTTTCGCCGACGGTATGCTTCAACCGCTCGATCTCATCCTTGACCATCAACTTGCGGCGCTTCAACTCGACAATTTGCAGGTCGTCTGTGGAGAGGTGCACGAGCGCTTCGTGCAATTCATTCTCGAGGATCTTGTGTTTACGTTCAAGTTCAACAAGATGCGCCTGTAGTGCCATACGAAATCTCCTCGGTGGGTGAACCTCAGATTCGATCCGGACGAGGGAGTGTACACCAGACCGCGAATCTGTCGATGGTTATCCAGAATCGCGCCTGTCATATTTTCGGATTTATCTGTAACCAAACGTGAGTATGGGAACCCGGTCAGCTTGCGGACCGGCCTCGCAGGGACGATATTCACTGCCAGCCCAGAGCATGATCTCCGCGCCAACGCGTTCCGCGTTTGTCGCGGAGATTGTGCTCAAATCAAAGAGCTGGAGCGGGATGACTATTCGAGGAAGAGTTATCGCGCTCCAGGAATAATCCGTTCACAACCTCATCGCGCTTTCAGCTAACGTACACCATGACCGACGATGATGAGCGTGAGCTAGAAAACGAGCTCGCCCGGCTGCAGCAGGAGCATCGCGATCTCGATGCGGCGATCGACGCGCTGCATCAGTCGCCGGCGCCGGACTTGCTGCGGTTGCAGCGGCTGAAAAAACGCAAACTGCAATTGCGCGACCGCATCGCCTTCATCGAAGACCAGATCACGCCCGATATCATCGCCTGATCGTTGCGCTTGCCTGGTTCGGCCAATTCGGTTCGCAAAGATCGTCCGCCTTCCGGCAGATATTTTTCCCCGACATCCACACCACCCGGCGTCGCGAAGAATCTTGCCGGACGGCCAATCGAAAAAAACAGGTTTCCGGTGGGCGGATGCGGCTTGACTTCACAAGAACAAAAAGGGAACATATCACCCTGCCGCCAGCCTCGGGAGTTCCGCCATGTCCGTCACATCATCCATGTCCGTCACCCCTCCACTGTCCGACAACAGCCGTTGAGCAGGCCTGCGACCAGGCCATCGCGATGTGCGACGGCAATCTACGCTCGACCATCAAGGCGCTGATCATGGCGAACGAGTATCTGGAAACCGAACTGGAGGAATTGCAGGCGGCAATCGCCGCCGGCTGCGTGCCGGCGCGAACCTCCCATACGGAGAGCGACGCTGCCTGATCCACCAAACCCGGAGCGAACCAATGGCCGATGTCACTTATTACGTCGCAATGCCATTCCTGCAGGACGATAGCGGTTCGCCGATGGCGGGAGCCGCGGAAGAATGCCAGAGCCCGACGACCGCGTTACGGCGCGCCGAGATGATGTCGCGAATGGCCGGCAGCATCGGCGCCGTCGCCTTCAGCCGCAGCGGCGATCCGATGATCGGCGAATTCGGCGACGCGAAGTTGCTGCGCAAGTTCGGCGATGTGCCGGATGATCTCAGCGGGCTGTAGGGATCGTCGGCATTCGTAGGTGGGCAACGCGCAAGCGTGCCCACCATCATGCTTGCCAGATATACGGTGGGCACGGCGCAAGCGAGCCTTTGCCCACCCTACAGATCTCAAGCTCTTCACGACGCCTCGTGCCGCCGCAGCGCCTTGCGCACATACATGGCGCTGTCGGCCGCTTCCAGCGCGCGGCCGGCTTCGGAGTGGGTATCGAGAACAGAGACGCCCGCGGAGGCGCCCGCGGTAATGGTGCGGCCATCGAACTCGAAGGCGAGGCGATCGATCGCTTCCTCCAGCGCGGCCGCCTTGGCCCTGGCATCGGTCTCGCTGAGATTCCACAACAGCAGCGCGAACTCGTCGCCACCGAGCCGGCCGACCACATCGGAAGCGCGCACCTGCGCGAGCAGCGTCGTGACGATGGCCTTGAGCACCTGGTCGCCTGCGGCGTGTCCGAAGGCGTCGTTGATCGGCTTCAAGCGATCGACGTCGAGCACGACCAAGGCACCGCCGGCACGATAGCGCTTGATGTAGGCAATCGCGCGATTGAGCTCGCGCTCGAAGCCGCGCCGGTTCGGGATGCCCAGCAGGAAGTCGGTATCGGCGGAGGCCTGAAGTTCCTCGATCTGCGCCTGCGTCCGGGCCAGTTCCGCCTTCAGCCGGCGAATCGTCGCCTTGGTGCCGTTAGACACTGCCGGCGGCCGGGATCCCGGCGCGGATGACCGCCGCGGTGCGGCTTTTTGCCCGGAAGCCGCGCTTTTGAGGCGTTTTCCGGCCCTGGAGGCGGTCGCCCTGGTTTTCTTCTTCATGGCCTTCCCTGTGCAGGCTTGCTTATGAAGGCTTGCCGGGATTCACCAAGACAGGATAGTCCATTCCTGATCCCTTGCCACGCCTTGGATGAGCCCCGGGTCGACCCTATAATCGGCCTATGTTTCTGGATTCCCGAACAGAATTGACGAGATGACCGCACCCATCGCCATCATCATGGGCAGCCAGTCCGACTGGGAGACCATGCGCCACGCCGCCGAGACGCTGACGGCGCTCGGGATCGACTGCGAAAAGCGCATCGTCTCGGCCCACCGGACCCCGGACCGGCTGTTCGCCTTCGCCAAGGGCGCCAAGGCGGCCGGCTTCAAGGTCATTATCGCCGGCGCCGGCGGCGCGGCGCATTTGCCGGGCATGGCGGCGGCGCTGACGGAACTGCCGGTGTTCGGTGTTCCCGTCGAATCCAGGGCGCTGTCGGGGATCGATTCGCTGTACTCGATCGTGCAGATGCCGGCCGGCGTTCCCGTCGGCACGCTGGCGATCGGAAAGGCCGGCGCCATCAACGCCGCACTGCTCGCAGCAAGCGTGCTCGCGCTGAATGACGCGGCGCTGGCAACGCGATTGGCCGCCTGGCGCAAGCAGCAGACCGACGCCGTCAACGAGCGCCCGGAGGGATCGGCGTGACGGCTTCAGGCAAGGTGAAGCTGAAGCCGGGCGATACCATCGGAATTCTCGGCGGTGGACAATTGGGCCGGATGCTGGCGATGGCGGCGGCGCGCCTTGGCCTCAGATGCCAGGTGTTTTCGCCGGACCCGGATTCGCCCGCCTTCGACGTGGTGCTTAACGCGACCTGTGCCGAATATGCCGACGTCGAGGCGCTGGAGTTGTTCGCCAACGATGTCGATGTCATCACCTATGAATTCGAGAACGTGCCGGCCGCCACCGCCATGGTGCTGGCCGCGCGGCGTCCGGTATTGCCGGCGCAGAGGATCCTCGAAACCACGCAGGACCGGCTGATCGAAAAAGATTTCGTCAAGCGGCTCGGCATCGACACCGCCGACTATGCTGACGTGTCGTCGGTGGAAACGCTGCGGAGCGCCATTGCACGCATCGGCCTTCCCGCCGTGATCAAGACCCGCCGCTTCGGCTATGACGGCAAGGGCCAGGCGATCATTCGCGAAGGCGACGACCCCGCTCAAGTCTGGCAAGACCTCGGCACCAAATCCGCGATCCTCGAAGCCTTCGTTCCATTCGAGCGCGAGATCTCTGTGATCGCCGCGCGCTCAGTCGACGGTCAGGTCGAATGCTACGATGTCACCGAAAACGAGCACCGCGATCACATCCTGAAATTCTCGCGCGTGCCCGCTGCGATCTCGGATGCGCTGACCGCAGACGCGCGTGCGGTCGCCGAGAAGATCGCCAACGCGCTTGACTATGTCGGCGTGCTTGCAGTCGAATTGTTCGTGGTCGCCGGAAACGGCGGACCGCATGTGCTGGTCAACGAGATTGCGCCACGGGTGCATAATTCCGGCCACTGGACGCTGGACGGCGCCTCGATCTCCCAGTTCGAGCAGCACATCAGGGCGATCGCCGGCTGGCCGCTCGGCAAGCCGGTACGTCACGGCCAGGTCACCATGACCAACCTGATCGGCGACGATATCCTCGATTACGAGCAATGGCTGACGGTGCCCGGCGCCACCGTTCACCTCTACGGCAAGGGCGCGCCGCGGCCGGGCCGCAAGATGGGCCATGTCACCGAAGTGGCTCCGGCAAGCAAAAAATAGCGTGCCTGCTCTGCTTCGCCGGGCGCGTTTAAAAGATCAGGCTGTTTTCAAGCCTTCTACGACACCGGCCGGCTCCTCGCTGAGCCAGCGATAGATCACGCCGCCGAGCGCACCGCCGATCAGGGGCGCAACCCAGAACAGCCAGAGCTGCGCCAGCGCCCAGCCGCCGACGAACAGCGCAGGCCCGGTGCTGCGCGCGGGATTCACCGACGTGTTGGTGACGGGAATGCTGACGAGATGGATCATCACCAGCGCCAGGCCGATAGCGAGCGGCGCAAAGCCCGCAGGCGCCTTGCCGTGGGTGGCGCCCATGATGATGAACAGGAACATCATGGTCATCACCACCTCGGTGATGAAGCAGACCATCATGTTGTACTGCCCGGGCGAATGCGCGTCATAGCCGTTGGAGGCAAAGCCCTTGGCCAGATCGAAGCCGGGCGCGCCGCTTGCGATCACATAGAGCAACGCCGCGGCAACGACCGCGCCGATCACCTGCGCGATCACGTAAGGAACGATCTGCTGCGCCGGAAACCGTCCGCCGGCCGCGAGGCCGATCGTGACGGCGGGGTTGAGATGGCATCCCGAAATGTGGCCGATCGCATAGGCCATGGTGACGACGCTCAGGCCGAACGCCAGGGACACGCCAACCAGGCCGATACCGACCTGCGGAAAACCGGCGGCGATGACCGCGCTGCCGCATCCCGCAAAAGTGAGCCAAAACGTGCCGATCGCTTCAGCGGTATATTTTTTGGTGTTCATACTCGCCTCCTGCATGTTTAGGTTGCCGGATGCTAGAGAGAGCCCGTGAAGGGCTCGTTATTTGAAAAAACCGGGGAGCACAGGCCGAATCCCGCTGATATTAGTGGCTTTCCGGGGCTGGAAACCGGCTTCTCAGGTGGACATCTGCGGATTTGTCTGCTACATGCCCGCGCTCAGGGTAAGGGCCAGGCCTTTCGCCGGCCCTTCACTTTACCAGAATTCCTATCCGATCAATTGAAAGAGGATGCCGCGTGCAGGTTCTCGTCCGCGATAACAATGTCGATCAAGCCCTCAAGGCGCTGAAGAAGAAGATGCAGCGCGAGGGTATTTTCCGCGAGATGAAGCTCCGCGGACACTACGAAAAGCCCTCCGAGAAGAAGGCCCGTGAAAAGGCCGAAGCCGTGCGCCGCGCGCGCAAGCTGGCCCGCAAGAAGCTGCAGCGCGAAGGCCTGCTGCCGATGAAGCCCAAGCCGGTGTTCGGCGCTGGTCCCGGTGGCGAGCGTGGTGGCGCTGGCGGCCGTGGTGGCCCGGGCGCAGGTCCGCGCGGACCGCGCTGAGCATCTACAGAGTTTGAATTGAAAACGCGGGCCTCGGGGCCCGCGTTTTTGTTTGGGCCGTTTTTGTTTTCGCCATCGCAGATCCAGCCGTATGGAATAATCGGCTCCGGTATGAGCAGCGCGCTCGATCCACATCTCCTTCGGCCATTGCTGCTATTTTGACCGATGCATTTTGCGACTCATCGGGTTATCTATGCTGCATTGGACAAGCGAGAGTATTCCGCTGCATGGCCGTTACGGATTGCAATGCCTTTCCCTGCGCTTTGCGCTTCACGCCCTGCGCTTCGCGCTTCACGGCCGCACCCATCGCGCTGCTGGCGATCGTTCTCACCTTTCCTCTCGGCGGCTGTTCGTTCGACCTGGGATCATGGGGGGCGGACAAGGAGAAGCCACAGGCCGCCGAGCAGAAGCCTACCGGCACGATCAGCGGGCAAGGCGCCGGCGACGCCCAAGGCTACGCCACGCGCGGCCAGACTCTCGCCAAATCCGGCAAGACCGAAGAAGCGCTGGCGGAATTCGACCGCGCGCTGGCACTCGATCCCTACAATGTGCAGGCCCTGTACGGCCGCGGGCTGATCTATCAGACCGACAAGCGGCATGAGCAGGCGATCGCGGATTTCACCGCAGCCAACGGCCTGACGCCACAACGGGTCGAGCCGCTGCTGGCGCGTGCAACCAGCTACCTCGCCATCGACAAGGCAAAGGAAGCCGCTTCCGATCTCGACGAGGCGGTGCAGGCCGACTCCAACAGCGCGCAAGCCTGGTCGGCTCGCGGCGTCACCTATGAACGTCTGGGCGACAAGGCCAAGGCGTTCACCTCCTACGGCCGCGCGCTCGCGCTCCGCCCCAAGGACGAAGCCGCGCGAAGCGGCCTCGCGCGCACCGGCGGCTAAGGTTTTTCCGGTTTTGATTGAATCGGAATCTGGCTGCAGCTTTGCTTGCGCCAAGCACAAGCCCCCGGATCAAATCCGAGGGCATGCCTCGCCCGAAGACGCCATAGACTTTATTTCGGCAGCACCGCGTGGAAGATCGACTTCGCCGTCGATAGCGCGTCCTCGGCAGCCGCCGTGGCGCGTTCGCGCACGGAAGGTTCGGCCACTTCGGCACGCAGATCGAGCGGGCGCGAGACCGGAATATCGGCGGGCGGGGTCGGGCGGTTCGGGTTGACGGCTTCGGCATAAGGCGGCCGCGCCGGTGACGGAGCTTGACCATAGGGCTCGCCGGCCGGCGAGCCCGAGACCATGATCGGCGGCGGCAGCGGACGAAGCGCGGGCGCATTCGCGGCTGCAGCCGCATTGGCGACCACGGGCGCGTTCGTAACGACAGGCGCGTTCGCGACCCTGGGCGCCTCGGGAGCGCGAGCCGTCTCCGCGGCGCGCGGAGAGGCTTCGCCGTTGGCGCGCAGGCGCTCGATCGCAGCACGCGCCAGATCGTTGGCATCGCGCCGTTCATCCGGTGCAACCGCGGTCTCGACCGGAGCAGCCGGCGCGGCCGCCACAACCGGCGCCGCCGAGGAATTCACGGGAGAGGAATTCTTGGGCTGCACGGGCGACGGCAATATGACTCTGATCTTTTCCTTTTCGCGCGGCGCCGCTGCATGGCGGCTCTGGTCGGCGTCGGCCGGACTTTCGGCCGATTTCGCATCGGACTTGGAATCGGCGGACTTGGTATCGGCGGACTTGGTATCGGGCTTGGCGTCAGCCTTTGCTTCGGTCTTCGCGTCAGTCTTTTCCTGGGCCTTTTCGACCACCGCCGGCCGTTCGGCAGCGGTCTTCTCCATGATGGCTTTCTCGGAGATTCCCCTCGCCTTGACGCCGGCGGCCGGGAGGTTGCTGACACTGGCCGTGGTGTCGGCCGACTTGGATTCGGACTTGGCGGATTCGGACTTGGCGTCGGATTTGGCTTCCGCCTTGCCATCCCCCTTGGGATTGGCAGTCGACGCCGCCGCGGCAGGAGCATCCGCGCTGGGCTTGGTCACGATGTAGTGGTTGACGATGTAGGCCCCGATGACGGTCGCAGCCACCGAGGGAAAGATGTCTACGGCGAACTTCTTCAGGTAATTCAACATTCAGGCCACTCCCCGCGGTCCCTCAATTGCAGGAACTTTGAGGCACATTGAGGGATCAACTGCGACGGATCGGTGGCAATTCAGCAGTTCCCGTGCAGGCCGGGCAACGCCGGCCTGGATCGATCTGGAAAATCCAGGTTTCGTTTCAGGGAGGTTAACGGGTTCCCGCCGCCGCCCGGCCCCCGGGGCCACGGCTCCACGGCGGTTGGTCAGGGCTTCAGTTCGACCTCCAGAAACACGATCTCGGCTGCCGTCTCGTTGAGCACGTCGTGCTGGACGCCCGCCTTCCGGAAGTAGGATTTGCCGGCCCCGAGCTGCGCCTTGGTGCGTTCGCCGGTTGGCGCGACGATGGTCATTTCGCCGGAGGTCACCGGCACGATCACGTAATCCATCCCGTGGGTGTGATGGCCGGTGGCGCTGCCCGGCGCCAGCCGCCACTCGGTGACGCGGACTTCGGGGGTGTCGACCTGAACGTCGGATTTGGCGGCAAGCATATCGGGTTCACTCCAGGAGAACTACGGCACGAACACCATAAACACGAATACGGCAAACACCACCATATGCACCAGTCCGAACAGGATGTTGGTGCGGCCGGTGCCGAAGGTGAGCATGCTGAGGGCGAAGGTGAGCAGCAGCAGTACCATGCCCTGGCCGTTGAGCCCGAGCACCAGTTCCTTGTCGAGCGCGTAGGTCGCCAGGCCGACCGCGGGAATAGTCAGCCCGATGGTCGCCAGCGACGATCCGAGCGCGAGATTGATACTCTTCTGCAGATCGTTGTTGCGCGCGGCTGCAATGGCGGTGACCCCCTCCGGGAGCAGAATGAGGAGCGCGACCAGTACGCCCGCGAACGCCGGTGGGGCGCCGATCATCGCGGTTACGACATCGACTACGAGCGAAAATTTCTTTGCCAGAAGCACCACGGCAAGCAGCGAGACAAGCAGCAGCGCAATGCTGAGCGCCAGCATCCGGTTCGACAGGGATGAGGTTTCGGTGGCAGCACCGGCGCCTCCCTTGATGAAATAGTCACTGTGCCGGATCGTCTGGGTATAAAGGAACACGCCGTAGAGCATGAGCGTGACCAGGTCCACAAAGCCAAGCTGCGCTGCCGAATAGATCGGCCCCGGCGCCGTCAGCGTATAATTGGGCATGATCAGCGTAATGGTCGCCAGCACGAACAGCACGCTGAGATAAAGGTTGGCGCCGGAAACCTGGAAATCCTGCTCGCGATAGCGCAGGCCGCCAATGAAGATGCAGAGGCCGACGAGGCCGTTGCACACGATCATCACCACCGCAAACACGGTGTCGCGCGCCAGCGCGGGCTGCGGCTTTTCGCCGAGCATGATGGTGGCGATCAGCGCGACCTCGATGATGGTGACCGCAAGCGTCAACAATAGCGTGCCGTAGGGCTCGCCGATCCGCTCGGCGATCACCTCGGCATGATGCACGGCTGCGAACACCGTGCCGAACAGGACCGCCAGCAGCACGGCCGCGAACAACAGCCCGCCGGCCGACGGCGTAAAGCCGAGCCCGAGGCCGGTGGCCCCGGCAAACAGCAGCACCGCCAGCGCCGGGAATATCCAGGCCGATTTCGGCATTGGTCCGTGTGCGCTCATGCGGTCAACTCCCCAATGGGTCGTGGACACAAGATGCGTCCCTGAGGGCAGCCATCACCCCTTCGCAAGGTTGATGAAATTTCGCGCGATTTCAATCGCGCCGAAATTATCCAGATCGTTATGACCGCCCCGGGCAAGCCGGACAAACCGTTTCGGCTCGTTCGCCAGCGCAAACAGCCGCTCGCCAAAGGCAACGGGTATCGTGGGATCGAGCGCACCGTGCATGACGAGCAGCGGAACCTTGACGCTTGCGATCTGCGCGTCGGAACGGAACTGATCCCGCATAAATAGACGCACCGGTGCGAACCAGAACGCCGACGCGGCGACATCGGCGATCGACGTATAGGGAGCTTCCAGGATCAGCCTTCCGATGCGCTGCTCCGCTGCAAGCGCCACCGCAACGCCGGTGCCGAGCGAAAAACCCCAGACGACGATGTCGTCGGCGCGATAGCGTGCGGCCGCAAAGGCATTGGCGACAGCTGCGTCCTGCAGCAATCCGTGCTCGCTCGGTTGCCCGGTCGAGCCCGCATAGCCGCGATAGGACAATGCGATGACCCCGGTCCCGTCAGCGATGATGCTGCGAAAGCGGCCGAAGAAGCCGGCGAGATAATCGCCATTGCCATGGAAGTAGAGGACGACCGGGCGGCCCGGCTTGGCCGGAACGTGCCAGACGATGACCTTCTCACCATCAGCCGTGGTCAAGATATGTTCTTCGGCTTCCGGAAAGCCCGCCGCTGGCGGCGCAGTGCGCGCGGTCGTCGGCACCGGAAACAGAACGGCGCGCTGCGCGAAGAACAGGGCGAGCAGACCACAGACGTAACCGACTGAGACGACGATCAGCAGCCATTTCAGTACGGTCATGAATTTCCTGCGCGCGACCTACATCCCCTTGACGATGTTCTCGGTGACCTTCTTGGCGTCGCCGAGCAGCATCATGGTGTTATCGCGGTAAAATAGTGGATTATCGATGCCGGCATAGCCCGAAGCCAGCGAGCGCTTGATGAACATCACGGTGCCGGCCTTCCAGACCTGCAGCACCGGCATGCCGTAGATCGGCGAGGTCTTGTCTTCTTCCGCGGCCGGGTTGGTGACGTCATTGGCGCCGATCACGAAGGCGATGTCGGCCTGCGCGAATTCGGAGTTGATGTCCTCTAGCTCGAACACCTCGTCATAGGGCACGTTGGCTTCCGCCAGCAGCACGTTCATGTGGCCGGGCATGCGCCCCGCAACCGGGTGGATGGCGTACTTCACCTCGACGCCTTCCTTCTTCAGGAGGTCGCCCATTTCGCGCAGCGCATGCTGGGCCTGCGCCACCGCCATGCCGTAGCCCGGTACGATGATCACCTTCTGCGCGTTCTTCATGATGAAGGCCGCGTCGTCGGCCGAGCCGAGCTTGGCGGGCTTCTGCTCACCGCCGCCACCGCCGGCCGCGGCGGTTTCGCCGCCGAAGCCGCCGAGGATGACCGAGATGAAGGAACGGTTCATCGCGTGGCACATGATGTAGGACAGGATCGCGCCCGAGGAGCCGACCAGCGCGCCGGTGATGATCAGCGCGGAGTTGCCGAGCGTGAAGCCGATGCCGGCCGCAGCCCAACCGGAATAGGAGTTCAGCATCGAGATCACGACCGGCATATCGGCGCCGCCGATCGGTATGATCATGAGCACGCCGAGCACCAGCGCGATGATCGTGATCAGCCAGAAGTCGAGCGCGCTGCCGGACCGGACCAGGCCGAAAATGAAGAACACCAGCGCAAGCGCGAGCGCGATGTTGATGATGTGGCGGCCGGGCAGGATGATCGGCGCGCCGCTCATGCGCGCGGATAGCTTCAGGAACGCGATCACCGAGCCGGTGAAGGTCAGCGCGCCGATGGCGACGCCGAGCGACATTTCGACGAGGCTGGATGCGTGAATGGCGCCGGGCTTGCCGATATCGAAGGCTTCGGGCGCATAGAAGGCGCCGGCGGCGACCAGCACCGCGGCCATGCCGACCAGCGAGTGGAAGGCGGCGACCAGTTCGGGCATCGAGGTCATCGGCACGCGCCGCGCGATGACAGCGCCGACGCCGCCGCCGATGGCGATGCCGAGGATGACCAGCACCCAGGCGATGCCATCCGCCGGCGGATGACTGGCGAGCGTGGTCGCGACCGCGATCGCCATGCCGATCATGCCGAACAGATTGCCCTGGCGGGACGACGCTGGACTGGACAGACCGCGCAGCGACAGGATGAACAATACACCCGCCACGAGATACAGAATTGCAGCCAGATTGGCGTTCATCTCAGGTCCCCTTTGTCTTCGTCACCCCGAGGTGCACGCCGCTCACTTGGCCTTTTTCTTGTACATCGCCAGCATGCGCTGGGTGACAAGGAAGCCGCCGAAGATATTCACACAGGCGAAGATCAGCGCGATAAAGCCGAAGCCGCGCGCCCAGCCGCTGCCGCTTGAGATCATGGGGACGCCGACCGCGAGCAGCGCGCCGACCACGATCACCGAGGAGATCGCGTTGGTCACCGACATCAGCGGCGTGTGCAGCGCAGGGGTCACCGACCAGACCACGAAATAGCCGACGAAGACGGCGAGAACGAAAATCGACAGCCGGAATACGAAGGGATCGACGGCCTGGGCGACATGCTCCATGGATTCTCTCCTTAGGCTTTCGGCTGGAAGTTCGGGTGGATGACGGCGCCGTCCTTGGTCAGCGCAGTGGCTTTCACCAGTTCGTCATCCCAATTGACCGCGAGCGCCTTGTTCGGCTTGTCGACCATGGTCTCGATGAACGAAAACAGGTTGCGGGCATAAAGGCTGGAGGCCGACTGCGCGACACGGCCGGCCACATTCGTATAGCCGACGATCTTGATGCCGTCGGCGTCGACGACTTCGCCAGGCTTCGCGCCCTCGACATTGCCGCCGCGTTCGATCGCGAGATCGATCAGCACCGAGCCCGGCTTCATCGACTTCACCATGTCCGAGGTGACGAGCCGCGGCGCCGGGCGGCCCGGGATCAGCGCGGTGGTGATGATGATGTCCTGCTTCTTGATGTGTTCGGCGGTGAGCGCGGCCTGCTTGGCCTGGTACTCTTTCGACATTTCCTTGGCGTAGCCGCCGGCGGTCTGCGCGTTCTTGAATTCCTCGTCCTCGACCGCGAGGAACTTTGCGCCGAGCGATTCGACCTGCTCTTTTGTGGCCGGGCGCACGTCGGTCGCGGTGACCACGGCGCCGAGCCGGCGCGCGGTCGCGATCGCCTGCAGGCCGGCCACGCCGACGCCCATCACGAACACTTTCGCCGCCGGAACGGTGCCGGCCGCGGTCATCATCATCGGGAACGCGCGGCCAAAGGATTCGGCCGCCTCGATCACCGCGCGATAGCCGGCGAGGTTCGCCTGCGAGGACAGCACGTCCATCACCTGCGCGCGCGTAATGCGCGGCATCAATTCCATCGCAAACGCCGCGACGCCGGCGTCCGCGATCGTCTTCAGCGCCGCTTCATTGCCGTAAGGGTCCATGATGGCGATGACCAGCGCGCCGCGCTTGTATTGCGAAAGTTCGCTGGCTTCCGGCCGTTTCACCTTGATGATGATGTCGGCGTCCTTTAGCGCGTCCGCGCTGATGGTGGCGCCGACCGCGGTGAATTCGGAATCCGGCAGGCCCGACTTGATGCCCGCGCCCGGCTCGATCGCGACTTCGGCACCGAGTGCCTTGAATTTCTTCACGGTGTCCGGGGAGGCCGCAACCCGCGGCTCGGACGGATCGATTTCCTTGGCAACGGCAATCTTCATGAGGCCTCCCGGCGCGGCAGGCGCGCGCGCAAGCAAACTAGCGTCTTTTTCGCTTAGTTGGATACCGGTTTCGCAACCGGCATGCGTGCATTTTCTGGCCACCGCCGAGGTGGCGGTGCAGGCAGCGATGCGTCAGGTCAGAAAGTAGCCCATCAGGGCCACGATGATCACGACGGCGATGGTGCCGTATTTGACCAGCATGATGAACCCTTCATAAGTCTGCTCATGGGCCTCATAGTCATTGCCGTCAGCGGTCGTGTAGGCCACTTCGTTATGGTCTGCCATCGGTATCCCCAGTCAAAATCCGCGTTTCTCGCGTGCAATTACCGCAAAGCGTTTGGCAGGGCAACGGCCCCCTGCCTATCGGGTCATTCGGAAGGCCAATTATCCCGGATCCAGCGGGTCAGGTTTTCCTCGCTGACCTCGCCTGCGGCGAGGGAGAGGATGATGGCGGCCGCCTCTGCCTCGGGCACAATGAAGTCGACGCCGTTGACGCCGAGAAAGGTGTACAGCGCCAGCAGTGACGTTCGCTTGTCGCCGTCGACGAAGGGATGATTGCGGGCAATGCCGAAAGCATGGGCTGCAGCCAACTCGGCCAGTTCAGCCTGCTCGTATGCCCATCTGTTCTTCGGTCGATCGAGGGCAGATTCAAGCATGCCCTCATCGTGCAATCCGCTCGCACCGCCGTGTATCGTGAGTTGCTCGTCGTGAATGGCAACGATCATCTGGCGAGTGAGCCAGAACGGCTCAGTCATTTGGCAAGCTCGGCCAACGCGTTGTGATAGCGCTTCATGCCACGCCGGGCGACTTCCATCGCCTTCTCGAAATCCGGGTCATGCGGAGTTAGCCGAAAACCACCGTCGGGCGTTAGAGTCGCATAGAGTTTATCGCCGACGCTGACGTGCATCCGAGCAAGTACATCCTTCGGGAGGATGATCCCCGAGGAATTACCAATCTTCTTGATTTCGACGGTTCCGATCACTTGACCGCGGGGATCGGGCGTAACTTTCGGTTGCTCGTTCATGGCGCAAGCTCCGTTATACGAAATGTATAACATACCTCGGCCACCCGTTCAACAAATGTTTTACGGCGCCTGGCGCGGCGCCGCTACCCGACCACGAAGTCGAAACGTCCGGCGAGCCAGCCCGTGTTCTTGGCCGTGCGCACCAGCAGTTCCTTGCGGAACAGGCCGTCGGAGCGGTTTTTTGCCTCGCCGGGGAAATAGAGCTGGGTGGTCAGCACGCGGCCATCGCGCGGCTGCACCTTCACATGGATATGGCGCGTGCGGCCGGGATAAACGCCGGGCACGATGCTGCGCAACCGATAACGCCCTTCCGCATCGGTGAACTGATGGCCACGCAGGCGGAAACCGGAATTGTCGTAGCGGCCCTTATCGTCCGCCTGCCAGAAATCCAGCAAGGCGCCGGCCAGCGGTTTGCAGGCGCGGGAGAGCACGAAGCCAACCAGTTCGATCGGCTGCCCCGCCATGCCCTCTTCGAACAGTTCGGTTCGCTCAGGCGACGACGGCTTGAAGTATGGCCCTTCGGTTTGCGGCACTGTGGCGTCGTCGCCGTCATGGCATTCCGGCGTGGGTGCAAGCGGGGCCTGAGCCATGCTGCCATCGGCCATAAGCAGCGAACCGGCCGCGAAGACTCCCGCTCCAAGTACAACACGCCGCGTCGGGGTGTCGATCATGGGGCACTCCCCTCCTATCGTCACCGTCATCATGGAGTGCGACGGCGGCTGAAATTGTGTCCGCGCCCATCACAAATCCGTTTCGTGGCCGCGGGCGCCCGTCAGCCCATCTCTTCCAGTTCGTCGATCATGCCGGCAATCACCGACAGCCCGCCGTCCCAGAATTGGGGGTTCTTGGCATCGAGCCCGAACGGCTTGAGCAGTTCGGAATAATGCTTGGTGCCGCCGGCCGCGAGCATGGCGAGATAGCGCTCGGCAAAACCCTCCGAGGCATTTTCGTAGACCGCATACAGCGAGTTCACCAGGCAATCGCCGAACGCATAGGCGTAGACGTAGAACGGCGAATGGATGAAGTGCGGAATGTACATCCAGAAATTTTCGTAGCCGGGACGGATGTCGATGGCCGGCCCGAGGCTTTCACCCTGCACGCTGAGCCAGATCTGGCCGATGCGCTCCGCAGTCAATTCGCCGTTCTTGCGCTCGGTGTGCACGGCGCGCTCGAACGAATAAAACGCGATCTGCCGCACCACGGTGTTGATCATGTCCTCGACCTTGCCGGCCAGCAGCGCCTGGCGCTGCCTGGCGTTTTTGGTCTGCGACAATAGCCGCTTGAAAGTCAGCATTTCACCGAACACGCTGGCCGTCTCGGCGAGCGTCAGCGGCGTCGGCGCCATCAGCGCTCCATTTTTGGCCGCCAGCACCTGGTGCACGCCATGGCCGAGCTCATGGGCGAGCGTCATCACGTCGCGCGGCTTGCCTTGATAATTCATCAGCACATAGGGATGCGCCGACGGCGTGGTCGGGTGCGAGAACGCGCCCGGCGCCTTGCCCGGCCGCACCGGTGCATCGATCCAGCGATCGGTGAAGAAGCGTTCCGCGATCGCAGCCATCTCGGCGGAGAAACCGCGATACGCCGTCAGCACCATCTTCTGCGCCTCCGGCCAGGCGATCGTGCCGGTGGCCGCAAACGGCAGCGGCGCATTGCGGTCCCAATGCGCGAGCTTCTTCTTTTTGAACCAGCCGGCTTTCAGTTTGTAATAGCGATGCGACAGCCGCGGATAGGCCGCGCGAACCGAACCGACCAGGGCATCGACGACCTCGCGCTCGACGCGGTTGTTCAGGTGACGCGAATCCGCGACATCCTTGAAGCCGCGCCAGCGATCGGAAATCTCCTTGTCCTTGGCAAGCGTGTTGGTGACGAGCGCAAACGTCCGCTCATTGTCCTTGAAAGTCTTGGCCAGCGCCTGGCCAGCGGCTTTGCGCTTTTCCGGCGCGCGGTCCTGCAGCAGACTGAGCGTCGGCTCGATCGCCAGTTCCTTTCCGCCGACCTTGAAGCGCAGGCCGGAGATGGTCTGGTCGAAGAGCCGGTTCCAGGCGGCATAGCCGCTCTGGGATTTTTCGTGAAACAACTGCTCGACGCGATCTTCGAGCTGATACGGCTTGTCCTTGCGCAGATCCTCGATCCACGGCCGGTAATGGGCGAGCTCGGGCGTCTGCATCGCGCGCTCGATCACGGCGTCGTCGATGCGGTTGAGCTCGAGGGCGAAGAACAGCAAATGTACCGAAGCCGCCGTCAGCCGCTCGGAGACGTCGCCATAGAATTTGGAAATCGCCGGATCGACGCTGTCCCCGGCATGAACGAGGCCAGCATAGGAGCCGAGCCGGCCGGCGAGATCGTCGATCGCCTCGTAGCGCTTCACCGCTTCGGCGAGCCAAAGGCCGCCATCGTCGCGGGCAACGCCTTCCGCCAGCTTGCCTTTGTAGTCCGTCTCGAACGTGATGCATTCCGCATCCATCGTTTGCAGGTCGCGTGCGATTTCGGCCGCGCCGATGCCGGAATATAGGTCGGCCAGATTCCATTCCGGCAGCTTGCCGGTTTTGGATTTGGCTGCGGCCGCCTTGCTGCCCGTGGCTGATTTGCGGGACGTCTTGCCGGCTCGGGAGGTCGCAGATTTCACGCTCATGACACTTTCAAAATTGGGAGGTGATCAGGAAATGGGTTTGCGAGATCAGGCGAAAGCCACAAGCTGCGGCACGAACTGGACGAACAGCTCTTCACCCTCGAGGAGCATCGAATCGAGCTTTTCGTCGGTCGCACTGCGAATCGCAATCCACAACGTGATCACGCGGACCATGAGCCACGACGTCGACGGGACGGCGGCCTTCGCGTGAAGTGCCACGAGATCGAGGTTGCGATGCTCGAACAGCAGCCGGCCCGATCCGTCTTCCAGGATGTAACGACCCCCGATCCGGGACACGCACAACTCGCAGGCCTGATCCGGCAGCGGGCTCAGCAGATAGAACTGGACGTCGCCCTTTTCCGTCACGCCGGTTTCCCATTCGCGTCCGGTCCCCGGCGCAGTCGCCGCGCTCAGCGTCGCCAGGATGGTGCCCAGTTCCCTTTCACTCCATTCGCCGGTGTTCTGTTTACGCTCGAACGCCACGACGCTCATTTGCTTTCCGCTCCGAACAGCAGCCGGTGCAATTCCGGCTCGTAGTACTTTAACAGATGCTTAGCGAAGGCTGACTGTTCAATCCCCAATTCGTTGGCCCATGCCCCCATAATTTCCGTTGGAACCCGGCTGAAGCCGTTCTCGACCTGTGAGATGAAAGTGTAATACTTCAGGCCAAGACGTGCAGCGAGATCCGCCTGCGACAATTCGGCATCCGCCCTGCGCGCCTTGAGCCAATCCCCAGCCAATTTCCGCAATTGCTTGGCCTCCGGCACAGCCTTGCCGGCAAGACGTTCAGTGAAAACGTCTTGATGTTTTCCTCGTTTCATGATTACTAAACTATCTAGAGTGAATGACCGGGTAGGTGATGTTCCCTACCACAATCTCAGCTCGCGAATAAGAATCAGATGGCTTTCTTAGACCGCAGTCAGATTGTTGAGACAAATCCCCGGCCCCCCGCGGCGCGCGGCAAGGAGTTGTTTGCCGGCATCCTGCTCGTGTCGCTGTTAGCGACCGTGGGAATCCGGAACATTGTGCCGGTGGACGCCCTGGCACCCGCGATCGTCACCCTGCTCTTTGCGGTTGCGGCATTGACGGCCGGTTTCGCGCTGCTCTGCCGGCGCGACCGATTCCGCGTCATGTGGTTCGACCTCGCCGGAAGCCTGACGTTCATCGGCGTCGTTCTCTCCGTTCTGATCGAACCGGACCAGATGATCAGGCTCTTCGCCCTCACGGATCAGCCTGAGTAACGGGGAAGCATTTTTCCGCAGTCTGACTGCGTCTTTTTCTACGGACGTCCAAGCCCGGGCCCCTCTGGCAGTTCAAGCGAACTGCGATGTCGGATTGGACCATTAACGGAGTGGCCCGAATGCTGGAACTAATCTCCTCGCAACACCTGACAGCGCTTTTTCAGGTCATCATGATCGACCTGGTGCTCGCCGGCGACAATGCGATCGTCATCGGGCTCGCAGCTGCAGGCCTCCCCGAGGGCCAGCGCAAGAAGGCGATTGTGATTGGCATATTGGCCGCCACGATCCTGCGTATCGGCTTCGCTTCCGTCACGGTTCAGTTGTTGCAAATCATTGGACTGCTGCTCGCGGGCGGCGTCCTGCTGCTTTGGGTATGCTGGAAGATGTGGCGCGAGCTGCGTGCGTCGCATCGTCACGAACCGAAATTGCAGAGTCTTTCAGCCGCAAGCACGTTCGACGGGGCAGCCCCTGCGGGCCATCAAAAGACGCTTGGCCAGGCCGTCTGGCAGATCACGCTCGCCGACGTGTCGATGTCGCTCGACAACGTGCTCGCGGTCGCAGGCGCCGCGCGCGAGCACCCGATGATCCTGATATTCGGTTTGGCACTCTCCATCGCACTGATGGGGCTCGCTGCCAACTTCATCGCGCGCCTCCTGGAAAAGCAGCGCTGGATCGCCTATGTCGGCCTCGCGATCATCCTCTATGTAGCTCTCGACATGTGCTACCGCGGCGCGCTGGAGGTGTGGCCACACCTCAACGCTTAGTTCCCCGCCCCACGGATGCCATTTCCAACAATTAAGCGTGCGTTAATCGGCATCGGCGAAAGTGCCCCGATTCGATACAATCCAGTAGCGTGCGGGGAAAAACCATGGCTGCCACCATTTTGATTGCCGATGACGACGCTGTGCAGCGCCGTTTGGTTGAAAACATGGTGCAGAAGTGCGGTTATGAGCCCCTCGTCGTCGATAGCGGCGATGCCGCCGTGGCCCTGCTGACCGCCCCTGATGCGCAGGCGATCGATGCGGTGGTGCTCGACCTCGTGATGCCCGGCCTCGACGGCCTCGGCGTACTTTCAAAAATGCGTGAAGCAGGCCTGAGCATCCCCGTCATCGTGCAGACCGCCCATGGCGGCATCGACAATGTGGTTTCAGCGATGCGCGCCGGTGCGCAGGATTTCGTGGTCAAGCCGGTCGGCTTCGAACGGCTGCAGGTGTCGCTGCGCAACGCACTCAATACTTCTGCGCTCAAGGGCGAACTGCAGCGCATCCGCCACAGCCGCGAAGGCCGGCTGACCTTTGCCGACGTCATCACCCGCAGCGAAACCATGGCAGCCGTGCTGCGCACCGCGCAGAAGGCGGCGAGCTCGAGCATTCCGGTGCTGGTCGAGGGCGAGTCCGGCGTCGGCAAGGAATTGTTCGCCCGCGCCATCCATGGTTCCAGCGAACGCAAGTCGAAACCGTTCGTCGCGGTCAATTGCGGCGCCATCCCCGACAATCTCGTGGAATCGATCCTGTTCGGTCACGAGAAGGGCGCCTTCACCGGCGCCACCGAACGTCACATGGGCAAATTCGTCGAAGCTTCCGGCGGCACGCTGTTTCTCGATGAGGTCGGCGAGTTGCCGCTGGCGGCGCAGGTAAAGCTGTTGCGCGCGCTGCAGGAAGGCACCGTCGAGGCAGTCGGCGGCCGCAAGCCGGTGAAGGTCGACGTCCGCATCATTTCCGCGACCAACCGCAAACTGCTCGACCTCGTGAAGAGCGGCGCATTCCGCGAGGATCTGTTCTACCGGCTGCACGTGCTGCCGCTGACGATCCCGCCGCTGCGGCTGCGGCGCGAAGACATCCCGCATCTGCTGCGGCATTTCCTGGCGCGCTTTGCCGCCGAGGAAAACCGCACCATCACCGGTATCAGCGGCGAGGCCGTGGCCCATCTCGCGCAGCTCGATTGGCCCGGCAACATCCGCCAGCTCGAGAACACGGTGTATCGCGCCGTCGTCATGAGCGAGAGCGACCAACTCGGCCTGTCGGATTTCCCGCAAACCGTCGGCCACGCCGCAACCGACGGCCAGCTGGCGCACAGCGAACCGTTAATCGTCGCGCCATCGACGGCGCCCGCCATGGTTTCGGGTAGTGATATACCGATTGCTCCGCTCGCCACTGCCGGCAACCTTTCGATGCTGACCGCCACCGGCGAGGTGCGGCCGCTCGAGGACATGGAAAACGAGATCATCCGTTTTGCGATCTCGCATTATCGCGGGCAGATGTCGGAAGTCGCGCGGCGACTCAAGATCGGCCGCTCCACGCTCTACCGCAAGCTCGATGAGGCGGCCGCCGACGACTCTGCCGAAGACGGCGCGCAGGATGCGAACTGAGACGCGAACTAAGCGGACAGCCGGCGGGCGATTATGGCGCCCGCATGGCAAAGATCGTGGCAAACCAACGACATCCATCGTTCGGAAGCTTTTGAACCGTGGCTTGGCGGTGACAGACAAACGGCGGGGAGCGTGGCAAAACCGCGAGACCCGAATGCAAACGGGTTGTTTGAGGTCAGTTTGTCGTGAGTTGTCCCGCATGGCGCTGGCTGCATGAGAGGGGCATATGTATCGTCTGCGTTTGAACCGTGGCGTGCAGGCGTACGACTGAGAAACCGACCGAGCCGGCGCTTCCCGCGCAAGCCGTGACGAACGATACCTAACGACTGTTCCATGCCGGGGCAGTTCGCCCAAGGGGGTGTGACGATGCGTGACTGTTCGATGAATCGTGCAGGATTTGACCGCGTGCTGATGGCCGTCGCGGCAACCTTCCTCACGGTATCCGCGACCTCAGCACTGGCGGCCCAGTCGACCACGCCGCGCGCCAGCGCCGCCGAGCTCGCGATCGACGCAGCAGTCCCCCGCCCCGAACCTGCGAACGTTCCGCCTCCCACCGTCGACGACTTCAAGACGGACACCACCGCCACGGTGCCTGACGCATCCAAGGTAACTGACAAGCCGGCCGAGGCGGCCCCGGCCGCAAAGGCGACCGAGCCCAAGCCGGCCGAAGTCGTCACCACGCCTGCAGCCAACGACGCCGCAACCGCCGCGCCGCCGGCTGCGACAGCCACCGCGCCCGCCGCCGAACCCGCCAAGGAGTCAGTGAAGGTAAGCACCGTCGCACCGGCCGACCAGCCAGTTGCCGACCGGCTGCGCGACATGCTTGGCACCAAGTCGCTGCGCTATTTCGACCGCAAGAACGAGCGCGCTGCCGTCGAGAAGTTCTACTCCGCGCGCGACTATGCGCCGCAATGGACGCAAGCCGGCAAATTGACCGACAGCGGCAAGGGCGTGATCACCCGTTTGAAGGACGCCGCCTCCGAGGGCCTCAATCCGGCCGACTATCCGGTGCCGGATTTTGCGGCCGCCGCTTCGCCGGACCAGCTCGCCGAAGCCGAACTGAAACTGACCGCGAGCATGCTCGACTATGCGCGACAGGCCCAGAGCGGCCGGATGCACTGGTCGCAGGTCGCGGCCGACATCCTCTATCCCGAGCATCCGACCGATCCGGCCGAAGTGCTCGCCAATATCTCGACCGCCAAGGACGCATCCGCGGCGCTCGACGGCTACAACCCGCCGCACAAGCTCTACAGGGAATTGAAGGCCAAGCTCGCCGAGCTGCGCGGTCAGGGCGACGGACCGATGATCCACATCGCCGAGGGGCCGGCGCTGGCTTACAAGGCTGCGACCAAGAAGCTCGGTGAGGTGGCGCCGGAAGATCCGCGTGTGCCGCAACTACGCGCCAAGCTCGGCATCGCCGACCATCCCGACAGCACGCATTACGACGCCAAGGTCGCATCCGCCGTGCGCAAATTCCAGGAGAGCGTCGATCTCAAGCCGACCGGCGTACTCGACGACCGCACGGTGAAGGCGATCAACAGCCCGAAGCGCGACCGGCAGATCGACATCGTCCTCGTCAATCTGGAGCGCCTACGCTGGCTGCCGCGCCAGCTCGGCGCGGCCTCGCTCGGCAACGCCTATGTCATTCTCAACGTTCCCGACTTCACGCTGAAGGTGATGCAGAACGGGGCCCCGGTCTGGACCACGCGGGTCGTGACCGGAAAGCCGGGCAAACATGCGACGCCGATGCTGACGGAGACGATGAAGTTCATCACGGTCAACCCGACCTGGAACGTACCGCCGTCGATCATCTACAACGAATATCTGCCCGCCCTGCAGCAGGATCCGACCGTGCTGGATCGCATGGGCCTGCGACTGGAGCGCAACCGCGACGGCAGCATCCATATTTCGCAGCCGCCGGGCGAAGCCAATGCGCTCGGCCGCATCCGTTTCAACTTCCCGAACAAGTTCCTGGTCTATCAGCACGACACCCCGGACAAGAATCTGTTCGCCAAGGAAGAGCGCGCGTTCAGCCATGGCTGCATGCGGGTGCAGAATCCGGATCAATACGCCTCGACGCTGCTCAACATCGTGATGCCGAACGCGAGCTACACCCCGGAGAAAATCCGCAGCATGTACGGCCGCAGCGAGATCGACCTGAAATTCCCGACGCCGATACCGGTCAACATCACCTACCAGACCGCGTTCGTGGATGACGCCGGCAAGCTGCATATCCGCAAGGACATCTACGGCCGCGACGCCACGATGATCAATTTGCTGAAGAACGGCCGCAACCGGGACCTCGAGACCCTGGTCTCCCACGCGCAGCCGAACTATTCGCGCCCGAAGGATGCGTTGCCGCCCGGCGTCAGCTTCGCCAGCGACAACACCTTTTCCTCCGGACCCTCATTCTTCGAGCGCCTGTTCGGCGGCCCGTCGACCGCGACGCCGCCGGCCCCGGTTGGCCGCCGGCCGCAACAGCGATTCACCCGGTAACCCCGCCGAACGGGATTTCCGAACAAAATCAACGACCTCGCCTCCGGGGCGGGTTCGTTTACGTTAACCCTATCCATCCAGGTTTCGGCACCGGGCACTTTTTCGCCACAGTCCACGGGTTAGGTTAAGTCTAACTGGGGGGCGGGACGGTAAACATCGGTTAACCATCCCGCTTTAAGAAAGCGTTCACCCTCTTTTGCCGGGGTCTTGCAAAAGAAACACCGTGAACGCTCGTCGACTGGGTGGGCTCTTACGTGCTGGCTGGTTTCGCGCGCCAATTCAATCCGCTTGTTCTGCCAAAGGCCGGATATCGGATCGGGCTGACTTCGCTGTTGCTGCTCGCCGGTGCCGGCTCGGTGCATGATGCGACGGCGCTGAACGAAACCCGCACCCTCTCCTTCCACCACACCCATTCCGACGAAGACCTCACCGTCACCTTCAAGCGCGACGGTCGCTACGACGAAGAAGCGCTGAAGAAACTCAATCACTTCCTCCGCGACTGGCGCAGCCAGGACTCCACCACGATGGATCGGCATCTGTTCGACATCCTCTGGGAAGTCTACCGCGACGTCGACGGCAAGAAGCCGATCCAGATCATCTCCGCCTACCGTTCCCCCGCTACCAACTCCATGCTCCGCCGCCGCTCTTCCGGCGTGGCGCGCTTCAGCCAGCATATGCTCGGCCACGCCATGGACTTCTACATTCCGGACGTGCCGCTGGAGCAGATCCGCGCCGCCGGGCTCCGCCTGCAGCGTGGCGGCGTCGGCTTCTACCCGACCTCGGGATCGCCGTTCGTCCATCTCGACACCGGCAGCGTCCGTCACTGGCCGCGCATGACCCACGATCAACTCGCCAGGGTGTTCCCGGATGGGCGCACCGTTCACCTGCCGTCCAATGGCGGTCCGATGAAGGGCTATGAACTGGCCCGCGCCGACATCGAGCGCCGCGGCAATGGCGACAATGCCGCAACCGTCGGCAAAATGCCGAACCTGTTCGCGGCCCTGTTCAGGGGCGGCAAGTCGACCGAAGAGGACGACGAAGGTGGCGGCGCTCCCGTCAAGAACGAGAAGCCCACCCCGGCCAGCGTGACGGCCGCAGCGTCACCGGCGAAGTCAGCGGATCCCGTTCCGACGCCGCGTGCGAAACCGCAGGTCGGAGCCACGCTCCAATTGGCTTCGGCCGACGCGCAGATCGTGTCGGCGCCCAAGGCTAAGCCTGACGCGAAACCGGCCGCGCAGGCTTCCGCCGACAACACCGAGCCGAAACCGCAGACGCCGGCGGATATCATCAACTCCCGTGGCTTCTGGGACGACGTACCGAGGGCGGCGAACCAGGCTACCCCTGCCCAGGTCGCAGCGCTGCGCGCACGCCAGGCGCTCGCCGCCGCCACCGATCCGCAGCCGACGGCCAGCGTCACCGAAGCGTTCAACAAGGCGATGGCCTATGCACCGGCCGCCTCCTCGCCGGTCGATCGCGCCAACGTCGTCGCCGCCTCCGCGCCGGTCCCGCCGCGTCCCACCCGTCTGGCGCGCAATGCCGGTGCCGCAACCGAAATCAATACCGTGGTCGCCAAGGGCGCGCAGGGTCAGGACGCCGTGGTCGCGACCTCGACCCGTCTCGCCGCCGCCCGGGGCAACGATGTCTGGATGCGGGTGGTGATACTGGCGCCGAGCGCGAGCAGCGCGATGTCGACGACGGTACTCGGCGACACCGAGATGACCCAGATGCGCAGCTACTTCGTCAAGCCGCCGGCCGCGATCGCCATGGCCTTCTCGGAAGATCCGATGATGGGCATGACCTGCGACCGCTTCACGGGATCGGCGACCGCGCAACTGCCGACGCAGTCGTTCGTAATGCGCACCGCCGCGCTGCGCTAGGCGCTCGTCGTCATTGCCGGGCTTGACCCGGCAATCCATCCTCTTCGCATGAAGGGCTTTGATGTTTGATGGATACGCGGGTCAAGCCCGCGTATGACATCGTTCGACGCCTCACAGCATCCCGAGCGCCTGCATGTAGGTCTCCAGAATGGTTTCCTGCTCGGCGCGCTCATTGGCGTCCTGCTTGCGCATGCGCACGATGGTGCGCAGCACCTTGACGTCGAAGCCGTTGCCCTTGGCTTCCGCATAGACGTCACGGATATCGTCGGAGATCGTCTTCTTTTCTTCTTCCAGACGCTCGATGCGCTCGATGATGGCCTTGAGCTGGTCTTTGGCGAATTTTGTCGCGGGCTCGTCCTGGACGGCGGCGGCGGAGGTGGCCATCGGGTACTCCTGAATGGAACTGAAAGTGATGCTGAAAGATCAAGCGCCGCACGCGTTACCGCACGGCGCTTTTTTCAGGATTGACCTGAAAGATCGCCGCGCCTTGCGTCAAGGCAGCATCGCGCTCATCCACAGCGCGCCCACAGGAGATGAGGATACGTAGCCGGATGGAGCCAACGGGTCGCGCGAATGCGCGCCCGATGACAGGCTCCGCGCAATCCGGGAAACTTTCGCCCGGCGGGCACTGCCCCGGATTGCGCTGCGCTCCATCCGGGGCTACGAAGTAAGGCTCAATGCCCGGGGTGGACCTTCTTCATCGCGGCCAACTGCTCCGGCGTGGCCGTACCCTGGTGTTTCGCCTTCCACTCCTCATAGGGCATGCCGTAGACCGCCTCGCGGCTCTCGTCCTTGCTGACGGCGACCCCTTTGGCGTCGGCCTCTTCCTTCATCCAGTTGGACAGGCAGTTGCGGCAGAAGCCGGCCAGATTCATCAAATCGATGTTCTGGACGTCGGTACGGGCGCGCAGGTGGTCAACCAGGCGCCGGAAAACGGCGGCTTCCAGTTCCGTTCTGGTTTTGTCGTCGATCGTCATGGCCTTGGGTCCTGGGTCCTGCGTGATATGGGGTCGAGCATATTGATATCAGGTGGGAATTGTCACAGATTTTGCCATATCTGCGCGCAAAAGCGGCTATCGCACGTGGGGTCCCGGTTTCCCATAGCGCGGGAAAGGCGTGCCCGGCCGTTGACAGGTCCCGCCGGCTCACGCGAAATCGTCAATGATTTGATATAGCTTCACTGCATGACCGCAAAAGATTCTCGATGCCTGACCTCCCTCTCCGCTCGCATGACCGCCGGCCTGATGCCGATGCTCGCGTTGGCGGCGACGTGCCTGTGGAACAGTCCGGCGGCAGCCGATTTCCGGCTCTGCAACAACACTTCCAGCCGGGTCGGCATTGCGCTGGGCTACAAGGACCCCGAGGGCTGGACCACCGAAGGCTGGTGGAACGTGTCATCGCGCAGTTGCGAGACGCTGCTGCGCGGAACTCTTGTCGCCCGTTACTATTACATCTACGCGCTCGACTATGACCGCGGCGGCGAATGGTCGGGACAGGCCTTCATGTGTTCGCGTGACAAGGAATTCACCATCAAGGGTACCGAGAATTGCCTGGCGCGCGGCTACGACCGCACCGGGTTCTTCGAGGTCGACACAGGCGAACAGCGAGCGTGGACCGTGCAACTGACCGAAGCCAACGAGCTACCCGGGCAGCGCGTGCCGGGAATTCCGGGAACAATGGGACCGGGCGGCCCCGGCGGGGTTCCCGGCCTGTCCAATCCGCCAAGCGGACCGGGTCTGCCGCCAGCCCCGGCGCCCAAGCAATGAGACGGCTCCGTCGTATCAAAATCCTCGCAACCCTCGGCCCGGCATCGTCAGACAGCGCGATGATCCGGAAGCTGTTCGAGGCCGGCGCGGACGTATTCCGCATCAATATGAGCCACACGCCGCACGACAAGATGCGCGAGCTGGTCTCGACTATCCGCAATGTCGAGTCGAGCTATGGCCGCCCGATCGGCATCCTGGTCGACCTGCAGGGACCGAAGCTGCGGCTCGGTGCCTTTGCCGAAGGCTCCACCCAGCTCAAGAACGGCCAGAGTTTTGTGCTCGATTCCGACAAGGCGCCGGGCGACAACAACCGCGTGCAGTTGCCGCATCCGGAAATCCTCGCCGCCCTGCGGCCGGGCCATGCCCTGCTGCTCGACGACGGCAAGGTGCGGCTGATCGCCGAGGAAACTTCGAGCGAACGCGCGGTGACGCGGGTGGTGATCGGCGGCAAGATGTCGGACCGCAAGGGCGTCAGCCTGCCCGATACCGACCTTCCTGTTTCGGCGATGACGCCGAAGGACCGCGCCGACCTCGAAGCGGCGCTGGTGACCGGGGTTGACTGGATCGCGCTCTCCTTCGTGCAGCGCGCCGAGGACGTTCACGAAGCCAAGCGGATGATCCGCGGCCGCGCCGCCGTGATGGCCAAGATCGAAAAGCCGCAGGCGATCGACCGGCTCGGCGAAATCATCGACGCCTCCGACGCGCTGATGGTGGCGCGCGGCGATCTCGGCGTCGAACTGCCGCTGGAGCGGGTGCCGAGCCTGCAGAAGCAAATGACGCGGATGGCGCGCCGGGCCGGCAAGCCGGTGGTGATTGCGACGCAGATGCTGGAATCGATGATCCAGGCGCCGGTACCGACGCGCGCCGAAGTCTCCGACGTCGCGACCGCCGTCTATGAAGGCGCCGACGCCATCATGCTGTCGGCTGAATCGGCCGCCGGCAAATTCCCGGTCGAAGCGGTCTCGACTATGAACCGCATCGGCGAGGAAGTGGAGCGCGATCCGACCTATCGCTCGGTGCTGACGGCGCAGCGGTCCAACCCGGAGAATACGGTTGGAGATGCCATCGCGGACGCCGCGCGACAGATCGCCGAGACGCTGGAATTGTCGGCGATCATCTGCTGGACCTCCTCGGGTTCGACGGCGATCCGCGTGGCGCGCGAGCGGCCGAAGCTGCCGGTGGTGGCGATCACGCCGAACCTTGTCACCGGCCGCAAATTGTCCGTCGTCTGGGGCGTGCATTGCGTGGTGGCCGAAGACGCCCACGACCAGGACGACATGGTCGATCGCGCCGGCTCCATTGCTTTTCGTGACGGTTTTGCCAACGCCGGCCAGCGCGTGATCATCGTCGCCGGCGTGCCGCTCGGCATCGCCGGCACCACCAACATGGTGCGCATCGCCAAAGTCGAGCCGGAGGGCGCGGCGAAGAAGTGATGGCGTACGTTGCGCCGGGGCGCGCGCAGGCGCGAACCCGGAATGACAACGCCAATTACTGCAGCGTCGCGTCCAGCGTGATCTTCGTGTTCAGCAATTTCGACACCGGGCAGCCGGCCTTGGCCTTGCCCGCCAGCTCCTGAAATTTCGCATCGTCCGCGCCCGGGATCTTTGCGTTCAGCGTCAGATGCACGGACGTGATCGCAAAACCATCGCCCTGCTTTTCCAGTGTGACGTCGGCCTTGGTTTCCATGTGTTCGGCGGTGAGCTTGGCTTCTCCCAAAATCAGCGACAGCGCCATGGTGAAGCAGGCGGCGTGCGCGGCGCCGATCAATTCTTCCGGATTGGAGCCGGGCTTGCCCTCGAAGCGGCTGGCGAAGCCGTAGGGGTAATCGCTGAGCGCGCCGCTCCTGGTCGAGATCGCGCCCTTGCCGTCCTTGATGCCGCCCTGCCATTTGGCGGATCCTGATGTCGTCGTCATCGCATGCTCCTGATCGCGGTTGAACCCGTCGATAAGCCGCAGCGTGGCAAATGGTTGCGACACAGGCGTGTCGAACAGCCGGGTTCAGGCCCCGACCAGCGCTTTCGCCGGCAGTACCGCCTGCACCACGAGGCCGCGGGCGCGGGCATCCATCACGCCGACGGCGCGCAGCGCCAACAACGTGACGGTTTGCACGGCGTCGCGCAGCTTCGCGGAATCATCCAGGTTCTCGGGCGCCAGCGGGCCGACCAGCGATTCATGCAGCGCGCCGAGCAGCGCGGTGGCGGCAAGTGCCGTATCCTGCGCCGGCAGATGGCCGGCGCGCACCGCGGCGTCGATTCTGGCGGCAATCTCGCCGGAGATTTCACGGCGGCTGGCAAGCCGCGACACCGAGACGTCGACATCGACCGGTTCGGCCAGAATGCCCCAGGCGAGCTTGCGTTGTGACAGCACATGCACGGCCACCGTGGTAACGGCGGCAGCCAGTGCCGAGGACGGCCCGGGAGCGGCATCCGCCGCACGGCGGATCGCCGCCAGTTCGTCGCGCGACACTTCGGCGATCAATTCGGAAATCAGCTCGGCCTTGGAGGGAAAGTAGCGGTAGACAGTGCCGGCCGCGACATTGGCGCGGACTGCGACGGGAGCAATCTGCACCGCCGCCATGCCGCCTTCGGCCGCAGCGTCCCGCGCCGCCGCCAGGATGGCGCTACGCCGCGCCGCCAGCCGCTTTACGACCTGATGGGTTCGCCGATAGACCATGGCGCGTCTTCCGTCCCCGGCGCGCCCTCGAGCCCCCGTGGAGCCTGCCAGAACGCGCACACCTTCAACGTCTTGAGCGATGAACGTACTCATCGCTTTGAAGAAGTGAACAACTATTCACGACTGATGACAAGACGGTTTTCAGCGTGTTTCGGGAAGGATTTGCCGGCCAAGGCGCTAGCGAATGCCGCGTTGTGGGCGGCGTTCATCAAATAGCCAGCGGTGATTTCATGCCCCCTGCGCATGATATTGCCGCCATCGCCTCACGCCATTCACGCGCCGGCCGCAACCAGCTTTGGCACCGGCTCATGCCGCCACCACGATCCGGCTCGGCGCAGGACCAGCGTGGACACGACCAGCGTGGCGCCAAAGCCGGTCGGAATACCCGTGAACATGTAGCAGCCGATGAGAGCGACGACGGCGCCGAGCGCCGGGAGCTCGTAGGTGCGAAAACCGGTCTTCAGTCCGACGCGGACCATGAAGGCGATCGGGATCGCCAGCACCATCATGTCGTACATGAAGAGATAGGGCGTGGTCAGCAGCGTACCGGCGGCAAGCGCTGCGGCCTTCAGCGTGTAGGGCACGCGGCTTCGCCACACCAGCGCCAGCACCACGGCCACGGAGGCGGTGAGAACCCACTGGAATGCCCAGCCGAGCGGCTCCGTGCCGCCGAAGTAACGCACCATCGAGAAGATGCTTTGCAGCTTCCACCATGGGGCCTTGCCGTCGGTCAGGAAGGCTTGCGAGAATTTCGGCATCCAGTGGAAGAACGCCAGCCAGCTCTCGATGCCGAAGGCGAGCCAGGAAGCGGTGGCCAGCACGACCGCCGTTACGCCGGCGCTGATGAACACGCGCCAATGCCCGGCTGCGATCAGCATGATCGGAAACAGCAGCCCGTATTGCGGCTTGTACGTCAGAAGCCCGAGGCAGATGCCTGCCAGTACCGGGCGTACCGGGATCAGATAGAGCGTACCGCCGATCAGCGCCGCGGTGAGGAATCCGTTCTGCCCGACCAGCGCATTGATGAACGCCATTGGAATGGCGAGCGCGAGCAAATAGCCGAAGTCGCGGCCGACGATCGCGCGCATCGCGACAACAAAGGGCAGAAAGCTGACCACAGCCCAGCCGATAAAGGCGAGCTGATAGGGAAGCTGTGCCAGCAACGAAGCGACGAACAGGAACGGCGGCGGATAGTGCCAGGCAAAATAGCCGACAAAATCCTGACCGAGTTTTGCGACCTCGACCTGCTTCTGGACGTCCCAGTCATAGGCCTGAGCCGGGACACCATCGAGCACCAGGCGGCCGGCCGCCCAGACGTTGATGAAGTCGGTCGGGATGCCGAGGCCGTCAGCATTGTAAACCCACCAGTGCGAGAAATACGCCGACAGGCAAAGGGTCACGTTCGCAACCGCCAGCACCAGGCAGACCCTGACGAGCCACGCGGGAATTGCAGTTTGCTCCGGTGCGGGCCTGAAGGTGGAGTGAGAGGCGGCCATGCGAGATCCTTGCTCGGGCGCCTGTCCCAAAGCGCACGCCCCTAAAGCAATAGACCGGGCCGAATTGAGGAAATCTTAAGTTTTGACGCAGCAACGGCAGTTTTTGTTGTCGTCCCTGCGAACTCACTAGCGTTTCTACACATTTTCGATGGCTCTGGCAGCGACGATGATTTGGAAGCGAGCCATTCCGTTGTGAAATGTGATTGGTCCGGGTGGCCGATGCGAGGCGTAGCCGGTCCATCCGCCGAGCTTGGCGATGATCCATGCCGCCCACTGAAGCGTGTGGGGGCGATGCGGGTTCTTCTGAAGCTCGGTCCTGCCTTTCATGGTTTTGTTGATGGCGGCAAGTGCTTCGATTTCTTCGGGGGTGAAGGCGCATTTGACCGACAATTGTTCGCCACCATTGCGGGCCTGAACGAGTTGAATGACGATACATGCCGCTTTAGTAGCGATCGTCACGAGCTTGATCAGGGCCTCGGCGCTTTCGAGCTGACTGTCCTCGATTCGCAAGCCCTGGTTCTTCAACGAGCGAAAGAGCTGTTCGATGATCCAGCGCTGCTTGTACCAGGAGACGATCCGCCAAGCATCGGCCGCATTGGCGATCGAATGAGTGGTCAAGAGCAGCCAATGAACGGGCTCAGCCCCCTTCGGGGGGTGCAACTCGACGACTTCCACGAAGCTGACTTTGACGCCTTCAGGCAGTTCCTTCACGCCGGGTCGCGCCGGCCGCTTAAGCACGACGGTTCCAAAGCGCAGCGAGAGATGGGCTTGGCGACCGTGGCGATCCATCCGCTGCGGCAGATCGATCACCGCCTTGTCGCAGAAGCGAACTCGCTCCACCGCTTGATAAAGGGTTCCGCCGTCGGCCAGCGCATGATCATGCATAGCCCGCGTCAGCAGGTGGACGTTGTCGCCGGGCGTCAGCGCCCAGTGCGCAAAGAACTCCCCTTCACGGTCATTGATGACGGTGATCATGCGCGCCGCAGCCAGAACCTCGCAGCCCTGCTCAGCCGTCGTAACCCAGCGCGCCGACTCCTTGTTGGCCAACTCCCGCTCGTCGTGAGGGGTCTTAACTTTGCCCCTGCGCGTCCACACCTTGCCGCCGGTGAGACCGAGACAGGCCCCGCTGTCGGCATCGACCGCTATCATGGCATGCAGCAACACGCCGCGGGCATTGCCTTTGCCGACTTTGCCCAGTCCACGCCGACATCCCTGCCGCGTCTGAAACTTGACCTCGCTGGTGTCCTGGATCGCCAGCACATGACGCCCGCCGACCACGGTCGCCGTCTGCCTGCTCCAGCCTTCAATCAGTCGATCGGTCGTGACTTGCGGATTGTTCACGAACCGCCAGTACGCCATGTACGCGGCCCAGTCACCCTGCGCCATCCGGCGCAAGCAGACACTGCGCGTGCAAAGCATAGCCTGCACAAACGCCGCCCCCTTTTATCGAGGCGAACGTCGCCAAACTCACCCAGTGACAAATCCGGCTCGTGCTCCATCTCCGACGCTCCTTCGAATCAAAGCGTCAGAAACAGAATCATACAAACCGCAAACGCGGGATAACATCATGACCCACCGAGTCAATCTGTCGCGCCAGACGTGTAGAAACCCTAGTGCGTTCGCAGGGACGGCAGACGCCTGCTTACACAACTACGTTCGGTGGCTATGGGTCCCTGCGTTCGCAGGGACGACGTGTGGAGGGAGCCTGCCACCCCTACTCCCAGCTCAGCGCCCCGCCGTTCTGATATTCGATCACCCGCGTCTCGAAGAAGTTCTTCTCCTTCTTCAGGTCCATCGCCTCCGACATCCATGGAAACGGATTTTCGGTTTCGTCGAACACCCGCTGTAGCCCAAGCTGCGCACAGCGGCGGTTGGCGATGAAGTGCATGTAGCTCTCGCACAACGCCGCATTCAGGCCGAGGAAGCCGCGCGGCATGGTGTCCCGCCCGTAGGCCGCTTCCAGTTCGGCCGCCTCACGCACCATGGCGCGGACCTCGTCCTGAAAGGCTTTGGTCCACAGATGCGGATTCTCGATCTTGATCTGGTTGATGACATCGATACCGAAGTTCAGGTGAATGGATTCATCGCGCAGGATGTACTGATACTGTTCGGCGATCCCGACCATCTTGTTGCGGCGGCCGAGCGAGAGGATCTGGGCGAACCCGGTATAGAACCACATGCCCTCGAAGATCACATAGAACGCGACGAGATCGCGCAGGAACGCCTGGTCGGCTTCCGGTGTCCCGGTCCTGAAATCGGGATCGTCGAGGTGCTGGGTGTGCTTCAGCGCCCACGCCGCCTTGTCGGTGATCGACGGCACCTCGCGGTACATGTTGAACAGCTCGCCCTCGTCGAGGCCGAGGCTTTCGACGATGTACTGGAAGGTGTGGGTGTGAACGGCCTCCTCGAAGGACTGCCGCAACAGATACTGCCGGCACTCCGGATTGGTCAGATGGCGGTAGATCGCCAGCACGATGTTGTTGGCGACGAGGCTTTCGGAAGCCGCGAAGAAGCCGAGGTTTCGCTTGATGGCGCGGCGCTCATCCTCGGTCAGGCCGTCGCGCGATTTCCACAGCGCGATATCGGCCTGCATCGAGACTTCGGTCGGCATCCAGTGATTGTTGCAGCCGGCGAGGTATTTCTCCCATGCCCATTTGTATTTCAGCGGCAGCAATTGATTGACGTCGGCGCGGCAGTTGATCATCCGCTTGTCGTCCACGGACACCCTGCCGCCGCTGCGATCGATCGCGCCGAGGCCGGTTTGATCGGCCGCAACAGTGGTTTGCGCCTCCAAGGGAAGTGGCATCCGGCGCAGGGGCGCAGCGGGTTCTGACCAGTCGAGCATTGTCGTTTCCTTCTTTTCTTGTCTGCTTACTGGCAGGCTTCGCATTCGGGATTGTCGATGGAACATGCCACCGCGCCGGACAGGTCGGGCGCCGTGATCGCGGACGGAACGATGATCGGCGCGGCCGACATCGCAGGTGCAGCCGCAACGGCGTTGAGCTTGCCGTCGGTGCCCCGGAGCGTGGATTTTTCGACATGCGTCGCGCTGCGCGAGCGCAGATAATAGGTCGTCTTCAGCCCGCGCGCCCAGGCCAGCCGATAGAGCGCGTCGAGCTTCTTGCCTGAGGGATTGGCGATATAGAGGTTAAGCGACTGCGACTGGTCGATCCATTTCTGCCGCCGCGAGGCCGCCTCGATCAGCCAGGCACTGTCGATCTCGAAGGCTGTGGCATAGAGCGCCTTGAGGTCGTCCGGAATGCGATCGATGGTGCCAACGCTGCCGTCGAAATATTTGAGGTCGTTGACCATCACCTCGTCCCACAGCCCGCGCGCCTTGAGGTCGCGGACCAGAAACTCGTTCACCACCGTGAAGTCGCCGGACATGTTGGATTTGACATAGAGGTTCTGGTAGGCGGGTTCGATCGACTGCGCCACGCCGCAGATGTTCGAAATCGTCGCCGTCGGCGCGATCGCCATCACGTTCGAATTGCGCATGCCTGATGATTTGACGCGCTCGCGCAAGTGATCCCAGTCAAGCGCCATGCCGCGGTCCATCGCAAGGCCGCCGCGGGCTTCCGCCAGCAGTTCGATCGAATCGATCGGCAAAATGCCCCGGCTCCACAGCGAGCCGTCAAACGACGGATAGCGCCCGCGCTCGGCCGCCAGATCGACGGAGGCCGAGATCGCATAGTAGGAGATCATCTCCATGCTGGTATCGGCGAAGGCTACAGCCGCATCGGAAGCCATCGCGATCCGCAACGCCTGCAGCGCATCCTGGAAGCCCATCAGCCCGAGACCGACCGGGCGGTGCCGCAGGTTCGAGCGGCGCGCTTCCGGGATGGTGTAGAAATTGATGTCGATGACGTTGTCGAGCATCCGCATCGCGATGGCCACGCTGCGCTTCAGCCGCGGCTCATCCAGCCGCCCTTCCCGCACGTGGTTGAGCAGATTGATCGAGCCGAGATTGCAGACGGCGGTCTCGTCGTCGGAGGTATTGAGCGTGATCTCCGTGCAGAGATTCGAGGAATGAATCACGCCGGCGTGGCGCTGCGGCGAGCGCAGATTGCAGGGGTCCTTGAACGTGATCCAGGGATGCCCGGTCTCGAACAGCATGGTCAGCATCCTGCGCCAAAGATCCGTGGCGCGAACCTGCTTGAACACCCGGATTTCGCCGCGCGCCGCCTTCGCTTCATAGAACGCGTAACGCTCGGCGAACGCCGTGCCGTAGAGATCGTGCAGATCGGGCGTCTCGTCCGGCGAGAACAGCGTCCATTCGCCATCGGCCTCGACGCGCTGCATGAACAGGTCGGGCACCCAGTTCGCGGTGTTCATGTCATGGGTGCGGCGACGGTCGTCGCCGGTGTTCTTGCGCAGGTCCAGAAATTCCTCGATGTCGATATGCCAGGTTTCGAGATAGGCGCAGACCGCGCCCTTGCGCTTGCCGCCCTGGTTGACCGCGATCGCGGTATCGTTCGCCACCTTGAGGAACGGCACCACGCCCTGGCTCTCGCCGTTGGTGCCCTTGATGTGGGCGCCTAGCCCGCGCACGCGGGTCCAGTCGTTGCCGAGCCCGCCGGAATATTTCGCCAAGAGCGCGTTGTCCTTGACCGATTTGAAGATGCCGTCAAGATCGTCGGCAACGGTGGTAAGGAAGCAGGACGACAATTGCGGTCGCAGCGTTCCCGAATTGAACAGCGTCGGCGTCGAAGCCATGAAGTCGAACGACGACAGCAGGTCGTAGAATTCGATGGCGCGTGCCTCGCGGTCGATCTCGCGCAGCGCAAGGCCCATCGCGACGCGCATGAAGAACGCCTGCGGCAGTTCGATGCGGTTGCCGCGTTCATGCAGGAAATAGCGGTCATACAGCGTTTGCAGCCCCAGAAACTGGAACGCCAGATCGCGCTCCGGCTTCAGCGCCGCGGCGAGCTTCTTCAGGTCGAACCGCGCCAGATCGGGATCGAGCAGCTCGGCCTTGATGCCGGTCTTGATGTAGGCGGGGAAGTATTCGCCGTAGCGTACCGCCATATCGGCCTGCGACGCGCTGGTCGGCGCACCGAGCACGAACGACAGCACCTCGGTGCGCAGCTTGTCGAGCAATAGCCGCGCGCTGACATAGGCGTAGTTCGGCTCCTGTTCGACCAGCGTGCGCGCAGCCATGACGGACGCCAGCGCCAATTCATCCTGGCTGATGCCGTCATAGAGATTGCGATGGGTCTCAGTGAGCACTGGAGCCGCCTCGACGCCATCGAGGCCAGCACACGCCTCGTTGACGATCAACACCAGCCGCGCCGTGTCGAGCGGAACTTTCGTCCCGTTCGCCAGCGTCACATGCAACAAAGGTCCGGTTGACGGCTTGGCCGATTTGGCCGCTTCCTGCCCGGCGCGCTGCCGCGTTCGCTCCTCGCGATACAGCACATAGGCGCGCGCGACCTTGTGGTGCTCGCTGCGCATCAAGGCCAGTTCGACCTGGTCCTGCACGTCCTCGATATGAAAGGTGCGGCCCTCGCTCATCCGGCGCGACAGCGCGCCGACGACTTCGTCGGTCAGTTGCTCGACGATTTCATGCACGCGGCGGGAAGCGGCCGCGCCATGCCCCTCGACCGCGAGGAACGCCTTGGTCATCGCGACCGAAATCTTGCTGGCATCGAATTTCGAAACCGTGCCGTTGCGGCGGATCACCTGCATTGGAGGCGCGGCTTCCGGCGCGGCTGATGATTCGGAGCGCAACGCGAGAAAGGGAGCGGCTTTGGCTTCGGGAGAAACGAGTTGAGAAGATTGCGACATCGGCAGACCCCGTAGTGTTGTTGGGGCTGGATGTCTTGGGGCGACGCTGCATTGAATGCCCGGCGCAAAGCACCGGCATGATTCTGCAAGCGGCCGCCGGACACCCCGCCCGTGGACGTTTTTTGGTGTCGCGGCAGGTCTCCTGGCTCGCAGGTCGGCGTCGTACCCGGTCTTCCCAATGCGTGGCCGCATCAGTGACGTGAAATCGGGAACAACTCACTGCTTACAGTTGCGGGGGCAGCGTCGGATTCTCGCAAAACACGCGATACACCGACTTCCCTCTTAGCCACCAAATCTTGCGACAGGGTGGGCCGTGACAGCTATATCTGGTATTATTCGGGCCGGAGTGTCAATGGGGCGCTGGAGATCGACGATCAAAAAAAATTTCCGCAAGGGGATGAAAAGCACGGGAAGCTGATTCTTTCTCCGCTTGAAAAACGTTTTCCCCGCTATTCCAGCCGCGTTCAGCTCACGACGTCGCATAGGGCGCGAAGCGGGAGCGCGTCTCGTCGATTCGCAAGGCCCGGCCGACCGGCGGAAATGCGCGCTGCGGACAATCCGGCCGTTCGCACACCTTGCAGCCCATGCCGATCGGCGTCGCCAGTGACGGATCGATCTTGAGACCTTGCGAATAGACGATTCGCTCCGCATGGCGAACATCGCATCCCAAGGCGACCGCAAACGTCTTGGCGGGCGCGCCGTATCCCCCGCTGCCGTGCGACACTGTGCGGGCAACCCAGAGATAGGTTCGTTCATCGGGCATCCGCGCCAATTGCGTCAGGATACGCCCCGGGTTGGCGAAGGCCTCATAGACGTTCCACAGCGGACAGGTCCCGCCGACCCGCGAAAAATGGAAGTCGGTCGCCGATTGGCGCTTCGATATGTTTCCGGCGCGATCGACGCGAATGAAGAAGAACGGAATGCCCCGCGCATTATGGCGCTGCAGGGTGCTCAGCCGGTGACAGATCGTTTCAAAGCCCACCCCGAACCGGTGACTGAGCAACTCGATGTCGTAACGACACCGCTCCGCCTCGTTGAGGAAAACGGAGTAAGGCAGGATCAGCGCACCGGCGAAATAGTTCGCAAGGCCAATGCGGGCGAGGCCGCGCGCTTCGTCGCTGGTGAACTTGGCGTTGTCGACGATCGAACGTATCGCCTCGTCCAGTTCCAGAATGGCGATCTGCGTGGCGAGCTGAAACGCCTGCTGGCCCGGATCAAGGCTCGGCGACAGCCGCAGCGTTCGTGTGCGGCCATCGAACAGGCGCTGTGTTCCCGATCCCAGTTCGTCGATCGCGTCGATCAGGACAGTCACGCCATGCCGGCTTTCGAGATACGACACCAGGCCCGGCGTCATCCGCCCGACAGGCAATTCCAACCGGCCGGCGATCGCTTCCGCCGCATCGTCGAGCTCGGCAATGTGGTTGTGCTGCAGATAGAAGAAGTCGCGGACTTCCTCGAACGGCGTAGACGGAAGTACCGCCGCAGCGGCCTGACGGTCGTCGCCGAGCCGCGCGGAGATGGCCGCATATTGCTCGGCGGCATGGCGGTATTTGCGGTTGAGGTTGATCAGCGCGCGCCCGACCGCGGGCATGTTCTGCGCGAGTTCGCGAAGTTCAGCGATAGCGATCGACTCTCCTAGCGAAGGATCCGCCAGCGCTTCGCGCAAGTCCGAGATCAGGCGCGCCTCGTCGCCCTCGGCGAACGACTGCACGTCAAGGCCGAACACCGAATTGAGCGCCAGCAGCACCGGCACGGTGAGCGGACGCTGATTGTTTTCCAGTTGGTTGAGGTAGCTGAGCGAGATCCCGAGTTTGCCGGCAAGCGCCGCCTGCGTCAGGCGCTGCTCCTCACGCAGTCTTTTCAACCGCACGCCCATAAAGGTCTTTTTCATCGCAACACCTTCGCAAACTTTGCAAATCGACCGGCTTTTCTTCGCAAGACTACGCTTTTTCAGCCATTTCGACGGCGCACATTTGTAGATATTGCGAAGTCGGTACGGAAAGACAAGTCGTCCGGAGCAGGAAAATGCATTCAACGGCGTCGCCAAACCTCCATCCCGACGAGACACGGTTCGTGGAGATGGTGTTTCCGGAGCAAGCCAATCACTACGGCACGCTGTTCGGCGGCCATGCCCTGAGCCTGATGGGCAAGGCGGCATTCGTCACGGCCACGCGGCACGCTCGCCAGAGCGTCGTCATGGCGACCTCGGACAGAATCGAATTTCACGAGCCAGTCCATGTCGGCGAACTCGTCGAGCTCGTTGCCCAGGTCGTACGCGTCGGGCGCAGTTCCATGACGGTCGCCGTCGACATGATCCGCGAAGATTTGAGCAGCGGCAGGCGGAAATCCGCGGTGCGCGGAACGTTCGAGATGGTCGCGGTGAACGAATTCGGCCGGCCGGTCCCGATCGCGCAACCAACCATGACCGATCCAATCCAGAGGGAAGCTGCGTCTTGAAACAGCATAGCGTTCGTACGTTCAAATCGGCCGATCATCTGCCACGCGCAGGGCAACTGGCCTGGAAGATCGCTGAGGTGGCCGCCGACCCGGTCGCGGTCGAGAGCGATGTGGTGGAGATGCTGGGCAATCGCATCATCGACAACGCCGCCGTTGCCGCAGCCTCGGTGGCGCGGCGTCCCGTCATCAGCGCGCGAGCGCAAGCCGAGGCGCATCCGTTCCAGCCGGGAGCCACCGTGTTCGGGTTGACGCGGTCGCAGCGGATTTCGCCGGAATGGGCCGCCTGGGCCAACGGCGTCGCCGTCCGCGAACTCGATTTCCACGACACGTTCCTGGCGGCAGACTATTCGCACCCCGGCGACAACATTCCGCCGGTGCTGGCTGTCGCCCAGCATTGCGGGCTGACGGGCGCGGACCTCGTGCGCGGGCTGGCTGCGGCCTACGAAATCCAGGTCGATCTCGTGAAGGGCATCTGCCTGCACAAGCACAAGATCGATCACATCGCCCATCTCGGCCCGTCCGCCGCCGCCGGGATCGGCGCGCTGCTCGACTTGCCTGCCGAGACGATCTATCAGGCCGTTCAGCAGGCGCTCCACGTCACCACGACGACGCGGCAATCGCGCAAGGGCGAGATCTCGAGCTGGAAGGCCTATGCGCCGGCCTTCGCGGGCAAGATGGCGATCGAATCCGTCGATCGCGTGATGCGCGGCGAAGGCGCGCCGTCACCCGCCTATGAGGGCGAAGACGGCTTCATCGCCTGGCTGCTCGGCGGCCCCGGCGCAGACTACACGGTGTCGCTGCCGGAGAAGGGCGAACCCAAGCGCGCCATTCTCGAAACCTACACCAAGGAGCACTCGGCCGAATATCAGAGCCAGGCCTTGATCGACCTGGCGCGCCGGCTCGGACCGCAAATCGGCGATCTCTCGAAGATCGAAAGTATCGTCATCCACACCAGCCACCACACCCACTACGTCATCGGCACCGGCGCCAACGACCCGCAGAAGATGGACCCGAAGGCAAGCCGCGAAACGCTCGACCATTCGATCATGTATATTTTCGCGGTCGCGCTCGAAGACGGCGGCTGGCATCACGAGCGATCCTATGCGCCCGAGCGCGCGGGCCGCGAAACGACGGCCGCGCTGTGGCGCAAGATCTCGACGGTCGAAGACCCCGCATGGACCCGCCGCTACCACAGCCAGGATCCGAAGGAAAAAGCGTTCGGCGGCCGCGTCATAGTGAAGCTGAAGGGCGGCTCCGTCATCAGTGACGAAATTGCGCTGGCTGACGCGCATCCGCTGGGCGCCCGCCCGTTCAGGCGGCCGGACTACATCCGGAAATTCCGCAACCTGGCGGAAGGCCTGATCGCCACGACCGAGCAGGATCGCTTCATCGCAACGGTGGAAAGACTGGCGTCGTTGAAGGCGGGCGAGCTGACCGACCTCACGTTTACGGTCGATCCAGAATTCCTCGGCGCGACATCGACGCACGGCATTTTCGACTGGCGCGACGCCGCTCCGGTCACAGTCCAGCGCGCCGCCGGCAATCGATAAGGGAGATTGAGATGACGGACATCAAACCTTCGCCCAAGAAATCGGTCGCGCTATCAGGCGTGATCGCCGGCGACACCGCGCTGTGCACGGTTGGCCGCACCGGAAACGACCTGCATTATCGCGGCTACGATATTCTCGATGTCGCCGAAAGCTGCGAGTTCGAGGAGATCGCATATCTTCTCGTTCACGGCAGCCTGCCTACGCTGTCGGAGCTTCGAAACTACAAGGCCAAACTGAAGGCGTTGCGCGGGTTACCTTCAGCGGTGTTGCAGACGCTCGAGTTGCTGCCCGCCGCGGCACATCCGATGGACGTATTGAGAAGCGGCGTCTCCGCGCTCGGCTGCATCCTTCCCGAGGCCCATGATCACAATCAGTCCGGCGCGCGCGATATTGCCGACCGGCTGATGGCCTCGCTTGGATCGATGCTGCTCTACTGGCACCACTATGCCCACCACGGCCGCCGGATTGACGTCGAAACCGACGACGATTCGATCGGATCGCACTTCTTGCATCTGCTCCATGGCAGGAAGCCGCCGCCATCGCACGAGCGCGCGATGCATACCTCGCTGATCCTCTACGCAGAACACGAGTACAACGCCTCGACCTTCACCGCGCGCTCGATCGCAGGCACCGGCTCGGACCTCTACTCCGCGATCACAGGCGCGATCGGCGCACTGCGCGGGCCGAAGCATGGCGGCGCCAACGAGATCGCGTTCGAAGTGCAGAAGCGTTACGGCGATACGGACGAAGCGGAGGCCGATATCCGCCGGCGCGTCGCGGCCAAGGAGGTCGTGATCGGCTTCGGTCACCCGGTCTACACCATCGCCGATCCACGCAACAAGGTGATCAAGGAGGTTGCGCGCCGCCTGAGCATCGAAAGCGAGAGCACCCGCATGTTCGAAATCGCCGACCGGATCGAGGCCGTCATGGCCGATGCCAAGAAGATGTTCGCCAATCTCGACTGGTTCAGCGCGGTCTCCTATCACGCGATGGGCGTGCCGACCGCGATGTTCACACCGCTGTTCGTGATTTCGCGAACATCGGGGTGGGCGGCGCATGTGATGGAACAGCGCGTCAACAACAAGATCATCCGGCCGGCCGCGAACTATATCGGCCCGGAGAATCTGAAATTCGTGCCGCTGCATGAGCGTGGCAAGACAGCGACCACCCCGCGCGCCGCGTAAGGAGGCAAGCATGGTATATCTCCTGGGTGCTGATCTGGCCGACAAGCCGGCCGGGGCTCGCTTCCGCGAGCTCCTGGACAAACCGGGCATTCTCCAGATGCCGGGCACGCATAACGGAATGGCCGCGCTGCAGGCCCGCGACGCCGGCTTTTCCGCGCTCTATCTGTCGGGCGCGGCGATGACGGCGTCGATGGGCCTGCCGGATCTCGGCATTATCACGATCGAGGAAGTTGCCTTCTTCATCCGCCAGGTGGCGCGCGCTGGCGGCCTGCCGGTGCTGGTCGATGGCGACACCGGCTATGGCGAAGCGCTCAATGTCATGAACATGGTGCGCACCTTCGAGGACGTCGGCGCTGCCGCCGTTCACATCGAGGACCAGTTGCTGCCGAAAAAATGCGGCCATCTCAACGACAAGAAGCTGGCGGACGCGCGCGACATGGCCGCCAAGGTCGCTGCCGCCGCCAAGGCGCGGCGTCATCTCTATCTGATCGCAAGAACAGATGCCGCGGCGCACGAAGGCATGGACGGCGCGGTGGCACGCGCCAAACTCTATCTGGAAGCGGGAGCAGACGCGATCTTCCCGGAAGCGATGATCTCGCGTGAGATGTTCGAGGAGTTCGCCAGGCGTGTTCCCGGCGTTCCGCTGCTGGCGAACATGACCGAGTTCGGCAAGACGCCGTTCTTCACCGCATCCGAGTTCGAGGCGATGGGCTATCGGATGGTGATCTGGCCGGTGTCGTCGCTCCGCGTCGCCAACAAGGCCCAGCAGAATCTGTTCGCCGCCCTCAAACGCGATGGCAGCACCCATGAGATGCTCGACCAGATGCAGACGCGCGCCGAACTTTACGCAACGATCGGGCTGCATGACTACGAGGCGCTCGACGCCTCCATCGTCAGAACCATCGTTCCCACCGGCATGCCGTAGAGGTGAACTATGTAGCTATCGCGCTTCGATCGGAATGACGTTCATCGAATGATGGCAGAGAGCGCAGCGGGGGACGACCGATCTCGTATTGACTGAGATCGCCGTTGACCTTAACTGAACCCGTCGTGGTTCTTCGGGCTCGTTCGGCCCGAAGCTAAGAGGGAAGCCGGTGCGGCCGAAAAAGCCAAAGCCGGAGCTGCCCCCGCAACTGTAAGCGGCGAGCCGCTGTCCAACAAAGTCACTGAGACCTCACGGGGTTTCGGGAAGGCCGGACAGCAGCACAGACCCGCGAGCCAGGAGACCTGCCTCGACAACATACACGTCCTCGGGCGGGGTGTCCCGGTGGTGCGGTTGCGATTCCGCGCGCGCTGCCGTACGCGGAATCCAGACGTGTCACTTCGGCCTTTGCCCCCAACTTTTGGGGTTAAGCCAATGTCTACTGCAACGTCATCTTCTACATCGTCTACCTCCACAGTCTCCACTTCTGCGCTTCCCGTTGCCTCCCTCGGCACGCCGCGTATCGGCCCGCGCCGCGAGCTGAAATTTGCATTGGAAAGTTTCTGGTCCGGCGCCTCGGACGAAAAAGCCCTGATCGAAGCCGGCGCTGGGCTTCGCGCCGCTAACTGGGCGCGACAGAAAAAGCTCGGCGTCAGCGTGATCCCGTCGAACGATTTTTCGTTCTACGACCAGATGCTCGACACGTCAGTGATGGTCGGCGCGATCCCTGAAATCTATCGCTGGAACGGCGGCCCGGTCCCGCTCGCGACCTATTTTGCGATGGCTCGCGGCGCGCAAGGCAACGCGAACGAGGCGAGCTGCGGCCATACGCATCACGGGCACGATGCAGCCCACGGCATGCCCGCGCAAGAAATGACAAAATGGTTCGATACCAACTACCACTACATGGTGCCTGAACTAGCGAAGGATCAGCAATTCACCCTCGCCTCGCGCAAGCCGATCGAGGAATACGAGGAAGCCAAGGCGCTGGGCTATCAGACCCGCCCCGTGCTGGTCGGGCCGGTCACGTTTCTCAAGCTGGCGAAAAGCAAGGATACCGGTTTCAATCCGCTGTCGCTGCTCGACCGGTTGCTGCCAGTTTACATCGACGTGCTGCGCGAATTGGCCTGCCGGGGCGCCGAATGGGTGCAGATCGACGAGCCATGCATGGTGCTCGACCTCGACATCATCGCGCAGCAGGCGCTGCATTACGCCTATAGTGAGATCGCCAACGCGGTGCCGCAACTCAAGATCATGCTGGCGACCTATTTCGGCGGGCTGGGCGGCAACCGCGATACCGCGCTGGCGTTGCCCGTCGCCGGCCTGCATCTCGATCTGGTGCGCGCGCCGGATCAAATCGACGGCTTCGCCGATTTTCCGGATAACCGCGTGCTGTCGATCGGAATCATCGACGGCCGCAACATCTGGCGCGCGGATCTGGTCCGGATCCTCGACCGGCTCGAACCCGTGATCGCGAAACTCGGCAAGGACCGTGTGCAGATCGCCCCCTCCTGCTCGCTGCTGCATGTCCCGATCGATCTGGCGCTGGAAACGGGGCTCGATTCTGAAATCAAGAGCTGGCTGGCGTTCTCGGTGCAAAAGCTCGAGGAACTGACCACGCTCGGAACGGCGCTCGCCGGTGGCCGCGGAGCGGTCGAAGCCAGCCTGAAAGCTTCAGACCAGGCCGCCGCCGCGCGCAAGGCCTCGCCGCGAATTCACGACGCGAAGGTCGCGGCGCGCATCGCCGGCATCGACGCCGCGATGCGTCGCCGCGCCAGCGTATTCACTGATCGTGTCGGCGTTCAGCACGAGCGCTTCAACCTGCCGGCGTTCCCGACCACGACCATCGGCTCGTTCCCTCAGACGGCCGAAGTCAGGAAAGCCCGCGCCGCGCACGCCAGCGGTGCCCTGACGGATGAAGTCTACAAGGTCTATTTGCAGGACCAGACGGCCCGCGCGGTGCAGTGGCAGGAAACCATCGGCCTCGACGTACTCGTGCATGGCGAGTTCGAGCGCAACGACATGGTGCAGTACTTTGGCGAGCAGCTCGCGGGCTTCGCCTTCACCACCCACGGCTGGGTGCAGTCCTACGGATCGCGCTACGTCCGTCCGCCGGTGCTGTTCGGCGACGTCTCGCGGCCGAAGCCGATGACAGTCGAGTGGTGGCAGTACGCCCAGTCACTGACGAAGAAGCCGATGAAGGCGATGCTGACCGGTCCTGTCACCATCCTGAACTGGTCCTTCGTTCGCGACGATATGGCGCGCAGCGAGGCCTGCCGCCAGATCGCGCTCGCGATCCGCGACGAGGTGGCCGATCTCGAAGCTGCTGGCGCCGGCATGATCCAGATCGACGAGGCGGCGTTGCGCGAAGGCTTGCCGCTGCGCAAATCCGAATGGAAGGCCTATCTCGATTGGGCCGTCGACGCCTTCCGCCTCTGTTCCTCCGGCGTGCGCGACGAGACGCAGATCCACACCCATATGTGCTACTCGGAGTTCAACGACATCATCAACGCGATCGGCGCGATGGACGCCGACGTGATCTCGATCGAGACTTCGCGCTCGAAGATGGAGTTACTCGACGCGTTCAGGGACTACCGTTATCCGAACGAAATCGGCCCCGGCGTCTACGACATCCATTCGCCGCGCGTACCCGATGTCGGCGAGATGACCGCCCTGCTCAGGCTGGCGCGCAAGCGGCTCTCCGACGCCCAGATCTGGATCAATCCCGACTGCGGATTGAAGACCCGCAAATGGGAAGAGGTGCGGCCCGCGCTCGTCAACATGGTGGCGGCGGCTCGCGAATTGCGGGCGTCGGCCTAGCGCGAGAAGCGTCGCGCCTCTAGTCGGTTGCGTAGGGTGGGCAAAGGCGCACTTCGCGCCGTGCCCACCATCAACCCTCCGCATGCAATGGTGGGCACGCGGAGCCTGTCATCGGGCGCGCATTCGCGCGACCCGGTGGCTTTGCCCACACTACGACTGTCTTTATGATTATCGCGGAAGATCGAAGGAGACCGCCATGCGCTTCTGGATTGAATGCACGAGGTTCGAGACGGGGCAACCCATCCACATCAATATCGCGCTCGTCGGCAGCATGTCACGCGACGGCGAGCGCACCGTTCTTGCCTTTGTCGGCGGCGACGGGGAGACGATCGAAGTGGTAGAGACGCCGGAGCATATCCTGGCCGTGCATCTCGGCGCCCCCGCGAAGGCATAACTCATCTCGTGGCGGCAACCACGCCATTGCGAGCGAAGCGACTTGTCCGCCGTAGCCTTAGCGGAGGCGGAAGCATTCCATAGCGCGGCAGTATGGATTGCTACCTCGCTGCGCGTCTCGCAATGACGGGTGAGCTCAATTCCCCGTCTGCAATTCCCCAAAGCGCTCCCAGGTCTTGCCGTTGAACCGCATGAACTGCATCTGGTCGACCGGCACGTGGTCGGTCGGTGAGGTATTGACCTTGATGCCCGGCAGCAGCATCGGCAGTTCCAGATCCTTGATCGAATAGGCCTGCTTTAAAATATTCTCGGTCGACAGGTCGTTGCCGCAGGCCTTCAGCACGGCCTCCAGCACCATGGCGCTGTTATAGGCATTGACATAGTTGGTGTCGTGCTGGTCGCCGTCCGGAACGTATCTTGTCATGAATTCCCGCCAGCCCTTGACGCCTGCATCGTCCTTCCAGGCGGGATCGTCGGGATCCTTGACATAGGCGGTGGAGAGAATGCCGGTGCCGGCCTCGACGCCTGCCGGCTCCATCACGGTGGAAATCCACACCGCGACGTTGGAGAGGAAGGTCATCGGCCGCCAGCCGATCTCGAACGCCTTGCGGATCGATTGCGCAGCGAACTTCGGTGTGGCCGCGATCAAGAAGACATCGGCGCCGGAGGCCTTCAGCTTCACGATCTGCGAGTCGATGGTCGGGTCGGAGATTTCGTAGGTCGCGCCGGTGACGACGGAATCGTATTTGTCGCCGAGCACGTCCTTCAGACCCAACAGATAATCGCGGCCGTAATCGTCATTCTGCGAAATCACGGCGAATTTGACATTCGGATTCTTCGAAAGCGCATAGCGCGCATAGAGCCGGGCCTCGTAGCGGAACGGCGCCTGCACGCCGACGGTCGCCTGCGGAAACTGCGCGATGTCGGCGAATTTCGAGGCGCCGGAGGCCAGGAACAGTTGCGGGATATTCTTGCTCTGCAGATATTTCGCGATCGCGGTGTTATGCGCGGTGCCGATCGAGGAGAAGATCAGTGCGACCTCGTCGCTCTCGACCAGCCGGCGTGTCTGCTCCACCGTCTTCGGCGGCGCGTAGCTGTCGTCGAGCGAGATCAGATTGACCTTGCGGCCATTGATGCCGCCGCGCTCGTTGACCATCTTGAAATAGCCGACCTCGCCCTTGCCGAGAGCGCCGAACGCCGACACCGGCCCGCTATAGGGCATGGTCTGGCCGATCTTGATTTCGGTTGCGGTGACGCCGCGCATTTCGGCTGCGGTTGCGGGAAGCGCCAGGAACACCAGCGCGCCAAATCCTGCGAGCAAACGCACCGTTTCGCCTCCCATGGTTTCGCCTCCCATGCGCGGGCGCTTGGCCGATGGCCGCGACAGGCGCGGTTTGGCCGACGCTCTCTCTTGTGGTGCAAACATGCCATGGCGTTCCGGACCACGCCATGGCTAACGATGACATCCGCGACATAAAAAACGCGGCGTCACCGCCGCGTTTTCTATTCAGGTGCAGTCCGCTCTTACGCCTGCGGCTGCGGCTCCAGGCCGGGGTCCGGATCGGGACGCGGGCGCGGCTTGCCGGCGGGCGGCACGGCAGACGCCCGCGGCGTGCTCGGCTCCAGCACCGACTCGCGGTTCGGCTTCTTGCCGTTGAGCAGGTCGATGATCTCGTCGCCGGAAAGCGTCTCGAACTCGAGCAGGCCCTTTGCCAGGGTTTCGAGGTCTTGGCGCTTCTCGGTGAGGATACGCGTGGCTTCGTTGTAGCCCTCTTCGACAAAACGCCGGATCTCGGTGTCAATCTTCTGAACCGTGGCTTCCGATGCGTTCTGGGTGCGGGATACCGACATGCCGAGGAACACCTCGTCCTGGTTTTCGCCGTAGGACACGGTGCCAAGGGCTTCGGACAGACCCCATCGCGTTACCATCATGCGCGCCAGTCGCGTTGCCTGCTCGATATCTGAAGAGGCGCCGGACGTAACCTTCTCCTTGCCGAAGACCAGCTCCTCCGCAACGCGGCCACCCATCATGATCGCCAGCCGTGACGTCATCTGCTCGAGCGACATCGACAGCTTGTCGCGCTCGGGCAGCTGCATCACCATGCCGAGTGCACGGCCGCGCGGAATGATGGTCGCCTTATGGATCGGGTCGGTTGCGACGACGTTGAGGCCGACGATGGCGTGGCCGCCCTCGTGATAGGCCGTCAGCAGTTTCTCTTCCTCGGTCATGACGAGCGATTTGCGCTCGGCGCCCATCATCACCTTGTCCTTGGCTTCCTCGAACTCGGCCTGCGTCACCATCCGCTTGTTGCGGCGGGCGGCGGTCAGCGCCGCTTCGTTGACGAGGTTCATCAGGTCGGCGCCGGAGAAGCCCGGGGTGCCGCGCGCGATGGTCTTGAGGTTGATATCCGGCGCCAGCGGCACCTTGCGAACGTGAACCTTCAGGATCTGCTCGCGGCCGACAACGTCCGGGTTCGGCACCACGACCTGACGGTCGAAGCGGCCGGGACGCAGCAGCGCGGGATCCAGCACGTCGGGCCGGTTGGTGGCCGCGATCAGGATCACGCCTTCGTTGGCCTCGAAGCCGTCCATCTCGACCAGCAACTGGTTGAGCGTCTGTTCGCGCTCGTCATTGCCGCCGCCCAGACCCGCACCGCGATGACGGCCGACCGCATCGATTTCGTCGATGAAGATGATGCAGGGCGCATTCTTCTTGGCCTGCTCGAACATGTCGCGGACACGGCTTGCGCCGACGCCGACGAACATTTCGACGAAGTCCGAGCCGGAAATGGTGAAGAACGGCACGTTGGCTTCGCCCGCGACCGCACGCGCGATCAGCGTCTTGCCGGTGCCGGGAGGGCCGACCAAGAGCACGCCGCGTGGAATACGTCCGCCGAGGCGCTGGAATTTTCCGGGATCGCGCAGGAATTCGACAATCTCCTGCAGGTCCTGCTTGGCTTCGTCGACGCCAGCCACGTCCTCGAAGGTGACGCGGCCATGGGCCTCTGTCAGCATCTTGGCGCGCGACTTGCCAAAGCCCATCGCCTTGCCGGCGCCGCCCTGCATCTGCCGCGACAGGAAGATCCACACGCCGATCAGCGCGATGAAGGGCAGCCAGGAGACGAGCAGCGACACGAACCACGGCACGTTGTCGCCGGGCGGCTTCGCAGTGATCGAGACCTTGCCGTCATACAGGCGCTTGACCAGCGTCGGATCGCTCGGCGCATAGGTCTGGAACGAGGAGCCGTTGGTAAAGGTGCCGTGGATTTCCGGCCCCTGGATCACGACGTCGCGAACGCGGTTCTGGTCGACCTCGCTCAACAGCTGCGAAAACGAGATGTCCTGTGAGGACGTGCGCTGACCCGGATTCTGGAAAAGCGTGAACAATGCCAACAGCAGCAAGACAATTATGACCCAGAGGGCGAAGTTGCGCAGATTGGCGTTCATCGATCTTCCTTCGTGGTCGCGCGGATCGCGGCCTTATATCCTTGGCAGTAACCCTTGAGTATTCTTTGGGTAGTGAGGCGAGAATCCCCGGTCCACTGCACCCAATCTAGGTGGCGCCCGGGTCAATGCCAAGGGAACCACACGGGACTATTTAACGCATCTTAACGCGATTCCCGGTCAAAAAATGACGTTAGATCCGGGGTTTTTCCGGGGTGGTTAAGGCTCTCCGCCCGCATTGCAAGAGATATCGCGAGATTAGACGGTATCTCAAGCCCTCCGGCCCCGGCGCGGCGGCGCCGGATCGACGTGAATTCGGCCTCCGGTCAGGCTGATCGCGGCCCCGGCAAGCGTCTGTTTCAGACTTGTCTGTTTCAGACTTGTCTGTTTCAGACTTGTCTGCTTCTGGCCGTTCGCAATGGCGTTGTCCAGTACCGCCAGCAGCGCCTCGACCTTGCCGAGTTCCGCAGGCCCTTCGTGGCCGGCCCGGTCAATCGCGCGCTTGAGCAGCCGAAGCCGGATTTCCTCGGGCAGGCCGGCAAACGCCCCGGCATCGAATCCGAAGCGCGAGGCATCATCGCGATCTCTCAAGGCGAGATAGCGCTCGGCGCCGTCGGCCAGCACTTCGATCGCGGCATTCGCCCGCGCCAGCCTTGTTGCCAGCCGCGCCAAATTTCGGCTGTCGCCGCCCTCCTTGATCAAGGCCGGCATCAACGCGCGCAGCCGCGGCCGCGTGAAGCTCATGTCGCGATTGGTGGGATCGTCGGCAAAGGCGATCTTCGCCTTGCCCAGCGTCGCGACGAGCTGAGATTTCGGAACGTCCAGCAACGGCCGCGCCAGCCATACGCCCTCGCGCTCGGTCTCGCGCGCCATCGCCGCAAGCCCCGCGATGCCGCTGCCGCGCAGTATCCGCATCAACAGCGTCTCGGCCTGGTCGTCGCGGGTATGCGCGGTCAGGATGTGCGTGGCGCCGCTCGCCCGCGCGGCTTTCGCCAGCAGGCGATAGCGCGCGGCGCGGGCCGCGGCCGGCAGGCCGGTCTTCGGCTTGGTCCCGGTCCAGCGCAGCGTGCGATGGGGCACATCGAGGGCATGTGCGAGACGCTTGACCTCGCGCGCCTCGCGCGCAGCTTCAGCCCGCAAGCCGTGATCGACGGTAACCGCGATCAGTCGCGGCCCGCGCGAAAGCGCACGGCGCCAGCGGGCGGCAAGCCACATCAGGGCAAGCGAATCAGGACCGCCGGATACCGCCAGCACGAGTGCCGGCGCGGCCTTCCAGTGTGCGAACAGATCCTTCGCTTGCTGTACCGAGATCGGCGCGTGGTCGTCGTCAGGCATGGCATCGCCAGTCTATTCGAGGCCGGTGGCGGCCTCGACCGGCTTCCGCTTTAGCACTTAACCCGCTTCTGCTCACGATCGACGGCGGCCTTCACGCCAGCAGATGCGCGCGGATATTTCCGCGTCACCTCGCCGAGCGCGGCGCAGGCAGCTTCCTTTTCCTTCAGCGCCGCCAGCGACTGACCGAGTCGCAGCAGGGCGTCGGGCGCCTTGCCCGACTTGTCGAACTTGGTGGTCACGCCGAGGAACGCTTCGGCGGCGTCGCGATATTGCTGGCGCTGGAAGTAGCTTTCGCCGAGCCAGTATTGCGAATCCGCGATCAGCGGATCGCTTGGATATTTCTGCGCAAAGTTCTTCATCGTCTCTTCGGCCAGCGCATAGTCCTTGCGCTGCATGTAACCGATGCCGAGATCGAATTCGTCCTTTGACGTGGCCGAGGGCGGCAGCGTGGTCAGCGCGGCGCTGGCGCCGGGCCCGGGGCCGCGCGGTGGCGGTGCGGCTGCCGCGGGCGGCGGCAAGGCGCCACCGGGATCGCGCGGACCGCCGAGATTGAGCGGCTCGCCGGGCCCGCGTCCGCCGGGAGCGCCGACCGCCGCGTCGCTCGACATTGGCATCTGGCCACCGCCGAGCGCGCGCGGCGCGCCGGGGGCGTTGGGATTCTGGCTGGGGTCGAAAGCATCGCCGCGACGGCGGCCACCGACCTGCGGAGCTGCCGGGTCCTGTGCGATCGGCGCGGGAGAGGCGACCTGCGGCTGCTGGTCGTAGCCGGGTTGGGCCTGCGGATAGCCCTGCTGCTGGCGAGCCCCCTGCTGCGGATAACCTTGTTGCGGATAGCCCTGCTGCCCCTGCGGCGGGCCAAGCTGAACCGGAGGCGGCGCCGCGGCCACGTTGGGCTGCGCACCTGAGGGCTGGCCGCCTGGCGCCGGCGGCGCCGCGCCGAGCTGGCGCAGCCGATCCTCAAGCTGCCGGTTGCGGTATTGCAACTCCTCATTCTGGCCGGTCAGTTGCCGGAGCTGATTTTCCAGCCGCTGGATCCGCATTTCCAGGTCGGCGTCGTCAGACTGCGCCTGGACCTGCGGGGAGCCCTGCGGAGAACGCTCCCACGGGAACGTGATCTGTGCGGACGCGGTCTGCACAGACAAAGCCAGCATCGCGGCAATCGCCGCGGCACCGGAAGCATTGAGGAGTCTGGATGACATTTTGCCCTGACGACGAAAATCACGTGTCAAACGAAAGCAGAACACTATTGAGATAGGGAGTACGCCAGAATTGTGACTGGCATTTCCGATTCGGTTCACTGAATTCGGTATGGTTTAGTATCCCCTTCAAGACAAGCCGCCGGGCCCGGCGGAGCGTTCACAAATCGATGGAGATCCGCTCATGCACGTATCCGTGAACGGGGTGCGGCTGTTCTTCGATATCGAGGGCGCGAAGCTGGTTCCGGACGGGCCGGTGATGCGGGAAAAGCCGGTGCTGCTGATGCTGCATGGCGGCCCCGGCTTCGACCATTCGATCTACCGGCCGGCCTATTCCGCCCTGGCCGACATTGCCCAGATCGTCTATCTCGACCACCGCGGCAACGGCCGTAGCGAGAACGGCCCGCGAGAGGGCTGGACATTGGCCCAATGGGGCGACGACGTGCGCGCGTTCTGCGACACGCTCGGCATCGTCGATCCGATCGTGCTGGGCGCCTCGTTCGGTGGTATGGTCGCACTGGCCTACGCCACGCGTCATCCAAGCCACCTCACGAAACTGATCCTGATCAGCACCGCGGCCGCCGGCGACGAATATCTGGAGCGGCGGGTCGAGCTGTTCGAACGCTTCGGCGGACCGGAGGTCGGCGCGCTGGCGCGGCGTCGCCTGCTGGAGGAACAAGGCCATCCAGACCAAGCTTCGGTGCAGGCCTGGGTGCGACTGGCGATGCCGCATTACACGCGCATCCCGCGCGATCCGGACATGGCGCGCCGCGCCGTCAACCGGCCGGAGGTGCTGCAATGGTTCACGCGGCCCGGTGGCGAGAGCCACAGCTACAACTTCTTCCCCGACCTGGATCGCATCCGGTGTCCGACGCTGGTGCTCGGCGGCGAAGATGACCCCATTCACCCGATCGAGAGCCAGGCCGACATCGCAGCCGCGCTGCCGTCGCATCTGGTGCGGTTCGAACGGTTCGTCGACTGCCGGCACGCCTGCATACAAGACGCGCCCGAGCCCACACTGGCCGCGATCCGTCGCTTCATCATGAGCCCAAAATAAAACCGGCGCCCGAGGGCGCCGGCTGTTGAACTCTGCGTGGCTAACCTCAGGCGCCGGCGTTCAGCACCGTGACGGCGCGGCGGTTCTGCGACCAGCAGGAGATGTCGTTACAGACCGCCACCGGACGCTCCTTGCCGTAGGAGATGGTGCGCATGCGGTTCGGATCGATGCCGCGCGAGGAAAGATAGCTGCGCACCGACTGGGCGCGGCGGGCGCCGAGCGCGATGTTGTATTCGCGGGTTCCGCGCTCGTCGGCATGGCCTTCGATGGTGAAGGAGTAGCGGTTGTAGGTCTGCAGCCACTGCGCCTGCTTCTCCAGCGTGGCGATCGCCTGCGGGCTCAGTTCGGTCTGGTCGCTCTCGAAGAACACGCGGTCGCCGACATTGACCACGAAATCTTGCTGGCTCCCCGGGGTTGCCGCGCTCGCCATCGCGCCATCGGCGCCGACGTTGTTCTTGGCGCAGGCGCCCATCGACAGCGCCACCGCGACCACAGCCGCCAGCTTCCATCCCTGGAGGATGCGCATCTGATATTTCATTCCGGAGCCTCCACGCTCACGTTTTTCGACTGTTATCCGGTCTACAGGTCGATGGTTAAGCGAACGTTCCGTCAACCTTGATGGAACCTTGCCAGACCCGATCAAATGCCGACAAACCGTGAAAAGCGACCGCGATAGTTAATGGTTTGTAAATGTGGCGCGACGGTGAAGGCAAGTGCGCACCGGGCCGAAATCACTAGATTTAGGGCTTTGTCATGGACATCGGGGCGAAATGCGCCGGCGCCGGGGTGAGGAGCCTTGATGACGAGCCTTGATGACGAGCCTTGATGACGAGCGGGCCTGGGGGCGGCTGATTCTACCCGCCTCCTTCTACCCGCCTTAGGAACTCGGGACGATCGAGGCCGGCTCGAAGGAGGTAACCACCGCATCGAATGACGAGGGCCGCCCGCCGCCGCGGTCGAAGAGTGTTCGCCGCTCGAAAGCGCTCGAACGCAGAAACGGATAACGGGCCAGAACCCTGTCACGCACCGTCGGCAAATGCGCAGCCATCAACCCGACAGGCTTGACGAGGCCCGGATATGATCGCGGCTCGCACCAGGTTTCATGCAGGAACACGCGCCGGTAGAACGCCTGATGCTCGGGACGTACGATCGCCAATCCATAGTCGGCATTGAAATAGACGCCGGCCATGGAGCCCAACCTGACAGTTACGTAGGGAAGCTCCGGAAAATTTCGCGCCTTTTCGGGGTCGGCAACGAAGCGCGTTGAATCGATAATGACCTTTCCCTTATCAAGTTCGGGGTGGAGGACATCGCCAAACAGCTCAACTGACGGCGACATCCGCCATTCGGACGTCAGCACGCTCACGCGAATTGAGCTGTAGAGCTGATCGTGAAAATAGACGCCGAAGGTCCAGGCGTTGGGAGCATCTTCATATTGATCGATCACGCGTCCGTCAGCCGAAGGCTGGATAGCCCCCTCGCGAAGGTAGGCCCGGTAGCGGAGCCTGTAGATCTCGTCCTTTTCTTCGGGAGTCTGCGCCAATCGATAGTCGACTTGATCTAGCGGGTCGGGACTCCGTCCCAAGGCCATGGGGCGTGCTTCGGCCGGGGACCTCATACTGTACTCCTTACGCTTCCAAGCAACCTCTGCGAGCGGCTGAATGATTAACAGCTTGTTAACAAGATTGCAAAGGCTTCAAGAAGTTAAGGTTACTCCGGCGGGCCCCGATTCTCCCGTATTTTCACGGGGATGGGGGATCAGGCGATGGACCGTGAGGGGACCGGAACCAGCACGCTGTCCGGCGGACGGCGGCCATGCGAGGCATTCAGCAACTGACGAACCCGCACCGCAGGCACCGGCGGGCTGAACAGATAGCCCTGGGCCTCGGTTACCGCACCATCGGCGCTGATCAACTCGAGCTGCTCGTTGGTCTCGATGCCCTCGACCACGACGGACATTCCGAGGTCGGCCGAGAGCCGTGCCACGCCGCGCAGCAGCGTCAGCGGCCGGTCGCTGTCGATACCTTCCAGGAAGGAGCGGTCGATCTTGACCTTCTGCAATGGGAAGTTGTGCAGGTAGCTCAGGCTCGAATAGCCGGTGCCGAAATCGTCGAGCGAGATCCGCACGCCGAGCGAATGCAATTGCGACAGCACGTCGTGCGTCAGTTGCGTGTTACGCAGCAGCGAGGATTCGGTGATCTCGATTTCGAGCCGGTTGGCCTGCAGGCCGGAGACCTCAAGCGCGTAACGGACCTCGCTCAGCACGTCGCGCTGATGGAATTGCTGCGGCGAGAAGTTGACCGCGACGCTGACGCCCTCGGGCCACTTCATGCATTCCATACAGGCCTTGCGCAGAATCCAGCGGCCGAGATCGACGATCAGGCCCATGTCCTCGGCGACCGGAATGATATCGGTCGGCGAGACCGTGCCGCGAACCGGATGATTCCAGCGCAGCAGCGCCTCGCAGGTGGATATCCGGCCCGACTTGAGATTGACGAGCGGTTGGAAGAACAGCTCGAACTCCTCGTTGGCCAGCGCCTTGCGCAGGTCCAGTTCGAGGATGCGGCGGGATTCGACGACCTGCGCCATCTCTTCCCGGAAGAAGCAGAACGTGCCGCGGCCGTCGGCCTTGGCGCGGTACAGCGCCATGTCGGCGTTCTTGAGCAGCGTGTCGGCGCTGACGCCGCGCGAGGTCATGGCGATGCCGACGCTGGCGCCGATTTCGACCAGATGATTGTCGATCTTGTAACGCTCGCTCAGGCGATCGACGATGCGCCGGGCGAGGCCCGCGGCGTCATCGGCCGAATGGATGTTCTGCTGGAACACCACGAACTCGTCGCCGCCGAAGCGCGCCACGAAATCCTCGGGCCGCAGCATCTCGCGCAGCCGGTCGGCCACCGCGCACAGCAACTGATCGCCGCAGGGATGGCCGAGCGTGTCGTTGACCTGCTTGAACTGGTCGAGGTCGACGAACAGCAGCGCCGACAATTGTTCGGCGCCCTGCTGGACAGCCAGAAGCCGCCCGATCTCATCCCGGAAATTGACCCGGTTCGGCAGCGCCGTCAGTTCGTCGTAACGCGCCAGATGACTGATCCGGGCTTCTGCATTGCGGCGTTCGGTAATATCTTCCAGCAGCACGACCGCGCCGCCACCGGCCATCGGCTGGAAGGTCCACGACAGCGACCGATTTCTGGCGAAGTCGGGATCAGCGGTAACGACGCCCCTCGCCTGCGAATTCTCGATTTCAGCGAGGATTATCTTGCCGCTCGCCGCCGAGATCGATCCGGCGCTGACACAGGCCGCAATGATGTCGGAAGCACTCGCGCCGCTTTGCACGAGACCGTCGGATAGCTCCATCATTTTGCTGAAACGATAGTTCATCACCGCAAGCCGGCCGTCGGCCCCAAACATACACAGACCATGCGGCATGTTGTTCAGCGCGGTATCGAACTGATCAGCCAGCGCCGCCTCGCGCTCGCGCGCGACGTGTGCTCGAACGAAAATCCGCTGCAAGTCGGTCGAAATCTGCTTCAGCGCCAAAAAAAACACCGCGCTGACGATCGCCATTCCGATGTAATAGGGGGTGCCGCGAAGCGCCAGCGCAATCGCCGTCGGACCGCAGGCGAGTGCAATCTGCACGTGGAATATCCACGGCCTTCCATAGGTCCGGCCCGCACCTCCAGCCACGTACCCGGTGGTGACGGTCAGGCAAATCATGTGGGCCACAGCATCATCGCTGCCGAGCAGAGTCACCGTGCACCATAGCCCGAGCGCAACGGCATAGATCATCGCCCCGATCTGATAGCGCACCTCCCAACGCGCGGCTTCATCGGCGGTCAGAGCGGATCTGCGGCTGTTGTAGTGGTGCATGTCGAGGGCGCGGGCGGTGCCGGACAGCACGAGAAAAGCAACGCACGGCCAGAGCAGGTCTTGTCCGGTCTTCACGGCGGTCATGGCCGCGGCAAAGGCAACCATCACTGCGCCCGCGAACAGCGGCGCGGGATTTTGGAAAAGCGAATCGATCAGCGCCGAGTAAGTTGACGGCGAGACCTTCTGATCCGGCTCTTCGGTTTGACTTGCAAGCTGCATTTTAGGGGCGCGCATCCTATTCGGGTAGGTAGTTTTACCCGCTGCAGATGAAGTCTTTCTGAGGGAATATCGTTACCGAGACGTTGTTTTTTGCGGCGCACGACGAAAATATGCATGAAAAATCAGTTGGCTAGGCAATGTTTGCCGGTTAACAGCCGGTCCCTTCCGGGACCGGGTTCCATTATGACAACAGCGGCGACCATGCCGGGTCGGAGGCAAAACCGGGCGTTGGCACCCGCAATTCGTTACGACCTGAGATATCGACCGTGTAGAGCGAGGGTCCGCCGCTGCCGCCGGGCTCGCGGAAGAACATCACGACCCGGCCGTTCGGCGCAAAGGTCGGCCCCTCATTGTGGAAGCCCGAGGTCAGGATCCGCTCGCCCGAACCATCGGTCTTCATGATGCCGATCGCGAACTGTCCGCCGCCCTGCTTGGTGAACGCGATGTAGTCGCCGCGCGGCGACCACACCGGGGTCGAATAGCTGCCCTCGCCGAACGAGATGCGCTGCGCGCCGCCGCCGGTGGCCGCCATCACGTAGATCTGCGGCTTGCCGCCGCGGTCGGATTCGAAACAGATGCGGGCGCCGTCGGGCGAATAGGACGGCGAGGTGTCGATCGCCGGCGTGTCGGTCAGCCGCGTCGTCGATTTCGAGCGCAGATCCATCACGAACAGGTTCGAGTTGCCGCCCTGCTGCAGGCTCATGATGATGCGCTGGCCGTCCGGCGAGAACCGTGGCGAGAACGACATGCCGGGGAAATTGCCGACGATCTCGCGCTGCCCGGTCTCGACGTTGAACAGATAGACGCGCGGATCGCCCTGGCCGAATTCCATATAGGTGATTTCCTGGGTCGACGGCGAGAACCGCGGCGTCAGCACCAGATCGCTTCCCTTGGTCAGGTATCTGACATTGGCGCCGTCCTGATCCATGAGCGCCAGCCGCTTGACACGGCGCTCCTTGGACCCGGTCTCGTCGACGAATACGACGCGGCTGTCGAAATAACCCTTCTCGCTGGTCAGCCGCTCATAGATCTGGTCGGAGATGATGTGCGCGATCCGCCGCCAGTATTCCGGCGAGGTCTGGAATTGCTGGCCGGCGAGCTGCTGCTGCTGATTGACATCCCAGAGGCGGAATTCGGCTTTCAGACGGCCGTCGCCTTGCCGCGTCATGCGGCCGACCACCAGCGCCTGCGCGCCAATCTGCTTCCAGCTCTGAAACGTCGGCGGGTTGTCGGGATTGGTGATGCGCTCGATGAACGCAGCCTGATCGATCGGCGCGAACAGCCCGCTGCGCTTGAGGTTGTTGGTGATCACCTGCGCCACGCCGACGCCGACCTCGGCATCGCCGGGCGTGCCCGCCACGAAATTCGGGATCGCGATCGGCTGTGGAACGAACTCACCTTCGGGAATGGGGATCCGCTTTGGCGCTTGTGCGAAGGCATTGCGACCGCCGGCGACCGTGCCAAGCGCAGCCATTCCGGCTATGATCTGACGGCGGCTCGGGCGATGCAGCATCTTCGGCAATCCATCTTTGTCAGTCATCGCTTCAAACTTTGCTCATATCTGTCATTGCCAACTGGTGTCCGCCACGTGACAAAACCGTTAGACTTTTTCCTTGAACACCGGCGCAAAATATTTCCATTCCTCGTAAAGGGCCGCCGGCAGCTTGTACGGCTGGCATTCGATGATCGCGCGCAACGCGCTCTCCTGATAGACGCGAAGGTAGGGGGTCGCCGGAGCGCCTTCCGGAACCGGCGAGCCTTCAAGGGTGCCGTCGCGCTTCAGACGAATGGCAAACGCGGCTTCAGGCTTCTGCGATTCGATTCCGCCATAGGGCTTCTTCCAGCATCGCTCGACCTGCTGCTTGAACATCGCGCCCCAGGTTGCGGAATTGTCCGCAGCCGTGCCCTTCGCAAGGCCGAGCGCTGCGTTCGAATTCAGCGTGTCGCCGGTCGTGGCCTGACGCGACGGGTCACGCTTGTCGAGCAGGGCCGCGATCTGGTTCTGATCGAAGTGCCGTTCGACAATACGCTTCTGCGGCTCGGGCGGCTTGGCGGCCTGCACCGGCTTCGGCGGCGGCTTCTTCTCTTCCTTCTTGATCGCCTCGGCGATCGGATCGGGCTTGACCGGCTCGGGTTTTTTCTCGACCGGCTTCGGCTCTTGCTTCGGCTCTTCCTTCGGCTTCTCGACGACCTTCGGCGGGTCGGGCTTCTTCTCGACCGGCTTCTCCTCGGCCTTGGGCTGCGGCGGCGGCGCGGTCTCGGTCACAACCGGCGCCTTCTCGGCGATTTTGCCGACGGTATCGTCAACCGGCTTCGCCTCGGCGACCTTCTCGACCAGCGGCTTCGGGTTTTCCTTCTTGCCGGTCTTCATGCCGGCCATGACCTTGGCAAGCTGGTCAGGCGAAATGACATCGACGGCGACCGAATCTTCCGGCTGCATTTCGAGCGCCTTGGTCGAGAACGACAGCATCACCCACCCCAGCACGAATACGTGCAGGACAACCGACGCAACAACTGTCTTGTCGACCTTGACCTTCACTTGAGCTTTCCCGCTCCGCCGTCAGCCGTCGCGTGCCGCTTCATGGCTCAAGAACCCTGATCCGGCACGATGACGATATTCGCCTTGAATCCCGCCGTCCTAATATACCCCAATAGTTTCATCATATCCGTGTAGCAGACGTCCTTGTCGCCGCGCAGGTATACCACGCTCTCGGCCTCCGACCGGGTCTCCCGGATCGCCTTGATCTTGGGCAGCAGGTCGTTGGTCGAAATCAGCGTATCCCCGAGATAGAGCTCGACATTCGAATTGCAGGCTCCGCCGGTGCGCTTGACGGAGAGCGTCAACGGCGGCGCGTTGGCCTGGATCTGCTTGCCGCCGGAGGCGACCGGCAGGTCGATATCGATGCTCGACGTCATCAGCGGCGCCGCCACCATGAAGATGATCAGCAGCACGAGCATCACGTCGACCATCGGCGTGACATTGATCTCCGCCATCACGGCGGCGCGACGCCGGCCGCGGCGTCCACCGCCACCGCCTGCCGAACCTGCCATGTTCATCGCCATGATCTTGATCTCACGATGCGCTCATCATTTGCCGTCCTCACGCCCGCTCGTCGATCTGGCGGGACAGGATGGCGGAAAATTCGTCGGCGAAGCCTTCCAGCCGCTGCGCCTGCCGGTTCACCTCGGACGTGAACTTATTGTAGAAAATGGTCGCGGGGATGGCGGCGATGAGACCGATAGCGGTCGCAAACAGCGCTTCCGCAATGCCGGGCGCCACCACCGCGAGCGAAGTGTTTTTCGAGGCCGCGATCGACTGGAAGCTCGACATGATGCCCCAGACGGTTCCGAACAGGCCCACGAACGGTCCGGCGGAGCCGACGGTCGCCAGGACCAGGAGCCGCCGCTCCAACCGCTCGACCTCGCGGGCGATGGAGACATTCATCACCTTCTCGATCCGCATCTGCAGGCCGGCAAAGGAGCGTGTCTGGCTCTCGAACGAGCGCTTCCACTCGCGCATGGCCGCGACGAAACACGCCGCCATCGACTGCGTCGGTTTGGCCGACAGCGCGCGGTAGAGCTCCTCGATCGACTGCCCCGACCAGAACGCCTGCTCGAAACGGTCCATGGCGCGCTTGGTGCGGCCATAGAGGAAAATCTTGTCGATCGCGATCGCCCAGACCCAGACCGAACAGGCCAACAGCCCCAGCATGACTGTTTTTACGACCCAATGGGCCTGCATGAACAAGGCGATCAGCGATACGTCGGCGGAGACCAACGGCAGGGCTGCCGGAGCCACGTCGGCGGGATTCATGAGCGGTATCCTCTCAACGCAAGTGTCCCTATTTCCTCCGGGAGCAAACGGCTGCCGGTACCACAGCCGCGCGTCGGGCGCGGCGATATGCGCCAGCGCGAAAGCCTCTCTAGGTGTCGCATGGGGGCCCGCCGAAAGCCGGGTATTTGCTTCCCCTGCCAACATGTCAAAACGAGGGCTGTCAGCGCGTCATTCCGTCCCTAACCAGACGCTAAGCTTGGTTAACACTAGGTTACCAAAGGGAAATCCGACTGCCGGAAATCCAGGCAGGCCGGGCGGTTACGGGGGCGGGGGGCCGGGTTCCATGCCCTCGGAAGTGGTGCCCGGCCGGTCGCCTCGCCCTTCGCGACGGCCGCTCCCGCTGCCCCGTCATTGCGAGCCAAGCGAAGCAATCCATAGCGCGGCATGCGGAGAGGTGGATTGCTTCGCGGAGCCTGGTCATCGGGCGCGCATTCGCGCGACCCGGTGGCTCGCAATGACGGCTGAACGAACTTGCGCATTCTCGCGACGTGATACGCCCGAGGTTTGCTCTTGACCTTACCCTCGAAAATCAGAGGGCGCAGGGAAGACCGGGTGCTTGCTGCACCCGCGGTCTCGCGTGCGATTTGCGCAAACAAAAGTGCACACGAGCATACAGGTTCAGCGGAAACACTCCGGCCTTCCCTGCGCAATGGCTTTACGGCTTACTTCGTGCTCTTCCCGGAGAACGGCTCTTTTGCCTCCGTCGCCACGAGAGAAGCGTTGCCTCTCCCGGACTTAGCGCCAGCACCGCGGCGCCCGAACCACACGACTTCGCCGTACGCTCAAGCCACACACGTCAGTCGCAGCTCTCGCGTCCATCGCATCTCACCGCGCGTTCGTGACGATGGCCAACGCCCCTCATCCGCCGTGAGACGGGCGGAGTTATGGGACTGATTTGGGTGAGAACGAAAGCAGAATATTTTTGCGCCAGGGGCTGGACAGGTTTTGGGTGATTTGCCCGTCGTGCCGGTTTGTCGCAGGCCAGCGAATGAAATTGCGCTTGTGCGCGAAGCAAATCAGTTCGCGGTGCGTAATGAATTGTAGCCCGCATGAGCGCAGCGATATGCGGGTTTTCTCGCATGGGTCCCGGGATCGCGGAGCCTGTCATCGGGCGCGCATTCGCGCGACCCGTTGGCTCGCCCGGGCTACACTCAGACGGAAACCTTCTCCCGACAATTCGTTAGCCTCGCGGGAACGCCGACCGCGGTGCAGCCGGGCGGTACGTCATGCTCGACGACGGCGCCGGCGCCGATCTTGGCGAAATCGCCGATGCTGACGCCGCCGATAATGCTCGATCCGGCGCTGAGTAAAACGCCCCTGCCGATTCTTGGGGCGCGGTCCGGCTCCGAATGTTTTCGGCCGATGGTGACGTTCTGCAGAACCGTCACCTCGTCGCCGATCACGGCGAAGGCGCCGATGATGATGCCGGTGGCGTGATCGAGAAACACCGACGTTCCGATCGATGCTGTGGGGTGAATGCTGACGGAAAGCTGATCGGACGACAGGCTCTGCAGCAGCAGCGCGAGATCGTTGCGGCGCTGGCGCCAGAGCAAGTTGGAGACGCGCCAGGCCTGCAGCGCGACGTAACCCTTGAAGTTCAACAGCGGCGGCAGCAGCGTCGTCGTCGCGGGATCGTGAACGGCGATGCTCTGCAAATCGCGGCTTGCGGCGTCGACCAGATCGGGCGAACGACCAAACGCGTCGCGGGCAAGCTGCGTAAACCGCGCGCGATCCGCCGGACTTTTGCCGAGCCGCGCGCCGATCTGGTGCGCCAGCGCATGAGCGAAGTCAGGATGATCGAGAATCGCCGATGACAGCGCCGCGCCGAATACTGGGTCGCGCGCCATAGCGCTTTCGGCTTCACGCCGGATCGTTCGCCAGAGCTGATCGACAGATGGCGTTGCATTCATGGAAGCCGTCCCGAAATAGCCGCTGGTTCGTAACATATGCCGGCCCTGGAACAATGCCAGAGATACAGTTCAAAACGTGCCGCCCGCCTGGCGCTGCTACTTTTGCGCGGGCAGCAAGGCGAGCGCCGCGACCAGTCCGGCTACCGATGCAATCGCGGCTACCGAAAACAGCCAGACATAACTGATCGCCGATCCCTCGGCATGGAGCACCGCGCCGAGAACTGCGATACCGACCGCGAAGCCGGCCTGGCGCATGACGACTGTCACGGCAGATGCCATGCCTGCTTGATCGGGAGGCACCAGCGCGACGGCTGCGCCGGACAGTTGCGGGTGCGCGAGCGCCACGCCAACCCCGATGGCGACCATGCCGCAGAAGATCGGAATCATCGGCGGTACTGCGCCGCCCGACATGAGCGCGATCACAATGGCGACATTGCCGGCTGCCACGAACGCAAGGGCCAGGGCGAAATGCAGCCGCCATCCTGCCCGGCCGATAAGCCAGCCGCCCAACGGCGGCAGGAACAGCATCGGCAGCGTGGCCGTCAGGAGCGCAAGCCCGGCCACCTCCGAAGACCAGCCGAAGGCGGTGGCGAAGAACAGCGGCAAATAGACCAGCACCGCCCAATAGCCGATCGACACCGCGAACAGCAGTATCGCAATCCCGATCATGGCCCGCTGAGCGAACACGCCGGGATCGAGGATCGGCTTGTCGAGGCGCCGCTGCTGGATCGCGAATATAGCTAGCAGCAACGCACTCAGCGCGAGCCCGCCGGCCAAATGCAGGGTTGAGGTGCGGCCAAGCAGCAGCGCCTCCACCAGCACAGCGAGCGCAGCGGTGAGCAGCATGACACCCACGAAGTCGAGCGGCCTGGGCACCGCCTCGCGCGCTTCCGCGACCAGCCGCGGCACACCCCACGCGATCAAGGCGCAGGCCGGCAAGTTGATCAGGAAGATCCAGCGCCAACCGATCCACGATGAGACAAGACCGCCGATGGTCGGACCGAGAGACATGGCGATGCCGGACATGACGCCGAGCCAGGCGAATGCGCGCGTGCGCGCCTGCGCTTGCACATAGACCGTTGCGATCAGCGCGAAGCCGCCGGTCACGAGGAATGCTGCGCCAACGCCCTGCAGGGCGCGGGCAGCCCATAAGCTCGGTCCGTCCCAGGCCATCCCGCACGCCAACGACGCGAGCGCAAAAATGCCGTTGCCGGCGAGCATCGCCCGCCGCCGCCCATACCGATCCGCCAACGCTCCCGCAAAGAGCAAAGCGCCTGTGAACGCCAGACTGTAGGCGTCCATGACCCAGGCATATCCAGCCACGCCGAACCCGAGCTGACGTGCGACCGCCGGCAAGGCGATGACCACCGCCGTCACGTCAAAGTTGGCGAGGAATGCCGCCATCCCGAGAAGCAGCGCCGGCGCCATGGATGGTGTGGGCTGAGCATTGTCGCTGTCGGGCTTGTTCGTCGGCGGTGTCATCAGGCGGTCTCGGAGCTGTGTGGTGACTACTGGTGTCTTGAGCCGCCGCCATGTGCCAACGCCAATTGTTCACATCGGCATGAATCTCCTTCATAGTGCTTCAATATGCGTGCCCTTCCCCCTTTTGATGGTCTGATCGCGTTCGACGCGGCGTTGCGTCATCGCAGCATGACGCTCGCGGCCGGTGAGTTGGGGCTCACGCAGAGCGCGATCAGCCACCGGCTGAAAAAGCTCGAGGCCTTTGTCGGCGCGCCGTTGTTGAACCGCACGGGGGTCGGTCTGTTGCCGACGCCGGCCGGCATGACCTTGGCCGAGGGGTTGGGGCGGATGCTCGATGAGATGGCGGAGCTACGCGCCCGCTCGCGCGCAACGGTGCAGCCGGCGACGCTCAAGATCGGGCTCGGCTCCGCCCTTGCGGACTATTGGCTGGTCAGGCGTCTGCCGGCGTTTGCGTCCGCCCATCCAAATGTGGCGATCGAACTCTTCATCATCGAAAGCGATGTGCAGGCGCGCGCCCTTGATCTCGACGTGCAGATCCGGTGGCTGCCCAAGGCCGGCGCGCGCGCCACCTCGACCCAACGCCTGCTATTCGACGAGATGGTTTTCCCGGTCGCCATCCCGTCGCTTCTGCCACGCGGGCGGCCCTTGAAGGATCCCGGCGCGCTCGGCACCTTGCCGATCCTGCACAAGAGTTACGTTGGCCGCAACGATGGCGCGGAGTGGTCGTGGCCGGTCTGGTTCGAGCGGCTCGGAATCACGGCTCCCGTTCCGGCCGGGCTTCGCTTCGACAATCTCGGAACGGCAATCGCTGCGGCCTTGCAGGGCAGCGGCGTCGTTGTGGGCCGGTCACTGCTGGTTCACGATGCCCTCGCGGAGCGACGACTTTGCCGCGTCGTATCGTCAAGCCGGGATATGGCGTCCAGCAAAGCGCATATCATCCGCTGGCCCGCGGCGCTCGCCAACGACAAGCGGGTCGCACTGTTCGTCGCCTGGATTGCAAAGGAAGCGGCGAAAACTTCTCTTCGATGAAGGAGCGTCACCGCCGACTTTCGCTCAAGTACGCTCAGCGCTAAAGCCGTCGCAGCGCCACCGTCTCGATGACGTGATCGGCACCCTTAGTGAGGATCAGCGTCGCGCGCGGCCGCGTCGGCAGGATGTTTTCCTCGAGATTGGCGAAATTTGTGCGCTCCCAGATCGCCGTTGCGGTGGCGATCGCTTCATCGTCCGACAGCAGCGAATAGCGGTGGAAATAGGACCTTGGATCGTGGAACGCGGTGTCGCGGAAGGTCAGAAAGCGCTTCACATACCAATCGCGCAGCACCGACACGTCCGCGTCGATGTAAACGGAGAAGTCGAAAAAGTCGGAGACGACGGGCACTGCCCTGCCGTGGTGCGGCAACGGGGCGGTCTGCAGGACATTCACGCCCTCGACAATAAGGATATCGGGCTGGTCGACCTCCTGTCACTGGTTCGGAACGATATCGTAGGTCAAATGCGAATAGACCGGCGCCCGCACCGGGCTTCGTCCGGCCTTGACGTCGCTCAGGAACGACAACAACCGCGCCCGATCGTAGCTCTCCGGAAATCCCTTCTTCTGCATCAGCCCTTCGCGCTCCAGCACCGCTTTGGGAAAGAGAAAGCCATCGGTTGTTACCAGATCGACTTTGGGCCGCGGCGACCATCGTGCGAGCAGCGCCTGCAGGACACGCGCGGTGCTCGACTTACCCACTGCAGCCGAGCCGGCGATACCGATGATGTAGGGCACTTTGCGGTCGCGGATGCCGAGAAACTGACGCTGAGCGTAATAAAGCCGCTGCGCGGCATCGACATAGATCGACAACAGGCGCGAGAGCGGCAGATAGATTTCCTCGACCTCCTTGAGGTCGAGGCGGTCATGCATCGAACGCAGCTGCGAGAATTCGCCGGGCTCCAGCGTCATCGGCGTGTCGTTGCGCAGCGCGGCCCACTGCTCTCGCGAAAAGATGCGGTAAGGATTATATCTCTGGTCGGGAGCACGGATATCCATGTCGCCGTCTCTCAAAGGGCGCATACCCGTGGAGAAACTTATCCGCCGCGATGACGCTTGTCAGCCTCGATCGTTCGCATCGGGGTCGAAAGCGCGCCTCTTGCGTAGCTGGAGGATGCCCGTTCCTTCCCTCAGGGCCAGGCATGAAGCGACGGCTGCGGCATGTCGGTTTCGGGTCACAGCGGAAGCCGGACCGGGCTGCTTCCCGAGAACGCCAGGTGTTTAAAAACAAACCGCCCACCTGCTCTCGCAGATGGGCGGTTGTATCGCCATCAGGCATCATGGGGGCATCACGCCTGAGGCTGAACTCTCACTCGCGACGCGCGCTTTACTTTTGACGCGTTTTCTTCACGCGAACCGGTATCCACTTCGCTTGAAAACGCTATGCTTCAGCCCTGCTGCGGCTGGTCGTTCGGCGGGGTCGGACGCGTCTTGTGCTGCGCCATGAACTGGTCGAACTCTTCCTTGTCCTTGGCGTGACGCAGGCGATCGAGGAAATTCTTGAACTCGACCTGCTCTTCCTCGAGCCGGCGCAGGGTTTCCATGCGGTACTCGTCGAAGGCGCGGTTGCCGCTGGTCGGCGGGCCGAAGCCGAAGCCGCCAAAGCCGCGGCTCTCCATGCGGTTACGCATCCGGTCCATCTTGTACTGCATCCGCTCCATCTTGTTCTGCCAGCGATCTCCGTTGCTCCAGCAACCCATTTTTCTGCTCCCTAGTGTGAAAAAGAGGAGGGCAAGGCCGATCGGCCACCAGATGATGAAGCCTAGGATGGTCACCGCGATCCAGCCGGGGTGCCAGGGGCTCTCAAGCATATGCGGGCGATAGTTCTCTTCCGTCGGGCCGCGCCATCGATTGACATCTGCGGTGTAGGCCATTTCCCTCTCCATGACGGCGATCACGCCATTGTGAATGTAAATAACATTTACATACCTAAACCATCCAGAATTTTTGTCAAGCGGGCGGCTGGCCGCACCTTCGAAAAATTATTTGGGGGTTCCCCAGGGACCACCGGCGGGCGGCACTGGCGGCGGACCCGGCGGTCTGGATTCCGGCCGGCGCTCGGTCGGGAAGCCGAGGCCGCGCAGATAGATCAGCACTTCGGCTTCCAGGAGTTCTTCCGGCGACATAGGCAGCTTGCGCCGCGCCGCATCGCCGCGGCCGAACAGCGAGGCCACGCCATGCGACATCGACCAGATGTGCAGCGCCATCATCATCGCCGGCGGCCGCGGCATGCCGGGCGGCGCCAGCGCAGCAAGCCGTTCGGCGGCGGCGCGGATGATGGCGAAGGCGCGCTCGCTCGCAGCCATCAATGTAGGGTTTGCATCGACCGGAAGGCCGGATTCGAACATCGCCGAGTAGAATGCGGGCTCGTTGCGCGCAAACGCCAGATAGGCCTTCCCTACCCGCTCAAACGCCGTGACCGTGTCCGGCCGGCCGTCGTCCCAGGCCTGGGTCAGCAGCGCCTCGAACTGCTCAAAACCGCGCTGGGCGATCGAGGACAGCAATTCATCGCGATCGCGGAAATGGCGGTAGGGCGCGGCGGGGCTGACGCCGGCCATCCGCGCCGCGTCGGCGAAGGTGAAGCCGGCCGCGCCTTTTTCGGCAATCAGGCCGAGCGCCGCCTGCAGCAGCGCCTCTTTCAGATTGCCGTGGTGGTAGCCGCGCTCGCTGCGGCCTTGGTCCTTTCGCCAGCTCATGTGAAAGGCTTTTACATGAGCCGGGTGAAAAGGTCACTTATTTTGAGGCCGTTAACTGGCGTTCATCAAGATTAACGGCGTGCGGCGCGACCGGGCGCTCCGAGCCGCCCGGGTCTAACCGCCCGGGATCGGGAGGACCGGCATGATCTCAACGCGCTCGCCGGGAAAGATCGCAAAGTGCGGGTGGTTCTCGAACAGTTTCGCGGCGGCCTCATGTGAGCCGGCGCGCACCACCGCGAAGGCGCCCATCTCGTTGGCGATGTCGGCAATACCGTTTGCATCGACTTTCTTGGTCTTGCCCAGCGGGCCTCCCATGGCGGCGATCGCCGCCTGGTGCTTGTCGACCCAAGCCTTCCACGCCGCGATTCCCTGCGCCTCCTTGGCGCGCCGCTCAGCCTCGGGCAGCGCATTCCAGGCCGCCATTTTCGCACTGGTCTTGCTGCCGAGAAAGACAGCGAGGAACGTATCGTTGGTGCTCATGAGGTTTCTCCTCTTTTGCGGTTGACGGATCGCGATAGGCGTAGGGTCAGGACCCATAAACTCTCGGATGTCGGCTTCGAGCGGACCTCAATCAGCCGGCCGGTGGCTTGTTGACCGCCAATTGAGCGTCGAAGGCACGCTTGTAGGCGGGCCGCGCTTCGCCGCGGGCCACATAGGCGGAGAGGTTCGGATATTCGTCCAGCAAACCCGACGCTTTCAACCTGAGCAGCACCGACACCATCATCAGGTCGCCCGCGCTGAACGCGCCATCGAGCCAGTCGACACCGCCAAGGCGACGGGAAAGTTGCCCCAACCGGTCACGGACGCGATCCTCGACGAGAGGCATGCGTTGCGCGGTCCAGGACTTGTCGCCCTCAAGGATCCTGGCGGTTACGAGTTCAAGGATCGGCGGCTCCACTGTGCTGAGCGCGGCGAACATCCATGTGATCGCGCGCGCCCTTGCATTCGCATCGTCCGGCCACAGGCCCGCATGGCGCTCCGCGATGTGGAACACGATCGCGCCCGTCTCGAACAAGCCGAGATCGCCTTCCTCAAAGGTCGGAATCTGCCCGAAAGGATGAAGCGCCAGATGTGCGGGTTCCTTCATCGCCCCAAACGAAACAAGACGAACCTCGTAAGGTTGGCCCACTTCCTCCAGCGCCCAGCGGACGCGCGTATCACGCGCCAGTCCCTTGCCGCCATCGGGTGACCGTTCAAAGGCGGTAATGGTGATGGTCATCGTGAGGCTCCTCCTTGGCCAGAATCATCGGCTGCGAGGCTGGCAAGCTGTCAAGGCAAACTCACCGCGCCTTGTGCGCATTTCCCTTCTGCAACTCGTCAAAGCCTTTGGCTGCCTGCTGCACCTCTTCGGAGAAATCGGATATCTCCTGCACCTGGCGGATTTCGATGATCTCGTTCTCGGAGGCCGGGCATTTCTTGGCCCAGGCGATCGCCTCCTCGCGCGACTTCACGTTGATCATCCAGTAGCCGCCGAGCACTTCCTTGGCCTCGGTGAAGGGGCCGTCGGTGACGACAGGCTTGCCGGTGGCGAAGGAAACCCGTGCGCCCATCGAAGGCGGATGCAGCCCATCGAGCGCGATCAGTACGCCGGCGTCCTTGAGCGCCTCGTTGTATTTCATCATCGCCTTGACCCGTTCGGGATCGAGCTGGACGTCCGGCGGCGCGGTCTCATAGCCCAGGGGGATCATCAGCATCATGAAGCGCATGGTGGGTGTCCTTTGTTGTTTGGCGTCATTCCGGGATGGTCCGAGGGACCAGACCCGAAATGACGAGGAGAGTTATTTCTTCGCGGAGGCGCGCAGCCGCTCTTCCTGCTCGCGCAGTTCGGGGGTGAGCGCTTCGCCGAAATCTTCCGCGGCAAACACCTGGCGGATCTCGATCTCGTCGCCATCGAGGAACGGCGCGCGCTTCATCCAGTCGATCGCTTCATCCAGCGATTTGGTGTTGATCAGCCAGAAGCCGGCGACGAGATCGCCCGAGAAAGCGAACGGCCCGCGGCTGACGCCGCCCTGCCCGCTGCCATACTTGATCCGTGCGCCCTTCGAGGTCGGATGCAGGCCCTCGCCCGCCTCCATCACGCCGGCCTTCACCAGCTCCTCGTTGAACTTGCCCATCGCGGTGAGCAGTTCCGTGCTCGGCATCACACCGGCTTCCGTATCCTTGCTGGCCTTCACAATCACCATGAATCGCATCGCTATTCTCCGGTTGATCTTCTTGGGCCGGCTACCATCCCGTCGGCCTTCGTCAACAAGACGAGCGGGCTTTTACGCCCCCGACATGTCAGTGGAAATTAATTTGGATCTAATTTGACCGCCGGCCATCAATCGCCGATCGCCTGATAGGCGGAGGTCCAGAAGTCGCTCATCACACGCGGCGGTTGCGGCGATTCCATCATCCGCTGCGTCAACAGAATGCCGGTGAAACTCTCCCGGGGGTCGGAATACCACGAGGTTCCGTAGCCGCCGAACCAGCCGAAGCGGCCCGGCACGCTGCAGAGATCGTCTCGCCCGGTGTACACAGAGAGCCCAAAGCCCCAACCCTTGACGTCGCCGAAGAAAAGCTCGGAGCCCTGCTTCTGCGCGGGCGTGAGCTGATCGGCCGTCATCAGTTCGACCGACGGCCGCGACAGGATGCGCTCGCTGCCTAACCTTCCGCCGTTCAACATCATCTGCGCAAAGGCATTGAAATCATCGGCGGTCGATACAAGTCCGGCGCTGCCGTTCTCGAACACCGGCGGTTTTGCCCATTTGCCGGTGGCGGGATCATCGAACACCTTCAATTCGCTGGTTGCGGGGTCCCGCGCATAGGCGGTCGCGAAACGCGCGCGACTGGCTTCGGGCACGTAAAAGCCGGTATCCTTCATGCCGAGCGGCGCGAAGATGCGATCTTCAAGAAATTTAGCAAATGTCACGCCCGCCGCGCGCGCGATCAGCACGGAGAGAATGTCGGTGCCGCTGTTGTAGAGCCAGCGTTCGCCCGGCTGATAGATCAGCGGCAGCGTGCCGTAGCGCCGCATCAATTCATCCGGCGGAAACGAAGGGAATACCGGCCCCGGCGCAAAGCCGGCTTCGGCGATCGCCTTCTGGATTGGATAGCGATCGGGAAACACCATCAGCATGCCGAGACCAAGTCGGAACGTCAGGAGATCGCGCAGCGTGATCGCGCGGCGGGCGGTCACGGTATCATCGAGCGGCCCATCGACGGCGCGCAGCACCTCGCGGCCGGCCAGTTCAGGCAGAAAGGGATCGACGGGGTCATCGAGCCGCAACTTGCATTCCTCGACCAGGATCATTGCGGCAACCGCCGTGACCGGCTTGGTCATGGAGGCGATGCGGAAGATGGTGTTGCGCTGCACCGGCGCGCCGCCGATTGCCATTTTTCCAATGGCATCGACGTGAATTTCGCCACGGCGGCTGACCAGCGTCACCAGGCCCGGCATATCGCCGCTGGCGACATGGCCGGCCATGACATTATGCATGCGCGCGAGGCGCGGCCGCGAGAGAGCGTCGCTCATTCTTCGTTCCTTCCCTTTTCAAATGCGGTATCTGACGCAGGAGGCGTGCGCCAAACCGACAATCCGGTCAGGCCGACGGCTGCTGTTTGACGAACGCGCCATTCTGGTAGGCGGCACCGAAATAAACGTCGATGCGCTTCACCTTGTCGCCCTCGAAGCCGAAAAACTCGGTATTGCGAAAGCTCCTGCCGCCCTTGGCGACGCAGCGGTAGGTGACAAAGGCTTCATCGCCTTCGACGAAAATCCGCTCCAGCTCGTGCCGTTCGATCCAGTCGCTGTTCTTCCAGCACCGCTCGAAATAGGCCGGCTTGTCGATATTGTCGTCGTAGGGGCTGGTGAAGCGGAAATCCTCGCTGAATGCGTTCTCGACGAACGCGCGATCGTTGGCGAGATAGGCTGCGAAGATCCGGCGGATCGTCTCTGCCTTGCTTGCGTGAACCATTCAACGCTCCTTCTTAGCGCTCCTTGGGCACCATCTGGAAATAGGGCTCGGCCTCTTTCAGCACGCGCACGAATGAGGGACGCGCCTTCAACCGCTCGAGATAGGCCGCGAGATTCGTGTGCATTCCGCCGAACGGCTCGGCCATGTTGCCGTAGAACAGCGACGGCGCCGCAGCGCAATCGGCGAGGGTGAAATCGTCGCCCATCGCCCAGCCGCCACGTGCCATCTGCTGCTCGATCATGGCGTAGGAGGTCCGTAGTTGCGCCCTCGCCTCTTCAACACCGTGCGGATCCGTCTTGTCTACGGGCCTCAACCGGTCGATCATGATCTTCTGCATCGGCAGATGCACATAGAGATCGTAGAAGCGGTCGCGCAGCCGCGTCTGCAGGGCGCGGCCGGCATCGTCGGGAATGAACCGCGTTCGGCCGCGGTAGTTCCTGTCGAGATATTCGACGATGATGCTGGACTCCGGCACGGTCTCGTTGCGCGCATCGTCACGCAGCACCGGAAATTTTCCTATTCCCCACAGCTTCACCAGCGCGGCGCGCTCGGCGGGATTGCCGAGATCGACCAGGTTCGGCGTGAACGGCGTATCGTTCTCGTACAGCGCGATCAGCGCCTTCCAGCAGTACGAGGCCAGCGGGTGGAAATGCAGGGTGAGCGACATCGAAAAACTCCCGGTGTAACAAGACGGCCCGCATTCGCGCGCGCCGACATCTGGGCCAAAGATTATTTTGCCGCGGCCGGCACGTAGCGCAGGATCACGATGCCGGTCGACAATGGCCGGCTGTCGACCAGCTTCAGCCTGACCTTCTCGCCCGGCTTGAACAGCGGCGTTCCACCGCCAAGGATGATCGGGGTCACGGCGATCCGGAACTCGTCGATCAGTCCGTGCGGGATCAGGCTGGCAGCGAGATCGGCGCTGCCGAACAGAAAAATATCCTTGGCGCTGTCGCGTTTCAGGCGGGCGACGGTCGCGGGTACGTCAGCGCCGAACATCTGCGTATTGTTCCAATCGGATTTCTTCACCGTGCGGGAGAATACGTATTTCGGCGCGGCATTCATGAAATCGGCGACTTCGCCGGTCGCGCTCGGCCAGTGATTGGCCATCAGTTCGTAGGTGACCCGGCCGAACAGCAGTCCGCCGGCGGCGGTCAACTGCTCGATCGACAATTGCTCCAGTTCCTCGCCCCAGACGTCGGAATGCCAGGAGATGTCGCGGTTCGGGCCTTCGACGAAGCCATCCAGCGTCATCAGGTTCCACATGATCAACTTGGCCATCATTTCCTCCTTAAACCGATTGCAGTTTGCAACTGGTTGTATCCTGAGACAACCGGTGCAATATTGCAAGCAGTTTTTTGGGGCCGCCTTGCCCGCCTGTATGGAACCGAACATGACCGACATCAGCCGCTCGGGCTGCCCGATCAATCTCTCGCTGGAAGTGCTCGGCGATAAATGGAGCCTGCTCATCATCCGCGACATGATGTTCGGCAACCGGCGGCATTTTCGCGAGCTGCTAACGAAGTCCGAGGAAGGCATCTCCTCCAATATCCTCGCCGACCGGCTGAAGACCCTGCTCGACGAAAAGATCATCACCCGCCAGGACGATCCCACGCACAAGCAGAAGGGAATCTATTCGCTGACCGAACAGGGCATCGAGCTGCTGCCGGTTCTCGCGCAGATGGCGGCCTGGGGTTACAAATATCTTCCCGTCAGCGAGGAGCTCGGCATCCGCGCGCGGCTGCTCAGCGAGGGCGGACCGAAACTGTGGGCCGAATTCATGGATGAGTTGCGCGAGAGCCATCTCGGCGTGAAGCGGCGCAAGCGAACCGGCCCGTCAGTCGGCGAACGCTTGCAGGCGGCTTACGAAAGCGTCGTGAACGGAAGGTAGCCCGAATCGCGCCCGCCCTGCTCGCGCAGCGGGCGGCATGCGCAGATATATCCTTAAGGTCCGCGTTATCTTGCGATGCTATCCGGCATATTACGGAGAACAGCGTTAACGCATTCTTTTTTCCTTTGGTCAAACGTGGCCCCTGGCAGCGAGGCTCGAAAGCGTTTGGTCGACAGCCTCATTATTTCACCTCGATCCGGATGAGGCTTTCCGTGTTTCAGCTTCTCAAGAACTCCTCTGCAGACAAGGCGCTGGCTGATGCGCTCGGGCGCTCACAGGCCGTGATCGAGTTCGGCATGGACGGCACCATCCTCACCGCCAACGACAATTTCCTCAAAGCCCTCGGCTACTCGCTCGGCGAAATCCAGGGCAAGCATCACAGCATGTTCGTCGATCCGTCGGAGCGCGACGGCGCGGCCTATCGTGACTTCTGGGCGGCGCTCAGGCGCGGCGAATACCAGGCCGCCGAATACAAGCGGATCGGCAAGGGGGCCAAGGAAGTCTGGATCCAGGCGACCTACAACCCGGTGCTCGACGGCGGCGGCAAGCCCATCAAGGTGGTGAAGTTTGCGACTGACATTACCGCGCGCAAGATCAAGAGCATGGAGGATGCCAGCCAGATCGCCGCAATCAGCCGCGCGCAGGCGGTCATTGCGTTCGAGATGGACGGCACCATCGTCACCGCCAATGAAAACTTCCTGAAGGCACTCGGCTACACGCTCGCCGAAATCCAGGGCAAGCATCACAGCATGTTCGTCGAACAGGCCGAGCGCAACAGCGCGGCCTATCGCGAGTTCTGGGCAAAGCTTAACCGCGGCGAAACCCAGTCGGCCGAGTACAAGCGGATCGGCAAGGGCGGTAAGGAAGTCTGGATCCTCGCTTCCTACAACCCGGTGCTCGACGAGAAGGGCAAGCCGTTCCGGGTGGTGAAGTTCGCCACCGACATCACCAGCCAGAAACTTTCGACCGCCGACCTCGCCGGCCAGATCGCAGCCATCGGCAAGTCGCAGGCCGTGATCGAATTCAAGATGGACGGCACCATCATCGGCGCCAACCAGAACTTCCTCAGGACGGTCGGCTACATGCTGGACGAGATCCGCGGCCGGCACCACAGCATGTTCGTCGATCCGTCCGAGCGCGAGGGCGCGGCCTATCGTGAATTCTGGGCGGCGCTCAACCGCGGCGAATATCAGGCCGCCGAATACAAGCGGATCGGCAAGGGGGCTAAGGAAGTCTGGATCCAGGCGTCCTACAATCCGATCCTCGATCTCAACGGCAAGCCTTTCAAGGTCGTCAAATACGCCACCGACACCACCGCGCAGGTGCTGGTGCGCATGGGCAACGAGCGCGTGCGTGGCATGATGGAAACGGTTGCAGCGGGCGCGGAGGAACTGAACGCCTCGGTTCGGGAAATCTCCGAAGCCATGACCAAGTCGCGCGAGACGGCGGCGACCGCGGTCGGGCGGGTCGAGGCGGCCGACGCCCAGGCCAAGCGCCTGAACGAAGCGGCGCAGGCCATGAGCGGCATCGTGGAACTGATCGGCAACATCACCGGCCAGATCAACCTGTTGGCGCTGAATGCGACGATCGAATCGGCACGTGCCGGCGAGGCCGGGCGTGGCTTTGCCGTGGTGGCTTCCGAGGTCAAGAACCTCGCCACCCAGGCCAAGCAGGCGACCGACAAGATCGGGGCGGAGATCGGAAATCTCAACGGCATCTCCGGCGACGTCGTCGGCGCGCTCGACAGCATCAGGCAGGCGATCCAGGGCGTCAGCGAATATGTCACGGCCACCGCAGCCGCGGTCGAGGAACAAAGCACCGTCACCAGCGAGATGTCCTCCAGCATGCAGCGCGCCGCCGCGGAAGCGAAGGCGATCTCGCAGCGGTAACGCTTCGCCATCGGCAGGCGCATTGACCCGATAGGGGACGTTTCCTGTATCGCATTGGGCCTGCCCGAATCTGCATTGAATTTCACTGCACCGCAGGGCAGGACACGGAACGGGGCATGGGTTATACGGGCGGGAAATTCATCGCTCGCAAACGGACGCGCCCATGCCCCCCTCCCCGCAAAAAGTTGCTCTCGTCACCGGCGCCGCGCGCGGGATCGGGCTGGCGACGGCCAAACGCTTTCTCGCCGAGGGCTGGCGGGTGGCGATGCTCGACATCGAGGGCGAATTGCTGCGCGGCGCGGTCGCTGACCTTGCGAACGCTGACAACACGCTGGCGCTGCATTGCGATGTTTCCGATGCGGGCGCGGTGGCGAACGCCATGGCGACGGTGAGCGAGTGCTTCGGCCGCCTCGACGCGCTGGTCAACAATGCCGGCATCGCGGTGTTCGCACCTCTGCTCGACACCTCGGATGAAGACTGGAGCCGCATCCTGCAAGTCAACCTCACCGGGCCGTTTATCTGCACCAAGGCGGCGGCGCCCCTGATGCGCGAACATGGCGGCGGCGCGATCGTCAACATCACCTCGATCTCGGCGGTGCGCGCCTCCACGCTGCGCTCGGCCTACGGTACCAGCAAAGCCGGGCTGGCACATCTGACAAAGCAGCTCGCGGTCGAACTGGCTTCGCTCGGCATCCGCGTCAATGCGGTAGCGCCCGGCCCGGTCGAAACCGCGATGGCAAAGCAGGTCCACACGCCGGAAATCCGCGCCGACTATCACGACGCCATTCCGCTGAATCGGTACGGCCTCGAGGAGGAACTGGCGGAAGCGATCTTCTTCCTGTGCAGCGATCGTTCGAGCTACATCACCGGGCAGGTCCTCGCCGTCGACGGCGGTTTCGATGCCGCCGGCATCGGTCTGCCGACGCTGCGCGGCGCGCGGCGGAACGGGTAAGCCTGCTTCTTCCCGCTCCCCGTGAGTGGGGCGACGGAAACGCGGCAAACAAAAAATGCTGATGCATAACCGGTTCCGATTGAATCAGAACCGAAGCTCCAGGTTCTTGATTTGACGCGTTTTCTCCATGCGAACCGGAATCCGCTTCACTCGAAATGCCAAAGCGCCCTTCGCTGGCGCAGCGTGACCTTCACGTCGCAAACGCTTAGGTTGTGCCGGCGATGGTCCGGCGCCCTGCCCATGGAAAAAACTTCACACCGGATCGCGGGAGTGTCGTGTCATGTCGGGAATACTCATCAACCTGATCATCCAGATCGTCAGCGGCGCCATCGGCGGCAATGTCGCAGGGAGCGCTGCCAAGAACATCGATCTCGGCATGGTTGGAAACACCATCGCGGGCGCCATCGGCGGTGGTGCCGGAGGGCAGCTTCTGGGCATGCTGATTCCACTGCTGGCCAATAGCGCCTCGACGCCCGATATCGGCAGCATCGTCGGCCAGATCGCCGGCGGCGGCGTCGCCGGCGCCGTTCTCACCGCGATCGTCGGCGCCATCAAGAACCGGGCGGCCTGAGCGGTCCGCGACCACACGCCTGCATATTTGGCGGCGGACATTGCAAAAAATCGCATTTGTCCGCTTGAAAACGCTATTGGTCTTTCGAGCGCTGGTTGACCGCAACCACGCGCCAACCTTCCTCGAGCCGATCGATCCGCGTCAGCGACAGAGGATCGACCACGAAGCGCAGCGCCTGCTCGGGCACGAGATCGAGCGCGATGGCGAGCACGGCGCGGATGGTGCCGGAATGCACGACGAGGATTGCATCGCCCGCGGGGAGAGCCGCAAGCCCAGCGCCGGCGCGCGCGATCTGGTCGACAAAACTTTCACCGCCGGGCGGCCGATTGCTCGCAGCCGATTTCCAGAATTCGCGATAGGCCGGGCCGAGTTCGCGTTCGAGTTCGTTGTGACGCCGTCCGGTCCACGCACCAAAATCCTGTTCGCGAAAGGCCGCCTGTTCGACTGCAACAAGACCCAGTCTCTCGGCCGTCTCCCGCGTGCGGCGCGCCGGACTGCACACCGCAAATGCGCCTCCCGGCAATCTTGCCATCAGCGCGGCAAAGGCCGTAGCATCGGAAAGGTCGGCCGGCGCGTCGGGTCCGTGAATCACCCCGCGCGGTCCGTCGACCGGCGCGTGGCGGATCAGCCAGAGATTTGTCTGGGCATTCACGGCTGCGCCAACCGTGCGGCGAGCAGGACAAGGATCGCGGTCTCGGCCACTTGCTCGGCGCCGCCGAGCACGTCGCCGGTCTGGCCGCCGACCTGCCGCAGCGCCAGCCACGCGATGCCGAGCCCGCTCAGGCCCGCCATCGCCGCCGCGTAGAACCCGTTGCTCCATGACAACGACAACAGCGCGATCAGCAGCGCCAGCCCGCCGGCGATGGCCGCCGTCGCCGCATCGGGCTGGCCGGCATTGCGGGCCAGCCCATCCTTGCGCGCATAAGGCAGGTTCAGCGACATCGCAGGCAAGATGCCGCGCCCCAGCGCGTGCGCGGCGATCAGGCTCGGGATGACATAGCCGTCCGGGACCGCCGCCAGCGCCGACAGTTTTGCGGCAAAACTCACCAGCAGGATCATGGCGCCATAGGTGCCGAGCCGGCTGTCGCGCATGATCTCCAACTTCGATTCGAGATTGCGGCCGCCTCCGAATCCGTCAGCAACGTCGGCAAGGCCATCCTCATGCAGCGCGCCTGTCATGATGGCGCTTGCGCCCAGGGCCAACGCGGCGGCGGCCAAATCAGGCACGCCGACGGATCGCAGGCCGAGACACAGCAATCCCACGACGGCGCCGATCAGCGCGCCGACCACCGGGAACATCCGGTGCGCGCGCACGAAATTCGCAGGGATAGCGCCATCGGGATGCGGCATCGGCAGCCGCGTCAGGAACGCGACGGCGGTTTTGAAATCGTCGAACCATTCATTCATGGAGGTGTCCGGAGAATCGTTTTAGCGTGCGGCCCCGCCCCGACGTCCCGAGAGAATCGCATGCAGTTCGCCAGTCTAGACGACATCCGCGCCTTCTGTCGCGACCTGCCCGGCGGCGACCAGCGATTCGCTGACATGGCCGCACACCGCCAACAGAATCTGACAAAGCCGCCGGGCAGCCTCGGCCGTCTCGAAGAACTCGCGATATGGCTGGCGCAATGGCAGGGCCGCGAGAAGCCGCGACTGGAGCGCGTCACCATTGCCGTGTTCGTCGGCAATCACGGCGTCGCTTCGCGCGGCGTCTCGGCCTATCCGCAGGCCGTCACCGCGCAGATGGTGGCGAATTTTGCCGCGGGAGGCGCGGCCATCAACCAGATCGCAAAAGCGGCTGCCGCCGAGCTCTGCGTGGTGCCGATCGAACTCGAACGTCCCACGCACGATTTCACCGAAGCGGCGGCGATGAGCCCGGAGGAATATCTCGAAGCGGTCGACGCCGGATATCGCACCGTGCCTGACGATTGCGATCTGCTGGCGGTCGGCGAGATGGGCATCGCGAACACGACGGCGGCGGCAATGCTGTGTGCGGCCTTGCTCGGCGGCGGCGCGGCGCGCTGGGCCGGCCGCGGCACCGGCGTCGACGATGACGGGCTGGCGCGCAAGCGCGCGGCGATCGAGACCGCGCTGAATTTCCATCGCGGCATTTTGGGCGATCCGCTGGCGGTGGCGGCAGCGCTCGGCGGCCGCGAACTCGCGGCGATCGCCGGCGCCGGGCTCGCCGCAAGGCAACATAACGTTCCGGTGCTGCTCGACGGTTTCGTGGCAACAGCGGCGGTGCTGCCGCTCGCGCGTCTCGATGCATCCGCGCTCGATCATTGCCGCGCCGGGCACGTCTCGGCCGAATCCGGCCACCGCGACCTCTTGCGCGAAATGAGGCTGCTTCCGCTGCTCGACCTCGACATGCGGCTCGGCGAGGCGTCCGGTGCGGGCGTTGCGATCCTGCTGGCACGCGCCGCGCTGGCTTGCCATGCTGGGATGGCGACATTCACGGAGGCTGGCGTCTCCGGCGCGGGGGATTGACGAAACCTTGCCACATATGTCTGCGTAACTGCCTCAGGGCAGACAATGCTGACGGAGGAGCCGCGCATGCGAACAGCGGTCGTCAAGGTAGTCGTTGTCGCCGCCGCGCTGTTCGCGGCGATCGCCCCTGCGCGGGCCGAGGTTCGCATTCTCGCGAGCCCGGGCGGACAGGTCGGCCCGTTTATCGCGCTGTTCGATCGCGTGAACGCCTCCGGCGAGCGGGTCGTAATCGACGGGCCATGCCTGTCGGCGTGCACACTGGTGCTGATGATGGTGCCGACTGAGCGCATCTGCGTGACGCGCCGTGCGGTGCTCGGCTTTCACGCCGCACGGTCGATCGACGGCCGCGGGCGAATTTACGCCGAACCGGAAGCCTCGCGGGATGTGGAGGCAGCCTATCCGGCGCCGGTGCGGGACTGGATCGGCCGCCGCGGCGGATTGACGTCGCGGCTGCTGCTGTTGCGTGGGCGCGAACTCGCCGCAATCTATCCGCGGTGCAAGTAGGGCTTCGTAGGGCGGGCAAAGGCGCCCCTTGGCGCCGTGCCCACCATTTCTAGCTCGCCCGAAAATGGTGGGCACGCTTCCGCCTTCGCTCGCTGAGCTACGGCAGACAAGTCGCTTTGCCCACCCTTGTCTCGCATCACATGTCTTCCTTCGGGCAGTTCACCATCCAGGGAATGCCGAACTTGTCGACGCACATGCCAAAGCCGTTGGAGAAGAAGGTCTTGCCGAACGGCATCCGCACCGTGCCGCCCTCGGCGAGCGCGTTGAACCGACGCTCGGCGTCCGCGGGATCCTCGACCGCGAGTGCGACGGAGATGCCCTGCGGCTGATGGTAATCGCCGGGCGTGGCGTCGGACGCCATCAACACCTCGCCGTCGACGGTGATGCGGGCATGCATGATCTTGGTCTTCCAGTCCGGCGGCATCGGCATGTCGGCGGGACCGTCACCGTACGGCATCATTGCCTCGATCTGCGCACCCAGCGCCTTCTGATAGTATTTTAGCGCTTCCTCGCAATTGCCGTTGTAGAACAGATAGGGATTGACTTGCATCGCGGTCTCCTTGGGTAACTGGAATTCGAGTGACGAGTTATTTCTCGGTGAGCTTCTTCAAATTGGCAAGACCGGCTTCGAAATCCTTTCCGATCATGCTGTCCAGATTCATGAACACCTGAATCAGCCTGGACATGAAATTCGCGGGACCATGCATCAGCCATGTGACATGGGTGCCATCGCCCTGCGGCAGCATTGTGAACTCGGCGGTGTTGTGGCCTTCGAACGGCGTGAAGAAATCGAGCTTGATGACGATCTTTTGCGGCGCGGAGGCTTCCAGAATTTCCATGCGGCCGGAACCGACATTCTTGTCGCCGGCCCAGGCATAGACCGCGCCCTTGCCGCGCTCCGCGCCGCTATAGGTGCGCTTCATCGCCGGATCCTTCTGCTCGTAGGGCGACCAGCTCAGCCACTGATGAAAGTCGGAGATCAGCGGAAAGATCCCTTCCGGCGGCGCCTTGATGCTGGTCGAGCGCTGCACGCGCAGCGTGCCCGGCTTGGTCGCAGCGAGAATAAGGACCGCGGCGATGGCGATCGCCAATATGACAGCGATGATGACAAGAACTTCAGACATGTCTGGCTCCACAAGATGTTGCCGCTGATCAACGGCGGAACGGGATCAAGGTTTGCAAATTCCGGTCGCGCAGCCACAGCCCGCCCCATACCATCAGGCCTAGATAGAGTCCGAACAGCGTGTGCGTGAACAGAGGACTGCCGATCCGTACATGCGAGGCCATGGCGCCGCCGAGATAGCCGGTGAGCAGGATCGCACCGAGGATCGAGGTCGGCGGAATCGAATAGAGCACGGTGCAGACGATGGTGATGAGGCCGAGACTGCGCGCCATCGTCTCGCTCGAACCATAGCCCATCCTGTCCATGGTTTCGGTGACGATCGGCCACGGCACCAGCTTGATGGCGCCGTCGAACATCAGGAACACGATGACGAGTGCGCTGAGGATGCGGCCGGTCCAGCGCGCGGGATTTGGGACTGGCGTAGTCTCGGTGATCGTTGTCATGGCTTGCTCCTGTCGTGTCGTCTTGAATGGCTGCTCGAATTCAAGACGAACGACGGGAGGCGGAAGCCGACAGAGGGAGTGAATTTTTTTTGTGGCGTTCGGCCTTCTTCCCTTCTCCCCTTGTGGGAGAAGGTGGATCGAATGAGCGTCAGCTCATTCGAGACGGATGAGGGGTTTGCATCCGCGGGGAGAACCCCTCATCCGGCGCTTCGCGCCACCTTCTCCCACAAGGGGAGAAGGAAGCAAGGGGAGAAGGGAGAAGCTACTTCCCCGCTTTTTTGCCGCGGGGCTGGCTGTCGCGCTGGAGGCGGTCGAGATGCATGCGGATGTGGGCGGCTTCGGCCGAGGTGTTTGCGAGCGCAATGGCGCGGTCGAAGGCCGTGCGGGCTTCGTCGTTGCGGCCGAGCTGCATCAGGAAGGCGCCGCGCACGCCGAAGAAATGAAAATAGTTCGACAGCCGCGGCGCCAACGGCTCGATCATGTCGAGCCCGGCCTGCGGTCCCTTCACCTTGGATACGGCGACCGCGCGGTTCAGCGTCACCACCGGCGACGGCTGCATGATTTCGAGCGCGCCATAGAGCAGGTCGATCTGGGTCCAGTCGGTATCTTCGGGCTTTTCGGCGCGGGCATGCAGCGCCGCGATCGCGGCCTGCACTTGATAAGGCCCGCTGCGGCGATGGCGCATCGCCTTGTCGATCAGCGCCAGCCCCTCGGCGATGAGAGACTTATTCCACTTTGAACGGTCCTGATCGTCGAGCAGGATCACCGCGCCATCCGCATCGAAGCGGGCCGCAGCGCGCGCGTGCTGTATCAGCAGCAGCGCGGTCAGCCCCATGATCTCGGGCTCGCTCTGGAACAGCCGCAGCAACAGCCGGGCCAGACGAATCGCCTCCTCGCACAACGGCGCGCGGATCTCGGCGGTATCGCCCGAGGCCGAATAGCCCTCGTTGAAGATCAGGTAGATCATGGCGGCGACGGAGGTGAGGCGTTCAGAGCGTTCCACCGCGCCCGGCGTTTCGAACGGCACGTCGGCGTCGGCGACGCGCGCCTTGGCCCGCGTGATGCGCTGCTCCATCGCGGCTTCCGAGACCAGGAAGGCGCGCGCGATCTGCTTGACCGTCAGCCCTGAGACGATGCGCAGCGCGAGCGCGATCTGCTGGGTCGCCGGCAGATCCGGATGGCAGCAGATGAACAACAGCCGCAGGATGTCGTCGCGGTAGTGCGACCCGTCGAGACGCTCGGCAAGCTGTTCCTCGGCGTCATCGAGATCGGAAATCGCCTCGTCCTCGGGCAAGGCCTCCTGCTTCTTGCTCCGCCTGATATCGTCGATCGCGACATTGCGCCCGACCATGATCAGCCACGCCGCGGGATCGCGCGGCGGACCGTTCTGCGGCCAGCTCTTCAGCGCACGGAGGCAGGCGTTCTGAAACGCCTCCTCGGCGGTGTCGAGATTGCGGAAATAGCGCAGCAACGCGCCGACCGCCTGGGGGCGAGCCGAGGTCAGCGCGGCATCGATCCAGGCGGCGTCGGTCATGGCTGCACGCTCCCCGGCACAAACTGGCCGACGGGGCGGATCTCGTAAGCGCCGCCGGGATTGGCCGCGCCGAGGTCGCGGGCGACATCGAGCGCCTCATCGAGGTTCTTGCAGTCGACGAGATAGAAGCCGAGCAACTGTTCCTTGGTTTCGGCATAGGGGCCGTCCAGCACCAGCGGCGGATCGTCCTTGCGCAGCGTGGCCGCCGATGTGGTCGGCAGCAGCCGCGCCACCGGGCCGAGCCGGCCCTGTTTGGTCAGTTTGTCCTGCACGACGGCAAGCTTCTTCATGACCGCGGCGTCCTGTTCCTTGGTCCAGGAACCGACGGTGTCCTCGTCGTGATAGCAAAGGATGGCGTAAAGCATGGGACCAAGCATCTCCGTTGTCTTGATGACGAACGATTATGCCTTTAGCCGACAGAGGCGTCGAAGAAATTTTGAAAATGTTCCGCCGCCGGTCAGGGACCGATGATCGGCGGCGGTGGCGGATTGAAGTGCCGGTAGGTGTGGACGACCGCCTTGGAACAAAGGCCGCATACGGCGAGGACCAGAAGGATGATCTTCATCCTGGTCCTGCGGGCCTCGCGCCTCGTCGTGCCAGCGTCGCGGAGACAGTTTCGCCAGCAAAGCGCCAGCGAAAGCACCACCACCGCGATGATGACCGCCTGAATCACCAGGAGATGCCATACTGCGCGGCGATTTGGCGCGCCTTTTGCTCGTCGGTCTGGCGCCGGGTCGTCCCGGAGCGGGAGGTCTGCTTCCTGAAGGCTTGCTTCCTGGAGGCCAGCTTCCTGGAGGCTTGCGGCTTCGCGGCGTCAACGGTGGCAGATGGCGCGGCGGGCGGCGCGGCAACGGGCGTCGCAGATACCGCCGGCGCATCGTCGCCAGCTGGCACCCGATCGATGCGTTCAGCGGCCTGCGCCGAGACGGAAGCGAGAGCGAAAGCAGCGATGAGGACCAGTTTGCGCACTTGAAGTCTCCCTTGTTGGATGAAAGGAGGCTAGAGAAGCGGTTCGATCGATTAAGTGATGGAAGTCACGCCGGTGACGATGCGAAAGGGACAACTGAGAGAATGACAGTGAACAAAGGTGCGCTCGCTATCCTGGTGCATGGCGGGACTGAAAACTGGTCGCCGCGACGCTGGAAAAGCCGGTTCGACGACGTCTGCCCGGACCGCCGCGTGCTGCTGGTGCCCGATACCTCGTTCGATCCGGCCGAGGTGCATTACGCCGCGGTGTGGAAGCCGCGTCCGGGCGAGCTTGCCGCCTTCCCCAATCTGCGTGTCATCTTCAACCTGGGCGCCGGTGTCGATGCGCTGATGGCGGACCGCTCATTGCCCGACGTAACGCTGGTGCGCGTGGCCGTCACCGATCTCACCGCGCGGATGACGGAATATGTCGTGCTGCACGTGCTGATGCACCACCGGCAGGAGCTTTACTTGCGGGAGTCGCAGCGCGCCAAGCGCTGGGCGCCGAAATTGCAATGGGCGGCGAGCGCGATCTCGGTCGGCGTCATGGGGCTGGGCATGCTCGGGGCTGATGCGGCCGATGCGCTCAAGCGTCTCGGTTTTCGCGTTTCCGGCTGGAGCCGCAGTCCCAGGGCCATCAACGGCATCGATTGCTTTCACGGCGAAGCGCAGTTCGACGCGTTCCTGCGACAGACCGACATCCTGGTCTGCCTGCTGCCGCTGACGCCGGAGACGCGGCACATTCTCAACCGCGCGCTGTTTGAAAAGCTGAACCGCACGAGCCCGCTCGGCGCGCCGGTGCTGATCAATGCCGGCCGCGGGGGCTTGCAGAACGAGGCCGACATCCTGCAATGCCTCGATGACGGCACGCTCGGTGGCGCCTCGCTCGACGTCTACGCCACCGAGCCGCTGCCCGTGGACAGCCCGTTCTGGACCCACCCAAAAGTGGTGCTGACCCCGCACAACGCCGCGGATACCGATGCCGACGAGATATCCAAATACGTCGCGCAGCAGATCGCGCGCTTCGAGGCGGGCGACGCGCTGGAGAATGTGGTGGATCGCAACCGGGGGTATTGATGATTTGGTCGTCTCTGCCGGTGCTGCATGGCGGCTGGAGCCCAGCCTCATTCAGGTTTGATGTTGCCAGCAGTGACGACGTGGCGCCATTTCTCAATCGAAGTATCGATATGGGCCATGTATTGCTGCGGTGTGGAACCGATTGGTTCGTAGCCGATCTCGTCGAGACGCCGGCGCAGGTCGCCGGATTTTAGTGCGGCCTGTGCCACCATGCCGAGTCGAGTGACGATGGCTTCCGGCAAACTGGCAGGTGCAACGATTCCAAAGTCGGGCGCTGCGTCTATCTTCGGCAGACCGGCCTCTGCCATGCTGGGCACGTCGGGCAGTTGCGGGATCCGTCCCGTCGTGCTTCCCAACGCCCGCAACTTGCCGTCGCGAACATGCTCGAGAACGGCGGGGATCGTACTGAAAGTGAAATCAACCTTCCCGCCGAGCAGATCAATAATGGATGGGCCTCCGCCGCGATAAGGCACCGGGACAACGTCGATGCCGGTTTCCTGCCGGAATTGTTCACAGCCGAGATGAACAGCCGTGCCGAGGCCGGCGGTCGCCATGCTCAGCGTGCCGGGCTTCGACTTGGCGAGTGCGATCAGCTCCTTTACGTTGCTGACTGGAAGAGATTCCGAAACCACCAGCAGCAAAGAGGTGCGGGCCAGCAGGGATACCGGCGTGAAATTCTTTTTCGTATCGTACGGCAGTTTGTTCCCGAATAGGCTGGGATTGATCGTGAATGCGCTGTCGACGACGCCGATCGTGTAGCCGTCGGGCGCGGCAGTCGCAATCGCCTGGGTACCGATGATGCTCGCACCGCCTCCCCGGTTGTCGATAAAGAGCGATTGGCCGAGCTTCTCGCCCATCGCACCGGCGACGAGGCGTGCGACGATGTCCGATGCGCCGCCGGCGGCGTAAGGGACGACGACACGGATGGGACGCTGCGGATATTGTTGCGCCTGTGCGCGTCGTCCAGCGAGCGATGTCGCCGCGACGGATGTCAAGCCGGTCAAAAGAGAGCGTCGATCTATACGGATCATGATTTCGTGTCCTGGTTTCTGGTCAGTCGTCAGGCGCGATATTGATCGATGAGGTCCATATCCGGATCGCCGCCGAGACCCGGCCCATCGGGAATATCGATAAAACCGTCCGCAATCGGCGCGAAGCTGCCGCAGGGATCGAAGGCAAGATCGCAATAAAATCGTTCCAGGGCGCTCGCTTGCTCCTTGGCTGCCAGCACCTGGATCGTCGCGAGATAGCCCGGGCCGAAGAATGGCGAGTGGGGGACGCAAGTTGCTCCGGCCGCTTCCGACTCGGTGCAGATCCGCCAGAGCGGTGTAAGGCCGCCGATCTTGATCACGCTGGGTTGAACATAGTCGACGCAATCATCTGCGAGCATTTTTTTGAAATCGAGAGCATTGCCGGCGTTCTCTCCGATGGCGGTCGCAACGCCAGTCGTATGCCTCAGCGCGGCTAGCGATGCGAAATCTTCCGGCGGCCAGATCGGTTCTTCGATCCACAGAAGATCGGAAGGCGCCATTTCGGTAACAGCATCGGCTGCATCCGCGGGCAACCACGCACAATTGGTATCGACCATCAACGGCACGTTCGGCCCCGCGACGTCGCGGGCCGCTGCGACCGCTTCGGCCGTGCGCTCGTGCAATTTGATCTGTTGAAAACCGTCACCGAGCGCGCGGTCGACGATGCGCCGAACCCGATCCAGGTCGCCATTGTACTGCAGCAGGGACGCATAAACCCCAATGCGATCGCGCCTGCGACCGCCAAGCAAAGTCGCAACCGGCACTCCGGCAAGTTTGCCTCGGATGTCCCATAGAGCGATGTCGAGACCGCTGATGGCGTGAATGGTGGCGCCCGCGCGACCCAGATTATGCAGAGTTCGCTCAATCCGCGCCGGCAACTCCACATCGTCGACTTTCTGGCCAATCGCCAGTGGAGCGACCCATTGGTCGATCGCCGGAACGACCGCCGACCAAAAGCCGCCATAGGCTTCGCCCCAGCCCACCGTGCCACGATCGGTCGTGACCCGTACCAGAACGGTATCGAGCGTGGTGCGTGGCTGGCCTGCGAAGGCCGGTGACGGCCCCCAATGGTCAAATGGAATTCGCAGCGCGAATGCCGTGATTGCCGCGATCGTTGGTGCGCTCATGGAATGGAACCTTCGACGATCCGGCTTGCCCTTCGACGAGGCCGGCAAATACGGCCTGGTTGGCCGTCCGAAGCGATTGTCGTCGCAAGATGCATGTGTTCAAAATACCAAAAGCTGCACCAATCATGTCTTGGGGTTATGATGTTGAGCGTTCGGGAGTTGGAGGTCTTTCGCCGCGTTATGGAGCTGGGCACCGTTACCGCGGCCGCCGAGGCACTTCATATTTCCCAACCGGCCGTCAGCCGGACCCTCCAGCAGGCGGAACGACGGCTCGGATTCTCGCTATTTTTGCGCCGGAGGAAGCGATTGCTGGCAACGCCGGAGGCCCAGTCGTTGTTTTCGGAAACAGTCAGGGCGTTCGCTGCCCTCGATGTCGTCCAGAAGCGCGCTGCCGACCTCGGAGCGGGGCGCGCGGGCGGGCTCAATATCGCGGCGATTTCGGCCTTCGCAAATGCGTTGCTTCCGAAGGCCGTCGCAACATTCTGCAAATCGCGGCCTGATGTCGTTGTCACGCTTCAGTCGATGAGCGCGCTGCAAGTCGCCACGCACGTCGCCAATCACCAGGCAGATCTGGGGTTCGTCATCGATTCCATCGCGGCGCCGGGCGTGTCTGTGAGCGATCTCTGGGCCACCGACTTCGGATGCGTCATGCCGCGCACGCATCCGTTGGCGTCAACGCTTCATGTCGTGCCCGCTGATCTCGAGCATGAAAGGTTGATATGTCTGAGCAGGCAGCTCCCTTTGGGAATCCTCGCCGTACGCGTTTTTGCAGATGCAGACGTCCCGTTGAAGACTGCAATCGAGGTATCACAGTCCACAGTCGCATGCGCGCTGGTGCGAGCCGGTGCAGGTCTGGCGTTATTGGACGGGCTCGGAACGATGGGGATGCCGGCAGCAGATCTGGTCATGCGGCCGTTCCATCCTTCCGTCAAGGTAATGGGCAGGCTCGTCCGACCGCGCCACCTGCTGCAGTCTCGGTTGACCCGCGATTTTATCGACACTCTGAGTGACGTCATAAAAACCCAGGATAGTTGCGCCGATACCGCCGAAAGCGTCACGATATCCCGGGCCGTCAGCGAAAAGAATTCGTAAGGTTGGCGCTTCCCAGCCCGGACACAACGCTGGAGGACGCGTCGCGGACGACGAGATGAGGGGTGACGATCTGGACGGGGTCGGCCATGTCTAAGCTCCTGATTTAGGACAACGTCATGAAGACGAGCGAGGAAACCGGAAACCGACAGCGATCAGAAAAGAAAGATCGTCCCGAAAAGATCGTGTCCCGGCCTTGAGCCGAGACCTATAGCCAACCGGACATGATCGCTTTGGAAGGGGACTGCCACTTCGCTAAAGTGAAATCGCGGGGGGCTTGGGCCTCGGCTCAAGGCCGGGACACGAAAGGGGAGCAAGCGGAACTAGGCCCCGAGCATCACATCGAGCGCGCCGTTCACGATCGCCTCCAGCTCCTTGCGCGGCGTCCTGGCGCGGGCGCGGATCGCGATAGTGTGAATGGTGGCGGAGGCGAGTTGCGCCAGCACGACCGGATCGGCGCTGTTGGATAGCTCGCCCTTCTCCTTGGCGAGCCGGAAACAGGCCGCAAAGGCCTTGTCGAGTTCGGTAAAGCCTTCCAGCACCATGGCGCGAATATCGGGATCGTGCACCGCCTCGGAGGCCGCGGTCATCACCGTGAAGCAGCCGCGCGGACCGGATTCCCCGGAAAGATAAATGTCGAGCGCCACCGCATAGATCCGCTCCAGCCGCCGGCGGACCGGCAGCTCGTCGCGGAAGACGTCGCCCATGGCCGCGCGCGCGTCCTCGCGATAGCGGCGGTAGCTCTTGATGAACAGTTCGCGCTTGTCGCCGAACGCGCCGTAAAGGCTCGGCCGGTTCATGCCGGTGGCGGCAGAGAGATCGTCCAGCGAGGTCGCCGCGAAGCCATCCTTGCGGAACAGATCGAGCGCCTTGCCGAGCGCGACGTCCGGCTGGTAGGCGCGCGGCCGGCCGCGGCGCCTGGGCGCCACGGGATCGTCGATCTTCGTCACGGGCGGCTTTTTACTTTTTTGTACCATTTCGCAATAAATTCCTTGACCACGCTTATATTATGCGGAACAGTATAAAAATCAATCCCTGCCCGCCCTGAGCGCCGGCCCGATTGATCAACCGCCAAGGAGGCAAACCATGGATCTGTATTTTTCGCCGCTCGCCTGCTCACTGGCGACACGGATTGCGCTGTATGAAGCCGGCGCAGAGGCCAACTATCTCGAGGTCGATCCCAAGACCAAGGTGGTGCAGAAGGACGGCTCGGATTTCCGCGCGGTCAACCCGCTCGGGCTGGTGCCGACGCTGCGCACCGACGATGGGACGGTGCTGACCGAGAACGCCGCGATCCTGCAATATGTCGCCGATCGTTTTCCCAGCGCCGGCATCTCGGCAGAATCTGCGGAGGAGCGCAGCCGCCTGCATCAATGGCTCTGCTTCATCGGCACCGAGCTGCACAAGGCGCTGTTCGTGCCGCTGCTCGACAAGACGGCGCCGCAGGACGCCAAGACCTACGCGCTGACCAAGAACCTCTCGCGGCTCGACTATCTCGATAACTACCTGAAGGGCCGCGAATTCCTGCTCGATCATTTCAGCGTGGCCGATGCCTACCTCGTCACCATCATCAACTGGACGATGGCGACGCCTCCGATCGAGCTGGCGAAATGGCCCAACGTGAAGGCCTATTACGAACGGCTGCGCGCCCGCCCCAGCATCGCGAAAGCGTCCGCCGAGGAGTTCGAGTTGTACAAGGCCGAACTCGCGCGGCATAAGGCTGCGGCGTAAGCAGGCGTCGCCCGGATGGAGCGAGTAACTCATACTGGCGGCGCGAGCAACCGCGCCGTCAGATCACTCAGCGCCCGACGAAAGATTCCGGCGTCGTTGCGCGCCCGCGCCAGCACCAGCGCACCCTGAATGGTGAGCAGCGCATCCTCCGCGCGCCGCTGCGCCTGGCTCCTGCTCAATCCGGATCGCCGCAAGAGCTGCGCCAGCGCGACCTGCCAGCGGGCAAAATAGCTATCGACCGCTTCGGCAAACGTATCGCGCGCCGCCCCGAGCGCGACCAGGCCGACCAGACAGACGCGATCGCCGGAATGAAAATACTGGTCGACGCCCGCGATCATCGCGGCGATCGCGCGCGCGGGGTCGTCAGCTTCGCGCAACGGCGCATAGATGTTGAGCTCGAACCAGCCGTCGATGTCGGCCAGCACCTCGGTGGCCATCTGCTCCTTGCCGCCGGAGAACAGGTGATAGAGGCTGCCCTTGCCGAGCCCGGTGGCCTCCGTGATCAGCGTCAGCGAGGCGCCTTCATAGCCATGCGCGCGAAACACCTCGCCGAGCGCGCGCAACACTTGCCTGCGCTCGACGCCCTTCTTCAGCATGGCGTCACAGCGGGTTATCGCCTAGGCCCGCGACATCGGCCGGGCGCGGCCCTGGGGCCGGCCAGTGGAAGCGGCGCTCGCTTTCCTTGATGGCGATATCGTTGATGCTGGCCTCGCGCCGCCGCATCAGGCCGTGTTCGTCGAACTCCCATTGCTCGTTGCCGTAGGAGCGATGCCACTGCCCGGCCTCGTCGTGCCACTCATACTGGAAGCGCACGGCAATGCGGTTTTGATCGAACGCCCAGAGATCCTTGATCAGGCGATAGTCGTATTCCCTAGCCCATTTGCGGGTAAGGAATTTGACGATCGCATCGCGTCCTTCAAAGAATTCGGCGCGGTTACGCCAGCGGCTGTCCTCGGTATAGGCGAGCGACACCTTGACCGGATCGCGCGAATTCCAGGCGTCTTCCGCCATGCGCGCCTTCTGGGCGGCGGTTTCGCGGGTGAAGGGCGGCAGCGGCGGACGCGACATGAGGCTTCTCCGGATTGGCGATCCTGAGATCATTGTACCGATCGGTACACAGAGTCAATCCGGAAAGATCAATCCGGCGCGAGATCGGCCTTCATCAATTGCCGCAGCGATTTCGGGATCGGCTTCGCCCGGCCCTCGCTGATGAAGGCAACGCGCACCGCGGCCTTGATCAGCACCTCGTCGCCGCGCCGCACCTCCTGCGCCAGCGTGATCGAGGCACCCTTCACCGCGATCGGCCATGTCACGACGTCGAGCACGTCGTCCATGCGCGCGGGGCGCAGGAAATCGAGCTGCATCGAGCGCACCACGAAGGCAAAGCCCGGCGTCTCCTCCTGCGCCTGTTCGAACAGCGCATGCTGCGACGCGCCCATGAGACGGAGATGATTGGTGCGCCCGCGCTCCATGAAGCGCAGGTAGTTGGCGTGGTAGACGATGCCGGAGAAATCGGTGTCCTCGTAATAGACGCGCACCTGCATGTGATGGCGGCCGTCACGGATCTCGCCGTCGAGGGAGGAAGTCATTTCGATCGATTTAATTGCTCGTGAGCGCGCTTGAGAAATTCTTTCAAATCCCACGGCACAACGCGACCAGCTTCCTCGTCAGCCAAGCCCTTTTCGACAAGGCTCTTGAGCACAGCGAGCTTCCTAGCTTGTTCAGCCGGTAAATCCATGAGGGCAGACTAACAGCTTTGGCGCCGAATGCACAGGTCGCGAAACCGGTACGGCGATCAACAAAACTACGCCACCGCCGGCCTTGCCGCGCCCAGCGTCACCAGCACGATTTCGGGCGGCACCCCGAGACGGAACGGCATGATGCTGCAGCCGAGGCCGCCGGAGACCACGACGTCGCAGTTCATGCGGATGTGACCATAGGCGAGCTGCTGCCCGGACGGCGAGATCGGCGACCAGCCCAGCATCCGCACCTGGCCGCCATGCGTATGCCCGGAGAGCTGCAGCGCGACGCGCGAAGGCACGCGCCGGGCGACATCGGGCTCATGCGCCATCAAAACCACGGGGGCATCGTCGGTGATCTTCGCCAGCGTCGCGCCGAGATCGTCGACACCGATGCGCTTGAGCGGCCTGAAGCGGCGCGCCGGCATATAGGCGAGCTGGTCGCCGAGACCTGCCAGCCAGAACGAATGGCCGTTCTTGCTGAGTTTCTTGGCGTCGTTCTCGTAAACCGGAATGCCGGCAGCCTCCAGCGCTCGGCCTGCGGACGGCAATCCCTGCCCGTGGCGCTGCACTTCCTTGTCTTCCCACCAATCGTGATTGCCGAGCACGGCGTGCACGCCAAGCGGCGCCTTCAGGCCGGCCAGCACGGCCGCCCATTCGGCATCGGGAATGAAGCGCGTCACTTTGCGATGTCCGGCCACATAGTCGCCGAGCATGACGACGATGTCAGGCTTGAGCGCATTGGTACGCTCGACGATCTCCTGGATGTGATCGAGCGACATCCAGGGATCGCAGGCGTGGAGGTCGGCGATCGCAGCGATCCTGAGCTTGAGACCTGCCGGCCATTGCGGCGGTGAGATATTGTACCGCACGACGCGAAGCCGGACGACCGGCGCACTGAACCCGTAAGCGGTGGTCGAGACGCCCAGCGCGCCCAATCCACCCATGGCTTTCAGAAAATGACGGCGAGTTAACATGTGATCCAATCGTGATGCATCGCAAACATGGTGGCGGATTGAGCCTGAATTGCGGTACGTTTGTGCAGATGGTCAGCAGAGCTCCAGCAGCTTCTCACCAGCGGTTCTGGCCTACCAGCGCATCCAGCCGCGCCTTCAGCTCATCGGACGCGCGGTAATACCATACGCCGCCGAGCAGATCGTGGAAACGCTTGTTGGTGCAAGCTTCGCGCTCGATGCGGTCGATGGTCTCCATGCTGATGACGTCCTCGAGCGGACCGGCGGCGAGCAGCGACAGCATCACCGGATTGGTCTCGATCTTAAGGATCTCGACGATGAGGTCGATTGCCTTATCGGGGTACTCCTCCCGCAGATCGCGCTCGTAGTCCATCATGGCGAAGAAATTGTCATCGCGGTCGCGCTCGGATTTCGAATACTGCTCGACCCAGGCGCCCGCCAGTTCCGGCACCGACATGGCCTCGCAATCAAGCGGATGCTTCGGCGTCCGGCGCGCGAGATCGTCGGCGCGCCAGCCCTTGCTGTCGGCAATCGCCTCGATGCGGCGCTTGAAGGGCTCATCGGGCCCGAAGTAAATCCCGCCTAGCAGCCAGCGCAACCCGGCATTTTGCTTCGCCTCGGCTTCGATCCGTCCGATCACGCTAGCACCTTGCGCATAGAGCAGCGACAGCATGAACTTGTCGTTGAGCTGCATCACCGTCGGCTTGTCGACCTCGGAGCGCAGCACTTCGAGTGCGAGATCGAGCGCGCGGTCCGGCCGCTTGTGCGGCAGATGATCGAAATAGAGGATCGCCGACCAGGTCGCGCCCGTCCGGTCGCGCCGGCTCAGGCGCTGCAGCACGCCCCACATCGAGGCAAGCTCGGCGATCGGCATGGCGTCGAGGAAGATTTCAGTATCGTCGGGTGTCGCCAGTTCCGGCGCCGCCGCAATGAGAGCGAGCATGTCAGCGTCTTCGGTCGAACCCATAGTTTGTTGCACTCCACGGCAAGCAGACCCGATGCGGAAGCGCGCCTGACATTTGCCCTTAGTGCATTGCTGGAACGATCAGGTTCGAAGCGATCAATCGTCGCTGTCGCCGTTGCCGAAAAGGCCGAACTGCGCGGGGTCGCGCGCGGGTTCGGCGAGGCCGAGATGGCGGAAGGCGTGCGAGGTCAACAATCTGCCGCGCGGGGTGCGCTGCAAATAGCCGCACTGGATCAGGAACGGCTCGATGATGTCCTCGATGGCGTCGCGCGGCTCCGACAGCGCCGCCGCCATGGTCTCGACACCGACCGGGCCGCCGCCGTAGTTCAGCGCGATCGTCGTGAGATAGCGCCGGTCCATGGCATCGAGGCCTGCGGCATCGACCTCCAGCGCGCTCAGCGCGTGGTCGGCGATGGCGCGGTCGACGGAGCTTGCATCCGCGGCGGATGCAAAGTCGCGCACGCGGCGCAGCAGTCGTCCGGCAATGCGGGGCGTGCCGCGGGCGCGGCGCGCGATCTCGTTGGCGCCATCAGGCGTCATGCCGATGTTGAGCACGCGGGCGCCGCGGGTGACGATCTTCTCCAGCTCTTCCACGGTGTAGAAATTCAACCGCACCGGAATGCCGAACCGATCGCGCAGCGGATTGGTCAAGAGGCCGGCGCGCGTGGTGGCGCCGACGAGGGTGAATTTCGCCAGCTCGATCTTGACCGAACGCGCCGCAGGTCCCTCGCCGATGATCAGGTCGAGCTGAAAATCCTCCATCGCGGGATAGAGCACTTCCTCGACCGCCGGGCTGAGACGATGAATTTCGTCGATGAAGAGCACATCGCGCTCTTCGAGATTGGTGAGCAGCGCGGCGAGATCGCCGGCTTTTGCTATCACCGGGCCTGAGGTGGCGCGAAAGCCGACGCCGAGCTCGCGCGCAACAATCTGCGCCAGCGTGGTCTTGCCGAGGCCGGGAGGGCCGACAAACAGCACGTGATCCAGCGCCTCGCCCCGCTTGCGCGCGGCCTCAATGAAGATCGAGAGATTCTTGCGCGCCTGCGCCTGCCCGACGAATTCGGACAGCAGTTGCGGACGCAGCGCGGTGTCGCCGACATCGTCGGAACGGCGCTCGGGAGTAACGATGCGGGAGGGCGGATTCACTCGCTGCCCCGCTTGTACTTGTTCGGCAGGAGTTCACCGATGCTCACGACTTTCGGCGCACGGCCGTTGTCGGGGACGATGACCCGCGCGTTGGCGTCATAGTCGTGGATCAGCTCGCGACAGATGCCGCAGGGCGAGACCACCGCGATCTTGCCGGGCTCCCCGGGCTTGGGGTGACGCACGGCGACGATGGTTTCGATGCCGTGGTCGCCGGTTTCGGTGATGGCGCGGCCGATGGCGATCGCTTCGGCGCAGACCGCGATCCGGCCGATATAGGCGTCGATATTCACGCCGGTGACGATACGGCCGTCCCGGGTGCGCATCGCAGCGCCGACCTCCTGCCAGTCGTTGCGATAACGCCGGCTGATCGCGTCAGTGGCGGCGGCGATCAGCTCTTCGTCCTTGTTGCTCAGCATGGTGGAGAATACGTTCCTTCGTCAGCCAGTGGCGAACATAGTCTATTTCGTCAGTTTCTTCAGGCCCTGCGCAGTGTCGCAGACATCGTCGGAACGTCGCCCTGGAGTGACGATGCGGGAGAGGATGGTCATGCGGGCCTCGCGAACCGCCGCGTCAGACGCCAGCAGATGAGCGACGCAATCAGTGAGGGAACAACAAAAATGAAGTAGCCTTCGAGCGGTACATTGAGCAGGTTGTGCGTTGGTTCAGGCGCCATCGCTGAGATCGAGAACATGATCAGGATTGCTGCACATCCCGCTGCCAGCATAGGCACCCATACCGAATTATGGTGAAACCTGATAGCTGCAACGGCATGAATGATGCCTACGAATAGTGCTGCGGGGGCTAAGAAATAGGACCACATCGCTATGATTGCCACCCCAACAAGGAGCAGTGGGCCGTGGTCAAACTTCATCCACCAACCCACGTTGCCGAAGATGGGCGGCCAGACCAGTAGAAAAATCGCGACAATGAGCACGGAACGCCAGAACGGCGACAGCATTCCCGCTTCATCACGGAAGAATGTGGCTCCGCTCACTTCGCCGGCTCCTTTGAGATCGTAGGGTGGGCAAAGGCGCGCTTTTGCGCCGTGCCCACCGTCTATCCGGTTGCGCCACTGAATGGTGGGCACGCTTCCGCCTTCGCTCGTTGAGCTACGGCGGACAAGTCGCTTTGCCCACCCTACGGCATCCACACTCACTTCGCCAATTCCTTCAAGCCTAGCCGGATCAGTTGCGCGGTCTCGGCATTCTCTCCCGCGCTGTGCTGTGTCGCCGACATCGTCGGAACGGCGCTCAGGCGTAGCATTGCGTTCATGCCAGAACCTGCTGGTCTGAGCGGCGGCGAAACGGCCACAGCACCGTGTTACAGATCAGCCAGCACCATATCGTGCTGCCGACATGCAGGACGAGGAATATCGACAACCTTTCCCAGGCCGGCGGACTCGCGCTTTTTACCATCACGAAGACGGCGTATGCCACGGTTACGAACAGCGATCCAAGAAAGACCGGGCGGAAGGGCACCAATCCGGTTCGCGATACGGCCTGGGCAATCGAAGCCACGAAGGCCAGAAACAGCGCCTGCGCACCGCCGGCAATATAGGAAGCGATCGCAAAGAAGCCGAACGTCCACAAATAAGCCGAGAGACCGTAGCTTGCGGCAGGCTGGCCATACCCGAACATCATTCCCGTTGCCCATATCAACAGGAAGCCGAGCGGCGGGCCGGCTGCGAGAAAGATCAGGAACACCAGCGCCGTCTTCGGCGTAAACCCCACCGCATCGCTCACATTGTCCGCCGCGTCGCTCACTTCGCGAGCTCCTTCAGCCCCAACCGAATAAGCTGCGCCGTCTCCGCGTTCTCACCCGCACTGCGCGAGGCGGCGGCGATGGCGGCCGCCGCTTGCGGCGGGCCGTAGCCGAGATTGACCAGCGCCGAGATCGCATCCGTCACCGGACGCGGCGCGCGGTCGTTGTCGATCGCGCCAGCAAGATGCACCACGGTCGGATCGACATTGGCAAACGCCGGCGCCTTGTCCTTCAATTCAGAGACGATGCGTTCGGCGACTTTCGGACCGACCCCGGGCGTGCGCGACACCGCAGCCTTGTCGCGCAGTGCGATCGCATTGGCGAGTTCGGCCGGCGGCAAAGTCGACAGCACCGCGAGTGCTACCTTGGCGCCGACGCCCTGCACGGTCTGCAGCAGGCGAAACCATTCGCGCTCGGTATCGGTGCGGAAGCCGAACAGTTTTATCTGATCCTCGCGCACGTACGTCTCGATCGACAGCAACGCGGCATCGCCGGGCGACGGCAGCGCCTGCAGCGTGCGCGACGAGCAATGCACCTGATAGCCGACGCCGCCGACGTCGAGGATCACGTAATCCTCGCCGTAGGAATCGATCAGGCCTTTGAGCTTGCCTATCATAGGTTCGCCACCTTGAGCCGCAGCGCCACGCCCTGGCGGTGATGCGCATGCGTGATGGCAATCGCCAGCGCGTCGGCGGCGTCGGCGGATTTCGGCTCGGCCTTCGGCAGCAATATTTTCAGCATCACCGCGATCTGGTTCTTGTCGGCGTGGCCGGCGCCGACCACGGTCTTCTTGACCTGGTTGGGCGCATATTCCGCAACCGATATGCCGAACATCGCGGGCGCCAGCATGGCGACCCCGCGCGCCTGGCCGAGTTTCAGCGTGGCGACGCCGTCCTTGTTGACAAAGGTTTGTTCGACCGCCGCTTCCGCCGGCCTGAAATCGCCGAGGATTGTGGCGAGCCCCTCATGGATCGCCAGCAGGCGGCTGGCCAGCGGCAGATTGTCCGGCGGCTCCACCGAACCGCAGCCAATGAAGACGAGACGGTTGCCCTCGGTCTCGATCACGCCCCAGCCGGTGCGGCGCAGGCCGGGGTCGATGCCGATGATCCGGACGGGTTGGCGAATCGGTGGGGGTGTCATGGCGTAGTGATAACGCCAGAGCCGGGTGAACGAAACATAAAGAGAACGGAAATCCCCGCGAAACCGTACTGTCCGTATTTAACCCCAAGTGTCCCAAGTAGAGTTTCGGAGCGTCCCAATTCGATTTTGGTCCGAATTGTCTCTGTCGCGTCCGTGAGCCCAATCCTATATGCTCAAAGAGAAGCATCGATAGGAGCCGTCATGTTCTCCTGGGTCGTTTTCATCACGATTCCCGTTCTCACCGTAGCGTTCTTGAGCGGACGCTTCACTGCCAAATACGCGGCAGAGAAGGGGCGCTCTACACGCGCTTGGTTCCTCTGGGGCGCCCTGTTCTTTCCGCTCTTTCCTGTTCAGTGGATGGTCTTGGGGCTCCTCCCAAAAAAGTAAGGCCGCCTCAGTTGGCGGCCTCTGTTGGGCGAAAGTTCTTTGCCGCCGTGCCATGATTGATAGATCACGCGGTCACCCGCCCATCTTCGCGACCAGCGCGTCGGAAATCTCGAAATTGGCGTAGACGTTCTGGACATCGTCGTGCTCGTTCAACAGGTCCATCAGCTTCAACAGCTTCTCGCCAGTCTCGTCGTCGACCGCGACCGTGTTCTGCGGCTTCCAGGTCAGCGCCGCCTTGCGGGCTTCGCCGAACTTCGCTTCCAGCGCCTTCGCAACCTCGCGAAAGGTTTCCTGCGAGGCGTAGATCTCGTGGCCGCTTTCGCTGGAGACCACGTCGTCGGCGCCGGCCTCGATCGCGGCATCCAGCATCGCGTCGTCGGAAGCTTTGCTGGCGTTATATTCGATGACGCCGGTGCGATCGAACATGAAAGCAACCGAGCCGGTTTCGCCGAGATTGCCGCCGGACTTGGTGAAGAAGGTGCGGACATCTGAGGCGGTGCGGTTGCGGTTGTCGGTCAGCGCCTCGACGATCACGGCGACGCCGCCGGGGCCGTAGCCCTCGTAGCGGATTTCGTCGTAGCTCTCGCTGTCGCCGCCGGTCGCCTTCTTGATGGCGCGCTCGATATTGTCCTTCGGCATGTTCTCCTGGCGTGCCGCGATCACGGCCGCGCGCAGCCGCGGATTCATGGCCGGGTCCGGGGTCCCCAATTTGGCCGCCACCGTGATTTCCCGCGCCAACTTGCCGAACAGTTTCGACTTCTGGGCATCCTGCTTGCCCTTGCGATGCATGATGTTCTTGAACTGGGAATGGCCGGCCATGCAGGGGTCTCTTGGATTCGTCCGGGAGGGATGCGGGTGAAGCGCGGCCTTATAGGCCGCTAATCGGCCGAAATCAAAGATTTGCGAACCCATGAGGGTATGTAAGTACTGCCGCCTGCCGGAATGTCAGGCAGTTGTTAACCATGATTTCATGCTCGGATGAGAGGATTTCGCACCTGTCCTCAACTTTCAAGAGACGTCATGGCGTTCGGTTTGTTCAAAAAGCGGGTGCCGGAACCGGTTGCGCCTGCCGCTGAAGCCAAGGTTCCACAGGCCTTGGCCGGGACTGAGGCCGTCATTGCCGATGGCGATTCGGCCAAGGCAGTCCTTGAACTGCTGGAGCTCGAACTTGGCGCGATGATCCGCCAGCTCGAACGCGCGGCCAACTCGGTCGCCGGCGGCGCCGAGGCGACGGCTGCGACGCTGTCGACCATCCGCCAGCGCACCGATGCCCTGACGAACCGGACCAACGCCGCCCAGGGCACCGCGACCACCTTTTCGCACGCCGCCGACAAGTTCACCCAATCGGCGCAGGGCATCGGTTCCCAGGTGCGCGACGCCAGCAAGCTTGCCGACCAGGCCAGCGAGGCCGCCCGCGAAGCCAGCGCCAATGTCGACCGCTTACGGGAATCCTCAGCGGCGATCGGCAATGTCGTCAATTTGATCGCGCAGATCGCGCGGCAGACCACGCTCTTGGCGCTCAATTCCACCATCGAGGCCGCACGCGCTGGCGAGGCCGGGCGCGGCTTCGCGGTGGTCGCGACCGAGGTGAAGGCGCTCGCGGTGCAGACCCAGAACGCGACTGAAGAGATCACCAAGAAGATCGAGGCGCTGCAGCGCGACGCCGCGGGCTCGGTCGACGCCGTGCATCGCATCTCGCAGGCGATCGAGGCGATCCGCCCGGTATTCGACAACGTCAACGGCGCGGTTGCCGAGCAGAACGCGACCACAGGCGAAATGGCTGACAATGCGGCTTCCGCGTCCAGTTTCATCGGCTCGGTCGGCGACAGCGCCACCGAGATCGATCACGCGACCAAGGAAGCCGAGGCGCATGGCGAAAGCGTCGCCCAAGCGGGACGGGCCGTCACCACATTCGCGCAGAAGCTCAAGTCGCGGTGCGCGGTGCTGCTGAGGCAGGGAGAGAAAGAAGGCGACCGCCAGGACCGCCGCAAGGACCAAAGGCTGCCCTGCAGCCTCAAGATCGAAATTGCCGCCCCGCGCGGGACGATATCAGCACCGGTCTACGAAATTTCCATGGGTGGCCTTCTGGTCAGCGGGGCAGACGCGGAAGCGCTGGCGCAGGGCCAGAGCTTCAACGCGACGCTGCAGGATATCGGCGCCTGCCGGATTCGCATCGTCCAGCGGTCGAAGGCCGGCACGCACGCGCAGTTCGAAAGGCCGGATGCGGCGCTGACCGAGAAGATCGAAGACAAATTATGGTCGATCCAGGACGACAACACCGAGGCCGTGACCCGCGCGATGGAAGCCGGCGCGGCGCTGAAGAAGATATTCGAAAACGGCATCGATAGCGGCGCCATCTCGATGGAAGACATGTTCGACACCAACTATGTCGAGATCGCAGGCAGTAACCCGGCGCAGTACCGCACCAAAATCCTGGACTGGGCCGACCGCGCGCTGCCGCCGTTTCAGGAAGCGTTCCTCGCCAGGGACAAGCGGATGGCATTCTGCGCCATGATCGACACCAACGGCTACCTGCCGGTGCACAACAAGATCTATTCGCATCCGCAGCGGCCGGGCGACGTCACCTGGAACACCGCCAACAGCCGCAACCGCCGCATCTTCAACGATCCGGCAGGCCTTGCCGCCGGGCGCAACCAGCGCGCCTATCTGATCCAAAGCTACGCCCGCGACATGGGCAACGGCAACACGGTGATGATGCGCGAGATCGACGTGCCGATCCGCGTCAAAGGCCGCCACTGGGGCGGATTCCGCACGGCCTATCGGCTCTAGTGCGCTCTCAGGCAAGACGCCAAAGCGCGAATCAAGTTCTAACCTGGAATTGGAATGCGATCGCCGCGGCGTGCCGATCGTCGGCTCTGACTGGAGAAAGCTCGAACATGTCCGTTGTGCAGCGTGCAGTGCTGGACACTCATTCCAACCAGACAGTGGCCGAACGACTCATTGACCAGCTTGCCGACCGCATCGGCGGGCTCGGCGTGGAACTTGCCGATATCGCCGGCAACGTCCGGGAGGTCGCAAGCCGCGTCGCGAACCAGTCGGAGCGGTTCCACCACTTACAGAAGACGGCCGAGACGATGGTCTCGGCCAACCGCGACATCGCTAACGCATCGCAAGCGGTGCAATCGACCACGTCCGCAGCTGTCGAAGAAATCGTTCAGTCGCACAGCGCGGTGAATACGGCCGTCAGGCACATCGCCGAACTCGTCGAAGCGGTCGGCCGCATCGAGGCCCGGCTCAGCGCCGTTGGCTCGGCCCTGTCGCAGGTTGCAAAAGTTTCCGGCTCGATCGAGGCGATTGCGAAGCAGACTAACCTGCTGGCGCTCAATGCCACGATCGAGGCGGCGCGCGCCGGAACCGCCGGCCGCGGCTTTGCCGTGGTCGCGAGCGAAGTGAAGAGCCTGGCGGAGGGGACTCGCCAGGCCACGCAGCAGATTTCCGATACCATGCGCGATCTCGACGGTCAGATCGGCAGCCTGATCAGTGAGAGCAGCGACGCCTCACTCCGCGCCAAGAGCGCCGGTGAAGGCGCACAGCAGATCAGCGGCATCATCGCGCGCGTGCACCAGGGCGTGGCGTCCGTAGGCCAGGAGATCGACGGCGTCGCCAGGGCTGCGACCTCCAATCTCGGCCATTGCGACACCGTTATCACCGAGCTCAGCGAGCTCGCCAAGGGCGTCGACCTCTCCTCGCGCGACCTCAAGCACGCGGACGACCAGGTGGCAAAGCTGCTCGAGACCTCCGAAGGCCTGATCGCGCTGATCGCCGACAGCGGCGTCGAGACCTCGGATGCACCGCTGATCCGCGTCGCCGTCGACACCGCGAAGCGCATCTCGGCCGAGTTCGAGGCCGCGATCGACCGCGGCGAGATCACGGCCGACCAGTTGATGGACGAAAAGTATCGCGAGATCGCCGGCACCGATCCGAAGCAATATCTGACCGACTATGTCGCCTTCACCGACCGCGTTCTTCCCTCGATCCAGGATCCGATCCAGAGTAGCGATCCGCGCATCGTGTTCTGCGTCGCCTGGGCCAAAGGCGGTTATCTGCCGACCCACAATCCGAACTACCGCCTGCCGCAGGGCAAGGACCCGGTCTGGAACAACGCCAATTGCCGCAACCGCCGCCTGTTCAGCGACCGCGCGGTGAAGAAGGTGGCGGCGAACACAAAACCGTTTCTGCTGCAGACCTACCGGCGCGACATGGGCGGCGGCAATTTCGCGCTGATGAAGGACCTGTCGTCACCGATCTTCATTCGCGGCCGCCACTGGGGCGCATTCCGGATGGGCTTTCGGCAGAGCTAACCCATGATCGGTTGTCGTGGCTTGGCCTCGAGGTGCGAGAGCCGTCACTGGGGTGGCTTCCGCACGGCCTACAGGTTGTAATCAAACATTTCATCTAATTGCGCGCGTCGCTTCGCCCGTCGCTGGCTGCATGGAAAATGCGCAGCCCCAACGTGCAAGACCCGTCCGATTTTTCGTAATGGCACGATTATCGGAGATGCCACCGGGCTCGGGGATTGGCATATCGCTCTCTCTCCTTGAACCTTCGTCGCCTTGGCTGGTTGTAGATTGGCTGAGAACCAGGCTTGAGAAATCCAGCCTCTTCTTTGCGCACGACAAGCGGAGCGGTGAAAGTCATCGTACTGACGCGCGGATATGACATCCCCAGGCGGTAAAGCAGGCGGAGAAGAAGAATGACGCATTCTGGGACAGCAGCGCCCGCAAGGCGCATCACCGCAGTGCCCGAGAAAATTCCGGTAACGCTGAGTGTCAACGGCAAGCCGGTCAAACTTCTGGTCGCACCATGGACAACGCTCCTGGATGCTCTACGCGACCATCTCAATCTGACAGGCACCAAGAAAGGCTGTGACCACGGCCAGTGCGGTGCATGCACCGTTCTCGTCGGGGGACGGCGGATCAATTCGTGCCTGACCCTCGCCGTGATGCAGGAAGACAGCGAAATCACCACCGTCGAGGGCCTCGCGCGCGACGGCGAGCTACATCCGCTGCAGCAGGCCTTCATCGATCACGACGCGTTTCAGTGCGGCTATTGCACGTCGGGACAGATCTGCTCGGCGGCCGGGCTGATCGCGGAGGGCAAGGCAAGAACGGCCGACGAGATTCGCGAACTCATGAGCGGCAACATCTGCCGCTGCGGCGCCTATCCGAACATCGTGGCAGCGATTCAGCAGGCGATGGAGCGATCATGACCCCGTTTCAGTACACGCGCGCAACCGACGTCGCCGACGCCATCAAGCAGATCGCGACAGATCCTTCCGCAAAATTCATTGCGGGCGGCACCAATCTGATCGATCTGATCAAATACGATATCGCGACGCCCACACGGCTCATCGACATCTCGCGTTTGCCGCTCAGGAATGTCGAGGAGACTGCCACCGGCGGCGTTCTGATCGGGGCGATGGTGCCGAATACCGACCTCGCCTACCATCCCCTGATCGAACAGCGCTATCCGCTACTGTCACGGTCGATCCTGGCTGGCGCGTCGCAGCAGCTGCGCAACATGGCCTCGACCGGCGGCAACCTCGTGCAGCGCACGCGCTGCTTCTATTTCTACGACGCGACAACGCCCTGCAACAAACGCGAACCGGGCAGCGGCTGCTCGGCGATCGACGGCGTCAACCGCATCAATGCGATCCTTGGAACAAGCGGCTCCTGCATCGCGACGCATCCGTCCGACATGTGCGTGGCGCTCGCAGCGCTCGAAGCGACCGTGCATGTCACAGGCCCGGCCGGGACGCGCACCATTGCGTTTGCGGATTTTCACCGGCTGCCCGATAACACGCCGCAGCTTGACACCAATCTGGAGCCCGATGAGATCATCACGGCGATCGAGCTTCCGGCAAAAGGTTTCAGCACGAACTACTCCTACCTGAAGATCCGCGATCGCCTGTCCTATGCGTTCGCACTCGTATCGGTGGCAGCAGCGCTCGAACTTGACGGCGACACGATCAAGGAGGCACGCCTGGCGCTCGGGGGCGTTGCGCACAAACCATGGCGCAGTTCAGCGGCCGAAGCGGCCCTGCTCGGACAACGCGCCGACGCGGCTGCATTTGCGCAAGCCGCCGATTGGCTACTGCACGGCGCCAGAGGCTACGGACACAACGACTTCAAGATCGGCCTGGCGCGGCGCGCCATCGTGCGAACGCTTGGTCAGGCTGCGCGGGGAACGCCGCAGTCGATCTCCGACAAGAAAATACGGTGAGCGCCATGGCAAGCTATATCGGAACAGCGACCTCCCGCGTCGACGGCCGGGCCAAGGTCACCGGCGAAGCCAAATACGCCGGCGAGTTCAGCGTTCCCGGTCTTGTCCACGGCTACGTCGTCGATTCGACCATCCCGAAGGGGCGGATCGTGCGCATCGATACCAGCGGCGCGCTGGGCATTGCCGGCGTGATCGACGTGCTCACCCATCGCAATCGGCCGCCAATGGCTGACAAGGATGACGCCTACAAGGACGACGTCGCGCCCGAGAAGGGTTCGCCCTACCGCCCGCTCTACGACGACAAGATCCAATTCACCGGACAGCCGGTCGCGCTGGTGCTGGCGGAAGACTGGGAAACCGCGCGTGTCGGCGCCTCGCAGGTGAGGATCGAATACCAAAAGGAGCCACACGTCACCGACCTGCAAGCAGAGCGCAGCAGGGCGTTCGCCATCGACGTGCCGGAAAAGCCGCGCGGCGATGCCGAAAAGGCATTTGCGTCCGCCGCCGTGCGCCACGCGGCCGAATACTCCATTCCGACCGAGCACCACAATCCGATGGAATTGTTTGCCTCGACCGCGATATGGGAAGCCGGCCAGCTCACCGTCTATGACAAGACGCAAGGCGTCCAGAACGTCCAGCAGTATCTTTGCAAGGTGTTCAAGCTGCAACCGGGTGCAGTTCGAGTCATGTCGCCCTATATGGGCGGCGGTTTCGGCGCGGGACTGCGTCCGCAATACCAGGTCGTGCTGGCGGTGCTGGGAGCGAACGCGCTCAGACGCCCGGTGCGCGTCATGCTGACGAGGGCGCAGATGTACGCGCTCGGCTACCGGCCGGCGAGCATCGAACGGCTTGCGCTCGGCGCGAGCAGCAGCGGCACGCTCGATTCAATGCAGCATGAAGCCATCGCCGTGACGTCGCAGTTCGAGGAATTCGCGCGCAACGATACTGGCTGGGGCAACCTGCTTTACAAAAGTCCCAACGCGAAATTCGAGCACAAGCTCGTCAAGCTCGATCTGCCGACGTCCTGCGACATGCGGGCGCCGGGCGCGGCGACCGGCGTCTACGCGCTGGAATGCGCGATGGACGAACTCGCCATCGCGCTGAAGACCGATCCGGTGCAACTGCGGCTGCAATGCTACTCCGACCGCCATCAGGGCGAGGACCTTCCCTACACCAGCAAGCAACTGCGCGAATGCTACCGGCAGGGCGCGGCGGCGTTTGGCTGGGACAAGCGCAACGCGGAGCCACGCTCGATGCGGGACGGCAGCGAGTTGGTCGGCTGGGGCATGGCATCGGGCGTATGGGAAGCGCTGCAGATGCCGGCAACAGTCCGCATCGTGCTGACGGCTAACGGTCACGCGGAAGTCGCGACGGCCGCCTCCGATATCGGCACGGGCACCTACACGATCATGGCGCAGGTGGCCGCCGACATGCTCGGCCTTCCCATCGACAATATCAGCGTCAAGCTCGGCGATTCGACCCTGCCGCAATGTCCGGTGGAAGGCGGCTCGTGGATAGCGTCATCGGTGTGCAACGCCATCGCGAACACGGCCCGCGCGGTTCGCGGCGACTTGCTGGAGCTTGCGAAGGCGACGAAGGATTCGCCACTCTCGGGCGCCGGCGTAGACGACGTCGCGCTGGTGGATGGCAGGATCGCCAGCAAGCGCGATGCGAACCGTGCGGTCTCGATCGCGAGCGCGATGCAGTCGGGCAAGGCCGAGCGCATCACGCGCGAGGAAACCAACATGCCCGCCGAAGACAAGTCTCACGCGCGCAATGTCCACTCCGCGATCTTCGCAGAGGTCAAGGTGGACGAGGAACTTGGAGTGATCCGCGTGACGCGCGTGGTCAAAGCTGTCGCCGCAGGCCGCATCCTCAACCCAAGGACGGCCCACAGCCAGATCATGGGCGGCGTGGTCTGGGGGATCGGCATGGCGCTGCACGAGGAAACGCTCTACGACCATCGCTTCGGGCGGGTGATGAACGCCAACATCGCCGAATACCATGTGCCCGTGAATGCCGACATCCACGACATCAAGGTCATCTTCGTCGATGAGCCGGACGAGATGGTCAACCCACTCGGCATCAAGGGCCTTGGCGAGATCGGCATCGTCGGCGTGGCGGCGGCGGTCGCCAACGCGGTCTATCATGCGACCGGAAAGCGCGTGCGCGACCTGCCAATCACGCTCGACAAGGTGGTTCAGTTCGATTGAAGCGGTCGCGGCTGGTGCTGCTGCTGGCTAGCGCAGGCTCGCCGGCAGTTCGAAGCCTTGGTACTCGCGCCTCAGCAACGCCTTCAGCGCCGGCATGTTCGGCGTCGCATCCCTGGCCGGCATCGGGTTGTTGTCCGCCTTGACGAAGTCCGGCGGCGCGCCCGGCAATTTATAGAGATTGAAATTGTTGCGACGGATCGCGAAGTCTGCCTGCAAAAAGCCGTCGCTCATCATCAGGCCGGCGGGCGCGACGTAGAATGCATCTTCGCGAAACGGGCCGAGGATCGGATACGTGGTCGATGCTTTCCTGACATCGCGGCGCTGGCTTGAGAGCCTGACCAGTTCAGTCTGCTCGCCGTTGACGGTCACGTAGACCCGGCGCAATGGCAGTTCGGCCGCGTCCTGGGTGACCACGCTGACCAGCACCAGCACATACTTGCCGATGGCCCGGTATTCCTCGACGCTCGACGGCCAGCAGAAATCGACCGACGATCCGCGCGCCGCGCCTTTCGGCGCCTGCTCTTTGGTTCGCAACGCAGCCTTCTCGAGCCGCTCCGTCATATCGGCAGGCGTCACCGCGCCTTGCGAAACCGGCCGCTGGGTGAGCGTCTGTGCACCGGCTGTGGTGGAAACAAAAAGCGCCAGCGCAACAATCAGCAGCCTGCGCATCGACATTCTCTCCGCGTTGGTAATTTATCAGACCCAGAATCCCGGCACCGCCGGCTCCAGCCTTCCGCCAGCCCGCACCGGCGCGACGCGTAGCGCAAGGCCGGTGGCATCATCGGTCTCGACCGCAACGCCACTGAGTGTCGCAACTCCAGCCGCCGGTTCGAAGCGGCCTGAGGGAATGCCGGTCGTGAAGCGCCGCAGCGGCTCTTCCTTCTGCATGCCGATGATGGAATCATAATCGCCGGTCATGCCGGCATCGGTCATGTAGGCGGTGCCACCGGAAAGGATCTGATGATCGGCGGTCGGCACATGGGTGTGGGTACCGACGACGAGGCTGGCGCGGCCGTCGCAGAAAAAGCCGATGCCTTGCTTCTCGCTCGACGCTTCGCCGTGGAAGTCGACCACGATCGCGTCCGCCGCCTCGCGCAACGGACAGGCCTCGAGTTCACGGTTGAGCACCGCGAAGGGATCGTCGAACGGCGTCATGAAGACGCGGCCGATGGCGTTGATAACAAGCGCGCGCTTGCCGTTCTTAGTATCGACCAGCGCCGCGCCGCGGCCCGGCGTGCCTCTTGGATAGTTCGCGGGGCGGATCAGCTTCGGCGCGCGCTCGATGAACACCAGCGCCTCGCGCTGATCCCAGGCGTGATTGCCGAGCGTGATGGCATCGGCGCCGGCGTCGAGGAATTCCTGATAGATCGCCTCGGTGATGCCGAAACCGCCGGCGGAATTCTCGCCATTGACGACGACGAGGTCGAGGGCCCAGTCACGGACCATGCCAGGCAGATATTCCGCGATCGCGGCGCGGCCTGCCCGGCCGACCACGTCGCCAACGAAGAGAATACGCAAAGTTCAGCTCCGGAAATCGAACACTTTCTTTTCCGTTAGCACATAATCCAGCGCCACGTCGTGCGGCAGCGCGGGAACAGCTTTTATTTCCTGCAACGAGAAGGCGATGCCGACAGCCGTGATGGCCTTCACTTTACGCAAATGGGCGAGCGTGAAGTCATAATGGCCTGCGCCATAGCCGATACGGTGGCCCTCGCGGTCGAACGCCGCCAGCGGCACCAGCATGATATCGGGAATGAGTTCGACGGCGGCCGGCGACGGCTCGAGGATACCGAGCGGCCCCATCATCAGCCGATCGTCGGGCGACCATGCGCGAAACGCCAGCGATTTTCCGCGCGCCATCACCGCCGGCAGCGCCAGCTTCGCGCCCTGCTCGGCGAGCTTGCGCATCAAGGGTGCGGGATCGATCTCGCTGCGGATCGGCGAATAGCCTGACACGACCATGCCGGGCAGAATCGTGAACGGCACGCCGCGCTTGGCCATGGCTTGTGCCGAGGTCGCGCGTTGTTCATCGCTCAACGCATCGCGTTTCGCCAGCGCGGCGGAGCGGAGGTCGGCTTTCGACGGAGTTGCGGTCATGCGATGAATGAACCGATTCCAGAGCAATCGTAGCCCGGATGGAGCGAAGCGAAATCCGGGGGACCATCTCGCAACCAAACAAACCCTGTCCCGGAATTGCGCTTCGCTCCATCCGGGCTACGGCTCGGCACGCCGCAGCAGACGGCAATGCACCGAAAAACGTGGAATCAAACCGACCGACAAAATCAAAGTGCGAAGCCGCGAACGCCGTTGAAGCACTCGATCCCGGAGTTCCCTACGAAAGTAGGTGGGCACCATATGCCCGGATCCACGGACCCGGCCAGGGACAGTTCCCTAAAGGATCGATAAGGCCCCGGGGATATATGGCTCCTGACGCACGACGCAGCTTCGCGGAACCAATGTAGGGGTTACGGACCGAATCCGCCAGCGGTTACCGATAGGCCTTCTTCGTCATCCCCGGGCGCGTGAGGCGCAAGGCTCGATACGAACGAGCGATCTCGAGGTGGAGATATTTGTAATTCTCCTTTAGATTGCGCTCTGCTTCACCCTCCCCTGTAGGGGGAGGGTCGCTCGCATTGGCGATGCGCAGCAGCGCCAATGCGAACGGGGTGCGGTGATCTATCCGCGAGCACGACAGGCAATGATTTCAACCGCAATCCGCCGCGCAGCAGCCAAGAAACTGCGGGCCAATACGACGCCGCGCGAGCGCACGCTCTGGCGTGCGCTAAAAGAACTGCCGATCGAAGGCACACATTTCCGGCGGCAAGCACCGATCGGCCGCTACGTCGTAGACTTTTTCTGTCCGGCAAAGCGTCTGGTCATTGAGCTCGATGGCGGGCATCACAACGACGACGCAACTGCCAAGCACGACAGAGAACGTCAAGCGTGGCTCGAAAAGGATACCGCGTTATCCGCTTCTGGAACTCCGATGTAACCGGTGATCTGAATGCGGTGCTCGAACGGATTCATGTGGAGCTGTATGGCTCCCGTGAAGCAGAGGCCTTTCCACTGAAGCACCTCCGACGACGATAGACTTTCACCCCGCCCCGCCGCTGCGCGGCGACCCTCCCCCTCCAGGGGAGGGTAAGAAGAAGCCAGCGGTAACGGTGGGCTTCACCCGATCGCGACGCCGCTGCCGATGGTGCGGTTGAGCATCTGCGTGGTCTTCTCGATGCGGTCGGCGGCGGCGTTGAGTGCGTTGGCGACTGCGACCTGGGTGGCCTTGGCGCGGTCGGCGGCGGCGACGCGAACGTTGCGCAGGGTTTCGAGTTCACCCTCCAGCGCGCGGATGCGGGCGTTGGCATCCAGCAGTTCGTCGCACACGGTGAGCGCCGCCATCACCGTGAGGCGCGCATCGCCGATCTCGCCGAACTTGCCGCGCAACTCGCCGACCCGCGTTTCCAGGCTCTCGGCGAGTTTTAGGAGCCGCACTTCCTGCCCTTCCTCGCAGGCCATGCGATACTGCCGGCCGTTGATGGTGACGTTGATGTGGCTCATTCATCCTCTCCGGCATCGAGCACCGCACGGATGGTGCCGATCGCGACATCCAGTTTTTCTGATACCTCGCGGTTGGTGCGCTCCAGCCGCCGCGTCTTCACCAGCGAGCCGTCGAGTTCGTCGGCGAGCCGCGAGCGATCGGCGCCGAGCGCCTGGATCCGGCTCGCCAGCTCGTTCTCGTCGCGGTCGGCGTCGCGTCGCCGTTCCGCCGCCGCCTCGAGCGCATCGAGCGCCAGCATCAGGCGCCGTGTGGCGGCGTCGATGTCGACTTGGACCGGCTCGGCATTGCCGACACCGTTAGTGTGACGATCGCTCATGAGAGACAGCGCGCACCTTCGCGTGAGCCCGCCGCACGGCAGCAAAATCCGCGGTTCGGCAAGCGGTTAGAGCACGAAATTTACGTGGCAAGCGAGCGAATCGCAACGCCCGCGCGAAGCTATGCACTGCTAAGCAACTTTTCGCACCAAAAGGGCGTTTCCTCGCCTTGGACTCACGGGGATTGAGGTGCTATCCAGCCCCGACTTTCCCCTAATCCACGCCCGTATTGCGGCCTTTCGCCCGGTACGTACCGCAACCAAGCACCTCATTTCAGGCGGATTTTCATCATGACGCAGGTCGATCATACCCGTATGGCCAATGCGATTCGCGGGCTTGCCATGGATGCCGTCGAAAAGGCGAAATCCGGCCACCCGGGCTTGCCGATGGGCGCCGCCGACGTCGCGACCGTGCTGTTCACACAGTTCCTCAAATTCGACGCAACTGATCCGACCTGGCCGGACCGTGACCGCTTCGTGCTCTCGGCCGGACACGGCTCGATGCTGCTCTATGCCTTGCTGTACCTGACCGGTAACAAGGACATGACGCTCGACCAGATCAGGAATTTCCGCCAGCTCAACTCCAAGACGCCGGGACACCCGGAAAACTTCGAGACCAGCGGCGTCGAGACCACCACCGGCCCGCTCGGCCAAGGCATCGCCACCGCGGTCGGCATGGCGCTGGCGGAAAAGATGCTCGCAGCCGAGTTCGGCAAGAAGGTGGTCGGGCATCACACTTACGTGCTCGCCTCCGACGGCGACCTGATGGAGGGCGTGTCGCAGGAAGCGATCGCCATGGCGGGCCATTGGAAGCTGAACAAGATGATCGTGCTGTATGACGACAACGGCATCTCGATCGACGGCCCGACCTCGCTCGCCGATTCGGTCGACCAGGTGAAGCGATTCAAGTCCGCGGGTTGGGCGGCCGAGCTGATCGACGGCCAAGATCCGAAGGCGATTGCAGCCGCGATCACCCGCGCGCAGAAATCCAACAAGCCGTCGCTGATCGCCTGCAAGACCACCATCGGCTACGGCGCGCCGACTCGGGCCGGCACGGCGAAAGCCCATGGCGAGGCGCTCGGCGCCGACGAACTCAAGGGCGCCAAGGAAAAGCTCGGCATCTCGCTTGAGCCGTTCTCCGTACCCGACGATGTCTTGAAAGCATGGCGTGCGGCCGGCAGCCGCGGCGCTGCCGCGCGCGAGGAATGGCAGGCCCGCTTCGACGAACTCGGCAGCCGCAAGCGCGCCGAGTTCGAGCGGCGGATGCGGCACGAACGGCCGGCTTCGCTCGCGAAGGCGCTGCGCGCGCACAAGAAGGCGCTGCTGGAAACGCCCCAGAATGTCGCCACGCGGAAATCATCCGAATCCGCCATCGAGGCGATCGCAGCAGCGATGCCGATGGAATTTTTGGCCGGCTCCGCCGACCTCACCGGCTCCAACAACAACAAGGCGAAATCGGCGGTGGCGTTCTCCGCCAAAACGCCGAAGGGCCGCTTCATCCATTACGGCATCCGCGAGCACGGCATGGCGGCGGCCATGAACGGCATCTTCCTGCATGGCGGTTTTGCGCCGAACGGCGCCACCTTCCTGGTGTTCACGGACTACGCGCGGCCTGCGATGCGGTTGGCCGCGCTGATGGGCAACGGCGTCGTTTACGTGATGACCCATGATTCAATCGGGCTCGGCGAGGACGGCCCGACGCATCAGCCGGTCGAACACCTCGCCGCGCTGCGTGCGATTCCCAACATGCGCGTGTTCCGGCCCTGCGACGCCGTCGAGGTAACGGAATGCTGGGAGCTGGCGCTCAACCGTATCGACGGCCCGACCGTGCTGGCGCTGACCCGCCAGAACCTGCCGCAACTGCGCACCTCAGCGCCAAACGACAATCCTTGCGCGCATGGCGCCTATGAGCTGGTCGCGGCGCAGGGCGACGCCAAGGTGTCTCTGTTCGCCTCGGGCTCCGAGGTCGAAATCGCGGTGGCCGCCCAGAAGCAGCTGGCGGAACGCGGCATCGCGTCGCGGGTGGTTTCGGTGCCCTCGCTCGAATTGCTGCTTTCACAGCCGGCGGACCGGCGGAAGGCCATCATCGGCAACGCCCCGGTCAAGATCGCCATCGAGGCCGCGGTGCGCTGGGGCTGGGATGCCGTGATCGGCCCGGATGGTGAATTCGTGGGCATGCACGGTTTCGGTGCCAGCGCGCCCGCCAAGGACCTTTTCAGGCACTTCGGAATTACCGCCGAGACCGTCGTTAACGCTGCCCTGAAGCGCTTGGGCTGACGGTTGAGATTGCTGGGAAAAAGGACTACCTAGACCCCATCTTGACCGTTCCCGCCCGGCCGAACCGGGCGTTCCGCCGTAAGCACCTCCGTGGAACGTCTCCGCGGGGCCGGCACCGGCTATTAGAGGAGAAACGAGCATGGCAATCCGCGTCGGGATCAACGGATTTGGCCGCATCGGCCGCAATATCTTGCGAGCCATCGCCGAATCCGGCCGCAAGGATATCGAGGTGGTCGGGATCAACGATCTTGGCCCGGTCGAGACCAACGCCCACCTGCTGCGCTTCGATTCCGTGCATGGCCGCTTCCCCGGCACCGTGACCGTCGACGGCGACTCGCTCAGCCTCGGCAACGGCAAGATCAAGGTTTCCGCCGAGCGCGATCCCTCCAAGCTGCCGTGGAAGGCCCTCGGCGTCGATATCGCGCTGGAATGCACTGGCATCTTCACCGCCAAGGACAAGGCCTCCGCGCATCTGACCGCCGGCGCCAAGCGCGTCCTGATATCGGCGCCTGGCGAGAACGCCGATGCGACCATCGTCTACGGCGTCAACCATGACACCCTGACCAAGGATCATTTGATCGTCTCCAACGGCTCCTGCACAACCAACTGCCTCGCGCCGGTCGCCAAGGTGCTGAACGACACCGTGGGCATCGAGACCGGCTTCATGACCACGATCCACGCCTATACCGGCGACCAGCCGACGCTCGATACCCTGCACAAGGATCTCTATCGCGGCCGCGCAGCGGCGATGTCGATGATCCCGACTTCGACCGGTGCTGCAAAGGCGATCGGCCTCGTGCTGCCGGAACTGAAGGGCAAGCTCGACGGCGTCGCGATCCGCGTGCCGACCCCGAACGTCTCGGTGGTCGATCTCAAGATCGTCGCCAAGCGCGCCACCGATGTGAAGGAAATCAACGCGGCGATGAAGCGCGCCTCCGAGCAGCAGCTCAAAGGGATCTTGGGCTATACCACCGCGCCGAACGTCTCGATCGACTTCAACCACGATCCCCACTCGTCGACGTTCCACGAGGACCAGACCAAGGTGCAAAACGGCACGCTGGTGCGCGTGATGTCCTGGTACGACAATGAATGGGGCTTCTCCAACCGCATGGCCGACACCGCCGTGGCGATGGGGAAGCTGCTGTAAGTCTCGTGTCCCGGACGCGGCGCGGCACGAAGTGGCGCGACGCAGAGCCGGGACCCATCCAGTGTAGGTCCCGGTTCAGCACAGCGGCACTTCGCGCCGCCGTGCGCCCGGGACAAGAGAGCGCCAATGTCGAAAACATTCCGCACCCTCGATGACGTCGACGTGAAGGGCAAGCGCGTGCTGCTGCGCGTCGACCTCAACGTGCCCATGGAGAACGGCCGCGTTTCCGACGCGACCAGGCTCGAGCGCGTCGCGCCGACCATCACCGAAATTTCGGACAAGGGCGGCAAGGTCGTCCTGCTCGCCCATTTCGGCCGGCCAAAGGGACGCGACGCCAAGGATTCGCTCAAACCCGTCGCCGCGGCGCTTGGGCAGGTGATCAAGAAGCCGGTCGCCTTCGCCGACGACTGCATCGGTGAGGCCGCCGCCAAGGCCGTGGCCGCCATGAAGGATGGCGACATCCTCTGCCTGGAAAACACCCGCTTCCATAAAGAGGAAGAGAAGAACGATCCCGCGTTCGTAGCCGAACTCGCCAAGCTCGGCGACATCTGGGTCAACGACGCGTTCTCGGCCGCGCACCGCGCGCATGCTACGACCGAAGGCCTTGGCCACAAGCTACCCGCCTATGCCGGCCGCACCATGCAGGCCGAACTCACTGCGCTTGAGAAGGCGCTGGAAGCGCCGACCAAGCCGGTCATCGCGATCATCGGCGGCGCCAAGGTATCGACCAAAATCGACCTCTTGGAAAACCTCGTCAGCAAGGTCGATGCCCTCGTCATCGGCGGCGGCATGGCCAACACCTTCCTGCACGCGCAAGGCGTCGGCGTCGGCAAATCGCTGGCGGAGAAAGATCTCGCGGCGACCGCGCTGCGCATCATGGAAAAGGCCAGTGCCGCGAACTGCGCCATTATCCTGCCCGTCGATGCCGTGGTCGCCTATCACTTCGCGGCCAACTCGCCCTCGCACGCCTATGGGCTCGACGCCATTCCGGCCGACGGCATGATCCTCGACGTCGGCCCGCAATCGACCGCGCGGATTCACGCCGCGATCGACGACGCCAAGACGCTGGTCTGGAACGGCCCGCTCGGCGCATTCGAAATGACGCCGTTCGACCGCGGCACGGTGGTTGCGGCCAAGCACGCGGCAGAGCGTACCAAGGCGAAGAAACTGATTTCGGTTGCGGGTGGCGGCGACACCGTTGCGGCGCTGAACCAGGCCGGCGTATCAGGCGATTTTTCCTATGTTTCGACGGCCGGCGGCGCGTTTCTCGAATGGATGGAAGGCAAACCGCTGCCTGGCGTGGAAGTTCTGAAGCAGCGTTAAGCCAAGATTTAATGGAGCGCCAAAGGCGCGGCAAATACAGGAGAATTTGAATGGCTCGCATTACCTTGCGTCAACTGCTCGATCATGCGGCAGAGCACGATTACGGGGTGCCGGCTTTCAACATCAACAATATGGAGCAGGCGCTGGCCATCATGGAGGCCGCCTCTTCGCTCGATGCTCCCGTCATCATCCAGGCCTCGCGCGGCGCGCGCTCCTACGCCAATGACGTCATGCTCCGCCACATGATGGACGCTGTCACCGAAATCTATCCGCAGATTCCGGTCTGCGTGCACCTCGATCACGGCAACGAACCTGCGACCTGCATGACCGCGATCCAGGCCGGCTTCACCTCGGTCATGATGGACGGCTCGCTGAAGGCCGACGGCAAAACGCCCGGCGACTGGGACTACAACGTCGGCGTGACCAAGACCGTCACCGACATGGCCCATCTCGGCGGCATCTCGGTGGAAGGCGAGCTCGGCGTGCTCGGCTCGCTCGAGACCGGCATGGGCGACAAGGAAGACGGCCACGGCGCGGAAGGCAAGCTGTCGCACGACCAGTTGCTCACCAACCCCGATGAAGCCGTGAAGTTCGTCAAGGAGACAAAAGTCGACGCGCTGGCGATCGCGATGGGCACTTCACACGGCGCCTACAAGTTCACCCGCAAGCCGGACGGCGACATCCTCGCCATGAAGGTGATCGAGGAGATCCATCGCAAGCTGCCGAACACGCATCTGGTGATGCATGGTTCGTCCTCGGTGCCGCAGGACCTGCAGGAAATCATCAACGCCAATGGCGGCAAGATGAAACCGACCTGGGGCGTGCCGGTGTCCGAAATTCAGCGCGGCATCAAGAATGGCGTACGCAAGATCAACATCGACACCGACAACCGCATGGCGATGACCGGGCAGATCCGCAAGGTGCTGAAGGACAATCCGGAAGAGTTCGATCCGCGCAAATATCTCAAGCCCGCGATGGAAGCCATGGCCAAGCTGTGCAAGCAGCGGCTGCAGGAATTCAATACCGCAGGCCAGGCCAGCAAGATCAAGAAGGTGCTGACGACGGCCGAAATGGCCAAGCGGTACAGCAAGGGTGAGCTGGACCCCAAGATCGCCTGACAAGATCGCCTGAGCGGCCGCCCGCGCCTCGCAAACACCCCCGCTGCGACGAACGTTTTCTAGGCAATTGCCCGAGAACCGCCTATTTTGGTGCGCAAGGGCATGATGTTTCTGGAGAACTTCGATGAATCTTGCTGACCTCAACAAGGTTGCCCTCGCCATGGTCACCCCGGGCAAGGGCATTCTCGCCGCCGACGAATCCTCGGGCACGATCAAGAAGCGTTTTGACGCCATCAAGGTCGAATCGACCGAGGAGAACCGCCGCGACTATCGCGAGATGCTGTTCCGCTCCACCGAGGCGATGAGCAAGTACGTCTCGGGCGTGATCCTGTACGACGAGACGATCTGGCAGAACGCGAAGGACGGCACGCCGCTGGTCAAGCTGATCGAGCAGTCCGGCGCGATCCCCGGCATCAAGGTCGATGAGGGGACGCAAGCGCTGCCGCAATGTCCGGGCGAACTGGTCACCGTCGGTCTCGACAAGCTCGCCGAGCGCCTGAAGAAATATTACGAACGCGGCGCGCGCTTCGCCAAATGGCGCGCAGTGATCGACATCGGCGCGGGCATCCCCTCCATGACCGCGATCAGCGTCAACGCGCACGCGCTGGCGCGCTATGCCGCGCTGTGCCAGGCGGCGCAGATCGTGCCGATCGTGGAGCCAGAAGTGCTGATGGATGGCGATCACGACATTGACCGCTGCTATGACGTCACCCAGCGTGTGCTGAACGAGACGTTCCAGGAATTGCGGGTCCAGCGCGTCGAACTCGAAGGCATGGTGCTGAAGCCCAACATGGCCGTTTCAGGCAAGAAGTGCGCGAAGCAGGCTTCCGCCGAGGAAGTCGCCGAGAAGACTGTTCGTCTCCTGAAGGCGTGTGTTCCCGCAGCCGTGCCGGGCATCGCCTTCCTTTCCGGCGGACAATCCGATGAGGATGCGACCGCGCATCTAAACGCGATGAACCGGATCGGCGGCCTCCCTTCCAGTTTGCCTTGGAGACTGACCTTCTCCTATGGCCGGGCGTTGCAGGCGGCGCCGCAAAAGGCGTGGTCGGGTAAGGCCGAGAACATCGCCGCGGGCCAGCGCGCCTTCACGCACCGTGCGCGGATGAATGCGCTGGCGAGCAAGGGCGAGTGGGAAACCGGCCTTGAAAAGAAGGTCGCCTAGACTTGGCTAATAAACCTGTTCCGCCGCGCCCGGCGCCGCGCCTCTATCTCGCGACATCAGAGGTCGACGATCCGTCGCAGCTCGCAAGCATGCTTCCGGAGCTGTTGGCAGCGGCCGACATCGCGGCGGTGCTGCTGCGGCTGAAGCCGACCGACCAGCGCACCATGATTTCGCGTGTGAAGACACTGGCGCCCGTGATCCAGAATGCCGGCGCGGCGCTGCTGCTCGACGGCCATGTCGAACTGGTGGCGCGCGCGGGCGCCGACGGCGCGCATCTGAACGGCATCGCCGCGCTGGAGGATGCCTTGCCGTCGCTGAAGCCGGACCGCATTGCCGGCGTCGGCGGCCTTGCTACGCGGCACGATTCGATGGCCGCGGGCGAACGGGGCGCGGACTACGTGCTGTTCGGCGAACCCGACGCCGAGGGCCAGCGGCCCTCGGTGGACGCGATTGCCGAGCGCCTGCAATGGTGGGACGAACTGTTCGAGCCGCCTTGCATCGGCTTTGCCGCCTCGCGCGAGGAGGCTTTCGAATTCGCAGCCGCCGGCGCGGATTTCGTGCTGGTCGGCGATTTCATCTGGGCCGACCCGTGCGGCGCCAAGGCGGCGCTGACCGATGCCGGACAGGCGATCGCGCAAGCGTACGAAGCGGCGTTCGGAAAAGCCAGGACCGGCGCTGAGAAGACCGGCACTGAGAAGACCGGCACGGACAAGGCCGGGCACGGATAACGCCGGACCATGAAACCCCTGCGTCCCATATCGCTGCTTGCGGGCTTGCTGATGACGATGACCGGCGCCACCGCGCAGATCTCGCTGACGCCGCCTGCCGCGCAGCCGCCTGCGAGCCCTCCGGCGGCGAAAAAGGAGGCGCCCAAACCAAAGGCTCCGGCCGCAACGAAACAGCCTGCTGCGACACCGACGCCGACGCCGTCGGCGCCGCTCAAGCCTGCGGTAACGACCAAGCCCGCAGCAACGCCTGTGCCCTCGCCCTCGCCGACGGCCGCGTTCGAGGACCCGAACGTCGACAGCGTCTACGGCGCCTATCAGCGCGGCCTCTACAAGACGGCCTTCGACCTCGCGACCACGCGTGCGCAATATAACGGCGACGCCAAGGCGATGACGATGCTGGGCGAACTCTATGCCAACGGGCTCGGCATCAAGCGCAACTATGCGAAGGCCGTCGAGTGGTACCAGCGCGCGGCGGACGCCGGCGACCGCGAGGGCATGTTCGCGCTCGCCATGATGCGGCTGGCGGGCCGCGGCGGCCCCACCAATCGCGAACAGGCGGTCAAGCTATTGGCGTCCGCGGCCAAGCTCGGCAACCCCAAGGCGGCCTACAATCTGGCGCTGCTCTATCTCGACGGCAACACGCTGCCGCAGGACACCCGGCGCGCCGCCGAGCTGCTGCGCGTCGCAGCCGACGCCGGCAATCCGGAAGCGCAATACGCGCTGGCGACCTTCTACAAGGAGGGCACCGGCGTGCCAAAGGACATCGAGCGGGCGGTGCGGCTGCTGCAGGCGGCTGCGCTGGCCGACAATGTCGATGCCGAGGTCGAATACGCCATCGCGCTGTTCAACGGCACCGGCACGCCAAAGAACCAGCCGGCCGCGGTCGCGCTCTTGCGCAAAGCCGCCCGGCAAAACAGCCCGGTCGCGCAAAACCGGCTGGCCTGGCTGCTGATCTACGGCGTGGGCACACCCCCGGACAAGGTCGAGGGCTTCAAATGGCATCTCGTCGCCAAGACTGCCGGCAAGGGCGACCCCAAGCTGGACGAATTGCTTGCCGAGCTCAGCCCCGAGGATCGCGCCAAGGCCGAGGCGGCGGCGCGCAAATGGACCGGAACCGCCGACAAATCACGCCTTGACGGCGGCATATCAGCAGGGCACCCAGTCCCTAAACCCTGACGGCATTGCGCCGTTCCCTCACACCATAAGCTCGCATCATGCTCTACTCAGCCCTTATCAACGTCATGGTGAAAGCCGCGCGCCGCGCCGGCCGCAGCCTCAAGCGCGACCTCGGCGAGATCGAGCATCTGCAGGTGTCGCTGAAGGGGCCGGCGAACTTCGTCACCAAGGCCGACAAGCGCGCCGAGGAAATGCTGTACGAGGACCTCGCCAAGGCGCGGCCGGGCTACGGTTTCATCGGCGAGGAAGGCGGCAGCCGCGAAGGCGCCGACAAGACCCACACCTGGATCGTCGACCCCCTGGACGGCACCACCAACTTCCTGCACGGCATCCCGCAATTTGCGATCTCGATCGGCTTGCGGCGCGAAGACACCATCATCGCCGGCGTGATCTACAATCCCGCCAATGACGAATTGTACATCGCCGAGCGCGGCAAGGGCGCGTTCCTCAACGACCAGCGGCTGCGCGTCGCCGGCCGCCGCAGGCTCGATGAATGCGTGGTCGCCTGCGGCCTGCCGCATATCGGCCGCGGCGACCACCAACTGGCACTGAACGAAATGGCCGCGCTGCAGAACAAGGTCGCCGGCTTCCGCCGCTTCGGCGCCGCCTCCCTCGACCTTGCCTTCGTCGCCGCCGGCCGCCTCGACGGCTACTGGGAACGCAATCTCTCGCCTTGGGATATCGCGGCGGGGCAGATCATGGTGCGGGAAGCGGGCGGGACGGTGACGGGCATCGACGGCAAGGATGATGCGCTGAAGACGGGGCACGTAGTGTGCGGCAACGAGTTCGTGCACGGCGAGCTGGTGAAGATACTCGGGCCGCTGGGAAAATAGGGCGACGGTCCCAAACCACGCGCCGTCGCATCATCCGCGATCGGGTGATGCAGCCTTCCGGAGGCGACGAAAGGACACGGAGGGGCCTCGGCGCTCCCAGCCAAAATATTGAAAACAACCCCATGCACAGTAGCCGGCACTCGCCGGTGCCGAAGTAGACATTTGACACGTCGGGCAAATCAGCGCGACAAGACCATCATCCACCGAAGGTAGCGATTGTAACAAGTCGTGCGGGGACCATAGGTCGCCGGCAGGTCGCGCCATGGCGCACCTGAACGCAGGACCCGAACGATGCCATCGAGCACGCGGCGGTCATCTACTCGCCGAACGCCGCGCGGCTTGTTTGGCAACATCGGCTTAATGGCGGTCCACTCATGTTCGCTGAATCGCTATGTTCACTGACGCGCGGATTGGTATTGCGTGGCTGAGTGCTCCTCCTTCCCACCGCCGCTCCACGATTAACACTGGTCTGACGCAGCCCTGGCCTCGCAGGATGCAAAGTACTCTTCGGATTGCGACCGAAGGCCTGCTCGGCCTGGCGCGAATCCGAAAGTACGCGTGGACTTGGGTGACCGCCCAGAGACGACTTGCTCGATGCAAGGGGCTTTCAGGTGACTCCCACCGTCAGACGGAAATGAGCGCATAGGGCAACCCTGAAGGCTTCTGCACGCCCATGGCGACGTTGTACACCCGCGCTCCGGCGGGCGTGCGGCCCTCATACTTCCCGCGATGCGCATGACCATGCACGACGGCGCATACTTTGAAGCGGTCAATGGTCTCTGCAAGGCGCGAGCACCCGAGGAAGGGATAAATTTCGAGAGGTTCACCCTCCACCGTGTCGACAATCGGGGCATAGTGAAGGACCACGACGGCGCGCCGGCTGTTCACCGTGCGCATGATGTTCTCCAGCCGCATCGCTTCATTCATCGCTTCGGCAACAAACGTCTTGATCGCCGGCTCGCCGAAAGAGCTTAGCATTCGTGGACCAAATCCGCCGGCAAAGCCCTTCACGCCAATAAATGCCACGCCATTAACTTCGGCTGCCTGGCCATCGAGCAGGTGTACGCCCGCGTCGCAAAGGATTCGTTTCACCTCGTCGGCATGTCCCGACTCGTAATCGTGGTTCCCAAGGACGCCGATTACTGGGACAGAGCAGACACGCAGCTCTTTAGCGAGGATTTCCGCCTGTGCCGGAGTTCCCGTATCGGTGAGGTCGCCGCAAAGGACCAGGGCGCCGGCACTCTTCGAGATTGCTTGAAACAATTCGCGGAGCGAGCCCGACTGCCCATCCTTCACATGAAGATCGCCGATGCTTGCAAATGTGAATGAACTTGCATCATCGGTCATTGCCGCACTCGTCTTCGACGTTCAGGAAGTCCCATTTCTCGGTCGCACTTCGATAATCGGAGCTGGAAAGCAACCGACCGCGGCAGAGTTTCGTCGCCGGTGGCGGACCTTCCCGCTGCCGACTCAATCGTTCAAGAAGATCGTCAAGCAGCCAATCTGGAATGGCATCTCGCTCACTCGGATAGATCCAACGAAACATGAGCAGATGACAAAGCAGTATCTCCCAATGTGGGTTCATGTACATGATCAGGCGCTGCCAATCGATTGCCTCTCGCTGCTTAAGAATGAGATGGACGATATCGACGCCATCATGACGGTTCCGCTTCTGGATGAACGCCTTGGTCCAGATCAGCTCGGTGGGGTTGATCACAGGCACGCAATGCCCGAGCACTTGAGCCTGTGCTGCATACTGAAACCACTCTTCCTGAACCGGCACGGCGCCATTGCTGGAACCAAAGATGACGTCAACGAAATCGCGACCGCAGTGAACTTTTCCCAGCCAACTCTCATCCGCCGATACCCGATTGTTCCGCTGTAGGTGAGAGAGCAGGCGAGGGAATTCCGCGGCAGTCGTAAAAATGTCTAGGTCCTTTGTCGGGCACCGCGCGTGGGTATAAAGATTTACGGCGTACCCGCCTCCGATCATGAACGGAAGGTCCGATTCGAGGAGATCCCTCAGGACACTTGAATAGAACTGCTCCGTATGGGTAAGAGACGCGAGCTTGAACGCATCGACACCTGTCGAACGTTCCGTACCCGGCGCTGGGCGATCTCGCGCGTGCACTGATCACTCCATTTGGTTCCTGAATACTAATCGGCGCGCATCGTGGAAGTTCCTTTGAGTTCCGAATTGAACGATTCGGCGCGAACGGCCGGGCGGCAGCAGAAGGCGTGCGAAAGAGCAGGACAAACGCTTCCTGGCGACGTGAGGTGGACAATCGGTTGATTGTCTTTGACTGCGTGCCGGCCCGCGCCGCGCCAGAAACTTCAGCCCTTGTCCCTGAGCGCATTCGTGGCGAAAAAGAACTCCTCCAATTCATCGCGCGCTCGCGACGAAAGATGGCGGATGTCCTTCAAATTCGTCTCGAGAGGCAAACGGTCACGCACCTGCGAGCGCGCTTCAACATTGCAACAACAGCGGCGATGACCTAGCGCGATCCCTCTCAAAACGAACGGTCGCCGCAATCATTCCGATAGTCTCATCCAGGCGGCTGCAACCCCGGCGAAGTCAGCCATTCGTCGATATGAGCGGCATCGCGCGCCTTCTTCAAAAGAAAGTCTCGATCCTCTAAAAGAAGGTCTCGATCCTCTCCCGGCGGCAGACGCTCGGCTTGCCTTCTGACCTGCTCGCTTCTCGGAGAAGGCTCTCTTCAATCGAGGTCGAGGGCCTGCTACGGTGCTTCATGAGGGGCCTCCGTCGTTTCGGTTCCCCGCCCGAGGCCCATTGATAACCTCGCTGACTAGGGCCGGGTTCCCTCTCCGCACGGTAGGAGCATCATGCTGATCGGCATGCTATCGGGCGCTTTCCCAGGCGCTACGTGCCTGCGCTCGAATTGCAGAATTGATCGGGATTTCCCTTCCTCCATCGCGGTCCTATAGACGTTTGCTGGGTTTTTTGCTTCAGGAGTTCGGTACCATCCCTACCATTGGCGATAGAATTGATGTTAAGGGATGGCGATTCGAAATTGTCGACCTCGACGGCAGGCGCATAGACAAGGTTTTGGTCAGCTGGCTTCGAGCCTCAATAAATGCTTGATAGCTGCTCCTGGCACCTTTGAGACATGTCCGCCTATCCTGAGAATGTCCGTTCGCCGGGGTAGACCGGAAGTCGCCGTCATCCGGTCAAACCGACGCGATTGACCCACAGCAGACATTGCTTCCGCGACGCACGGGAATACTACCGTTCCGGTTTCGACTTCCACTCAACCGCCAGCTTCTGCGCTTCGGCGATCTGTGCCGGGGTCATCTGCTGCGCGACGCGATTTCGATTGCTGATCGCATCTTGGTCACTTCGCGCAGCCGCCAAACTGAGCCACATGTATGCTTGAATATTGTCTTGCGGCACGCCTAGTCCCGTAGCGTAACAGAGGCCAAGATATACCTGCGCTCCAATATGACCTTGGTCTGCAGCGCGGCGAAACCACTTCGCAGCCTCGATCCGGTTCTCGGACACGGCCACGCCCGCGAAATGCAGGACCCCGACGTTGAACTGCGCACCATCGTTACCGCGCTCGGCGGCAAGGTGATACCACTTCAATGCTTCAGCTTTGTTCTGAGGCACCCCATTGCCGTTGTCGTACAAGGTCCCCAGGTTGTACTGGGCGAAGGTATGGCCTTGATCGGCTGCGAGGCGCCACCACTTTGCAGCCCTAGCGTAATTTTTCGGCACACCTTGGCCGCCGTCGTACATGAACCCGAGTGCGTACTGCGCCTCGGCATTGCCTTGGTCGGCCAGCGGACGCCAGAGCCGCAGCGCGGTTGCGTAGTCGCGTCTGCTATGCGCCGCCTGCGCATCCTCAAACGGCCCCGCAACAGCGCCTCCCGCCATCGACAGCGGCGAAGCGAGCGCGAGAAGGACCAGGAGGATTCGCACGATCGGCATGGGAAACCTCAATTGGCGTCGCGCGATCGGCGCGGCACGCGCCGCCGTCGCGACGATGGCGGCTTGTTTGTCGCGGGCCGCCCGCGAAAGGTTCACCGCCGACGGCCTCTTGCGGACACAAACGAACGACCATTGCGCATTAGCCCGGATCCGTGCCTTTGCAAGCATGTCGCCTATTGGCACATAGCGTCGTTTCGCTGCTTTGCAGCACGTCGGGTATCGGAGCATAGCCGACGCTGGCGCGGCGTCAGCCCGGCAAATTTATGGCTTCACGGACTGGATGCATCGGCCGCCGCCTGCGCCAAGGCTTCTCGACGGCCCGAGACCGCAAGTCCCGGCGAAGCCCTGGTGTCGCGGGGTCACGGAGCATGACAACGTCTATCGCTTCACTGGCGCCGGCGGCCCGACCACCTCGGCTGCCACCGCCTCCTCCACCTTCTCCCGATCTCCCGCCAGCACGCGCTGCACTGAGACGAAGAACACCGGCACCATCAATAGCGCCAGGATCACCACCGCGATCATGCCGCCCATGACGCTGGTGCCGAGCGCCTGCTGGCTGGCGCCGCCGGCGCCGGTCGCGATCGCCATCGGCAGCACGCCGCAGACGAAGGCCAGGCCTGTCATCAGGATCGGGCGGAAGCGCAAGCTGCACGCTTCGATCGTTGCCTCGACCAGCGGCTTGCCCTGCGCGCGCAAATCCTTGGCGAACTCGATGATGAGGATGGCGTCTTTTGCCGCCAGGCCGATGATGGTGATCAGGCCGACGGTGAAATAGACGTCGTTCGGTAGCCCCCGCATCGTGGCGGCAATGACGGCGCCGCAGATGCCGAGCGGCACCGTCAGCAGCACTGCAAGCGGAATGGTCCAGCTCTCATAGAGAGCGGCGAGCAAGAGGAACACCACCAGCACCGAGAGGCCGAGCAGGAACGGTGCCTGCGAGCCCGACAGCTTTTCCTGCAGCGACTGCCCGGTCCATTCGAAACCGAAGCCGCGTGGCAGCTTGTTCGCCAGCCGCTCCATCTCGGCGATGGCGTTGCCGGACGTGAAGCCGGGCTTGGCTTCGCCGGAGATGCGCACGGCGGGATAGTAGTTGAAGCCCGCGATCTGGGTCGGCCCCCTCGACCACTGCACCGTGGCAAAGGCGGAGAACGGCACCAATTGCCCGCGGCTGTTCTTGACGTTGTAATTGAGGATGTCGTCCGCGTTCATGCGGCTGGCGCGGTCGGCCTGCACGATCACGCGCTGCATCCGGCCGCGGTTCGGGAAGTCGTTGATGTAGTTCGAGCCGAGATTGGTCGAAATCGTCTGGTTGATGTCCTCGAAGGTGACGCCGAACGCGCCGGCCTTTTCGCGGTCGATCATCAGATTGACCTGCGGCGCCGGCGGCAGGCCCTCGACATAGACCTTTTGCAGCACCGGGCTGGCATTGGCTTCGGTGATCAGGCGGTCGGCGGCGGCGACCAGCGCCGGATAGCCTTTCTGGCCACGGTCCTGCAGGCGGAACGAGAAGCCTGAGGAGTTGCCAAGGTTGTCGATCGGCGGCGGCTGCAGCGCCGAAATTTTGGCATCGCGGATCGACGACAGTTCGCGGTTGATGTCGGCTACGATGGCGGCGGCGGAATCCTTAGAACCCCGCTCCGACCAGTCCTTCAGCGAGATGAAGGCCTGCGCGGTGTTCATGCCCTGGCCGAGGAAGCTGAAGCCGGTCAGAAAGGTGACGTCCTCGACACCTGCACGATTGAGCAGGTACTTCTCCACGGCTTCGACGGCAGCCTCGGTACGGGCATAGGAGGAGTCGGACGGCGTCTGCACGTCGGTCGTGATAAAGCCCTGGTCGTCGACCGGCAGGAAGCCGCCCGGGAGCCGGACGAAGCCCCAGCCGAGGCCAATCAGCAGCGCGGCATAGATCAGCATCAAGCGCCCGGTGCGCTTCAGCGAACCCTTGACGGTGCGCGTATAGCCGCCGCGGCCGGAATCGAGCACGCGGTTGAACCAGCCGAACACGCCCTTGCGCGCATGGCCGTGACCGGCTTCGACCGGCTTCAAGAGCGTCGCGCACAGCGCCGGCGTTAACGACAGCGCCAACAGCGCGGAGAAGGCGATGGCGGACACCATGGTGACCGAGAACTGGCGGTAGATGATGCCGACCGATCCCGGGAAGAACGCCATCGGCACGAACACCGCCATCAGCACCAGCGTGATGCCGATGATGGCGCTGGTGATCTGCGACATCGCCTTGCGGGTGGCTTCCTTCGGCGGCAGGCCTTCTTCGGCCATGATGCGCTCGACGTTCTCGACCACGACGATGGCGTCGTCGACGAGAATGCCGACCGCCAGCACCATGCCGAACATCGTCAGCATGTTGATGGAATAGCCGGCCGCCATCAGCATCGCGCAGGTGCCGAGCAGCGCCACCGGCACCACGATGGTCGGGATGATGGTGTAGCGGATGTTCTGCAGGAACAGGAACATCACGATGAAGACCAGCACCACCGCCTCGACCAGCGTCATCAGCACCTTGTTGATCGAGGCCTTGACGACGGGGGTGATGTTGTAGGGGATTTCGTAGCCGATATTGGCGGGGAAGAACTTTGACAGTTCTTTCATCTTGGCTTCGACGGCGCTGGCGGTCTGCAGCGCGTTGCCGGTCGGCGACAGCAGCACCGAGAGACCTGCGGTCGGCTTGCCGTTGAGGCGCGTGTTGAATTGATAGCTCAGGCCGCCGATCTCGATGCGGGCGACGTCGCGTAGCCGCACGGTCGATCCGTCCGGATTGGCGCGCAGCGTGATCGCGCCGAATTCGTCGGGCGAGGCGAGCTGGCCCTTGACCAGCACCAGCGCCGAAATCTTCTGTTCCGGCGTGCTCGGCTCGGCGCCGATGCTGCCGGAGGCGACCTGCGCGTTCTGGGCTGTAATGGCCTTGTTGACGTCGTCGGCGGTGAGGCCGTAGCCGACGAGTTTTGCCGGATCGACCCAGATCCGCAACGAACGTTCGGTGGAGTAGAGCGTGGCACGGCCGACGCCGGGAATGCGCCTGATTTCGCCGAGCACGTTGCGGATCATGAAATCGCCGAGGCCGATTTCGTCGAGCGAGCCGTCGGTGGAGTTCAGCGTGATGATCTGCAGCACGGCGGAGGAGGCCTCCTCGACCAGGATGCCCTGCTGGATCACCGCGCGCGGCAGCCGCGCCTCGACGCGCTTGAGGCGGTTCTGCACTTCGACCGAAGCCGCGCCGGTTTCGGTACCAGGCACGAAGTTGGCGATGATTTCGACCTGCCCCAGCGAGTCAGAGGTGGATTCGAAATTGAGGATGCCGGAGGCGCCATTGAGCTCCTCCTCGATCAGGCGCGTAACGCTGTTGTAGAGATTTTCAGGTGACGCGCCGGGATAGCTGGTCGAGATCGAGATCGAGGGCGGCGCGATGATCGGATATTGCGCGACCGCCAGCAACGGAATCGAAATCGCGCCGATCAAACAGATGAAAAGCGCAACCACCCAGGCGAAGATCGGCCTGTCGATGAAGAAACTAGGCATATCCCGATCTCAGCGGGCGGCTTGCGTCGCCGGCGCACTCGGTATGGTACCAACCGAGGCATCCGCATCGATCCACGCCTTCGCCTTGACCTTGTCGCCGGGCACGAATTTCTGGAACCCGTCGACGACGACGCGGTCGCCGTCCTTGAGGCCCTCGCTGACCAGCCACAGGCCGTCCTGCACCGCGCCGGTGCGAACCGGCTGCGTTGCGATACGGCCGTCATCCTTGACCACGAACACCTCGCTGCCGCCGCCGGCATCGCGCTGGATCGCCTGCTGCGGCACCGCGATGGCGTCGGAATCGATACCCTGCTCGATCAGGACGCGGACATACATGCCGGGGAGCAGTTCGCGACTAGGATTCGGGAACTGTCCGCGCAGCGTGACCTGTCCGGTATAGGCATCCACCTTGGCTTCGGAAAACAGCAGCTTGCCGGGAATCGGATAGACTGTTCCGTCGTCCAGCACGAGGCGGACCTTGGCTGCGTCGGGCGCAATCCGGTCGAGATCGCCATTGTCAAAGGCACGGCGCAGCTTGTGCATCTCCGAGACCGACTGGGTGAAGTCGGCATAGATCGGGTCGAGTTGCTGGATCGTGGCGAGACTGGTGGTCTCGTTCTGCACCACCAGCGCGCCTTCGCTTACCAGCGCGGCGCCGACGACGCCGCTGATCGGCGCACGGATCGTTGCATAATCAAGGTTCAGCTTGGCGCGCGCGACTTCGGCCTTGCGGCTGCCGACCTCGGCCTCGGCCTGGCGCTGGGCCCCGATGGCCTTTTCATTCTCAGCCTCGGGCGCCGCGCGCTGGCTGGTCAGTGTCCCGATGCGCCGAGCATGCTGCGAGGCGAGATCGAACGCGGCGATAGCCTTGTCCAGTGCGGCTTCGCTCGCCTGCAGTTCGACCTCGAACGGCTTGGGGTCGATCCGGTACAGCGGATCGCCGGCGTTCACCTCGGTTCCCTGCTGGAACAAACGCTCGACGATAATCCCGGAGACGCGCGTGCGAACTTCCGAAACCCGCGTGGGCGCGATCCGGCCGGGCAATTCACGCACGAGGGCGCGGGACTGAGGCCGCACGGTGAAGGTGCCTACTTCAGGCTCTTGCGGTTTTGCCGCGGCGGTAGCGGCGATCGGTTCATTGCAGCCAGCCAAAAGCGGCGCCATCGCAGTCAACATCAAAACGATGCATGCCGATCGCGTTTGTAGTCCGGACATTGAAAGCATTGCCCCAGTTCAGGTTGGAGAGCGCGAATTGAGCATTCGCGACGTTATCGTCGGAAGACGTCGCAAGCGGTCCTTGGAACTCACGGTTGATGGAACATAGGATAGGGAGAGCCTGCTGCGACGCAATACGGTTTCGTGGCGGCCCAATGTCACACAATGCTATCGCACTGAATTAACGTCGGTTTTTCCGGACTCACTCGATTGTGAGCCGGGTTCCATCTACTCATTCGCAGGCGTAGATGGGTTAACCGGCGGCCGCCTTCAGCCGGTAATGGCTGACGCCCCACTCGCTGCCACCGGCGTAACCGAACAGGCCTGCGGTGGCGAGCAGGAACCAGCGCCAGCGCCGCATCCACAACGCGGTCTCGCCGCCATGGACCTTGCGAAGCACGCGCTCGATTTCGTAGCGATGCGTGTCGAAGTTCTCCAGCCAATCCTGCGCGGTGCGCTGATAGTGCACGCCGCTCCAGCGCCATTCCTTTTCGACCCCGAACAGATCGGCATATTGCCGGATCAGATGATGGCTCGGCATCACGCCGCCGGCAAAGAAACGTTGCGCGATCCAGTCCTCGCCATCGGCGCGATCGAACAGATAGGCGCCGGAGCGGTGGGTGAAGATGTGCAGGAAGAAGCGGCCATCGGGTTCCAGCCATGTACGCAGACGCGTCATCATTTCGCGCCAGCTCATCATGTGCTCGAACATCTCGACGGAGACGACACGGTCGAACTGCGTGTCGGGCGCGAACACGTTCATGTCCTGCGTGATGACGCGCAAATTGGCCAGGCCTCGCTGGGCGGCTTCGCCCTCGATGTATTCGCGCTGCGCGTTCGAGTTGGAGACCGCCGTGACCAGCGAATGCGGAAATTGCCGCGCCATCCAAAGCGACAGCGAACCCCAGCCGCAGCCAAGTTCGAGGATCGATTGCCCGTCGGCCAGGTCGGCATGCTCGACAGTCTGGCGCAGCGCTTCCTCCTCGGCCTCCTGCAGGGTCGAGGCCGCCTCCCGGTAGAAGCAACAGGAATATTTGCGATTGGGACCGAGCACGCAGGCAAAGAACTCGGCCGGCACCTCGTGGCCGCGGACATCGGGCTCGTCGCTATATTCGGCGATGGCGCGTGCCGCCATTTCGTCGGCGAGCCAGGCATCGCTTTCCGCATTCCCGGTGGCGAGCCGCGTGGCAGCGCGCGAGCAGAGCTGGTGGATTGCGGCCCGGATAATGGCGTCGGGCAGCGGTACGCGCTCGGCGGTTCCCATGATCGCGGAGACGAAGCTCATGTGACCACTCCCTTCGGCAGCGGGCTGCTGCGGCTGGTCTATCCCGCAACAAGTGCTCCCTTCGAATAGCCGCTGGACGGGGCGGCCGGCCCACCAGGGCCCTCCGTCGCAACCGAAAGCGATGCGGGGACGGCCGGCGGTCCCTCAAGATATAGGGCCGTCATGAAAAATCCCGGTTGGACATCGAAACGTTCCAAAATACGCTGATGTCAAAGCCGGGTTTCGGGAAGAGGTTCCACCATCGTCCACTCGAAATCGCGGCTTCGCAGCTTTTTTCTCCAGCCCGCTGTGCCATATTGGTTCCCCAGCGCGGCTTTTCGTAACGGATGACACCCGCAAATGCCCTCAGGCCACTCCTCCCGCTCCGAAATGGAGATCGAACTGAGCAAACTGTCCTCGCCCCGGATTTTTCTGGTGCGGATGCTGGTGTTCCTGGTGCTGTGTGCGCTGGTGACGGTCGTGCTCTACAAGCAGATCATCGCGGCGTTCTTTGCCAATCCCGGCCTCAACGCCCTGATCGGCGCGGTGCTTCTGATCGGCATCATCCTGTCGTTCCGGCAGGTGATCCGGCTCTATCCCGAGGTCTCCTGGGTCAACAATTTCCGCATCGCCGATCCGGGTCTCGCGATCGACCGGCGCCCGAGACTGCTGGCGCCGATGGCGGCGATCCTTGGCGGCGAGCGCTCGGGGCGGATGACGATTTCGCAGCAGACCATGCGGCACCTGCTGGATTCGATCGCGACGCGGCTGGATGAAGCGCGCGACATTTCCCGCTACATGACGGGCTTGCTGGTGTTTCTCGGCCTGCTCGGCACCTTCTGGGGCCTGATCGAAACCGTAGGTTCCGTCGGCAAGGTGATCGACGGCTTGAAGGTCGGCGGCGATTCCGGCGCCCTGTTCGACACCCTGAAGGACGGGCTGGCCGCGCCGCTCGGCGGCATGGGCATTTCGTTCTCGTCCTCGCTGTTCGGCCTCGCCGGCTCGCTGATCCTGGGCTTTCTCGACCTGCAGTCGAGCCAGGCGCAGAACCGCTTCTACACCGACCTCGAAGACTGGCTCGCCTCCACCGTGCGCGAATATGGCGATGGCGGGTCCGGCCTCGGCGGCGAATTGCAACATGCGATGGAACGGATGCGCGCGGTGGTTGAAGAGAGCGGCAGTGGCCGCAGCACCACGGCGGCGATGGCCAACCTCGCCGAGGCCATCCAGGGCCTGGTCGCACATATGCGCACCGAGCAGCAGATGATCCGCGAATGGGCCGACGGCCAGGGCGAGCAGAACCGCGAGATCAAGAAGCTGCTGGAGCGGATCGCCAAGCAGCCCGAGAAGAGCTGACCAACCTCAATTAGCAAGAGAGAAGCCGATGGCCCTCGCCCGTGCACGCCGCAGCGAATCCGGTTTCAACTACTGGCCGGGGTTCGTCGACGCCCTGTCGACACTGGTGCTGTCGATCGTGTTCCTGCTGTCGGTGTTTTTGGTGGTGCAGTTCTTCCTGTCGCAGGAGGTCACTGGCAAGGACAAGGCACTGGAACAGCTCAACGCCAAGATCGCGCAGCTCAATGAGCTGCTGTCACTGGAAAAGCTCGGCAAGATCGCGCTCGACGACCAGGTCGGGCAATTGCGCGCCGGCCTCGCCGCCGCGGAAGGCGAGCGCGACCGTATCAAGGGGCTTTACGAGGGGCTGGCCGGCGCCGGCAGCGACGCCCAGGGCCGCACCACCGAGCTCAACAAGGCGCTGGAATCCGAAAAGACAGTGTCCTCGCGCGCGCTCGCCCAGATCGAGGTGCTGAACCAGCAGATCAGCGCGCTGCGCCGCCAGCTCGCGGCGCTAGAGGAAGCGCTGGAAGCGTCCGAAAAGCGCGACAAGGAATCGCAGGGGCGGATTGCCGATCTCGGCCAGCGCCTGAACGTCGCGCTGGCGCAGCGCGTGCAGGAATTGTCGCGCTACCGTTCGGAATTCTTCGGCCGCCTGCGCGCCATTCTGGGCAATCGCCCCGATATCCGGATCGTCGGTGACCGTTTTGTCTTTCAGTCGGAGGTATTCTTCGATACCGGCCAGGCGCTGTTGCTGCCCGAGGGTCGCGCCGAACTCGACAAGCTCGCCACCGCGCTGATCGACCTGGACAAGCAGATTCCAAGCGAGATCGCCTGGGTGCTGCGGGTCGACGGCCACACCGACATGCGGCCGATCAACTCGCCGCTGTTCAAGTCGAACTGGGAATTGTCGTCGGCGCGCGCCATCTCCGTGGTGCAATACCTGGTTTTCCTCGGCGTCCCCGCGCAGCGGCTGGTCGCCGCCGGCTTTGCCGAATTCCAGCCGCTCGATCCAGCACCCAACGAAGACGCCTACAAGCGCAACCGCCGCATCGAACTGAAGCTGACGGAACGGTGAGGGTGATCTTCACGCACACCACGTCGTCATGGCCGGGCTTGTCCCGGCCATGACGTCTTGTGGATCGGCTAAAAGAAAGACGTGGATGCCCGGGACAAGCCCGGGCATGACGACTTGGGTATCGGCTTGACCCCATCCTTCACACTCCGTCCCTATCGTGCCGAGGACGAAGACGCGGCGATCGAGCTGTGGCGGCTGACCTGGCAGCAGGCCTATCCGGGAATCGATTTCACCGCACGCGTGCCGTGGTGGCGCGAGCGCTGGCGCAACGAGCTGGTGCCGAATGCTTCGATCATCGTCGCCGAACACGCGGACGCGCTGATCGGGTTCGTGACCATCGACGGATCAGGCTATCTCGACCAGCTCGTGGTCAGCCCGGATCATTGGGGCTCGAAACTGGCCACCGCATTGGTCGATGAAGCCAAGCGCCTGTCGCCCAATGGCGTCACGCTTCTGGTCAACAAGGACAACGCCCGCGCTATCCGCTTCTACGAACGCAACGGCTTTGCGCATGCCGGCGAGGACATGAATCCGACATCGGGCCGGGCGGTGTTGAAGATGCGCTGGAAGGCGTAACCCGGTCCGACGCTGTCATACGCCCCGGATCAGTACTCCCGCCGTCAACACGACATAGGCGATGGCCAGCACGTCGAACGCGCGCGATGGGGTGATGATGGGTATCGAGATATGGGCATAGCGAACGAGCAGCGCGCAAACTGCCAGGATGACCGAAATCAGGAAGATAGCAACCGAGGGAGGCGTCAGGGCAAAACCACCGCGGCGAAAGGGCATAACCGTCTCCTGTTTAGCTGGCCGGGCAAGAAGCACGGCCTAGCAACAACAACGCGACCCTTTAAGTTCCCGCCAATCGGCTACACGCCCTCGAACTGCAATCGCGCCAACCGTGCGTACAAACCGTTCGCTGCAACCAGCTCCGCATGCGTGCCCTGTTCGACGATCCGGCCCTGGTCCATCACCATGATGCGGTCGCAGGACAGCACGGTGGCAAGGCGATGGGCGATCACGAGCGTGGTGCGGTGGCGCATCAATTCTTCCAGCGCGGTCTGCACCAGCGTCTCGCTTTCCGCATCGAGCGCGGAAGTGGCTTCGTCGAGCAACAGCAACGGCGCGTCGCGCAGGATCGCGCGCGCGATCGCGATGCGCTGGCGCTGGCCGCCGGACAGCGTCACGCCGCGCTCGCCGAGTTGCGCCTCGAAACCACCCGGCAGCCGGCGGAGGAATTCGGTGGCATGGGCGAGATCGGCGGCGCGCTCGACTTCGGCATCGCCCGCATCAGGCCGGCCAAAGCGGATGTTTTCGCGTGCGGAGGCCGCGAACACGACCGAGTCCTGCGGCACCAGCGCGATGCGCGAACGCACGTCAACCGGATCGGCCGATCTGACCGGTACGCCGTCGAGCGAAATCGTGCCGCGTGCGGGATCGTAGAAGCGCAGCAGGAGGTGAAACAGCGTGCTCTTGCCCGCCCCTGACGGGCCTACGATCGCGACCTTCTCGCCGGCCTTGACCGCGAGCGAAACGTTGTCGATCGCCAGCACGTCCGGCCGCGTTGGATAGGCGAAGCTGACATTCTCGAAACCGACGTCGCCGCGCGCTGGCTGCGGCAGTACGGCCGGCTGCGGCGGCGCGGCGATCTGCGATTTGACCCGCAGGATTTCGAACAGCCGCTCGGCGGCGCCCGACGCAGCCGAGACTTCGCCCCAGACTTCGCTGAGCTGCCCGAGACCGGTCGCGGCGAACGCCGCATACAGCACGAACTGGCCAAGCCGGCCCGGCGTGATCTGGCCGGTCAGCACGTCGTGCGAGCCGACCCAGAGGATCGCGACGACGCTGGAGAACACGATGAAGATGATGATCAGCGTCAGCACCGCGCGCGCCCGCGTCGAGCTGCGCGCCGCCTCATAGGCCTGCTCGACCTCGCCGCCGAAGCGGTTGGTTGCCATCCGCTCGCTGGTATAAGCCTGCACGGTCCGGATCGCGCCGATCAGTTCGGAGGCGTAGGCGCTGGCGTCCGCCAGCGTATCCTGCGCGTTGCGCGACAGCCGCCGCACCCAGCGCCCGAACGCGACCAGCGGAATCACGATCAGCGGGATCGCCAGCAGCACGAAGCCGGACAATTTCGGGCTCGTGATCACCATCATGGCGGTGGCGCCGATGAACAGCATCATGTTGCGCAGCGCGATCGATACCGACGCGCCGACGGCGGATTTGATCTGGGTGGTATCGGCGGTCAGCCGCGACACCAGTTCGCCCGAGCGCGCGGAATCGAAGAACGCGGGCGACAGCGAGACCAGATGCGCGAACACGTCGCGCCTGATATCGGCGACGATGCGTTCGCCGATCGTCATGACAAGGTAGTAGCGCGACGCGCTTGCCGCGGCGAGCACCGCGACAATGGCGATCATGACGCTGAAATAGCTGTTGATCAGGGCTATGCCTTCGGGGCTGAAGCCGAAATCGATCATGCGCCTGACCGCGATCGGCACCACCAGCGTGGTGATTGCCGCGACCGTCAGCGAGATGAAGGCGAGAGCCGCCCGTCCACGGTAGCGCGCGACGTAAGGCGCCAGCGCCAGCAGCGGGCGGAGCCTGGCGCTCGTCTTGGCCGGCGACTGCGTCAGCTGGACCTCGATAAAGGCCTCTTCCTCGAGCAGGGCGTCGCGCCGTGGAGGCGTGCCAGGGGGGGCTTCAAACTGTTCCGCTGCGCTCATGAAATCCGACCGGTTTTGCCGCCCCCAGATAGGCCTCGCAGCCCCCTCTGGCAAATCCGGGAGATTCCCAATCGGGGCTTACACGTAGCTTGTTTTGGCGGGCGGCTTACGTTATAGAGCCGCCAAATCCCGTATCCCCTGACTTTTGCGACGGGCGCCGGCGCGCCGAAGGATATGCCATGAAAGCCGAAATTCATCCGAATTATCATACGATTACGGTCGTGATGACCGACGGGACCGAGTACCAGACCCGCTCCACCTGGGGCAAGGAAGGCGACAAGCTGAACCTCGATATCGATCCCAAGTCGCATCCGGCCTGGACCGGCGGCTCGCAGCAGCTCCTCGACCGGGGCGGCCGTGTGTCGCGCTTCCAGAAGAAGTTTTCGGGCTTCCTCAAGAAGGACTGAGGGTTTTCGGACCCCTCCTCGCCTCAGACATGCAAAAACGCCCCGGTTTACTGGGGCGTTTTTTTGTCTCTCACCGTCATTGCGAGCGCAGCGAAGCAATCCAGCCCTCCACTTGCGGCGCTATGGATTGCTTCGCTTGGCTCGCAGCTGTGCATGTTCACTAATTCGCTGATTGGATCGCTCCTCTGGAGGACGATCCAATGCGCGATAACAGCTATGACCGGACGATTGAACGCAATTACCTGCAGAAGTGGCGGTTCCTGATCCCGGAGTACGAGGCGGTAAAGGCGGGCCGGTCGAAGCTGTTCAAGCGGGTTGGGGATTTCTACCGCCACCACGGAACCTGCTCGCAGACGTTCCGCAAGTATTACAACCGCTATCTGCAGAGCGGCGATGAGGCAGATTTGTTGCCGCGCCGCCGTGGACCCAAATGGCGGGAACGGCGCGAGCCAGAGGGCATCGAGGCGGAGATCGTTGCATGCCGGCAGAAGGGTATGAACCGCTACGAGATCCATGCCGTCTTGCGCGAGCGGCGCGACACGATACCCTCGCCCTCGACCATCTATCGGGTGCTGACACGCTATGGGCTGAACCGCCGCACGCCGGCGATGCGCGAGGAGAAACGCCGCATTATCAAGGACAAGCTCGGAGAGCTCGGCCACGTCGATCTGCATCAATTGCCGCGCGATATGTTTCTCGCGCCACCCCCGGCCACGGCCTACATCGTCAGCCTGATCGACAGTTGCTCGCGGCTGGCCTGGGCCGAGGTCCTGACCTCCAAGAAGGCGCTGCCGGCGCCGAGTTCGCCGCCCGCACCAAGCCGGACGAGCATCCGTTCGAGGCCATGCTGCTCGAGCTCGGCATCAAACACCGCTACACCAGGCCCTATCGGCCGCAGACCAACGGCAAGGTCGAACGCTTCTGGCGCACGCTCGATGAGGACGTCATCGAGGGCGCCACCTTCGACAATCTCGACCACTTCGCCAACGAACTGTTCGAGTACCTGATCTACTACAACAACCACAGGCCCCATCAGGCCTTGGCAGGGCAAACTCCCAAGGCCTTCGCCGCTACCAAGGCCACCGCGATCCAATCAGCGAATTAGTGAACATCGACAGCAATGACGACGGAGAGAATTACTGCTCGAACGCCGCTTTCAGGCGGTTGAGCTGCGGCACCAGCGGATTGCCGATCGGGGCCCGTTCAGCGACGGGCGCGTGGATCGAGGTGTCGAGGCGGCGGACCCGCGTTTGCAGGCTCATCGAGCGCGCAATCAGATCCTGCAATTGCTGCGGCAGCTTTGCGATCATCTCCTCAGTGCCGGGATCGGCAGCCGTGAGTTTGACCTTGGTCTTTTCCCGATTGGCCTGGGTCAGCGTCATCTCGCCTTCCTTGACCGCGCGATGCAGCAACAGCCAGGACGCGAGCTGCATCAGGCGGGTGGTGAGGCGCATGCTTTCGGTTGCGTAAGTGAGGCTGACGGAGCGTTCGAGCGCCTTGGCCTCATTACGGCCGTCGCCGTCGAGATAGGCAGCGGTTTCCTCGACCAGATCCATGCCTTCCCGGAACAGGGTTCCGAACGCCGCGGAATTGGTGAGCCGCTCGCTGAACAGAACGAGCGCGGATTCGCTTTGCGAACGGTCCGCCATGGTTAACGCCCTCACGCCACTACTTGCCCCACCGGCTGTGAACCACCGGCTTATGATGAACAAATCATTGCTCGGGCGAGATCGAGAGTCCAGCGGCAACCGGATTTATGGTTTCCAGCGTATGGGGGCACAAAATAGCCGCGTTGCGCACAAAAAAGAGCCGCCGTTTCCGGCGGCTTTTGAAGTTGATAACAGGGAGGCGTCAAACAGAGTGGACAGGAGCCACTCGGTGTCCAAACGAGGACGATGCCAGTCATAAAGGAGAAAGCTTAACGGACCGTAAACGAACGATTTTCTTTAGGGATTATTTGCCATGTCGGCCATTGGCCGAGTTTGATGTTGACTCCAACTGCTGGTCGTCCCTGCGAACGCACTAGTGCTTTCGCAGGGGACGACGTGGTGAGAGATCGAGTTCTAGAAATCCTACGTCTTGAAAAAACTGTTCGCCGCATCCTTTGACGCGCGCTTTTTCGTGACGGCTTCTTGCAGCCGTTCGATCTCCGAATTCATCAGCGCGATCCGTTCGGTCAATTCCTCGACCGACAGCAGCGACAGATCCTGGCCGATCTCGTGGGTGATTTTCTTCCGCGGCTTGTCGTCATCCTCGATCGCCATGCGTTTCTCCTTGTGCTCGGCGGTCCCTGGAGCGGTTGCCAGCCGGGGCCGGGCTGGCTAATCAGGGGCCGCCTCAATTCTCAGCCTTTCGCAAGGACAAATCATGGAAAAGCTGCCCGCGCAAATGACCGTCGTCAGCATCAGCAAGCCCGGCGGCCCCGAGGTGCTGTTGCCCGAAACCCGCGCCGTGCCCCTGCCCGGTCCGGGCGAAATCCTGGTCAAGGTGATGGCCGCCGGCGTCAACCGTCCCGACGTTGCCCAGCGTTCCGGCGCCTACCCGCCGCCGCCCGGCGCCAGCGACCTGCCCGGCCTTGAAATCGCCGGCGAAGTGGTCGCCCTCGGCGAAGGCGCGGCCAAGCACAAGCTCGGCGACAAGGTGATGTCGCTGGTGGCGGGCGGCGGCTACGCTCAATATTGCATCGCGCAAGACGCGCAGGCGATGGCGGTGCCGCCGTCGCTCACGATCCAGGAAGCCGGCGCGCTCCCGGAAACGCTGATGACGGTCTGGCACAATGTGTTCGAGCGCGGCGCGCTGAAGCCGGGAGAAACCTTGCTGATCCACGGCGGCTCATCCGGCATCGGCACCATGGCGATCCAGCTAGCGAAAGCGTTCGGCTCGAAAGTGATCGTGACCGTCGGCTCGCAGGACAAGATCGACGCCTGCCTGAAACTCGGCGCTGACCGCGCGATCAACTACAAGACCGAGGACTTCGTCGCCGTGGTCAAGGCGGAGACCAACAATGCGGGCGCCAACCTGATCCTCGACATGGTCGCCGGCGACTATGTCGATCGTAATTATGATGCCGCCGCGATCGATGGCCGAATTGTGCAGATCGCAACCCTCAACGGACCCAAGGTCACCGTCAACATTGCCAAGGTGATGGTGAAGCGGCTGACCCATACCGGCTCCACGCTGCGCCCCCGTACTAATGCGGATAAGGCCGCGATGGTCGCGGCAATCGAAGCCAAGGTGATGCCACTATTGCGCGAAGGACGGGTAAAACCGCTGATGGACAGCTCATTCCCGCTGGAAAAAGCCGCCGATGCGCACCGGCGGATGGAGACCAGCGCACATATTGGCAAAATTGTGTTGGCGGTTTGACCGATCGCGTGCGGAGTCAAGGTGGAAACCCTTTGATTCGATTTGCTTTCATGTCATTTATCGCGGCTACGCCGACCCGTTCGCTGGGCCGGGAGAATCGTTGGTCGCGGAGTACTGACATTGCGTCTGATCAGGTGCCTGGCGCTGCTTGCGCTGGGCCTCATGATTGTTGCGGCGGCGCCTCCGGCGCACGCCATTGACGCTGTCAGCGTCCGCAGCGACGCGCCTGCCATCGATCTCACCGCCGTCCTCGACCATCAGCGCAGCGAAACCGACCGCATCCAGGTTTCGACGGCGCCGGGAACCGACGGTATCGTCCGCCGCATCGAGGTGCGCGCCCGCGAAGGCGGGCAGAACTGGGTGGTGTTCGCGCTTGCCAACAACACCGACGACCAGCTCGACCGCCTGATCGTCGCCCCGCACTATCGCATCGTGTCGTCCGGCCTGCTGTGGCCCGATCTCGGCCTGTCGCGCATCGCGACCATCACGCCGTCGGTCGGCGATCGTCCCGAGCGGCAGGAAAGCGCGACCGCCGACATCTTCCGCATCACGCTCGATCCCGGCGCCGTCGTCACCTTCGTGGCGGAATTGCGCACCGACAAGCTGCCGCAGCTCTATCTGTGGGAACCCGACGCCTACAAGGACAAGGTGAACTCGTTCACGCTCTACCAGGGCATCGTAATCGGCATCTCCGGCCTCCTGGCCCTCGTTCTCACCATTCTGTTCGTGGTCAAGGGCAGCATCATGTTCCCCGCCGCCGCCGCGCTGGCGTGGGCGGTGCTGGTCTATATCGGCGTCGATTTCGGCTTCTGGGGCAAGGTGCTCGACATGTCGAACAACGCCGAGCGCGTCTGGCGCGCGGCGGGCGAAGCGATCCTGGCGGCGACGCTGCTCGTGTTCCTGTTCGCCTATCTCAATCTCAGCCGCTGGCATGTGCGCTATTCCCACATCACCGTCGGCTGGCTGGCCTTCCTCGGCTCACTGGTGGCGCTGGCGCTGTTCGATCCGGCGGTCGCTTCCGGCATTGCGCGGATCTCGCTGGTGCTGATCGCCTTCGCCGGCTTCACGCTGATCGTCTATCTCTCGACGCATGGTTTCGACCGCGCGGTGCTGTTGATTCCGACCTGGTTCCTGCTGGTGGTCTGGGTGATCGCGGCCGGCATGACCGTGGGGGGCTCGGTCACCAACGACATCGTGGGCCCGGCTTTGCTCGGCGGCCTCGTGCTGATCGTGATGCTGATCGGATTTACGGTCATGCAGCACGCGTTCGCCGGCGGCGGCGCGACCACCGGCATCGTCTCAGACATCGAGCGCCGCGCGCTGGCGCTGACCGGCTCCGGCGACCTGATCTGGGACTGGGACGTCTCGGCCGATAAGGTGTTCACGAGTCCCGAAACTGAAAGCCTGCTCGGGCTGAAACGCGGCACGCTGGAAGGTCCCGCCGCAAAATGGCTCGAGGTGCTGCACCCGCTCGACCAGGATCGCTTTCGCGCAGCGCTGGACAGCGTGCTCGACCAGCGCCGCGGCCGGCTGGTACAGGATTTCCGCCTGCGCACGCCCGACGGCCATTTCATGTGGTTCGCGCTGAAGGCGCGCCCGGTGGTCGGCTCCGACGGCGAGGTCTCGCGCGTGGTCGGAACGCTCACCGACGTCACCGACATCAAGAACGCCGAAGAGCGCATGCTCCACGACTCCGTGCATGACAACCTCACGGGTCTTCCGAACCGCAAATTGTTCATGGACCGCCTCGGCGCGGTCGCCAATTTTGCCAAGAGCATGCCTAACCTGCGGCCGACGCTGATGGTGATCGACCTCGACCGTTTCAAGCAGGTCAATGATTCCGTCGGCATTGCGGTCGGCGACTCCATCCTCTTGACGCTGGCGCGGCGGCTGACGCGCATCCTGAAACCGCAGGACACGCTGGCGCGGCTGGCCGGCGACCAGTTCGGCCTGATCCTGTTGTCGGAACAGGACCCGGCGCGCATCACCGCGTTTGCCGAAACCATCCGCAAGACCATCCGCGCGCCGATCGCCTTCAACGACCGCGAGATCTTCCTGACCGCCTCCATCGGGCTCGCGCTGTCGGACCCGCAGACGCAATTGTCGGAGGAGATCATCAAGGACGCCGAGCTTGCGATGTATCACTCCAAGCGCATCGGCGGCGATCGCATCGACGTCTACAAGCCGGCGATGCGCGCCCGCAAGACCGACCGCCTGACGCTGGAAAGCGAACTGCGCCGCGCCATCGAGCGGCAGGAAATCACCATTCTCTACCAGCCGATCGTGCGGCTGGAAGACCGCTCGATCGCCGGCTTCGAGGCGCTGGCACGCTGGGACCACCCCAAGCTCGGCCGGATGTCGCCGTCGGAATTCATCACGATTGCCGAGGAAATCGGCCTGATCGTCGATCTCGGCATGTTCGTGCTCGACCAGACCGCGCGGCAGCTTTCGGTGTGGCAGCGCGCGATGCGCTCGCGCGAACCGATCTTTGCCTCCGTCAACGTCTCCTCCCGGCAGTTGCTGCGCCACGATCTGATCCACGATATCCGCACCGTGCTGTCACGCTCGTCGGTGGCGCGTGGCACGCTCAAGCTCGAACTGACGGAATCGCTTGTCATGGAGAACCCGGAGCACGCGGCGCAGATGCTGACGCGCATCCGCGAGCTCGGCACCGGGCTGTCGCTCGACGATTTCGGCACCGGCCATTCCTCGCTGGCCTATCTGCAGCGTTTTCCGTTCGACACCATCAAGATCGACCAGTCCTTCGTGCGCACCACCAGCCGCGGTACGCGCCCCGTGATCCTGAAATCGATCATCGCGCTGGCGCACGACCTCGGCATGGACGTGGTGGCGGAAGGCGCGGAGACGGATTCGGATGCAGTCGAGCTCTATCAATTGGGCTGCGAATACGCGCAGGGCTTTGCTTTCGGCGAGCCGATGGATGCGGATGCCGCGATGCGGCTATTGACCGAAGAGCGGCTGGAAGCGGCGAGTTAACCTCCTCGTCGCCCCTTCGAAAGCAGGGGCTATACGCCGCGGCCTGCCCGTGAAGTGCCGGGACCAATTGCCTTCGCTACAACAACGCCCCGTGGTTATGGGCCCCCGCCTTCCCTACGCGCGACGTGCCGCGTCTTACCACCAGCCCGGTTGCATCGGACGATAGTACTGGCCGCCGCCGCGGCGGCGCGTGTTGCCGGTTTGGGGGACCGGATCGCGCGGGAAATTGAAGAAGCCGAAACCGTTGTCGCCCTGGAAGTCGTCGCTCGCAACAAGGACATCGGCCGTCGGCCGGCGCGTTATAAAGCCGCCCTGCGGCTCGGTGCTCAGCACCGCGACGAACTCGGTGCGATAGTTGGTCTCGCTGCTCAGCGGCTCGTCCGAGATGATGATCGAGGATCGCGGCAACGCGGTCGGCGCGATGCGATCGAGCACATCCTGCGGGATGGTAATGCGGTCGAGCGCGGCCTTGGCGTTGTCGCCGTCGTCGATCGTGACCGCGGTCCAGCGCAGGCCCGCCTCGCTGCGCGCCACCGCCGTGAACACATGCGTGCCGATCGGTCTTTCGGGATTGCGGATCGTGACCGGAACCTCAATCGTCGCATCGAACACGATGCCGCCGCCGTCAGGTGCCGGCTTATGCGTGGGGCGGCGCACGTAGAGCTTCTGCGTCGCGCGGCTGATGTAGATCGAGACCGGCTCGACCGCGAGCTTCGTCTCGCTCGCGGCTTTGGCGGTGTCGGCCTTCCGTGTCTGCGCCGTCTTGGCGGCTTCCTTTGCGACGGCGGCCGCGTCGAGCTTCGATTTCGTATCGGCCTTGGCGGTGTCGAGCTGGTTCCCCAGTTCGGCGGCCTTGGCGGCGGCCTTTTGCTTGAGGTCCTCGGCCCGCGCCGTGGCCTCGTCCGTCTTGGCGGCGGCGAGCGCCTTGTCGGCGTAGGTGAGCTCGGCGTCGGCGCGGGTCTTGAGCCCCTGCAGCTTGCGTAACGCCGCCGACAGCGACGCCGTCTCGCGCGCTGCCGACGCTGCGGCTTTCTTCGCCTCGTCGGCCATCCTGGCTGCCTCGGCCGCCTCGCGGAGGAGCGCCTCGGCCCTGGCCGGCGCGGCCGCGATGGCCTCCGCCTTCGGCACCAACAGCGCCGGATGGGAGAACTCGACCGGCTCGGCGTTATCAGGCGAGACGATTACCCGCATCCCGATCCGCGTCTTGTCGAACAGCTTCTCGGCGAAGCCAAAGGGCATCCGCACGCAGCCGTGCGAGGCCGCATATCCGGGCAGCGGTCCGCCGTGCAGCGCGATGCCGTTCCAGGTGATGCGCTGCATGTTCGGCATCTCGGCATCGTCATAGAGGCTCGAGCGGTGGTCCTTGTTCTTCTCGAGGATGGCGAACACGCCGGCGGGCGTCTCGCGTCCCGTGGTGCCGGTCGACACCGGCGCGCGCAGGATCCAGCCGTCGGCGTCGTAGATAGTGACCTGCTGGGTCTTGATCGACACGATCGCCATGATCGGCTCGCCTGCATCGCGCGGCGCCGCCGCCTCGGTGGGAGGCTTGGGGCGCGCCTGTCTCGCCGCGGCGTCGGCGGTCAGCGCCGTCAGCGCGGCCATCACCGCGAGCGTCACAATGGCGGGGGAGCCCCAACGCCGCATCGCCACGGTGGATCGCGCCGTCATAAATCGATTCACCATGCCAGGCCCCGGTTGAACTGTCCGCGCTTTCCGTCGATCGAATGTCAGATCGCGACTTTGGATTGACTAACCGCCGCCACCATCCACGCCGCCAATTCGCTCCTTAAGACTAGCGGCACGTTCCGTTGGCCATTCTCTCATATACGACAGCCCGCGTAGCAGGAAGGGTCGCGGCTGAAATTGGCACTTTTAGGACGTGCAGCGTGGAGCGAGACGACGTCTGCTCTAGAGGGAAAGCGACGTCCCTGGCCATAATGCCCGACTTCCGAAATGACCCAGGCGGAATCGTCTATGAACCGTGGTGCAGCTGTCTGAACCCTACTCGCCGAAGGAGACGAGCCGTCGGTCCACGCTTGATCACATCGCGGAAACGCTCCCCATGGGCGCAGCGCCACCCCAGCAGCCAGCCTTCAAAGAATCCAACGATGGACACGGTTAGCATTGTGACGAAGGCGAGCAGCGTTATCCCAGAGATCGTGGCGACCACCAGTCCGTTAGTCGTGACGTGTGTGACCGTGGATGCGGGGTCCAGAATGCCTGACAGCCATGCTACGCCGACAACCATTGCTGCTATCAAAGGTGCGGCGGCAGCTTGGAAGAGGAAAACAGACGGAAAAGTCGCAGCCATTGCTAGAGCAAGTGCCAATCCTTTGCGGCGGGTACCTCGGTTGAGCGCCATCACTCCGGCCAAGAACCAAACCAGACACGCAAGGGGTATCCAGACCAACAACGCTACAAAATATATGAACGTCGGAGGCAAGGTCCCAACTCCTGGAGGCTTTTTCCAGAGCGAGCATACATTACTCCGAACACGCGCGCTGACGCGGCTCTAATCCTTGGCTCGCAATATGCTGATCCGCGTTTCATCGACGAAACTCTTGATGTCCTGATCGGGCCGGCGGAACAGACTGCGTTCGACAATGAGCGAACGGCCGCTGATCGTCTTGGTGCAGCGTTCCCTGAGGTAGATGCCTCCCACTGGCTGGTCTCCTGCACCCGGCTGGCCCTCGGTGCATGCCCAGCCGTCCGAGCCGTAGCGCGATTTGGCCTGTAGCCCCAGGAGAAACGCCTTCTTCCGGATATAGAGCCGCGCCTTCGGATCGGTCTCGATCTGCAAACCGGCGACATGGCCGGTATCGTCGATCAGCAAGGTCAGGATCGCGGGATGACCCGCCACCATCGTGCCGTCGCGGCTGGTCGATGGATCGTAGCCAAATCGGATCGCCCTCGTTCCGCTCGCGTCGGCAGGACAGTCGCGCCAGTTCTTCCAGCCAGCCAACGTTCGCTTCTCGTCCGCCGCGCAAGAGAAGTCGACATAGCCCGACTCCGCCAATTCGGCCGCGGCCATTCCGAGGCGAATGTCGCGCAGATCGTTGCCGCCGAACTCTTCCGCCCGTGCCGGAGAGTGCGCAAGTGCGACGGCCTGCCAGGCAAGCAGGCCTGCGGCAAGAACTCCCGATAGCGTCAGTCTGTCCATCACTGGCCCTTCCCCGTGCTGGCGGTCGCATGATCCGGCTGCTGAGTCTTGTAGACGTCGCAGACCCGCGACGTGCTCGAGAAGAAAGCGACGCATTCCGCGTAAGTGGGTTCGCCGGTTCCCTTGATGTGGGCTATCACGTAATCGGCGACGGCTTCGATATCTTTCGGCCGCAGGAACGTTGCGCCCTCGGGCGGTATCTGTGCCCCCGCATCCTGGCGGTTCATGCCGTGGCATTTCACCTCATCGTAGCCGCCGCGTATAAAGAACGGCATCCCCGTGCCCGGCCGCCCGCAGCCGATGGTTTCAATGATCTGATCCCGCGTCAGCTCGGTCTTGCGCAGCGACAGCGCATCGCCGCCATAGCCGCCGCCACCATTGCCGTGCCACTTGTGACAGCCCACGCAGTTTGCGCGACTGAACACCGCCTTGCCGGCATTGGTCGGGTCCGAGGCCGGCGGCGGCGCCGACTGACCGCAGGCCGCGGCTAGCATCGAAAAATTCAGGGCGACGACGCTCGCGAGCAGCACGCCCGCTCGCGCCGCTAGTCTGTTGAAGATCATCATTGCGTCTCTTGTCGAGGAAGCGGAGGCCCGCGGTTGACGGGCCTCCACTTTCGAGAATGTCAGAGCGAGAATACGTAGAGCATCGATCCCGGCTGTATCTTCTTCAGTTCGGGCGTTGAATCGATGAACCACTTGTCCCAGGCGCCGCCCAGGCCGACCAGAATGGCGATGTACTGCTTGCCATCGACCGAAAAGGTCATCGGCGGTGCGTTGACGCCGCCGCCCGTGTTGAACTCCCAGAGCTTCTGCAATGACTTGGCGTCAAGCGCATGGACTTCGCCGGATGGCTGGCCGGTGAAGACGAGGTCGGGAGTCGCAAGCATGCCGCCCAGATTGGGGAACGGCGTTTCCATTTTGCCGGCTATCTTGCCGGTCGTTACATCGATCGCCGTCACGCTGCCGGTGATCTTGAACGGCTGGCTCGGGCCACCGCCGGTCCAGAACTCCCGTGGTTTCAGTTTGTCCGGCGTCATCACCTCAACCTTGATGCGATTGCAGCTCTCGATTACCGGAATGTACCAGAGCTTCAGATCCGGATTGTAGGCCGTCGGCGGCCAGTTCTTGCCACCCATGTTGCCGGGGCAGATATCGGTTTCCATGTTGGTGCGGCTTGGCGTCACCGACGCGATATAGGTCTGCACGGACTTGTTCGGGTCATACTCGATCGGCTTGCCGCTCTCCGGGTCGAGCCCCTTGGTCCATGTGACTTTCTTCACGAACGGAAGGCCCCAGACGAACTTGCCGTTGGTGCGATCGATCGCATAGGCGAAGCCGTTGCGGTCGGCTTCGAGCGCGAGCTTCCGCGGACCATTGGGCCCGGGGATATCGACCAGCACGTTTTCCGCCACGCTGTCATAGTCGTAGGGGTCGTTCGGCGTGTGCTGATAGTGCCACTTGATCTTGCCGGTCGTGGCATCGAGCGCCAGCGAGCTGTCGGTGTAAAGGTTGTCGCCCGGCCGATACGCGTTATCCCAATCCGGTCCGGGATTGCCGATGCCCCAGATGATGGTGTCGGTTGCGGGATCGTAGGTGCCGGTCACCCAGGTCGAACCGCCGCCGGCCGCAGCGGCGTTGTTGCTGTCTTTCCAGGTTTCGCTGCCGGGCTCGCCCTTGCCCGGGATCGTGTGGGTGCGCCAGACCTCCTTCTGGGTTGCCAGATCAGTTGCGGCGATCCAGCCACGGATGCCGTACTCCGCGCCGGCCACGCCTGTTATCGCCATGTTCTTGACGATCAATGGCGCGCCGGTGATGACCTCACCCTTGTCCGGATCGGCCACATTGCGCTGCCACGCGACCTGGCCGGTTTCCTTGTTGGTCGCGATCAGCCGTCCATCCAGCGTGTGGGAAATGACGAGATCGCCCCACAATGCGACGCCGCGGTTATCGACGCCGCAACACGCCACCGCACCAGCCCAGTCGCGGTCCGTCTTGGGATCCATCTTCCAGACCAGCAAGCCGCGGCCGCCATGCGCGTCGATCTTGTAGACCGAACCCCATCCATCGGTGACGTAGAGGAAGCCGTTCTCGGCAATCGGCGTGCCTTCCAGCCCGCCATGGCTCCAGATGCCGCCGCCTTCGATGCCGCCGAGATGCATGGTCCAGGCGACCTTCAGGTTCTTCACGTTATCGCGGTTGACCTCCTTCAGCGTGGAGAACCGGTGAGCCGCGTAATTCTGATGATGATGAAGCCAGTTGCCCGGCTCCTTGTCGACGTTGAGCAGCCGTTCCTGATTGACCTGGTCTGCAGCGGAGACAGGTAGTGTGCCCATCACGCTTGCGGCAGCACCTGCTACGGCAAGCAGACAGGCTCGCGTCAACAATCTTGTGTGACCTGAAGATCGCTCCATGAGTAATGCCCTCCCTCGTTGGCAAGTTCTTGTGGCAGTTCATGTTGGATTGAACGTCCGGCATATCCGGGCGTTTCGCTGTCGGGCCCCATTCAGCGGGCTTCACCAGTCCGCTGTCGCGATCACGGCGTTCGTGAAACCTGCACCTCCGTTTCCCTGGTTCCGGCTTTCTGGAAAACGACGGCGCATGTAAACGTCTCGCCGTCGACAAGCTTCTGCCGCGTCTGCAGCAGCATCACGTGATATCCGTCGTGCTTGAGTTCGATCGTCTTGCTCTCCGGGATCGGAATGGACTTGATCTCGCGCATGGCGGGCGCGCCTTCGCCGCGATCGACGGTGTGCTTTACAGCGAAATTCGCAAACGGACAGCGGACGCGCAGGATCGCGTCGGCTTCGGCCGCATCGTTTCTGATCGTCATCAGCAGCGGGAGATCGATACCAATCTCGTCGGACGCGGCCACCCGCGCGCTCGTCACCTGCAGTGCGTCGCCGGCAGCAGCGAAACCGGGCGTCAGCCCAAGGCCGGCACCAAGGCCGGCAACCAGTCCGAGCGCGAGAAACCGGGATCTGTCGGGCAGCGCAGCCCACCCTGCCCGATCAAGAGCACCATCAAAGCTCGATGTCGCTATGGCGGTCATCGGCTATCGCCGCGGCCATCAGAGATTTACAGGCGTGGGACGCCCAAACGACCCTGTCGTCGGAATCATCGGCGCCATCCTCCCAGATCGATTCTTCTTGTCTTTTTACTTGCGCCCCAGAGAGAACCAAATCATCCCAAATTGAGGCGACGGTAGGGCCGGTGTTTGGAAAATGATTCCAACGGCAGCTGGTCCACCGTATTCCATACCAATCGATATCCGGCACGGAAGACCGGCGCTGCATGCGCCGGCGTGAGCCACGCGCGCTCACCGCCTCGCGGGTATCTTCTTGAACTTCACGCTCTTCCCATCCGCTTGCCGCGTTGCGATGTAGCCTGCTTCGAGACAGGCTTCGCGCTGCGGCATCTTCTCCTGCGGGCTGCGCAACGTCTCCCACCAGGACGCGCGCTGCGCGGCGCGCGGCAGGGCCGCGTCGATGATCTCCTCGATCTGTTCGAAGCTCAGCACGAATTCAGGAAGTTTCTGCTTCTTCAGATAGTCCCTCAGCAGGTCGTAGTCGTTCACCCGTGTCTCCAAATGGCGATTTGCATAAAACCGTCGCTCCCGGCAACCAAGCGTTAACTGATTATCCTATCGCTGTCGCCGTTTAAGGCCGCAACAACATTTCCGGCCGCATACCGGAAGGATTGGAGCGGTTTATGCCATTTGGACGGCAAAGCGATGGGACCAGAATTGGCTGGTTCAGGAGAGATTCCGGCCGCCGGCCCTGGCGGTTGTCGGCGAAGCTGTTGATCGCGTCGTCGATCGCGACCGTGATCGGCTTTTCCACGATTTGCGCCAGCGTCATGCTCGACATGCGCCGCGGCGAGGAAGAGCTCGCGCGCCAGACTCTCGAAAATCTCGCCGCGGGCATCGATGCCGACATCAGCCGGAACATCGAACTCTATGACCTCTCGCTACGCAACGTCGCCAGCAATCTGGTGATGCCGGAGATCATGAGCGTCAGCAAGGAGATCCAGCATCTGATCCTGTTCGATCATGCCGCCACCGCCAAACATTTCGGCGTGATCCAGGTGTTCGACGCGCAGGGCAAGCTGACGCACGACGCGGCCAGCCTCGATCCGGCGCCGGAAGATCGCGGCGACGAGGAGTATTTCCAGGTCCATCGCGCCAATCCCGACGTAGGCCTGTACATGAGCCGACCGATGCTGCGCCGCAGCGCCTATTCGATCGTGCTCAGCCGGCGCATCAACGACACCGATGGTGGTTTCCTCGGCGTCGTGGTGGGCTCGATCCGCTTCACTTATTTCCATGACTTGTTCGGCCGGCTCACCCTCAACCCCGGCGATACGATCACCGTGTTGCGCCGCGATCGAACGATCATCATGCGGACGCCGTTCGACCTGGACGTCATCGGGAAAAACCTGGCGGAGCGGCCAAAATGGCGCGCGGACAATTTGAAGGAAGGCATCGCCTATGCCGGCGTCGGACCGGTCGATCCGACACCGCGGCTTTACGTTCGAAGCGGCAGCACGAACTTGTTCTTTGTCGTGGTCGGAAAGCCGCTGGCGAGCATCCTGAACCTTTGGCACCGGGAGGTGCTGCGGATCGGGGCGGTCATGATGACGCTGATCCTGTTCGTGGTCGGCACCACGCTGTTCCTCGCCCGCGAGATCGGCCGCCGCGCCGAGGCGGAAGAGAAGCTCGAGGAACTCGCGACGACGGACGCGCTGACGGGGCTGAAGAACCGGCGCAAATTCGATATCGAGATCGATCTGGAGTGGCGGCGGGCAGCGCGCAACAAGACCCCTGTCGCGGTGCTGATGATCGATGCGGACCACTTCAAGGCCTACAACGATACCTACGGACACCAGGCCGGCGATCAGGTGCTGGTCGGCATTGCTATCTGCATTTCGGACTCGGTGCGGCGGTCGGGCGACTGTCCGGCGCGCTACGGCGGCGAGGAATTCGCGATACTCCTGCCGGGCCTCTCGGCGGTGGAAGCGTTCACCGTCGCCGAGACCATCCGCTTGAAAGTCGAGCAATGGTCGGAAGATCCCAATGTCACGACGGTCAGCGTCGGCGTGGCGAGCATAACGCCCACGGCAGCTATCGACTGGTCCTATCTGATCGAAGCGGCCGACAAGGCGCTCTACGCGGCCAAGGCCAATGGCCGCAACCAGTCAGTGCTCGCCGCGATCCCGCAACTCGCGCTGGTGGCGTAACACGCAGCCTCGTCATGCCCGCGAAGGCGGGCATCCAGTACGCCGCGCTGCCTGGATCAATCATCAAATGCCGCGGAGTACTGGATCATCCGCCTTCGCGGATGATGACAGCGGAGAACGCGGACTGAGCACGTCCTCACTTCTCCAGATACTTCTTCATCTCCGCGCGCAGGCCCTCGCGCAAATCGTCGCGCGCCATGCCGTAGGCGATGTTGGCGCGCAGGAAACCGGACTTCGAGCCGCAATCGTGCCGCTCGCCCTCGAACTCCACGCCGTAGAACCTTTGCGTTTTGGCGAGGGTTTTCATCGCATCGGTGAGCTGGATCTCGTTGCCGGCGCCGCGCTCCTGGGTCTCCAGGATCTTGAAGATTTCCGGCTGCAGGATGTAGCGCCCGGTGATCGACAGGTTGGACGGCGCCGTGCCCTTTGGCGGCTTCTCCACCATGCCGTCGACCTCGAACATGTTTTTCGCGAGCCGCTTGCCGACGCCACAGATGCCGTATTGGTGGGTGAGATCGTCGGGCACCGCTTCCACCGCGAGCAGATTGGACTTGCCGCCGAGCTTGGCCGCAGCCTCGATCATCTGCTTCAGGCAACCCGGGCTGTTCAGCACCAGCTCGTCCGGCAGCACCACCGCGAACGGCTCGTCACCGACGATGTCGCGCGCGCACCAGACCGCGTGCCCGAGACCGAGCGGCGCCTGCTGGCGGGTGAAGCTGGTAGCGCCGGCTTCGGGCTGGTCGCGCGCCAAGATGTCCTGCTCGGCCTTCTTGCCGCGCGCGGCCAGCGTGGTGTCGAGCTCGAACATCCGGTCGAAATGATCCTCGATCACGCCCTTGTTGCGCCCGGTGACGAAGACGAAATGCTCGATGCCGGCTTCCTTGGCCTCGTCGACCACGTACTGGATCAACGGCTTGTCGACGATGGTCAGCATTTCCTTCGGCATCGCCTTGGTGGCGGGCAGGACGCGGGTGCCGAGACCGGCGACCGGGAAGACGGCTTTACGGATTTTCATGGGATGTCGAGGGCCTTGGAAATGAGGAATCTATGGAACGGGGAAAGTGCTTTGATTGCACGTTGCTAGCCGGTTTGCATCCCCCAACAAAGGCGGATGTATGGTGCCAATTGTTTCGCCTGCCCTTGCGTCGACCGGGGGCGACAACGAAATTCCGCCTCTGTTAAGCTGTTGGAAACCGTGGCAAGGCCTTCTGAACCGGGGTGAGAAGCAACGGACGGACACTGGATGGGTTTGCCTGAACGAGCGATGACCAATCGAGCCGGCGCGATTCTAATCGCGGCCGCGCTGGTGTGTTCCAGCCAGGCCGTTTTTGTCAGCCCATCTCAAGCCCAATCCTCCGACAACGGGATTTCGAACTTTTTGGGCAACATCTTCCAAGGTCCGAAATCCGGCCCGGCGCCGCAGACCGCGCCCGGCCCCGACGGCGGCCCGCCGCCCTGGAGCGGCGAGGACGGCGCCTCCGGCCATCCGCTGATGACGGCTTCCGCGATCCGGGAGGCGGCTGCGAACTTTCAAAATTGCGTCGCCGCGATGTGGCCTGATGCCGCACGGCGCAACATCACGCAAGCGAATTTCGAGCGCTTCACCGCAGGTCTCGCGCCCGATCTGCGCATCATGGACCTGATGGATTCGCAGCCCGAATTCACCAAGGCGATCTGGGACTATCTCGACATCCTCGTGAACGACAACCGCCTTGCCAAGGGGCGCGAGATTCTTGCGAAATACAAGCCGCAGTTCGACGCGGTGGAGAAAGCCTACGGCGTCGACCGCTACGCGATCGCCTCGATCTGGGGCATCGAGTCGAACTACTCGACGCAGATGGGCGACCGCAACGTGGTGCAGTCGACGGCGACGCTGGCCTGCGTCGGCCGCCGGCAGGCCTATTTCAAGGACGAATTCCTCACTGCGCTGGAAATCCTCAACCGCGGCGATCTGCGTCCCGAACAGATGCGCGGCTCCTGGGCCGGCGCGTTCGGGCCGACGCAGTTCATGCCGACCGCCTTCAAGCGCTACGCCGTCGATGCTGACGGCGACGGCCGCCGCGACGTCGTCGACAACGCCGCGGACTTGATCGCCTCCACCGCCAACAACCTCAAGAAGGATGGCTGGCAGACCGGCCGGACCTGGGGCTACGAGGTGGTGCTGCCGGAAGGCTTTAATTTCATGCTGGCAGACAAGGCCAAGGCGATGACGATCGCGCAGTGGCAGAGCCAGGGAATGAAGCGGGCTGACGGCAAGCCGTTCCCCGACATGACCGAGAAGGCCTACCTGCTGGCGCCCGCCGGCGCGCAGGGGCCCGGCTTCCTGATGCTGCAGAATTTTCGGGTGATCATGAAATACAACCCGGCGGAGGCCTATGCGCTGGCGATCGGCCATTTTGCCGACCGCCTGCGCGGCGGACCCGCCTTCGTGCAGCCCTGGCCACGGCAGGAACGGGTGCTGTCGCGCGCCGAACGGCTGGAACTGCAGCAGCTTTTGGCTCAGCGCGGCTTCTACAAGGGCACACCGGACGGCCAGTTCGGCGGCCAGACCCGGGAGGCGCTGCGCAGCTTCCAGGCCTCGATCGGGGCGCCGGCGGACGGATTTGCGTCGTCCGACGTGCTGGAGCGGCTGCGGGGGCGTTAAATCGCGCTAAAGTAGCCCTGAAAACCACGATTCGGCTTGAGCCTTGACGGTCAGGCCGGAACCCCGGTTTATGGGGAAAATCTGCCCGCTTGCGGCCCGATTTCGCTATTATATTTGACACATCCACGACCCATTGCGACCGAGCCGGAATGCGAAAGCCAAAGTCCTTCTTGCACGTGTTCACCGACACCGGCCCGCTGGTCGCGCTGGCGGTTGCGGTCGCGCTCCTGATCGGGATCGTGGGCCCTGCCTCGGCGCAGTTTTTCAATTTCGGAGGGCCCTCCCGACCCGCCCCGCGCAGCGGCGGCAGCTGGTTCGGGGGCGATTTCTTTGCGCCATTCCAGCAGCAGGCCCCGCAACAAGCGCCGCGCCAGGATTTTTCCCGCGCGCCTGGGCCCGCCAAGCGCGACACCGTGCCGGAACGTAACGTACTGGTGCTGGGCGACGCCATGGCGGACTGGCTCGGATATGGCCTGGAAGACACCTATACCGAGCAGCCCGACATGGGCGTGATCCGCAAGCACAAGACAGTCTCCGGCCTGATCAAGTATCAGCCGCGCGGCGAGCCCGCCGATTGGGCCGCGGCCGCCAAGGCCATCCTCGCCACCGAAAAGCCTGATGCCATCGTCGTCATGCTCGGCCTCCACGACCGCGTGGCCATCCGCGAGGCGGCGCCTGAGAAGAAGAGCGACAAGAAAGACGACAAGAAGGACGCGCGCGCCAAGCCGGGCGATGCAAAGCCCAAACCCGAAGGCTCGACTGATACTGCCAAGGCCGATGCCGGCAAGGCTGATGGAACCAAGGCAGACACCGCCAAGGCTGACACTACCAAGGCTGACAATACCAAGGCTGATACCGCGAAGGCTGACGATGCCGAGGACGATGATGCGGCACAAATCGCCGCCCCCGAAAAGAGCGCGCGCGCGGGCGGCGGGCTTTACGAGTTTCGCGACGAGCGCTGGGTCGAGCACTACGCCAAGAAGATCGAAGAGTTGATCGGCGTACTGAAATCCAAGGGCGTGCCGGTGTTGTGGGTCGGGCTGCCGGCCATCCGCGGCCAGAAGGGAACGTCCGACATGCTGTTCCTCGACGCGCTGTATCGTGACGGCGCGGGCAAGGCCGGCATCACCTATGTCGATGTCTGGGATGGCTTCGTCGATGAAGCCGGCCGCTTCCTGCAAAAAGGTCCCGACTTCGAAGGCCAGATCCGCCAGTTGCGCACCGCCGACGGCGTCTTCTTCACCAAGCCCGGCGCGCGCAAGCTCGCGCATTACGTCGAGCGCGAGGTGACGCGCCTGCTTGCCGCCCGCTCCGGGCCGATCGCCGTGCCGATCGAGCCGGCAACCCCGGAGGCCAATGTCGCGCCCGGCCAGCCGGCGCCGCGTCCGCTGGCCGGACCGGTCATGCCGCTGGTGGCCTCTTCCGTCGGCACCGATCAGTTGCTCGGTGGTCCCGGCTCGCGTCCGGCCGGGGTGGATGCACTGGCTGCGCGCACGCTGGTGAAGGGTGAAGCGCTGGCAGCACCGGCCGGCCGCGCCGACGATTACGCCTGGCCGCGCCGGGAAATCGGCCGCGAGCAGGCCAAGGGCGATACGCCGGTAGCAGCCGTATCGCCGAGCGGAACGGTGGCGGCGGTGCCCGGACAGAGGCAGCTTTTGCTTCCGCCGCCGCAGCAAACGTTACAGCAACAGAAGAAGCAGCCACAGCAGCCGATGCAGATCCGACCCCCGCCAAACAACGGGCCGTCGCTGCGCGATTTCTTCGGCGGGTTCGGCGCGGCGCCGCGTCAGCCCGCGCCGCCTGCGGCCGCACCGCCGCGTGGACCCGTGGCCCCGGGACCCGTGGCCCCGGGCGTGCCGCGCCCGCCGGGTAATGTCGGACGATCGGCTGAGGTCCCGCCGGGCAATCTCACGCGATTCTGACGCCTCACGGTGAGACGCGGGCCGGACGATGCATCGCATCGCCGGGGCCGAACGATGCATCGCATCGCCCGGCAAACCAATGAAGACCGTTCTATCCGTAATAGCGCCAGCGCGGCGGCGGACGGCGCGGCGGGCGTGTCATCAACAGTGCCAGCGCAAATCCAATTCCACCTGCGACCAACAGCGCGCCGAGCGGATTTTCCCGCACGGTCTTCGCCACCGCTTGCTGACTGCTGCGAACGGTGTCGCCGCTGTTTTCATAGGCGTCCTTGGCATAGTTGACGGCGGCGTCGGTGGCGTCCCGGGCCGCATCCTTGGCCTGGCCGTAGAGATTTTGCACCGTGCCGGCTGCTTCGCGCGCGCGGCCTTCGGCTTGCGTCTTCGCATCGCCAGCCATGTCCCCGACAGTGCTTTCGACCTTACCCGCAAAATCCTGGGCCGAGCCGGCAATCCGATCCTTGTCCATCGCGATTACTCCTGCTTTTCAGAGGAAGTAACCGGCGAGACCCGTTCGGGTTCCTAAAGCGCTCGAAATGCCCCGGTTCAGAACGCTTGGCTCAAAGTATAAGCCCGCCATCTACCACGATGGTCTGGCCGATGATGTAGGACGAAAGCGGCGAGGCCAGGAACAGTGCCGCACCGGCCATGTCGGCTGGCGTACCGAGCCGCTTCAGCGGGATCCGCTCCAGCGCGCCTTCGAGGCGTTTCGGATTTGATGTCGTCGCCTTGGTCATCTTGGTGTCGACCAGGCCGGGCGCGATGCCGTTGACGCGGATGCCGTTCTCGGCCCACGCCTCGCCGAGTGTGCGCGTCAAGCCCATCGCGCCGGTCTTCGAGGCGTTGTACGCCGGATTACCCATGGTGGAATGATAGGCGGCGGTCGAACTGACAATGATGAGCGAGCCTTGGCTGGCGCTCAGCATCGCGTGAAATTTGGTCGCGCACGCCATCAGGCTCATCAAATTGACTTCCAGCACCTTGCGAAAGCCATCCATTTCGAATTCGCCGCGGCGGTAGATCACCGCGCCCTGCGCCAGCACCAGCACGTCGAGTTTTGCAAATGGCGGTTTCAAGGCTTCGATCGCCTTCGGGTCGCTGACGTCGAGCCGGAGGTAATCGAGACCTTCGAGATGTGATCCTTCGTCAGGCGAATAGTCCGCTGCACTTGCGCGGGTACCGCAGACGGCGACACGCGCGCCCTTGGCGCGGAAGGCCTGCGCGATGCCGTTACCGATGCCGCTGGAGCCGCCGACCACCAGCACCTGCCTGCCGCTGAAATCCAGTTCGTTCATCGCTCGCGATCCTTCTTTGTTGATTTGTTGGGCTCTAGTTCAGGCCTTCGCCGAGGTAATTGACCATCAGGACACGATCGTAATATCGCCCGTCCCGCTTGAGACCCCTCTTTTCATAGCCGTACTCGACAAAGCCCGAGGCGCTGTAAAGCCGGCGCGCATCGTCGTTCTCGCTTACCACGGTCAGTTGAATCATCTCGACGCGTTCGCGTGCATGGTTGAGAACCGCCACGACAAGCTTCTTCCCAAGCCCTAGATTTCTTGCGGTGTTTCGCACGTACATGCCCCAAAGCGTCGCCTTATGCGCTTGCTTCGAACCTTCCTGCGCAGCATATGCCGCCACGCCCGCAAGCGTCCCATCGAGGAAAGCGCCGAAGATGTCGACGCGGCCAAGGACGGCTTCGAACCACGACAGCGGCTGCGCGTTTTCCTTCTCAAACGTGCTGCCGAATGCTTCGGGACTTATCCGAAGACCTTCCAGCCGGATCTCCCTGTACAGGGCAGCATCCGAAGGCTCCAGGCGTCGGATCTGCAGGTCACGAATAGTGGTCATGTTTGCATCTCGCTCGGCGTCGTTTGACCTGTCTGCGGATCGGTGCCAGCCTTGTCAATCCTGCACCTTCTGTCCGGACCCATCATGTCAGACTTCAAACGGCTCAGCCGCTCGGTCAAAGGCCTGACCGTCCTCGTCACCGGCGCCGCGAGCGGCATGGGCCGCGCCACCGCGCGGGTGTTCGCCACCGACGGCGCCAACGTCGCCGTCACCGACATCAGCGCCGAGGCCACGCAGGCCGTGGCCGGTGAGATCGCGGCAAGCGGCGGCGCCGCAAAAGCGTGGACGCTCGACGTCGCCGACCGCTACAACATCACCGCCGTCGTCAACGAGGTCGCGGCGCATTTCGGCGGGCTCGATATCGTCGTCAACAATGCCGGCATCTCGGTGCGCGTCGCAATCGACGACGAGGGCTATGACGAGGCCTGGGCAAAAGGGTTGGCGGTGATGCTGACCGCGCATCAACGCATCATCCGCGCCGCGTTACCCTATTTGCGCAAATCGAAATCGCCGCGGATCGTCAATATCGCCTCCACCGAGGCGCTCGGCGCCACTGCATTGCACAGCCCCTACTCCGCCGCCAAGGCCGGCGTCGTCGGCCTGACCCGTTCGCTTGCGGTCGAGCTCGGCCGCGACGGCATCACGGTGAACTGCATCTGCCCGGGGCCGATCCTCACCGGCATGACCGCGCGGATCGCCGCCGAGCACAAGGCGATCTACGCCAAACGCCGCACCGCCCTCGGCCGCTACGGCGACCCCGAGGAAGTCGCGCACATGACGCTGAGCCTGTGCCTGCCGGCGGCCTCTTTCCTGACCGGCGCCGTGATTCCCGTGGACGGTGGGTTGATGGCGAGAAACGCGTAGCGGGCATGCGCCCGCAGCGTTGACTTGGACACGTCCGGGAGTAATTTTTCACTCAAACGAAGCGGGATAACCCGCCCGCCGCATTCTGGAGAGACGCCATGACGATCACGATCCGGCAGCTTCATCCGCATTTTTTCGGCGAAGTTTCGGGCGTTGATTTGCGCAATCCCCTGACGCCGCAGGAAGCGGCCGACATCGAAGCCGGTATGGACAAATACGCCGTGCTGCTGTTCCGCAACCAGGACATCACGGACGAACAGCAACTGGCCTTCGCACTGAATTTCGGCGAGCGCGAGAAGGCACGGGGCGGCACCATCACCAAGAAGGAAGACTACCGCCTGACGTCGGGGCTGAATGACGTGTCCAACCTCGGCAAGGATGGCAAGCCGCTGCCGAAGGATCACCGCACCCATCTGTTCAATCTCGGAAATTGCCTGTGGCATTCCGACAGCTCGTTCCGCCCGATTCCGGCAAAGTTTTCGCTGCTGTCGGCGCGGGTGGTGAACCCCAAGGGCGGCAACACCGAATTCGCCGACATGCGCGCGGCCTATGACGCGCTCGACGACGACACCAAGGCCGAGATCGAGGACATGATCTGCGAGCATTCGCTGATGTATTCGCGCGGCTCGCTCGGCTTCCTGGATTACAGCGACGAAGAGAAAGCGATGTTCAAGCCGGTATTGCAGCGCTTGGTGCGGACGCATCCGGTGCACCACCGCAAGTCGCTGTATCTGTCATCGCATGCCGGCGCCATCAAAGGCATGAGCATGCCCGAGGCGCGGCTGTTGCTGCGCGACCTCACCGAGCACGCCACGCAGCCGGAATTCGTCCACGTCCACAAATGGACCGTGCATGACCTCGTGATGTGGGACAACCGCCAGACCATGCACCGCGTCCGCCGCTACGACCAGTCGCAGCCCCGCGACATGCGGCGTGCGACCGTTGCGGGGACCGAACCGACGGTGCAGCAGCAGGCGGCGGAGTAGATTGGCACAGAACCATCGTCGTCGCTGCGCACGCAGCCGTAGGGTGGGCAAAGCGAAGCGTGCCCACCATCCAAGAACCGGCATGTTGATAGATGGTGGGCACGGCGCAAGCGCGCCTTTGCCCACCCTACTAATCGGGAGCTTACGCGTGCCCGGCCTCGTTCGACAACATGCCGGGGTCGATGCCGATCTTTTGCAATGCACGCTGGTATTTTTCGTCGACGTCGTCACCGAAGATCAGGTCCGGATCGGCGTCGCAATGCAGCCAGCCATTGTGCTGGATCTCGTTCTCGAGCTGGCCCGGCGCCCAGCCGGCATAGCCCAGCGCCAGGATCGCGTGCTTCGGTCCGGTGCCCTTGGCGATCGCCTTGAGGATGTCCACCGTCGCGGTCAGGCAGATGCCCTCGTCGATATTGAGCGTCGCATCCTTGATGAAGAAATCGCTCGAATGCAGCACGAAGCCGCGGCCGGTATCGACCGGGCCGCCCTTCAGCACCTGCATGGTCTCGGCGTTTTCCGGCAGCTTGATCTGGTCCGCCTTCTGGATGATGTCGAGCTGCACCAATAGGCCGGGAAAATCGATGCTGCCGGCCGGGCGGTTGACGATGATGCCCATCGCCCCTTCCGAGGAGTGCGCGCACATGTAGATGACGGAGCGCTCGAACCGCGGATCGCCCATGACCGGCATGGCGATCAGCAGCCGGCCGTCCAGGTAGCCCTCGCCGGACGAATTGTCGCCAATACCGGCGGCTTTGCGGCGAACGGGCTTCGGTGTCTTGCCTTCAGGGCTCATCCGCAAAGGCCTCTCTTGCTGACTCGTATCCTGATATCGGGTGCGGTTTCTGTCAATCAAGCTTCCGGCATCATTCGGCGGCCGATCACACGCAATTCAATGGTTTGCGCCGCAACTTGCCTGTAAAGACGTCCCATGATCGTGATGGTTCCCCTGCGCGCCGCGCTCGGCGTCGCCGCTTTGTGTGTTGCGTGTGCGACGTCGGAGGTTCGCGCCGAGGATGCCTCGCCGTGGCAACGCGACGCGCATTCCGCGGTGCGGCTGCTGGCGGGATCGCGCAGCGGCCCGGTGCTGCTCGGCGGCGTAGCCATCCAGTTGCAGCCCGGATGGAAGACCTATTGGCGGACGCCCGGCGATTCCGGCGTCCCGCCCCGCTTCGATTTCTCAAAATCGGATAATGTCGAAGCCGTGACCGTGCTGTGGCCGGCACCGAAGAAGTTTGACGACGGCGCCGGCGGCACCGCGCTGGGATACAAGCAGCAGGTCGTGCTGCCGTTGCGGATCGTCGCCAAGAATGCCGACAAGCCGGTGACGCTGCGCGCCCACATCAATTATGCCGTCTGCGACAAGCTCTGCATTCCGGTCGAAGCCCATGCCGAACTCGCCTTTGCCAGCGTGGCAAGCACCGAGGACGGCAACCTGTCCGATGCGCTCAATACCGTGCCGAAGCCCGCCAATGTCGGCGACCCAAATCCGCTGACCATCCGCGACGTCAAGCGCGAGGGAAAGAACAACGTGCTGGTCGACGTCACCGCGCCCGAAGCCAAGGAGGTCAGCCTGTTCGTCGAGGGGCCGACGCCGGACTGGGCGCTGCCGGTTCCCAGGCTCGTCGAGCAAAGCCCGCCCGGCGTCAAACGCTTTGCCTTCGAACTCGACGGCCTGCCGCCCGGCGCCAGCGCTGACGGCGCCGCGCTCAAGCTGACGCTGGTCGGCGGCGACCGGGCCTATGAGTTCAACGTCAGTTTGAATTGACTGCTTTGTCGTCCCTGCGAACGCAGGGACCCATACGCCGCGGCGGGAATCGTGAGCCGGTCTGGTAATTGCCTTCTTTTCACGCCACTTCGCCCTGTGGTTATGGGTTCCTGCGTTCGCAGGAACGACAGCTCCACCCAACCGAATCTTAACGAATGGTTGATACATCCGGGCATCGCCGCCGCCTCGCGGCGCGTTTCGGGGATGCACCCTTGTGGCCGTGATGGATACGCAATCCGCAACCGCCTCGCCTGCCGGCGTGATCGCGCGCCTGCGCGCGTTGCTTGGCGGCTCCAGCGAGGCCTCCGTCACCAGACGGCTGGCGGGCACCATCTTCATCATCCGCGTCTTCAGCGCAGCGCTCGCCTATTTCGCGCAGATCCTGCTGGCGCGCTGGATGGGCGGCTCGGATTACGGCGTTTATGTCTATGTCTGGACCTGGGTGCTGCTGCTCGGCAGCATGATGGATTTCGGCATCTCGGCATCCGCGCAGAAGATCATTCCGGAGTATCGAACCCGCGGCGAACATGCCCTGCTGCGCGGCTTCCTCTCCGGCAGCCGCTGGATCACGTTCGCCATCTCCTCCATCATCTCGCTGCTGCTGGCGGGCGTGGTGAAGGGATTGTCGCCCTGGATCGACGCCAACGCGATCGTTCCCCTCTATATCGGCTGCCTGACGCTGCCGGCGTTTGTCGTCGCCAACACCCAGGACGGCATCGCCCGCTCGCATGACTGGATGCGGCTCGGCCTGATGCCGCAATTCATTGTGCGGCAGTCGCTGATCATCGGCTTGACCGCCGGCGCCTTCGTGCTCGGCTTCAATCTCGGCGCTACAGCTGCGATGTGGGCCAGCACTGCTGCGGTATGGATCGCGATGATCGGCCAGATGATCGTGCTGAACCGCAGGCTCGGCGGCCACATCGCGCCTGGCCCCAAGGCCTATGATTTCCGCGGCTGGCTCGCGGTCTCGCTGCCGATCCTGATGGTCGAGGGATTTTACCTGCTGCTGTCCTACACCGACGTGCTGGTGCTGCAGCAATTCCGCTCCTCCGAAGAAGTCGGTGTCTATTTCGCCGTGGTGAAGACGCTGGCGCTGGTTTCCTTCATTCACTATGCGATGGCGGCGACGACGGCGCATCGCTTTGCCGAGTATCACGCGCAGGGCGACAAGCCGCGGCTGTCGGCCTATGTGGCGCATGCGATCCAGTGGACGTTTTGGCCGTCGCTGGCTGCGACCATCGTGCTGCTGGCGCTGGGCAAGCCGCTGCTGTGGCTGTTCGGACCGCAATTCGTGGTCGGCTACGACATCATGTTCATTGCCGCCGTTGGCCTCGTGGTGCGATCCGCCATCGGACCGGTCGAGCGGCTGCTCAACATGCTCGGCCACCAGCATATCTGCGCGCTGGCCTATGCGCTCGCCTTCGCCATGAACCTCGTGCTGTGCGTGATGCTGGTGCCGCGCTTCGGCGGCCATGGTGCTGCGGCCGCGACGTCGATCTCGCTGGCGTTCGAGACGGTGCTGCTGTTCTGGATCGTGCGCCGGCGGCTCGGACTGCACGTGCTGGCGTTCGGCAAACGCTGATCCGGGCAGCCGAACTGGCATTGATGTGCGGCGCACTGGCGCCAGCCTGCCCCCTGGAAACAGACGATCCCGAGTGCGCTGGCCGCTGGCGCCTGAACGGTTGCCTCATGTGAGGCGGCAGGACGTCGTTATCGTCAGGCGCCGGCATAATGGGGAAAAAAACCAGCGAACTCCGATGTGCGCAAGAAACATTCTTATTTCAGTCAAACGGGCACGATTGTTAGGCCCCCTGCGGCGGCGCTGCTATATGTCGAGCATGCAAATGGAACTATCTCCCCGATATGATTGATCACCTCTACGTGGCGTCCGGATTCGGCGTCGGCCTGCTGGTCGGGATGACGGGCGTCGGCGGCGGCTCGCTGATGACGCCATTGTTGATCCTGCTGTTCGGCATCCATCCGTCGACCGCCGTCGGCACCGACCTGCTCTATGCCGCGGCGACCAAGACCGGCGGCAGCCTGGTGCATGGCTGGTCTCAGAGCATTCACTGGCCGGCGGTGATACGTCTCGCCAGCGGCAGCATCCCGGCCAGCTTCGTCACCTTGCTCGTGCTGTGGCAGCTCGAACTCAAAGGGGATTCCGCGCGCAGCCTGGTCAATCTGGTGCTGTGCTTTGCGCTCATCCTAACGGCGACGTCGTTGATCTTCCGCAAGGCGATCATGGATCGATACCGCCAGCGTATGGAACGGCTCGGCGCCTCGACGACCGGCAACGCGACCGTGCTGGTCGGCGTGGCGCTCGGTGTACTGGTTTCGATTTCGTCGGTCGGTGCCGGCGCGGTCGGCGTCACCGCGCTGTTGCTGCTCTATCCGCGCCTGCCGATGGCAAGCATCGTCGGCTCCGACATTGCACACGCCGTGCCGCTGACGCTGGTCGCCGGCATAGGCCACTGGGCGCTGGGCTCGGTCGATTGGGCGCTGATGGGTGTGCTGCTGATAGGCTCGCTGCCCGGCATCGTGATCGGCAGTTACTGTGCGGTTCGCGTACCGGAGACGGTGCTGAGGCTGGTGCTGGCCTTGGTTCTGATTCTGGTCGCCAGCAAGCTTGGCTTCAGTGAGCTGCACCTCTCGACCGAAAGTGTCGCGGCCGTTGCCGGGAGCGCCACCCATTAGGATTGTGGCTGTGCGCTCCCGGGAGCCGTTCGCAATTCCTACTCCGCCGTCCAGCCGCCGTCGATGGAGTAGTTGGACCCGGTGATTTGGGCTGCATCGTCGCTGCACAGGAACAGCGCCAGCGCAGCAACCTGCTCTGACGTCACGAACTCTTTGGTCGGCTGGGCGTCAAGAAGCACGTCCTTGATGACCTGCTCCTTGGTCATGTTGCGCGCCTTCATGGTCTCGGGGATCTGGTGCTCGACCAGCGGTGTCCAGACATAGCCCGGGCTGATGCAGTTGCAGGTGATCTTGAAAGTCGCAACCTCCAGCGCCACCGTTTTTGTCAGCCCGGCGATGCCGTGCTTGGCCGAGACATAGGCCGACTTGAATGGCGAAGCCACCAGCGAATGCGCGGAAGCCGTGTTGATGATGCGGCCCCAGCCGCGCTTCTTCATGCCGGGTACGGCGGCGCGGATGGCATGAAATGCCGATGACAGATTGATTGCAATGATCGCGTCCCATTTCTCGATCGGAAACTCCTCGATCGGGGCGACGAACTGGATGCCGGCATTGTTGACGAGGATATCGACCGAGCCGAAGGTCTTCTCGCCGAGCGCGACCATTTCGGCGATTTCGGCGGGCTTGGTCATGTCGGCAGGCGAATGCACCGCGCGGACTTTGAAATCGGTCTCGATGCCGGAACGCTCGCGCTCGATATCGGCCGGGACGCCCATGCCATTGAGAACGATATTGGCGCCGGCGCCGGCGAAAGCGCGCGCATAAGCCAATCCGATGCCGCTGGTCGAGCCGGTCACGACGGCGGTTTTGCCTTTTAACGTACCCATATCAATTCACTCCTGTTTGCCTTCGGCTGGCTTTGAGCCCTTCCCCGTGAGATCGTAAGTCGCCATGGTCTGCCCGGGTTGCGGCCGCTCCAGCCGTTCTTTGTTACGCATCGACAAATGCACATCGCGAACACCCGCTTCCCAATGTTCGACCATGGCGACATGCGAGAAGTCGTAGTCCTTGGAATTTGTCTCGTAATTCTTGCTCTTGTAGATCAGGTGCACGACCGTGACGGTGTTTTCCTTCGAGGCCTTGCGCAGAAATTCGACCGACGGATCGTTGTTCAAATGATCCGGCAATTTGCTGAGCAGATCGCGCACCGCCTTCCGCGCGTTGTGGATCTGCTTGTTCTTGTCGGTACTCGTGCGGGTGCGGCTGGAATAACGGATGTCCTTTTCCCGCTCGGCGGCTTCGAGCAGCGACGTCGGCAGGTCGCCGCGCGCGCTGAACAGGTCGACCTGGAAGATCAGGAGATCGCGGTTGAACTCTTCTTCCAGCACGAAATCGAGCGGCGTGTTCGAGGCGATGCCGCCGTCCCAGTAATGCTCACCTTCGATGACAACGGACGGAAAACCGGGTGGCAGCGCGCCGGAGGCCATGACGTGCTCGGGGCCGATCTTCTTGCCGGCCTTCCTGAACTCGACATTGTCGAAATATCTGAAATTGCCCGAGGTGACGCCGACCGCGCCGACGCTGAACCTCATCTTCAGATCGTTGATGCGGTCGAAATCCACCAGCCGCTCGAGCGTTTTCTTCAGCGGCGCGGTGTCGTAATAGCTCTGCGACTGCGGGCTGCCGGGCGGCCACAACGGTGCAGGCGGAATCCGCGGCGTGAAGAAGCCGGGCACGCCGAAGGTCGCGATCAGCGCGGCTGAGGTTTCGTTGAACAGCGAGCGTGCGCGCTCACCTGGTGTCACCGGATTCCACGACACCGGAGATGAAACCATCTCCCAGAATTCCTTCAAACGATCGACGCGCGTTTCCGGTCCGTTGCCGGCAATGATCGCGGCATTGATGGCGCCGATCGAAATGCCCGCGACCCATTCCGGTTCGAAACCCGAGCGACACAATGCCTGAAAGGCGCCGGCCTGATAGGAGCCGAGCGCGCCACCGCCTTGCAGCACCAGCACACGCTGCGCTTTGGCGGGCGTGGTGGCCGGCACAGAGTCGGAAAGATCCATTGTGACCGTCGACTAGTGGACAAAGACAGTGGCACCGTGGCGACAGTTCGCCACCGCGTCAATCGGCGAGATCGAAGCAAGGATCACGCCGAGTTTACCGCCTCGTGAGGCATCGAAGCCCGTAACCGGACCTGCTTCAGGTTGATGCAAGGATGAGCGTCCAGAACACCTTGTATTTGGTGTTTGGAGCATAGGCCGCCGCGATGCCCAATTTTGTGACACCGTTCTTGAGCATATTGGCCTTGTGCGGCGGCGAGTCGCGCCAGCCGGAGAAGGCTTCCGCCAGGGTGTGATATCCGGCCGAGACATTTTCAACCGCGAGCTTCGCCGGATAGCCGGAGGCTCCCAGCCGCTTTTCCAGAGGGCCCTTCACATTGTGGTCCATCTTGTTGCGCGCCGCCATCGCCTGCGACTGCTGCTCGGCGAGCCTGGTCAGATCGGGATCGACCACCACGGTACCGAGGCCGTTGTTCTGACGGTATTGCGAGATCATGATCGCCGCCGCGACCGGATCGAGCGTGGCGCCGGGTTGCGCCATGTCGAGATACATGGCCGGCTGGTCCGGGATTTTGACGTCTGCCGAGCAGCCGGCAAGCAGCAAGAGCCCGATAATCGCGGTAGTCGCCCGTTTCACTGAAAGAATCCCCCAAAGAATCCCGAACGCTGGACGGGCCGTTGTTGCATACCAACCGTGGCTGAATGGTGAACGGGGGAGCAAATCCGCGGTCATTCCGGGGCGCGAGGCGAACCCGGAATGACAGCCAACATCAATCCTGGGCGGCAAAGATCCGGTAGCGGCGGGGCTGCAGGCCGATGATCTCGCCGGCCTGGAGTTCCCGGTCCCGGGGGGCGTCGATCTCGATCACGGTCTTGCCCTCACCGCCCGAGAGCGCGACCTCCGCCCGCTGGATCGGGCCGAACGAGCGGACATGGCGCACCGCGCCCTCCAGCGAGCCGGTTCCCGCCGGCCCGATCTGCATGTCGTGGCGGCGGACGAACAGTTTTGAGGCGCCGGAGGCCGCGCCATCGGCGGCGATGTTGAGCGGCTGGCCGCCGAGCCGCACTGAGCCGCCGAGAACCTCCACCGGCAGCACGATGGATTCGCCGATGAAGCCGTGGACGAAGGCGGTGGCGGGATTGTCATAGACATCGCCCGGCGTGCCGATCTGCTCGATACGGCCCTTGTCCATGACAACCACGCGGTTGGCGACTTCGAGCGCCTCTTCCTGATCGTGGGTGACGAAGATCGAGGTGACGTGAATTTCGGAATGCAGCGAGCGCAGCCATTGCCGCAGCTCTTTCCGCACCTTGGCATCGAGCGCACCGAACGGTTCGTCGAGCAGCAGGATGCGCGGCTCGATCGCCAGCGCGCGGGCAAGCGCAATGCGCTGCCGCTGGCCGCCGGACAACTGGCTGGGATAGCGGTTGGCGAGCCAGTCGAGTTGCACTAGATCAAGCAATTCCTTGACGCGGGCGCGGATGGTGGCCTCGTCCTTGCGGATGGCGCGCGGCTGTACGCGCAGGCCAAAGGCGACATTTTCGAACACCGTCATGTGGCGGAACAGTGCGTAATGTTGGAACACGAAGCCGACATGGCGCTCGCTGGCGCCGTGTCCCAGCGCATCCTCGCCGTCGATCCGCACCTCGCCGGCATCGGGCCAGTCGAGGCCTGCAATGATCCTCAACAGCGTCGTCTTGCCCGAACCGGACGGACCGAGCAGCGCCAGCAATTCGCCCTTGCCGACCTTCAGATCGACGTTATCCAGCGCAGCAAACGCGCCGAACTTCTTGACGATATTTTTGACTTCAATGGTCACTTGGATGGTCCCTTGAATAGTCGCTTGAATAGTCGCTTGGGCTTTGCCCTTCGTCCAGACGCTGTTCGAGCACGGTCTTCACGACCAGCGTGATCAGGGCCAGCATCGCCAAGAGCGAGGCGATCGCAAACGACGCCACGAATTGATACTCATTATAGAGAATTTCGACCAGCAGCGGCATGGTGTTGGTCTCGCCGCGGATATGGCCCGACACAACAGACACCGCGCCGAACTCGCCCATGGCGCGCGCGTTGCACAGCAGTACGCCATACAACAGGCCCCATTTGATATTGGGCAGAGTGACGCGGAAGAAGGTCTGCAGGCCTGACGCTCCGAGCGAGGTCGCCGCCTCTTCCTCCTGCGTGCCCTGCTCCTGCATCAAGGGGATCAGCGAGCGGGCGACAAACGGGAACGTCACGAAGATGGTGGCGAGTGCAATGCCCGGCACCGCGAACAGGATGTGGACGTTGTTCGCCTGCAGCCACGTGCCCCAATAGCCCTGCGCGCCGAACAGGAGCACGAAGACGAGACCCGAAATGACCGGGCTGACCGAGAACGGCAGGTCGATCAGCGTGATCAGAAAGGTCTTGCCGCGGAATTCGAATTTCGCGATCGCCCAGGCCGCGATCACGCCGAACACAAGGTTGAGGGTGACCGAGATCGCCGCAACCAGCAGCGTCAGCCTGATCGCCGACAGCGCCTCCGGCTCGGCGAGCGCGGCAAAATAGGCGCTGATGCCTTTCGAAAAGGCCGATGCGAACACCACGACCAGCGGCAGCACGACAAAGACGGTGAGGAAGGTGACGGCAAGCGCGATGATGATAAAGCGGACGGGTGCCGGCTCGGTCCGCAGGTCTTTTGGTGAAGCAACAGCGCGTGCCCGGTCGCTCGCCTCGCGGTGCGATGGCGGGGAGATCGCGAGGTCCGCCGTCGACGTATAGGCCCTTAGCGGCGCCGCCGGAGTCACGAAGCTCGTTTGCGTCGACATCGTCAGGTCCTCAATGCGCGGGAATGCGGGTTTGCGCCCAGCGTTGCAGGCGATTGACGACGAGGATGATCAGGAACGAAGCCAGCAGCATGATGACGGCGATGGCCGTCGCATCGGCATAACGAAATTCGGACAACCTGATCACGATCAGGAGCGGCGCGATCTCCGACACGTTCGGCAGATTACCGGCAATGAAAATGACCGAACCGTATTCACCGACGGCGCGCGCGAATGCCAGCGCAAAGCCTGTCAGCAGCGCCGGAATAAGACTCGGCAGGATCACCCGGAACACCGTGTGCCAGCGGTTGGCCCCCAGGCTCGCGGCCGCCTCCTCGATTTCAGGATCGAGATCGATCAGCACCGGCTGAACCGTCCGCACCACGAACGGAATGCCGATGAAGACCATCGCAATGAAAATTCCGATCGGCGTGAATGCCACCTTGATGCCAAGTTCGGCGAGCGGCGCGCCGAGCCAGCCCTTTTGCGCGAACAATTGCGTCAGCGCCACGCCCGCGACCGCGGTCGGCAGCGCAAAGGGAATGTCGACGATGGCGTCGAACAGCCGCCGGCCCGGAAAGCGATACCGCACCAGCGCCCACACGATGATCGTCCCCATCACCAGATTGACGCAGGCTGCGGCAAACGAAAGGCCGAATGAAATTTTCAGCGCGTTCAAAGTGCGGCGGCTGGTGAGGATTTCCCAGAACTGTCCGGGCGAAAGCTCGAGCGTCTTGAGGAACAGGCCGGCGAGCGGGATGAGGATGATAACGGAGAGCCATGTCAGGGTCAGGCCCATGGTGAGCCCGAACCCGGGCAAGCTCGTCCGCCGTGCGACCGCTGTGCTCACAAATCCCCCTGCTTCCGCTTTGGCTGGCTGTTGGCCAGATCAATTCTTGTAAATCTGGTCGAAAATGCCGCCTTCGCCGAAGTGATCCTTCTGCGCCTTGGTCCAACCACCAAAAACGTCGTCAATCGTGAAAAGTTCGACCTTGGCGAAGGATTTTTCGTACTCCCTCGCAATTTCCGAATCGCGAGGACGATAGGAATTGCGTGCGGCAATTTCCTGACCTTCCTTGGTATACCAATACTTCAGGTAGGCCTCGGCGACAGCGCGGGTGCCTTTTTTATCGGCAACCTTGTCGACGACCGCGACCGGCGGCTCGGCAAGAATCGACAATGGCGGCGCGACGATCTCGAACTTGTCCTTGCCGAACTCGCGCTGCGCCAGGAACGCCTCGTTCTCCCACGCCAGCAGCACGTCGCCGACGCCGCGCTCGACGAAGGTCACCGTCGAGCCGCGCGCGCCGGTATCCAGCACCGGCACGTTCTTGAAGAGGTCGGCGACGAACTTCTTTGCCTTGTCGGCGGAGCCGAATTTCTTTTCCGCAAAGCCCCACGCCGCCAGATAATTCCAGCGCGCACCGCCCGAGGTCTTCGGGTTCGGCGTGATCACCTGCACGCCGGGCTTGATCAGATCGTCCCAATCCTTGATCGCCTTGGGATTACCCTTGCGCACCAGGAACACGATCGTTGACGTATAAGGCGACGCATTCAGCGACAGGCGCTTCTGCCAGTCCGGCGCCACCAGGCCCTTGGCGGCGATGGCGTCGATGTCATAGGCCAGCGCCAGCGTGACCACGTCCGCCTGCAGGCCGTCGATCACCGCGCGCGCCTGCGAGCCCGAGCCGCCATGCGACTGCTTGATCTCGACGCTCTTGCCGGTTTCCTTCTGATAGGCCGCCGCGAACGCCTTGTTGAAATCGGCGTAGAGTTCGCGCGTCGGATCGTAGGACACGTTGAGCAGGGTATGATCGGCAGCGAAGGCCGAGCTCGCCCAGAACAGTCCGGCGACGAGCGGCAGAATGCGACGGATCATCGTTGATCTCCATTCGGCTAGATGAAACATATCATCAAGCAGGAAGCGCATAAGTCGCGACGAAAGGTCGCTTAGTCAACGAAACGGCATTTCATTGTTTTTGGTTCCGTAGCTTCGTTGTCCTATGAAGTCCAAGTTCTAGGAAGTTTTCATCGTATGGATGCCGCATTCGGTCTTTTGCCTGCCCCGCCAGCGGCCGGCACGGGCGTCTTCGTCCGGCGCGGTCCGGCTCGAACATGGCATGCACCCGACCGACAGATAGCCCGAGGCGATCAAGGGATGTGGCGGCAATTTGGCGAGCTTGTAGATCGCCTCGATCTCCTCGCGCGACACGTTGGCGAACGGATTGAATTTCAGCTTCGCGCCGTCGTCCTCGACGACGGAAATCTCGGCGCGCGCGCCACCCTGAAAACGCTTGCGTCCGTTGATCCAGGCCGAGAACGGCTTCAGCGCCCGCGCCAGCGGTTCCACCTTGCGGATACGGCAGCAGGCGTCGGGATCGGAAAACCACAATTCGCGATCGGGATCCTGGCGTGACAGCGCCTCTTCCAGCGGCTTGATCGAGCGAACGTCACGAAGGCCGAGGGCTGCGACCAGCGTGTCGCGATAGGCGAGCGTCTCTTCGAACAGCCATCCGGTATCGAGGAAGATCACGGGAATCGCGGGATCGACATCCGCCATCACCTTGAGCAGCGCCGCCGATTCCGTGCCGAACGACGACACCAGTGCAAGCTGTTCGCGGCCGACGGTCTTCAGTGCAGTTTCAATAACTTCCGCCGGAGACGCATCGCGCAACGCGCGGTCGAGCGCCTGCGCCGGCGAAACATTCGCCGCATCCGTGGTCAGGGCCTGCTGTACGATCATGCTCACTGGCCGGCACTCTCCGAATGACGCAACTGCATCCGCCGATTGAGCGCGGTGACGCGGCCATCGCCGGTCGGCTGGTAGAACACCGAATAGCGTTTCATGGTCTCGGCGAAGGCATCGGCGTCGGCATCCTTCTTCACCTCGAACGCGTCGAAGCCGGCGCGCGACATGAACACGAACTGATCGCGCAGCACCTGGCCGGTGGCGCGCAATTCGCCGTCATAGCCGTGGCGTTCGCGCAACAGGCGCGCCTGGCTGTAGGCCCGGCCATCGCGGAAGGACGGGAACACCAGCGCTACCGCGGCGAGACGATCGAGATATGGTACGAGATCGTCGAGATTTCGATTATTCGGCCAGATCACCCCAAGCTTGCCCGGGCGCCGCAGCATGGCTTCCGGATCTTCGAGAAATCGCGCCGCCGGAACAAGGATCGCTCCATCGCCCGGCAATTCGGCGCCTTCGGCAATATGGACGAACAGGTCGGTGGTAATTCTTCCGTTCTTAACGAGTGGCATAAACCCGCTCCTTGAATGGCTCGACGCCCAGACGCTTCACCGTATCGACGAACAGTTCCTCGGGACGGTCGCGCAGCGCGAGATAGGCTTCAACAATGTCTTCGATCACATCGGCAACTTCCGCATAGGGAACGGCCGGGCCGATCAGCGCGCCCATCTGCGCGTTCTCGTCGGCGCGGCCGCCGATCGTGATCTGGTAGAATTCCTCGCCGTTCTTCTCGACGCCGAGAATACCGATGTGGCCGACATGGTGATGGCCGCAGGCGTTGATGCAGCCGGAGATGTTGATGTGCAGACGGCCGATCATCTCGGCGGTGTCATGATTGGCGAAACGCCGGGTCAGTTCCTGCGCGATCGGAATCGAGCGCGCATTGGCCAGCGAGCAGTAATCCAGCCCCGGGCACGCGATGATGTCGGTGACCAGATTGACGTTCGGGGTAGCGAGCCCGATCCGGTCGAGCGCCTTCCATAGCTGCGGCAAGTCGCGCTTGGCGACATGGGGCAGCACCAGGTTCTGCTCGTGACCGACACGGATTTCGCCGAAGGAATACTTGTCGGCGAGATCGGCGACCGCATCCATCTGGTCGGCGGTGGCGTCGCCGGGCGGGCCGCCCACCGGTTTCAATGACAGCGTCACGATCGAATAGCCCTGCACCTTGTGTGGGGCCACAGAGTTCTTGCGCCAGCGCTCGAACAACGGATCATGCGCGGCCTGCTTCAGCTCGTCCGGCATGTGCGGCAGCTTCTCATAGGCCGGATAGGAGAAGCGCGAGCGCACTTCCTCAATGACGGAATGGTCGAGCGTCAGGGCGCTGTGACCCATCTGCTTCCATTCCTCATCGACCTCCTTGGCGAACTTCTCGATGCCGAGCTCATGCACCAGGATCTTGATGCGCGCCTTGTAGATGTTGTCGCGGCGACCGTACTGGTTGTAGACGCGCAGGATCGCCTCGACGTAACTCAGGATATCGCGGCCTGCTACGTACGGCTTGATGGTCTTGCCGATGAACGGCGTGCGGCCGAGGCCGCCACCGACCAGTACCTCGAAGCCGGTCTCGCCGTCGGCGTTCCTGTGCAGGCGCAGGCCGATGTCGTGGACCTTGATCGCGGCGCGGTCATGCTCGGACGCAGTGATCGCGATCTTGAACTTGCGCGGCAGGAACGAGAATTCCGGATGCAGCGTGGTGTGCTGGCGCAGGATTTCCGACCAGATACGGGGATCCTCGACCTCGCCCGGCGCGACGCCGGCCCACTGGTCCGAGGTGACGTTGCGCATGTTGTTGCCGGACGTCTGCATCGCGTGGATGCCGACCTCGGCGAGTTCAGCGAGCGCATCGGGCAGATCGGAAAGCTTGATCCAGTTGAACTGGATGTTCTGCCGGGTCGTGAAATGGCCGTAGCCGCGGTCGTAGCGGCGCGCGACATGCGCAAGCCGCCGCAGCTGCTTCGACGACAGCGTGCCGTAGGGAATGGCGACGCGGAACATGTAGGCGTGCAGTTGCAGATAGACGCCGTTCTGCAGCCGCAGCATCTTGAATTCATCCTCGGTGAGTTCGCCGGTGAGACGGCGCTTCACCTGGTCCCGGAATTCGGACACGCGTTCATTGATCAGCGTGCGATCGAGTTCGTCATATGCGTACATGATGGATCAGCCTTGATACGTCGTTTCAAGCCGGAAGCAGGTCAATGGTGAGACCCTTCGACCGGATACGTTCGCGCAAATTGCCGGGTTTGATTTCGCCGCTGTCCTTGAGCTCGACCGGCGCGATATAGGCGCCGATCGCGCCGACGTCGTCGGCATTGGCTTCGTTGAGCAGCACCCGCGCCTCATCGGAAGTGTGGACGATCGCAGCGTCCGACAAGCTTGCCGACCAGCCCTGCTGCGCGGTGCGATAGATCACGATGCCATCCGAGGTGCGGTTGGCGGTCACCATCGAGGGGCCGGTGATCTTGATTTTTTGTTGAAGCGGAGAGGTCATTCAGCAGCATCCAGCAGTTTGGAGATGACTTGATTGAGGTTGGACTGGCGCCACGGCGCGGAATGCGCGACGACGTCGCCGATGATGAGGATGGCAGGACCGCCATCGATTTTTTCGACCAGCGCAGGAAGATTCTCGAGCGTGCCGACCACGGCCTGCGCATCCGCCCGCGTCACCCGCGCGAACACGCCGACGGGCGTTTGCGGCAACCGGCCGGCGGCCAAAAGACCCGCGCGCACCGACGGCGCGGCCGTCATGCCCATGTAGACCACGATGGTCATCTTCCTGTCTGTCAGCACCGACCAGTCGACCGTCTCGGCGTCCTTTGCCTTGTGCGCGGTCAGAAAGGTGATGCGTAGCGCTTCATGCCGGTAAGTCAGCGGCGCCTCGAATTGCGCAGCGGCGCCGAGGCCTGCGGTAATGCCCGGCACCACCGAATAGGCGACGCCGGCCGCGCGCAGCTCTTCGATCTCCTCGCCGCCGCGGCCGAAGATGAAGGGATCGCCGCCCTTCAGCCGCACCGCGCGCTGTCCTGCCTTCGCAGCGTCAATCAGCAGCTTGTTGATCGCATCCTGGCCGATGCCGGGTTTGCCGACACGGCGGCCGACCGGAATGCGCGCGGCGTCGCGGCGGATGCGATCGAGAATTTCCGGCGAGACCAGTTCGTCGTAGAAAACGATATCCGCATCCTGCAGCGCGCGCAGCGCCTTGATGGTGAGCAGATCCGGATCGCCCGGTCCGGCGCCGACCAGCGTCACACGGCCTTCCGCCTTGCCGTCCTTGCTCGCGCCGGCGAAGGCGGAGGGGTCGGCGATTTCGTTCAAGGCTTTTTCGGCCTCGTCCTTGCGGCCGGCGAGTACCAGCGCGCCGATTGGGCCGTCGATCACGCGCTCCCAGAAGCGGCGGCGCAACGGGAATTCGGGAATGCGCGCATGCATCGATTTGCGAAAGCTGCCGATGAAGGCGGCGAGATCGCCGATGCGTGCCGGCAGCACCGCTTCGATGCGCTCGCGCACGCGGCGCGCGACCACCGGCGACGCGCCGCCGGTGCCGACGGCAACGACGACGTCGCCGCGATCGACGATCGCGGGAAAGATGAAAGTGGAATGCGCGAGATCGTCCATCACATTGATGGGCAGCCCGACCGCTTTCGCGCGCGCCGACATCGCAACACCGATATCGCCGGCGCCGGCGCAAAGGATTGCGATCACGCCGGACAGATCGGAAGTGAGCGGATCGCCGGTGGCGCGTTCGATCCGGGCATCAACGGCCGCATCGAGCCCCGAAACGTCATGGCTGCCGTCGGTCGCATACCAGCGGACACTCGCTCCGGCTGACGCCAGCAGGCGCAACTTCGCGCGCACGAGTTCGCCGGCTCCGACGAGCAGCACCACGCCGCTTTGCAGATCGAGAAACACGGGCAGGAATCGCATGCGAAACTCGCTTCCCCCACTTCGGGGTTGACTGGAATTATTTTCTATATATGTGTCGTTCAACGCCCGCAAAGAGAAAATTATTTCTTCTCTATTGCGGCGCAACTTTAGAATTTTTCCACTCCGAAGTCCAAGGCCCAGAGATGCATCTTCTCGACAATGAATCCGGCGGACACGGGTTGCGGCCCGCAGCCTTCACCAAAGCATCATCCGTGCCGAAAATTTTGGCCGACGGACGGCTGCCGCCGCCCTCGATGGACCATCTCGACGAACTCGAGGCGCAGAGCATCTACATTCTCCGGGAGGCGTTCGCGCGGCTGAAGAAGCTCGCGTTGCTGTGGTCGTTGGGCAAAGATTCCAACGTGATGATCTGGCTGGCGCGCAAGGCCTTCTTCGGCCGCGTGCCGTTTCCGGCGCTTCACGTCGACACCGGCAAGAAATTTCCGGAGATGTATGCGTTCCGCGATCGCTTCGGCAAGGAATGGGAGCTCGATCTCAAGATCGAGCCCTGCCCGCCGATCGACGCCGTCGACCCGACCCTGCCGCCGGCCGCACGTTCCGCCGCGCGCAAGACCGAGGGGCTCAAATGGGCGCTGACCAAATATGGTTTCGACGGCTTGATCGCCGGCATTCGCCGCGATGAAGAAGCCACACGCGCCAAGGAGCGCGTGTTCTCGCCGCGTGGACTCGAAGGCGGCTGGGACGTGCGCGATCAGCCTCCGGAATTCTGGGACCAGTTCAACGCGTCGCCTCCAACAGGCGCGCATTTGCGCATCCATCCGATCCTGCATTGGACCGAAGCCGACATCTGGGCCTACACCAAGCGCGAGAACATTCCGATCATCCCGCTGTATCTGTCGAACGACGGCAAGCGCTATCGCTCGCTGGGTGACCAGGACATCACCAACCCGGTGGCTTCGACCGCTTCCAGCATCGATGAGATCCTGACCGAACTCGACGGCACCAAGGTGCCGGAGCGCGCCGGCCGCGCACTCGATCACGAAACCGAAGATGCATTCGAGCGGCTGCGTGTCGCCGGCTATCTCTGACAGACATTTGGTGTGAGCGTCGCAATGAACATGATCCTCCCCGCAAGCGTCTCGGCCACGCCGAACGGCACCACGTCGATGCCAAATGGCACGACGCGACCGCAGGTTCGCATCGTCATCGTCGGCCATGTCGATCACGGCAAATCCACCCTGGTCGGTCGCTTGCTGCATGAAACCGGCAGCCTTCCCGAAGGCAAGCTTGAAATGCTGAAGGCGGTCAGCGCGCGGCGCGGCATGCCGTTCGAATGGTCGTTCCTCCTGGACGCGCTGCAGACCGAGCGCGACCAGGGCATCACCATCGACACCACGCAAATCCGCTTCCGCACCCGCTCGCGCGACGTCGTGCTGATCGACGCGCCCGGCCATGCCGAATTCCTCCGCAACATGATCACCGGCGCCTCGCAGGCCGATGGCGCGGTGCTGATCATCGACGCGCTCGAAGGCGTGCGCGACCAGACCAGGCGGCACGGCTATCTGCTGCATCTATTGGGCATCAAGCAGGTCGCGATCGTCGTCAACAAGATGGACCGCGTCGATTTCAGCGCGGATCGTTTCAAGGAAATCAGCGACGAGATTTCGGCGCACCTGATTGGCCTCGGCGTGACGCCCACAGCCGTGATTCCGATTTCCGCCCGCGACGGCGACGGCGTTGCCGAACACACGCCGCGGATCGGCTGGTATCAGGGACCGACCGTGGTCGAAGCGCTCGATGCGCTTGAACCGGCCCGGCCGCTGGTGCAACTGGCGCTGCGCTTGCCGGTGCAGGCGATCTATAAATTCGACGACCGCCGCATCGTGGCGGGCCGCATCGAATCCGGCAGCTTGAGCGCCGGCGACGAAATCGTCATCATGCCGGCCGGCAAGATTGCGAAGATCAAGACCGTCGAGAGCTGGCCGGTGACGCCGCTCACGGGCAGCCATGGCGCCGGCCGTTCGGTCGGCATCACTCTCGACCGTGAATTGTTTATCGAACGCGGCGACGTCATCGCCCATGCCGGTGCCACTCCGCGCGACACAAGGCGGATTCGCGCCCGAATCTTCTGGCTGCACGACAAGCCGCTGTCGAAGGGCGATCAGATCCTGATCCGCCTCGGCACGCGGGAATCGCGCGCCAGTGTCGTCGCTATCGAGAAGGCCGTCGATCCCGGCGAACTCTCCAATGAGGAGACCAAGGCGATCGCGCGCAATCATGTTGGCGAAATCGATATTTCGCTGGCGCAGCCGATCGCGGCCGATCCCTATCAGGATAATCCGCGCACCGGGCGGCTGGTGATCGAGGTCAACGGCCGCATCGCCGGCGGCGGCCTCGTGCTGTCGGTCGACGCCGGACAGCGCGCCGTCCCGATCGACATCGTGCCGGTCGAAAGCGCATTGCGCCCCGAGGAACGCTCGGCGCGCTATCGCCACAACGGCGCGGTGATCTGGCTGACCGGCCTGCCGGGCTCGGGAAAATCGACGCTGGCGCGCGCGCTGGAGCGGCGACTGTTTTCGCGTGGCGGTTCGCCGATCCTGCTCGACGGCGACACCTTGCGCGCGGGCCTCAACGGCGATCTCGGCTTTTCGCCGCAAGACCGCACCGAAAACATCCGCCGCTTGGCGGAAGTCGCAACGCATCTGGCGCGCAACGGACACATTGCGGTTGTCGCCGCGGTGTCACCGTCGGCGGATGATCGCGCCGCCGCCCGCCGCATCGCCGACACGACGTTCCGCGAGATCTATGTCGCGACGCCGGCCGAGATCTGCGAGAGCCGTGACCCCAAGGGCCATTACGCCAAGGCGCGCGCCGGCACGCTGCAGGCCTTCACCGGCATCGGCAACGACTACCAGCCGCCGGCCCGCGCGGAGCTCAGCATCGACACCTCGGCCAAGACGGTTTCGGATGCGACCGACGAGATCGAGCGGATGCTGGCGGAAACCGGCATTCTGTTCGACGAATTGGTGGATCTGGCGGCCAATATCTAGGCCTTTTAGGCACTTCTCATCGACCCGGCTTTAGGGCTAAAAGGGCGGCCAACGCTTGCCCCTTTGGCGCGTTTTTTGCTGCTTTTCGCCTGAAAACAGCGTGTAAGCGCCATTCCTTTTGAGAAAGCCCGTCATGAATCGTGTCGACGCCCACGGATTGAAGATCGCCCCCGTCCTGTTCGATTTCATCGCCAAGGAGGCGACCCCCAAGACCGGAATTTCGCCCGACGCGTTCTGGGCCGGTGTCGCGGCCATCGTCAAAAAGCTGGGGCCGAAAAATCGTGAGCTGCTCGCCTTCCGCGATGCGCTGCAGGCCAAGATCGACGGCTGGCACCGCGCCAACAAAGGCAAGCCGTTCGACATGAACGCCTATACGGCTTTCCTCAAGGAGATCGGCTATCTGCTGCCGGAGCCGGCGACAAAGGCAGTTGAGACCGCCAACGTCGACGAGGAAATCGGCAAGATCTGCGGACCGCAGCTCGTCGTTCCCTTGACCAACGCCCGCTACGCGCTGAACGCGGCGAATGCGCGTTGGGGTTCACTCTATGACGCCTTCTACGGCACCGACGCGATCCCGCACGATCCGAGCGAGGCTGGCCGCGGCTACAACAAGGCGCGCGGCGACAAGGTGATCGCCAAGGCAAAAGCCTTCCTCGATGCGGCTGTGCCGCTCGCGACCGGCAGCCATACCGACGTGACGTCCTACAGCGTCATCGCCGGCCAGCTCGCCGTGAAACTCAAGAGCGGCAATGCCACCGCATTGAAGTCTGCTTCGCAGTTCGCCGGATATCAGGGCGATGCTGCCGCACCGACTGCGATCCTGCTGGTCAACAACGGCATGCATGTCGAAGTGAAGGTCGATCGCAGCCACGTCATCGGCAAGGACGATCCCGCAGGCGTCGCCGACATGATCCTGGAATCGGCGGTCTCGACCATTCTCGACATGGAAGACTCGGTCGCCGCCGTCGATGCCGAAGACAAGGTGCTGGTCTATCGCAACACACTCGGCCTGATGGACGGCACGCTCTCGGCGGATTTCGAGAAGGGCGGCAAGACGCTGAAGCGCGCGCTCAATCCCGACCGCGTCTACAAGACGCCCGACGGCAAGCAACTCACCCTGCACGGCCGCAGCCTCTTGCTGATGCGCAATGTCGGCCATCACATGTTCACCGACGCCGTACTCGACGAAAAGGGCGAGGAGATTCCGGAAGGCCTGCTCGATGCCGCTGTAGCCGGCCTGCTCGCCATCCACGACCTCAAGGGCTCTTCGAAGACGAAAAACAGCCGCACCGGCTCGGTCTATATCGTCAAGCCGAAGATGCACGGCCCCGACGAAGTCGCACTGACTTGCGAATTATTCGCTGAGGTCGAGAAGCTGCTCGGCCTGCCGGAAAACACCATGAAGGTCGGCATCATGGACGAGGAGCGCCGCACCACGGTCAACCTCAAGGCCTGCATCCAGAACGCGTCAAAGCGCATCTGCTTCATCAATACCGGCTTCCTCGACCGTACCGGCGACGAAATCCACACCTCGATGGAAGCGGGCCCGATGATCCGCAAGAACGACATGAAGGCGCAGCCCTGGATCAAGGCCTATGAAGACTGGAACGTCGACATGGGCCTGATCGACGGCCTGCCCGGCCATGCCCAGATCGGCAAGGGTATGTGGGCGGCGCCCGACAAGATGGCCGACATGCTCACCCAGAAGCTCGGCCATCCGCAGGCCGGCGCGACCACCGCGTGGGTGCCGTCGCCGACCGCGGCCACGCTGCACGCGCTGCATTATCACCAGGTCAACGTGATCGCGCGCCAGCAGGAACTCGCCAGGAGCGGCCAGCGCGCAAAGCTCTCCGACATCCTCACCATTCCGATGTCGCAGTCGAACTGGGCGCCCGACGACGTCAAGCAGGAGATCGACAACAACTGCCAGGGCATCCTCGGCTATGTCGTGCGCTGGATCGACCAGGGCGTCGGCTGCTCCAAGGTGCCCGACATCCACGACGTCGGCCTGATGGAAGATCGTGCGACGTTGCGCATCTCGAGCCAGCATCTGGCGAACTGGCTGGCGCATGGCGTCGTCAGCAAGGACCAGGTGATGGAATCGCTGAAGCGGATGGCGGTCGTGGTCGACAAGCAGAATGCCGGCGACCCGCTCTACAAGCCGATGGCGCCTTCGTTCGACGGTGTCGCCTTCCAGGCCGCCTGCGACCTCGTCTTCAAGGGACGCGAGCAACCGAACGGCTACACCGAATACATCCTCACCGCGCGCCGCCGCGAGGCGAAGGCGGCAGGCTGAACCATGTCATGATGCCGCGGATCCGGCAGGAACGTCCGGCGCGGATTGCCGTTGATCATCATCTCAATACAGGAGGAGATGACGATGGATTGGAACAGGGTCGAAGGGAACTGGAAACAATTCAAGGGCGCCGCCAAGGAGAAGTGGGGCAAGCTCACCGATGACGATCTCGACGTGATCGAGGGCCGTCGCGAACAACTCGAAGGCAAGCTGCAGCAGCGCTACGGCTTTGCCAAGGACCAGATCCACAAGGACGTGGACGACTGGTTCAAAAGCTTGAAATAGAGCGTACTTGAATCGAAAGCTCCGGCTCGACGCCGGGGCTTCTTTCGCTGCGGCCTCAATCACTGCATCAGATTCTGCTCGCTACCGCAGCGATCGCTCTGTCGGTCATCGCGGCACGCGGCCCGAGATAACGTCCACCGCGCGCCCTAAACGGTGATGTATCTCAGCAGCGAGATCACGCCGAGGATTATCACGACGACACGGGCAATCTGCTTGGCGCGGCCGTCGAGCGGCAGCAGGTTGATGAGATAGAGAACGAGAATAACGACCAGGAAGGTGATGAGGATACTGACAAGCATGCGAAAGCCCCCTGGGAATTCACGGCAAATGCGCCGTTAGTAGCTTGTTAACGTGAACGGACGCTGCCGGTTCCATCCAGCGGAACATTGAATGATCGAAATACCTGCAATCATTTCAGGAACCCTCGTAGTTCTACCAAGCCGTCCTCGTTAAGTATTTACGGTTCTTCCCCCAAATGGCCGGGCGTCTTGGGGGAGCATCATGTTGAATCGTCTAACCGTATCCGCGCTGCTGAAGACCGTAATCCTCGTCACCTCCTTCTGCGTGGTGGTTGGATTTTCGCTCAACGCCTGGGACTCCTGGGGCCGTTTGCAGGCGGCGAGCCGCATTGCTGTGATCGCCGATGCCTCGGCGAACATCTTCAAGGCGATGCACAATCTGCGCACCGACCGCTCCACGACCAACCGGTTGCTGAATTCCGATGCGCCGACGGACCCCGATATCGAGAAGTATCTGCGCAACATCCGCGACACCGAAATGCCGGCGATGGGCAGCGCGCTCGGCCTGCTCGGCAGCCTGGAATTCGCGCAGCAACAGACGCTCGTGCCGGAATTCGACCGCGTGTTCAAGACGATGGGCACCCTGCAGAAGGAGTTCTGGGAAGCGGTGGCCAAGCCGAAGGCGCAGCGCCGTCCCGAACTGGCCAAGGAATACATGGCTGCGGCGAACGCGATGCTGGAGGTGCTCGAGAAGCTTTCCGGCGCCCTTTCCGCCGCCGTCAATCACCAGGACGCGACCATCGACCAGTTGCTGGCGATCAAGCAGATCGCCTGGCTGTTGCGTAACACCGCCGGCGAAGCCTCGCTGATCGTCTCGACCGGCCTCAGCTCCGGGAAGGTCTCGCCGGAGGCGAACCATGCCTACACGAAATATGCCGGCGGCATCGACGCCGCGTGGGGCGCGCTGCAGCTGACTGCGTCGGGGATGGCGTTGCCGCCGGCGATCTCAAGCGCGATCGCCGCGACCAAGACCGCCTATTTCGAGCCGTCCTATCTCAACCTGCGCGACCGGCTGTTGACGCAGATTGCGGCCGGCGAGAAGCCGGAGCTGACTGCCAACCAGTGGACCCCGGTCACGGTCGGGCGTCTCGGTGCCGCCGTCACTGTCGCCGAAGGCGCGCTCGACGCCGCCAAGGATCACGCCGCGCATCTGCGCTTCACCGCCCAGCGTTCGCTGACGACGCAGCTCACGCTGCTGGCCGGCGCACTGGCGCTGGCATTCGGCGCCATGGCGATCGTCACGCGCCGCGTCATCAAGCCGCTCCACACCATGCGCGACGCCATGCTGAAGGTCGCAGCCGGCGACCTCCACATCGATACCGGCTACGCCGCGCGCCACGACGAAATCGGCGCGCTGGCCGGCGCGCTGGAGACCTTCAAGCAGCAGGCCGCCGACAAGGCCCGGATCGAGGCGCAGGAGCGCGAACGCAACGCCGGCGCCATGGCGCGGCAGCAGGCGATCGAGAGCTATGTCGGCGAGTTCGAGAGCTTGGTGCGCCAGACGCTCAACCAGCTCGGCGATGCTTCCGGCCAGATGCGAACCACCTCGGCCGGCCTGTCGACGATTTCGCGCCAGACCAACGAGCGGGTCCAGGTCGCCGAGAAGGCTTCCGGCGATGCCTCGATGAGCGTCGAGACCGTGGCCGCGGCTTCCGAAGAGCTCAGCGCCTCGATCAACGACATCAGCCAGCAGGCGGTGCACGCTGCCGGTATCGCCAGCCGCGCGGTCGGCCAGGCGCGCGACACCGACGGCACGGTCCAGGGGCTCGCCCAATCGGCGGGACGGATCGGCGAAGTCGTAGGTCTCATCAACACCATCGCCGCCCAGACCAACCTCCTGGCGCTCAACGCCACCATCGAGGCCGCGCGCGCCGGCGAGGCCGGCCGCGGCTTCGCGGTGGTCGCCTCCGAAGTCAAATCGCTGGCGAGCCAGACGGCGAAGGCGACGGAGGAAATCTCCGAGCAGATCTCTGACATCCAGCGGGTCGCGGGCGAGGCCATAGACGCCATCAAGGGCATCGGCAGCATCATCGGCGAGGTCAATGAGGTCGCGACTGCGATTGCCACAGCCGTGCAGCAACAGGGCGCCGCCACCCAGGAGATCACGCGCTCGACGCAATTCGCCGCGCAGGGCACCAAGAACGTGTCCGACAACATCACCGGCGTGAAGGCCGATGCGGACGCGGCAGCCGCCGCCGCCGAGGATGTGAAGCAGGCGTCCCAGACGCTGGAGACGCAGAGCCAGCAACTCGGCAATCAGGTCACTGATTTCCTCGGCAAGATCTGCGCGGCGTAAAGACTCGTCATGCCCGGGCTTGACTCGGGCATCCATCCATCTTCAGAAGATTCGTGCGAAGGCGATGGATGGCCGGGTCAAGCCCGACCATGACAGCCGGCAATCATCCTCACTCCCTCGCCACCACCGGCACACGCCCATACTTGGCGCGGACCTTCTCGGATGCGGGCGAGAAATTCAGTTCGGCGCCGCGCTTGTCACCGCTGCGGCCTGCGACCAGAAGGCCGTTCTCGCCGGCGACGATGTCGCCCCTGCGTAGCGTCGGATCGTCCTCGATCTTGACCGGCGCCAGCCCGACCTGATCCTTGCCGTTGCAGGTGCAGCCGCCGACGAGTTCGTTGCGATAACGGAATGCGTTCGGCAATTCCGAGTAGGGCTTGCCGTTGTCGGCGGCGGCGTTGTCGATGCTGCTGCCGTAAAACAATTTGGTCTCGCTCGCCGGACACAGTTTGTTGCAGGCGGCCGCCCGGCTCGCATTATCAGATGCAGGCACCGGGAAATAGCGCCCGTCGCAGGTCCGCACGCAATAGGCCTGGCCACCGCCTCCGCCGTAGCGGCCACGCCCCTCGCCGCGCGGCGCGTAGACCTGGCCGTCGTCGTTGCCGAACGGCATCTGGATAAAGGGCTGATGGCGCGGGCGGCCGAAGCCGCCGAACAGTTGCGAGAAAAAGTCCTGGGCCTGCGCGGCCGGCGCCAGCACCGAGGCGCACATCAGCGCGGCTGCCCCCCATGCTGCGAGTTTTCCCGATCGCATCAAGCTTCTCCTGTCACGCAACACGACGCGTCCATTCAGTTCACTTGCGGCGCCGTCAGGTTCAGCGCCTGGCGGCCCGAGGGTGTGATCGCGACCGGGTGCGGATGCACGCCGGCCGGACGGGCTGTGATGCCAGTCCTGCTATCCCCGCCTCGCGCCATCACCGGCGCATTCTTCGGCAGCACCACGACCCTGGTGCCGACATCGACCCGGCTGAACAGATCGATGACGTCCTCATTGGTCAGGCGGACGCAGCCCGATGAGACGAATTTCCCGATCGTCGAGGGATCGTTGGTGCCGTGAATGCGGTACTGGCTGGTGCCGAGATACATCGCCCGCGCGCCGAGCGGATTGCCGGGACCGCCGGCCATGAAGCGCGGCAGATACGGCTGGCGCGCGATCATCTGGGCCGGCGGATGCCAGTCCGGCCATTCCGCCTTCCGGCTGATGGTCTGCACCCCGGACCAGGTAAAGCCTTCGCGGCCGACGCCGACGCCGTACCTGATGGCACGACCCTGTCCGAGCACGTAGTAGAGCGTGGTGTTGCCGGTGTCGATGATGATGGTGCCGGGCGCCTCCGTCGTGCCAAAGGCGACGACAGCGCGGCGAAGCCGTTCCGGCGTCGCGCCCTCGTCGGACGCGATCACCTCATCGGCGGGATATCCATTCGGCTGGGTCGAAGCGTAGCCGAGCGTCTGCGCGTTCGCGCTCGAGATCACTAACGGCGTCAGCAGGACGGCGCTGACGAGGACGAGCGCGCTTGCCACGCACGACGAAAGCCGGCGATCGGTGGACTGTGTCATGGGCCTGCCCCGCTGGATGTGTGCATCATTGGATGCTCTGCACCAACAAACGCCGCTGCGGGCCGGCGGTTCCGTGCGGCCGACGCCACGCCACAGCGCGCCTGATGCAACACCGCTCACGCCTGCGCGATTGGAACCCGCACGTTCGCGTCACGTTATGATCGCGGTCCGGTTTGCGACGTCGCCTTTGCCGTGTCATCGCCGCTTCGGGCGAGGGAAAGCCATTGTGAGCGTCATTCCCACCAAGCCTTCGACTGCCAAGCCCTTGGCTTCCAAATCTCCGCCGGCAAAGCCGTTGCCCCGTGAACGCCAGCTCCCCCACGAGCAGGAAGGCGCGCCGGTCCCCGACAGCAAGACCGAATTGCCGCCGGTCATCCGCCGCACGGAAGTGGTGGCCACCGCCCTCGTTGGCCTGCTGATCATCTGCATCATCGCCGGCCTTTACCTTGCCAAGGCGTTCTTTCTGCCGATCACGATGGCCTTCATCGTCGGCACCATGCTCTCGCCGGCCGCCAATCTCCTGGAGCGCTATCGCATCCCGCGCCCGGTCGCGGCTGTACTGATCGTGGCGGTCGTCAGTGCCGCCTCGGCCTTCATGGTCAGCCTGATCGCATCGCCCGCGGTCGAATGGAGCGGCAAGCTTCCTGAGCTGGGGTCGCTGCTGAAGGAGAAGCTGCACGTGTTCGACCGGCCGCTCGCGCGCTGGCAGGAGTTGCAGAGCATGCTCGGCGGTCCCGACACGCTCACGACATTGCATCTGCCGAAGATCGACTGGGTGCAGCCGACATTGGAGTTCCTGTCGCCGACCTTTGCCGAATTCCTGCTGTTCATTGCGACGCTGATCCTGTTCATCGCGAGCTGGCGGGACCTGCGCCGGGCCTTGATCATGAATTTCGGCGAGCGCGCGTGGCGGCTGCGGGCGCTGCGGATCCTCAACGAGATCGAGGACCATCTCGGCGGCTACCTCCTGATGGTGACCATGATCAATGTCGGTGTCGGCATTGCCACCGGCCTGATCTGCGCGGTTACGGGCATGCCCAATCCGGCCAGCCTCGGCGCGCTGGCCGCGATCCTGAATTTCATCCCGATCATCGGCCCTGTCGCGATGTTCGCCGTCCTGGTCGTGGTCGGTCTCGTCGCGCTCCCCACCATCAGCGCCGGCCTGCTGGCGTCGGCGATATTTGCGGTCATGACCTTCCTGGAAGGCCATTTCCTGACGCCGATGATCGTCGGACGCCGGCTGGCGCTCAACGCGCTCGCCGTGTTCCTGGCGCTGGCGTTCTGGACCTGGTTATGGGGGCCGATGGGTGCGTTCCTGTCGTCGCCGCTTCTGATCGTCGCGCTGATCGTGAAGGAGCATCTGATGCCGGTCGATTCGCCGCAACTGCCGGAGGATTAGCAAACCCCGCATCGGGAACTTCCCCTTCGACGGGGCGTTTGTTCCGCACCTGATTTCAGTACCTGGGAGCTTTCGATGTCGACGACGAACGGTGAAGCCGCGGCGAAAAATCCGACCGACAAAGCGACCTATGAACGCCTGCAGAAGGATGTAATCGCCGTGAAAAACGATATCGCAGCCCTGACCGAGCAGATCACCGACGCTCTCAACAGTTTTGCCGGCACCGCCAGCAAGCAGGCGCGACGGGGCTACAAGCAGGCGCGCGCCAATGCGGAACAGGCTGTGGAGGATGTTTCCGAACGCGGCAGCGCGATGATAGATGCCGCTCAAGACGCAGCCTCGTCCATCGAGGAGACGCTGGAAGACGCCATTACGCAGCGTCCGCTGGCAGCCGTGGGCCTCGCGCTCGGCATAGGCTTGCTGATCGGCTTGACGTGGCGCAGGTAGGTTTTGGGGCAGGTAGTCTTGGGGCAGGTAGTCTTGGATCCGGGCGCAGATCGTTCTCGCGTCGGTAATGATGGTGCGCCCCATGGTTTGTTGCGCTGTTGTTTTCAGATCGAGGTGTTTCAGATCGAGGCTTGGCCATGTTTCAGCGATGGATTGACGATTTCAAGAATTCGGCCAGCAGCACGCTGCGGCTGACATCGCTGGCGGCAGCCGCGGCGATGGCGTTGCTCATCACCGCCGCATTTCTGTGCGCCGCCGCCTTCGTGTTCGTTCTGCAAAATTACGGCCCGGTGCATGCCTGCCTGACCGGCGCGGGCTTCTTCTTCGTAGTCACTCTGATCGCGGTCGGTTGCTACATGGTCCGCAAGAAGCAGATCGAGGCGCGCGCCGAACTGGCGGCGAAGATGGCAAAATCCACCGCGCAGACTGTGCTGTCCGATCCGATGCTGGTTGCGGCCGGCATCCAGGTGATCCGCGCCGTCGGCGTCAAGAAGCTGATCCCGATCCTTGCGGTCGGCGGGCTGGCACTGGGATTTCTCGCCAGCCGCGCCAACACGAGCGGCAGTACCAGCGAAGCACCGGCGGAGTAGGCGGTCCGCGCGCTGCGAAAGCCGGGTATCCGGTACGCTGCGGCCCATCCACGTCATTGCGAGCGAAGCAATCCATCTTTCCGTGCACAAGGTGACAATGGATTGCTTCGCGGAGCCTTTCATCGGGCGGCGCTTCGCGCCGACCCGTTGGCTCGCAATGACGGTGGATACAGTTTCGTCTTCTCGCGGCGCTGATCGCCCGAGGTTTGCATCTTCGTTTGCCCTCCTCGAAATAGAGGGCGCAGGTGCTTGCTGCATTTGGCCTGCGTGTTAAGCGGAATATTTTTGCGGGAGGAGCTGGACAGGTTTTTACTGATTTTGCCCGTCGTGTTGATTTGTCGCAAATGAGCGTCGAGATTGTGCTTGCGCGCAAAGCAAATCAGTTCGCAGTCCGTAGATGGGGTAACGGCTTCACAACACCGTGGCGCGATCAGGTCACGCAGCGGCCGGGCTGAAGCAGTTTTGCGACCTCGGTCAAAACGCTGACCGGCGGTTCGCAGGCTACCGTCATCTTCTTCGTCGGGCCGGGCTTGGCCGGCGCCGGTGCCGACGGGCGGTTCCGCGCCTCGTCCTGGACAACCGGCTCCTGAGTCACGGGCGCCTGGACCACGGGAACCCGTACCACCACCGACGTATCGTCGAGGCCGACGCTACGGATCGTAATCGTGTCGCTCTGGCCTGACGCGGCTCTGGGCGCCGCGCGGTCGGCCTTGGCGGCGCGGTTGATGTCGGTTGCGGGTGCAGTCGCGGCGAGTTGCCGACGGCCGGTGAGGTCATGGCCTGACGCGAGCTGGAAGGCGCCAAATGTCGCGGTAATGGCGAGAGCAGCTAAAATTGCTTTGAAAATCTGTGACATGCCGGTTTTTCCCTCGCCCTATGGCGATCACGGACACAACCCGAACCGAGCCAAAGGGGGTCCGGCGCTTGTTGATCACTTAACCGTGTACGAAAAAAATTTGCGGCACCATGGAACGACTCCGGGGGGCTCGGAGTCATCCCGGCAGCCGGTTATTCCCCCTGCCCCATTGACCGGCGACGTGGGGTGCGACCGTGGTGATGCCGGTCGCACCCTGCTTTTTTATGAGGTCAGCTTCTCAAATTCTCAAGGCGCCAGCTTTTTCAAAGCGTGTTCCAGCTGGTCCAGCCGGTCCTGGCCCCAGAAAATCTCGCCCGAGGGCAGCACGTAGCTCGGCGCACCGAAGACGCCCACGCTCAGGGCCTCCTGCGTGAACTTCTCATACAGCGCGTCGAGTTCAGCGTCTGAAGGCCCGCCCGCGCGCAACTCCGCCGCGTCGAGACCGGCGCGCTCGGCGGCCAGCGCGATCGTTGTGGCATCAGCGAGCGTTTCCTCGCGTTCCCACAGCGCACGCCCGAGCTCGAGCGACAGCCTGTGGGCATTCTTGCCCTGCAGCTTAGCTGCGATGACCAGGCGGACCGCCGCGGCGTCGTCGCAGGGGAAATGTTTCGGCTCGAGATTAATGGGAGCGCTCCGCACCTCGCGCCAGCGCTTCAACTCCATCATCCGGTAAGCGCGCCGCTGCGGCGAGCGCTTCGGCAGGGGCAATCCGCCGGTCTGCTCAAAGATCGGTCCGAACTTGCAGGGCTTGATGTTGACGATCGCGCCGTTGCGCTCCGTTATCTCGGCGAACGGCGCGCTGCCGAGGTACGTCCATGGCGAATTGAGCGACAGGTAGTAGTCGATGGTAACCGGCATAATCCGAGAGTTTTCCATGCAGGCGGACGTCACGCAAGCGAACCTTGCGAGCATATGCCAGCATACTCATGGCAGACCGCCTTCAGTGCAAGGCGTTCGTGATCTTGTGATCGAGATGACCGGTCTTGTAATCGCGGCGAAGCTGACTCAGCGATGTCTCGTTCAGGTGAAGCATAACCTCGCTCAGTTTGTCGGTTGGGGGATAACCGGCAGCAAAACCTTGTCCGTAAATCTTGCGCAAGGTGCCGACCAGGGTGGCGCCGTGCTTGTGGCTGATTTCACCATCCTGCTTGCGGTTGTCGGGAACTGCCTTGCTCATGCCGCTCTCCCTTGTGCCGATGCTCAAGCATCCTCCCGCTGGGACGGAATGGCAATCGTGCACTGCAACCGGAATTAAAGCGGCTTGGCGCTCGGGCCAGGCGGTACGGCGGGCAACTTTACCGGCGATTGACTACCGCCTCGCCGCCCGCATCTCCTCGCTCGGCTTCACATCCTGCGAGCGGCTGTAGATCGCGACCGCCACGATCAGCACCAGCGTCAGCGTCCCGAACAGCGCGCGATAGGCATCTTCCGTCCGCGCGCCGCTGGCCAGCGGCTCGAACGCGCCGATGATGATGCCGGACAGCGTCTGCATGCAGGCGACGCCGAGCATCACTGCCGTGTTCATGGTCGAGATGCCGCGGCCGATCAGCCTGTCCGGGAAGATGCCGCGGCCGTGCGTCATCACCATGGTGCTGGAGGCCGAGAAGAAGCCCATGGCGATGATGACGGTAACGGGCAGCCAGACTGGCGGGTGCGAAAACAGCGCCAGCATCGCGAGCAGGACAATGATCACCAGCGTGCCCCCGATCGCGATGCCCTTGCGGGTGTCGAGCCGGCGGTCGAGCGGGCCGAAAGCGAGCATGCCGGCCTGGTAGGCGATCACGGCGCAGAGCAGGACGTTGCCGGCCGCGATCGGGCTCAACCCATGCACCTCGCGCAGGAATGCCCCGCCCCACAGACCCTGCACGGTGAAGGTGCAGGCATAGTTGCAGAAGTTCAGCGCCAGGATCGGCTTCAGGCGCGGGTTGCGCAGCACCTCGATCAGGCCGTTGAGCATCTCGCCGGGCGGCTCGACCTTGCGGCTCAGGAAGGGATGACCTGATGGCGCGTCGCGCACCACCAGCCAGATCGCGATCGTTGCAAGCGCCGTGAAGACGACGACGGCGCCGAACACCGCCCGCCAGCCGACCGCCTCCGATGCCCAGGCGAGTGGCGTGGTGGCGGCAAGGTTGCCGAGCAGGCCGATGGACAGCACCATGGCTGTCATCGTGGAGAAGCGGTCCGGCGGAAACCAGCGCGAGATCACCACCATGCTGCCGATCAGCATCACGCCGCAGCCGGCGCCCATCAGGGCGCGGCCGGTCAACAGCACCGGCCAGCTCGGCGCCAGCGTGAACAGGGCGCCGCCGAGGCTCGCGACGACGAGCATGCCGACCATAGTATAGCGCGGCCCGAAGCGATCGAAGAAGAAGCCGCAAGGAATCTGCATCGCGGCAAAACCGAAGAAGAACGCGCCGGTCAGTGCTCCCAGCGCTTCCGGCCCGATGGCGAGATCGCGCATCAGGTCGAGACCGATGGTGACGTTGGAGGCGCGGAAAAAATGGCTGGCGACATAGGCGGTGGCCAATGTAGCGACGATGATCAGGCCCCGGCGGTAGGGCAAAGGCCGCTCGGCGGACTGCATCGGTTAAAGGGCCGTTTCCCGTCTATTTTCTTGTTGCTGCAGCGAGCCTATGCGGGCGTGGGGCGCAGTTCAACAAGCAATCCGGTCCATCGCGCCTTCCGCAAAGCCAACACCACGCCGGCGGGCGTCAACGCTGTTGGTGCACGTAAAAAAATCCGGCGCGCAAGTGGGGCACGCCGGATCAGTCCGACCAGCTTTCAAATCGAGGCTGGTGGCCCGAGCCAGGGGGAGGTGCCTGGCCGCGAACACGGGTGTCGTCCACAATCGCCAGTCCCAGGTGAAGTCGCCGGGATTGGCGCTGAATCACGAGAAAGGATCATAATGCCGGCTCAGTGAACCCGAGGTGAACTGGTTCACATGGCACGCTCAATCAGAAATCATTTCGCGAGGTCACCTGATCGTCGCGTGCGAACGAAAATTGCGGCGACCGAGGTGACGAGGCAGGCGGCGCCGACGACCGGGAGGAAAGATCGACGATGCGCAGGCAATTCGTAACATACATCCTGCCTCGACGTGACGACATTAGGATCCGCGCGCGCCATGCTCAATTGTACCGAGGTAAGTGGCCCATATCGAAACGGATGAACCGGCTATACGAAGGTTTATGAGCCCGGCTTTGCGCAGCGGAACCGGGTACGCTCGACACGGCGCAGGCGTGGAGGAAATTCGCTCCGCAACAATGGTGTCGCTGCCACCCAGCCCACTCGCAAGCGGCAGAGAGGGCACAGTGGCGGCGAAACAGGCGGCCCTTCACTGAGCGGACGTATTCCGACGGCGATGCAAAAAGCGTTTCAGCGATTTCCATGCAGGCGCGAAGACAAATCCGACGACCGGAATCGATACGGCACCGACCAGCAGGCCTATCGCGCCGGACATGGCTGCCTCGACCGCCCATTCGAGGATCGCGGCAAGCGGCGGGAATGCGTGGGCCACTGCCTCGACAGCGGCCTTGACGGCATGGTGGATTGCCGGCGGACCGTAGACCTCGACGCCATGAAGGATAATGCCGCCGCCAACCCAGATCATGGCGGCAGTGCCGACCACGCTGAGAATCTTCAGAAGCACGGGCATGCCGCGAACGATGCCGCGTCCGAACGCGCGGCCCATGGCCGAGGCGTGATCGTTCCGCGCCAGCGCAACACCGACATCGTCGGCTTTCACGATCAGCGCCACCACGCCATACACGGCGACAGTGATTCCGATCGCCACGACCGCCAGCACAAGCGCCTGCTTCCAGATGCTCCCCACCGGGAGGGCCGCCAGTGTGATCGCCATGATCTCGGCCGAGAGGATGAAGTCGGTCTTGATCGCGCTTGCGACCTTCTCGTCTTCGACCGACTGCGCGTTCAACAAGACCGTGCCGAGCTGGGCTTCGTGCTGGTGCGCCTGATGGGGCATGACGGCCTCGAGCACCTTCTCCACCCCTTCGTAGCAGAGATAGGCGCCGCCCAGCATCAGCAGCGGCGTAATCGTCCAGGGAAGGAAGTAGCTGAGCACCAGGGCCGCGGGGAGCAGGACCAGGAGCTTGTTGCGCAGCGAACCCGTTGCGATCTTCCCGACAATGGGAAGTTCGCGCTTCGGCTCGAACCCGATCACGTAACCGGGCGTGACGGCGGTATCGTCGATGACGACACCTGCCGCCTTTGCACCCGCTTTGGCAGCCTGGCTGGCCACATCATCGAGGGAAGCTGCAGCCACCTTGGCGATACCAGCGATATCGTCGAGAAGGCCGATCAGCCCGACACTCATCGATCCCTACTCCACATCATCAGGAGGGTCGTCGCCGGGAGGACCGTAGCAGATTGGCCCAACAAAAATCCGGCGCGCAGTGGGGAGCGCGCCGGATCATTCCAAACTCTACGCTAACAAGCTTCGATCAGCCCGTGGCGGCGCGCGGCGCGCGGTTGCGCGAGTTGCGCTGGAAGAACAGCGCCTGGCTCGCAACCGCGGAGACCATCGCGGGCTGGAACGGTTTCGAGATTAGGAACGCCGGCTCGGGGCGTTCGCCGGTCAGGAAGCGCTCGGGGTAAGCGGTGATGAACACCACCGGCACCTCGAACACCTTCAACAACTCGTTGACCGCATCGAGGCCCGACGAGCCGTCGGCGAGCTGGATGTCGGCGAGGATCAGGCCGGGCTTCTTGTTCTTGGCGAGCGCCACCGCATCGGCATGGGTGCGGGCGACGCCGATCACGTTGTGGCCGAGATTCTTCACGAGGCTCTCGAGGTCCATCGCGATGAAGGTCTCGTCCTCGATGATCAGGACGTCGGTGGCGATTTCCGCCGCCATCTCGCGGCCGGCGGCATCCGTCAACGCGCGCGTCTCGGGGATGTCGGTATTGAGAATGAACGCCACCTCCTCCTCGGAGAAGCCTTCGAGGGAGAGCAGCAGGAACGCCTGCCGCGGCAGCGGCGTGATGTTCGACAGCCTGCGCTCCGGCGGCAACGCCAGCGTCGCGACGTCGGGGTTGTCGTTGAGCGAGACCGAATTCCATATCTGGGTGAACAGCTTGAACAGCCCGGCGCGCGGGCCATGCCGTTCGTCGAGCAGCGAGCCGTCCTGCAGCAGGGCCTCCAGCATGGCGGCCACATAGGCATCGCCCGAGGCCTGGTTTCCGGTCAGCGCACGGGCATAGCGCCGCAACAGCGGCAGATGTTCAGCAACGAGCTGTGATCGGGACATCCCCATTCCATCCTTATCCTGGGCCGTATCCTTGGCCATACTTAGGGTCTCAGCCGGGCGGACGTAACCTTAAGCGCCCGATCGGGCGTCAATTTAAGTTTCGGCGGGGGGACCCCGGTTCCCCTGTCACCCCCCGACTACTCACGTAGGGCAAAAAAGTTCCAGAAAAAGTTCCGGGATTTCGGAACCTTCCGCACGTATTCGCATTAGCCTTCAACCTACAACGCGGCAGCCTAGGGCCCAATTTCGAGGTAACCTCTTGAAACCACAGAGACTTAACTCTCGGGGAAGCGTGGATCAGACCATGAAGGAAGTAAAGAAGCAGGGCGGGCTTAACGCCGAGATTCAATCCAGGATCGGGCACCAGCTTCGCGCCATGTACGACGACGTGGTCCGACAGGGTGTGCCGGACCGCTTTGCGGAGCTGATCCGGAAGCTCGATGGGCCGGAGGCGGCGGCGGCCCAGATCGACGACCCAGCAAAAAACGACGGGAGGGACTAATGCCTCTCACAGACTCTCTTCGCGACGACATTTTGGCGTCGGTACCCAGCCTGCGCGCGTTCGCGATCTCGCTCTCAGGTAATGGCGACCGTGCGGACGACCTGGTTCAGGAAACGTTGCTGCGCGCCATTGCCAACATCGACTCGTTCCAGCCCGGCTCGAACCTGCCGGCCTGGCTGTTCACCATCCTGCGCAACCTTTTCCGCTCGGACTACCGGAAGCGGCGGCGCGAGGTGGAGGACGCCGAGGGCAATTACGCGAAAACCCTGAAGACCCAGCCGGCGCAAAATGCGCACCTGGAGTTCGAGGAGTTTCGCACCGCGCTCGACAAGCTGCCGCAGGACCAGCGCGAAGCGTTGATCTTGGTCGGCGCCTCCGGCTTCTCCTATGAGGACGCAGCTGCCATCTGCGGCTGCGCGGTCGGCACCATCAAGAGCCGCGTCAACCGCGCGCGCTCGAAACTCTCCGCGCTGCTCTATGTCGATGGCGCCGAGGATTTCGGACCCGACGAGACCGTGCGCGCGGTAATCGGCGGCAACGGCGGCTGATGACGCTATCGAAATGACATGGAAAAGGCGGCCCGCGTGGCCGCCTTTTTTGTTGTCGATGTCGTAGCCCGGGCGAAGCGCAGCGCAACCCGGGATTCACTTCCGACGCCTCCACCGCATAGACCGGCCCCGGATTGCGCTTCGCTCGATCCGGGCTACGCCAGTTTGCGAATTCAGTGCAGGCCGCCGAACTTGCCCTACCGCAGCGGTGCGGAAATCTGCTCCGTCCTGTCGCGCTCGGTCATGTCGACGACGGTGACCATCGGCGCGGTGAGTTCGTAGACGTAGCTGACGTCGGTGAAGTAGCGCTTCGCGGTGCCGCCCATTGCCTCCGGCGCGACGCGGTCGAGCAGGATGAGGCCGAAATCACTGTCTTCCCGCCGCGTCGCCGCGCTGGTGTTGAACTCTTCCCACCGGAAATGAAAGATCGTGTCCGGCTCCTCGCCCGAGACTTCCCAATTCGCCACGATGTGCGGGTGCTTGCCGACCAGCGACAGGCCCTCGTCGGAATGCGAGGCCAATTCGAAGAGCAACAGCGACAGCGACTGCGCGGCGCGCGCGCTGACGGCGATATCCGGGCCGTTGACGACGATGCGGTCGGCATGCGGGATGGCGCGCGACTCGAACAGGCCCTTGAGCTTGACGCCCTGCCACTGGCTTTCGCTGAGCAGCGTCACCACGTTCGACATCGCATGGATACGGCCGATCAGGAGCTCGCGCGACACGTCCATGTCGGAGCCGTGGCGCAGCGTGCGCGTCACGATCGACTGGATCACGGCGAGGATGTTCTTGACCCGGTGGTTGAGCTCGTCGATGACGGCGGTCAACCGCCGCTCGAAACCGATCCGGACCTGGATCTCGCGGCTGAGCCGCAGATTGTTGTAGGCGACATAGCCGAACAGGCCGCAGACGATGCCGGTGAGCGCGAAGCCGATGGCCGCGACGATGATCGCCGTCTGCTGCGCGCGCTGTATGGCATTGTTCTTGGCATAATAGCCCAGCGACCAGTCGCGGCCGCCGAACGTCACCGTCCGCACCACCGACGGCAACGGATCGCCCTGCTTGACCTCCCGCAAGGAGATCACGCCCTGGTCGTTGGCGACATATTCGTCGCTGGCGTCATTGGGATCCTTCAGCACCACCGAAAACAGCGAGCGGTCGTCGTTGGTCAGCATCAGCGGCGCCAGCTCGTAGGAAAAGGTGACGAAGCCCACGGGCTCGGCGGTGCCCTCCTTCAGGATGGCGGAGGCCAGCACGATGCCGATCGGTCCGTTCTTCCGCAGCAGCGGTATAGGGTCAGACGCCACCGGCTTGCCGGAGGCCGCCGCCTGCGCCAGCATCGGCCCGATCACCGAATGCCGGTCGTAGGCGCGGCCCGGAAAGCCCAGCGTATCCGCGCTGCGCGGTTCGAGGTCCATCAGGACGTCGAGCGGCTTGTCGATCGTCTTGATGTCGAGCGGCCGGTCGTCGTAATCGCGGATCGTCGGGTTGGTGAAACCGGCGCTCTTCAGCTCCGCCTGCGCCACGGCCAGATCGCTTGGCTTGAGCCGCGCGATCCAGTTCGCGATCACGAAATCGGTCTTGAAGGCGTAGATCGCCGAGCGCAGCGGCTGCAGCATATTGGCCTTCACCGCCGACGGCGCGCGAAACAATCCGGATGCAACGCGAGCGAGCAATTCGCGCTCGGTCAGCCGGTCCTGCACCAGGCTGGCATGGACGTCGATCGCGCGCGAAAGCGCGATGCCGTCGATCGCCAGTTCCTGGTCGTGGACGCGATAGGCCGCGAGACCGGAGAGCAGAACTCCGATCAGCGCGATAAAGCCGATAATGAAGCCCAGCCGAACCACTCGCTTACTCAGGAATGACGTGTTGGCGAAGACGTATCGGAAACAACTTGAGGTCTGCCGGGGCAGAGGCACATGGCAATAGCGCGAAGGCCAACCGCGGCGAATATGACGGAGCGTTCATCAGCACGCAACTGACAGGTGGCAGCGAGGTAAACAACACGGCCGCCGTTAACGCTGATTTGGCGGGGCCAGAGGTTGATAATCTGACAGCGCGGATTTGGTTCCGGCGAGGACGGACAAATCCGCTTGGCTGCGGCGACGGACCGAGTGTTAATGTTAATGCACCGCCCGTCCCGGCGCTTGTCCGGCCGCTGATCCGCCTACCCGGCTTTGACCTACCAAGACTTTGACCTACCCAGCCTTGGCCTTCCCGGCCGGGCGCAGGCCGCCCTTGGTCTCGATGAAGCCGATGATGCGATCGAGCCCCTCGCTCTTCTTCAGATTGGTCATCACGAACGGCCGCTCGCCCCGCATCCTTTTCGTATCAAGCTCCATCTTCTCAAGCGACGCACCGACATGCGGCGCGAGGTCGATCTTGTTGATCACCAACAGGTCCGAGCGGGTGATGCCGGGTCCGCCCTTGGAGGGGATCTTGTCGCCGGCGGCGACGTCGATCACGTAGATCGTCAGATCGGCGAGTTCGGGCGAAAACGTTGCGGCGAGATTGTCGCCGCCGGATTCGATCAGCACCATATCGAGATCGGGAAATTTCGCGCGCATGTCGGCCACCGCGGCGAGATTCATCGAGGCGTCCTCGCGGATCGCGGTGTGCGGGCAGCCGCCGGTCTCGACACCGGCGATGCGATCCGGTGTCAGCGAACCCGAGCGCACCAGAAACTCCGCATCCCATTTGGTGTAGATATCGTTGGTGATCGCGGCGATGTCGTAGCGCTGGCGCATCGACTTGCAGAGCAGGTCCATCAGCGCAGTCTTGCCGGAGCCGACGGGACCGCCGACGCCGATGCGGAGGGGACCGTGAGATTTAGACATGTCGAACATTCCCTCCTCTATCGTCGTCCCTGCGAACGCAGGGACCCATACCGCGTGATCTATCAATAAGGCAGAACGGCCGACACCGTTTGTAACAACCGAGGCCGGTGGCTATGGGTCCCTGCGTTCGCAGGGACGACGAAAGAGTGTGCCGCATCATGACCGGAACAGCCGCGTATATTGCGTCTCATGACGCAGGCTGGCGAGATCGGCACGGAAGGCGGCGCTGCCAAGATCATCGATGGAAGCTTCCAGTGCGCGCTTTGCCGTGGCCGCGACATCGGCTTCGAGGCTTGCCAGAATGCGCTGGCTGTCGGTTTGTCCGAGCGGCACCAGGCGGGCGCCGGCGGAAATCCAGTTCGACACCACGGCATGCAGGAAAGCGTGCATCGCCGGCGCCAGCGGCACGGCGTGCGCCGCGCTGACGATTCCGACTGCGACGGGATAGACCGTGCCGCCGCAAGCAGCCACCATGCCGTCGAGCCCGTCGCAGGCCCAGGCTGAGCGCGCGATCTCGATGAAGGCGCGGCCCTGTGTCGAGGTCTCGAGTTGCCGCTCGCGCGAGGGCACGAACGCGGCGGCCAGTTCGGCGATCTCGCGCAATCCAGAATCGTCCTGCGCGGATGCGGTGCGATGCGCCTGCGCCAGAAACACCGCGTCGCAGAAGCCCGAGCCGTCACCGAGCATCGCGGCCAGCCAGTCGCGCAGCGATGCGGCATCCGTGATGTCGCCCGCCTCCACCGCCCATTCGATGCCGCTGGAATAGGAAAATGCGCCGACCGGAAAGGAGGGCGACAGCCAGGTCATCAGCCGGTACAGCGCCGCCGCCTCATCCGCATTCATTCCGCTGCCCGCGTCGGCCGGCGCGGGCTCACTTGTGGTCATGAGCATGGGAGTGATCGTGGTGGTGATGATCGTGGTCGCAATGTTCGTCGTGGTGATGGTGATCATCGTGATCACTGTTGTGATCGTGATCACTGCTGTGATCGTGATCGCCGTGATGATGGTGATCACCGTGGTGATGATGGCCATGATCATGCGCGGCATGATCGTGAGCCGCCTGCGCATACGCGCCACCCTCGGGATCGAACGGCGCCTCGATCTCGATGATGCGCGCGCCGAGCCCCTTCACCATCGCCTCGATGACGTGATCCCTGCGGATGCGCAAGCCTTTTGGCATGATCTGGGTCGGCAGATGGCGGTTGCCGAGATGCCAGGCGACCCGGACCAGATGCAGGGGATCGGCGCCACGGATTTCGACCAGCGGCTCGGCGGCCGCGACCACCTCGATCAGCCGGCCGTCTTCCAGTACCAGTGCATCGCCGCCGCGCAGCGCGACCGCGTTCTCCAGATCGAGCAGGAATTCCAGCCCGCGCGTCCCCATCATCGCTATCCGCCGCCGGTGCCGGTCGTTGAAATCGAGCACGACGGTATCGGCGGCGTCGTTCGTCCAGCGATGCTGGCCCAGGACTTTTGTCGCGCGGATCATGGCAGCCTGCTCAAAGACACGTCAGAATTTCTCCACCTTGCCGTCGCTGATGATCTCGATCACCGTCGGCGCCGTCTTCATCTGCGAGGAATACTCCCGCCACACCTTCATATGGGGCGCGCGGCCATGCGCGTTGAGGTCGTCGCGGGTCTCCCAGCGCTCCACCACCACATACAGATTGGGATCGTTCACGCTGACATGGCCGTCATAGGAGATGCAGCCCTTCTCCTTGAGCGTTTCGGCGGTACAGGCCTTGTGCCCCTTGATGAAGTCGTCCTTGTTTTCCGGCTTCATCGGTGTGGTGGCGATGACGTAGATCATGAGTTTATCCCTTGTTTTTCTTGATTAGCGAACGTCGACCTTTTCCGGCGTGATCACTTCGATCTTCGGTGGCGCCGACATGCATTTTACGGCGACGCGGCCAAATGTCTTCATGTGCTCGGCGCCACGATGCGGCACCAGCGCTTCGGCGTTTTCCCACTGCTCGACGAACACCATTTTCGAGGGATCGGTGACGCTTTCATGCAGGTCATAGGCGATGTTGCCAGGCTCTTTCCGGGTTTCCTTGATGCAGGCGGCGGCAGCCGCGATGAATTCGGCGCGCGTTTCAGGCTTCACGGTCAGCGTGGCAACGACGTAAATCACTAGATCCTCCCGGACTTTTGTTCTGGCTTTGAACGCCCGGGAGAAACCCTAGTACATGAAATACCTCTGCGCCATGGGCAGGACCTCGGCCGGCGCGCATGTCAGAAGCTCGCCGTCTGCGCGCACCTCATAGGTCTCGGCGTCGACCTCGATTTTGGGCGTGGCGCCGTTATGGATCATGCTCTTTTTGGAGATGCCGCCGCGGGTGTTTTTCACGGGGTAGAGTTTCTTTTCGATCCCGAGCCTGCGCGCCAGTCCGCCCGTGATGGCAGCCCTCGAGGTGAACACCACCGAAGAGGCCGTCAGCGACTTGCCGTAGGCGGCGAACATCGGCTGGTAATGCACCGGCTGCGGCGTGGGAATGGAGGCATTGGGATCGCCCATCGGCGCCGCCACGATCGAGCCGCCCTTGATGATGCAATCGGGCTTCACGCCGAAGAAGGCCGGCGACCACAGCACGAGATCAGCAAGCTTGCCTTTCTCTACTGACCCTATCAGCTTCGACACGCCATGCGCGATCGATGGGTTGATGGTGTATTTCGAAATGTAACGCTTGACGCGGAAATTGTCGTTGTCGTTGCCCTTGTCCTCGGGCAACGCGCCGCGTTGTTTTTTCATCTTGTCGGCGGTCTGCCAGGTGCGGATGATGACTTCGCCGAGCCGACCCATCGCCTGCGAGTCCGATGACATCATCGAGAGCGCGCCGAGATCATGCAAAATGTCTTCCGCCGCGATGGTTTCTTTCCGGATGCGGCTTTCGGCAAACGCCAGATCTTCCGCGATCGACGGATCCAGATGGTGGCACACCATCAGCATGTCCAGATGCTCGTCGATGGTATTGCGCGTGAACGGCCGCGTCGGATTGGTCGAGGACGGCAGCACGTTCTTCAAGCCGGCGATCTTGATGATGTCAGGCGCATGGCCGCCACCGGCGCCCTCGGTGTGGAAGGCATGGATGGTGCGGCCCTTGAAGGCTTTTACGGTATCCTCGACGAAACCTGACTCGTTCAGCGTGTCCGAATGCAGCATCACCTGCACGTCGTAATCGTCGGCGACGACGAGGCAGTTGTCGATCGCGGCCGGCGTGGTGCCCCAATCCTCGTGCAGCTTCAGTGCACAGGCACCGCCCTTGATCATCTCGACCAGCGCCGCGGGACGCGCGGCGTTGCCCTTGCCGGAAATGCCGAGATTGACCGGGAACGCATCGAATGACTGGATCATCCGCCCCATGTGCCAGGGGCCGGGCGTGCAGGTGGTCGCAAACGTGCCGTGCGAGGGCCCGGTGCCGCCACCGAGCATCGAGGTGACGCCACTCATCAGCGCGTGCTCGATCTGCTGCGGGCAGATGAAATGGATATGGCTGTCGAAACCGCCGGCGGTGAGGATCTTGCCTTCGCCCGCAATGATGTCCGTGCCGGGGCCGATCACGATGGTGACGCCGGGCTGGATGTCGGGGTTGCCGGCCTTGCCGATGGCAGCGATCATGCCTTCCTTGATCGCGACGTCGGCTTTGACGATGCCCCAGTGATCGACGATCAGCGCATTGGTGATGACGGTATCGGCCGCGCCCTGCTTGTTCGTCACCTGCGACTGCCCCATGCCGTCGCGGATCACCTTGCCGCCGCCGAACTTCACCTCCTCGCCATAAATGGTGAAATCCTTCTCCACCTCGATGATGAGATCGGTGTCGGCCAGCCGCACCTTGTCGCCGGTGGTGGGCCCGAACATGTCGGCATAGACGGAACGTTTGATTCTGGCGCTCATAGTTTCCCCTGCACGTCGCCGCGAAAACCGTAGATGACGCGTTTGCCGGCAAGCGCAACGAGCTGCACGTCGCGGGTCTGGCCGGGCTCGAAGCGCACCGCGGTGCCGGCGGCGATATCGAGCCGCATGCCGCGGGCTTTCCTGCGCTCGAATTTCAGCGCCGGGTTGGTTTCGAAGAAATGGTAGTGCGAGCCGACCTGGATCGGACGGTCGCCGGTGTTGGCGACGGTGAGCGTTACCGTCTTGCGGCCGGCATTGAGTTCGATCTCGCCGTCCTTGATGAAGAGTTCGCCGGGGATCATCTGGTGCTCCTATCGGATCGGCTCATGTACGGTGACAAGCTTCGTCCCATCCGGAAACGTCGCCTCGACCTGGATGTCGTGGATCATCTCCGGGATGCCGTCCATGCATTGGGCCCGGGTGATGACCTGCGCGCCCGATTGCATCAGTTCGGCCACGGTGCGGCCGTCGCGCGCGCCCTCGACGATGAAGTCGGAGATGATGGCGATCGCTTCGGGATGGTTGAGCTTGACGCCGCGCTCGAGCCTGCGGCGTGCCACTATGGCCGCCATCGAGATCAAGAGCTTGTCCTTTTCGCGGGGGGAGAGATTCATGCGGGCACTCGGGTGATTGAAGACCTAATTTAGCCAAAGCCTTGGGAGCGCCACGCCGCTGGCGCGGCCGAGCACTGCCATCATATCGGCGCGGAGCCGGGCCGCATCTTGGGCACAGAAACGGGCCATTGCAAATCCATTCCAGCAGGAGATGCCGACCTCGCCGCCGAACGTTTCAGAGGCCTCGCGGATCCGCTCCACCAGCGCCTCGTCGCCCGGCACGATCAGCGCGGTGCCGATGGCGACGCCGCCCTTCGCAACGGCCGGCCGCGCCAGTTTTTCGCCGATGTCGCCGTCGAGCCGGATGGTCTCCGCAAACACGAGGCGACCGCCACGGCGCAGGCGCCAGCGGTCGATGAACTCGCCGTGCAGCATCTTTTCGCCCATTGCCGCGCGGCCGAACACCACGATTTCGCAGAGCAGAAGCGAGGCGTCTTCGGCCAGGTCGATGTCAATGCGCCTGATGATCCGCGCGCGGTCGAACAGGATGGTTTCCTGCGGCAGCCAGGAGAGGCGAGCGCCTGCTTCGGCCTTCAACGCGATATTGAGCTGCGCGGCGGGCCCGGCCGCGCGATAGACCTTTTCAGCCGCCGCCGTCGTCAGCGTCAGCCGCGATCCCTCGCCTGCCGCGATATCGATATCAAAACGGTCGCCGCCGGCAATGCCGCCGGCGGTGTTGACGAACACGCCCGACAGGCCTTCGGCCTCGGGCGAAGGAAAGCGCACGCGCAGCGAGCCGGATTCATGCAAATCGCCCCGGCGAGTGGCGCCGTCCTTGACATGCACGCCAAACCGCACCGCGCCCTGGGCGCGGTTGGCCGCGAACGTCGCTGAAATCGCGCGCGTGCTATCGGTCCGCATCCGTCCCCCAAACGCAACGCCCGATACGCCTTACAGCGCCATCTGGCGGCTGATCTCGGCGGGATCGAGGTTGGCGCGGTCGCAGGCATATTTCACCGCGCCGCGATCCATGACCGCAAAATTGTCGCCGAGCTCGCAGGCAAAGTCGAGATATTGTTCGACCAGCACGATCGCGATGTTGCCAAGACTGCGCAGATAGGTGATGGCGCGGCCGATGTCCTTGATGATCGAGGGCTGGATACCTTCGGTCGGCTCGTCCAATAGCAACAGTTTCGGCCGCATCACCAGCGCGCGACCGATCGCCAATTGTTGCTGCTGCCCGCCGGAGAGGTCGCCGCCGCGCCGGCCCAGCATCGTGTTCAGCACCGGAAACAGCGAGAACACGTCGTCGGGGATATGGCGGTCGTCGCGCTTGAGCGGGCCAAAACCGGTCTTGAGATTTTCCTCCACCGTCAGCAGCGGAAATATCTCACGGCCCTGCGGCACGAAGCCGATGCCGCGCCGTGCGCGCTCGTAGGGTTTGAGGCCGGTGATGTCGTTGCCGTCGAGCGTGATCGATCCGCCTGCGATCGGGTATTGGCCGACCATCGCGCGCAAGAGCGAGGTCTTGCCGACGCCGTTGCGGCCGAGCACGCATGTCACCTTGCCCGGCTCTGCGGACAATGAGACGCCGCGCAGCGCCTGCGCCGCGCCGTAGTAAAGGCTGATATTGTCGACCTTCAGCATGGATCAGCGCCCCAGATACACTTCGATCACCCGCTCGTTCGACGAGACCTGATCGATGGTCCCTTCCGCCAGCACCGTGCCTTCGTGCAGGCAGGTGACCTTGACGCCGAGTTCGCGGACGAAGGTCATGTCGTGCTCGACGACCATGACCGTCTTTTCCTTGTTGATTTCCTTCAGCAGCTCCGCGGTCTGATGCGTCTCGACGTCGGTCATTCCGGCGACGGGTTCATCGACCAAAAGCAGCTTTGGATCCTGCGCCAGCAGCATGCCGATCTCGAGCCATTGCTTCTGGCCGTGCGACAGGCTCCCTGCCAATCTGTTGCGCGCATCGGTCAGGCGGATGGTTTCCAGCACCCGGTCGATCCGCTCGGCTTCGTCCCTGCTGCCGCGCCAGAACAGCGTGCCCTTGACGCTGTGATCGACGTTGAGCGCCAGCAGCAGATTGTCCTCGATAGTCTGGCTCTCGAACACCGTCGGCTTCTGGAATTTGCGCCCGATGCCGAGTTCGGCGATGCGGGTCTCGTCGAGCCGCGTCAGGTCGGTGATGCCGTCGAACAGCACCGTGCCCTCGTCGGGCTTGGTCTTGCCGGTGATGATATCCATCATCGTGGTCTTGCCGGCGCCGTTCGGGCCGATGATGGCGCGCATCTCGCCGGGCTCGAGCGTCAGCGACAGATTGTTGATGGCGTGAAAGCCGTCGAAGGAGACGTGAACGCCGTCGAGATAGAGCAGCGCGGAAGTGGTCCTTCCCTCCATGACACTCATGCGCTCACTCCGCCGGCTTTGGTTCGCCGACACCGTCTTCGAGATCGGCGCTTTCGGCATTGGCCTTTTCCGTTGCTTTCCGCGACTCGCGCCAGGCGGTGAAGGTGCCGACGATGCCCTTCGGCAGCAGCAGCGTCACCAGGATGAACAGCGCGCCCAGCATGAACAGCCAGTAGGGCGCCAGCGGGCCCGACGTGAAGTAGGTTTTTGCGTAGTTGACGACGACGGCGCCGAGGGCTGCGCCCACCAGCGTGCCGCGGCCACCGACGGCGACCCAGATCACCGCCTCGATGGAATTGCCCGGTGCGAATTCGCTCGGGTTGATGATGCCGACCTGCGGGACATAGAGCGCGCCGGCAACGCCGGCCATGCAGGCCGACAGCGTGAACACGAACAGCTTGTAGGACTCCACGCGATAGCCGAGGAAGCGCGTGCGGGATTCGGCGTCGCGGATCGCGATCAGGACCTTGCCGAGTTTCGAGGTCACCACCGCCCGGCAGATCAGGAAGGCCAGGATCAGCGCCAGACAACTCAGCGCGAACAGGGCGGCGCGGGTGCCGTCGGCCTGCACGTTGAAGCCCAAAATATCCTTGAAGTCGGTCAGGCCGTTGTTGCCGCCGAAACCGAAATCGTTGCGGAAGAACGCCAGCAGCAGCGCGTAGGTCATCGCCTGCGTAATGATCGACAGATAGACGCCGGTGACGCGGGAGCGGAACGCAAGCCAGCCGAAGCAGAACGCCAGCAGGCCCGGCACCACCAGCACCATCAGCGCCGCGAACCAGAACATGTCAAAGCCGTACCAGTACCATGGCAGGCTTGGATAGTTCAGGAACACCATGAAGTCGGGCAATATCGGATTGCCGTAGACGCCGCGGCTGCCGATCTGGCGCATCAAGTACATGCCCATCGCGTAGCCGCCGAGCGCGAAGAACGCGCCGTGGCCGAGCGAGAGAATGCCGCAATAGCCCCAGATCAGATCGATCGACAGCGCGAGAATGGCGTAGCAGGCGTATTTCCCGAACAGCGCGACCAGATAGGTCGGCACCTGGAACATCGAGCCCGCCGGCAACAGCAGGTTCGACAGCGGGATCAGCACGCCGAGGGCTGCGACGACGACGAGGAAGATGGTGGCGCTGCGATCGAGCGAACGCGTCAGCACGTGCAGCGTCATGCTTCCACCGCCCGGCCCTTGAGCGCGAACAAGCCGCGCGGCCGCTTCTGGATGAACAGGATGATCAGCACCAGAATGGCGATCTTGCCGAGCACGGCGCCCGCGACCGGCTCCAGGAACTTGTTGGCGATGCCGAGCGTGAAGGCGCCGACCAGCGTGCCCCAGAGATTACCAACGCCGCCGAACACGACGACCATGAAGCTGTCGATGATGTAGCTCTGCCCGAGATTGGGGCTGACATTGTCGATCTGCGACAGCGCCACGCCGGCGATGCCGGCAATCCCGGAGCCGAGGCCGAAGGTCAGCGCGTCGACGCGCGAGGTGGCAATCCCCATCGAGGCCGCCATGCGGCGATTTTGAGTGACCGCGCGCATCTCGAGTCCGAGCGCCGTGTAGCGCAGCATGGCGAGCAGGATGACGAAGACGGCCAGCGTGAAGCAGAGGATCCAGAGCCGGTTATAGGTGATGGTGATCTGCCCGAGCTCGAACGCGCCGCTCATCCAGGAGGGATTGCCGACCTCGCGGTTGGTCGGACCGAACGTGGTGCGCACCGCCTGCTGCAGCACCAGCGAGAGGCCCCAGGTTGCGAGCAGCGTTTCCAGCGGGCGGCCATAGAGGAAGCGGATGATGCCGCGCTCGATCAGGACGCCGATCGCGCCGGCGACAAGAAACGCCAGCGGCACCGCGATCAGCAGCGAGTAGTCGAACAGTCCGGGATAGCGGGTGCGAATGACCTCCTGCACCACGAAGGTGGTGTAGGCCCCTAACATCACCATCTCGCCATGGGCCATGTTGATGACGCCCATGACGCCGAAGGTGATGGCGAGCCCGATCGCCGCGAGCAGCAGCACTGAGCCGAGCGACAGGCCGTACCAGGCGTTCTGCACCATCGACCACATCGCCAGATTGCTCTGGATCGAAGCGATCGCGCTGGCCGCGGCGCGCGCGACGCTGGGCGGCAGGTCGGTGCCCAGGCCGGTCAATAGCGCCATCGCTTCCTGGTCGCCGCGCGCCTTGACGATGGCAACGGCTTCGAGCTTTTCCACCTCGGTCGCGTCGCCCTTGTAGAGCAGGATCGCAGCGCGGGCCTCGGTGAAGGCCGCCTTGGCGCCCTTGTCGGTTTCCTTGGCGAGCGCGCCATCGATCACGGCCAGTGCGCTCTCCTCATGGCTCTTGAAGACCGACTGCGCGGCCGCGATCCGCTTGGCGGGATCGGGCGACAGCAGCGTCAGGCCGCCGAGCGCGGCCTCCACGGCGCGGCGCAGGCGGTTGTTGAGGCGGACGGCGGCGGCATTGTCGGGCAGCTTGTCGACGGCGGCGCCGGTGGCGGCATCGATGATCTTGCCGTCGCTTCCGGTTACGAAAACCTTCTTGGTATCAGGATCGGCCGACAAGCGGCCTTCCTGCAGCGCGCTGATGATGGGAAAGGCCAGCGGATTGCCCGAGACAGCGACCGCGCCGATCGCCTCGTCGGTGTCGGAAAAATCGTCATTGGCGAATTTGGCGACCGCATCCTCGAACGGACCCGCCAGCGCCGGCACGGCGAAGGCTGCGGTCAGGAGGATTGCGAGCAGAACCGCGCGAAAACGGTCGAGGAAATTGGCAGACACAATACGACCCCGGCAGGAGTGTGGGGAGAAGGCGGCGGCACCGCCGCCTTCTCCGGTCTCTCTTCGTAGTTCTCTTGGAAGTTATTCTTGCAAGCTAGCGGGAAATCAGGAGCCCTGACCGCCGCACTTGTTGGTCTTGGTGTTGTAGTTGCCGCACTTCTTGCCGACCCAGTCGCCGATCAGGTCCTTGGAACCGTCGAGCTCCTTCGACCAGGCGTCGCCAGCGACAAGACCCGGGGTCTTCCACACCACGTCGAACTGGCCGTTGGCTTTGATTTCGCCAATGAACACCGGCTTGGTGATGTGATGGTTCGGCAGCATCTTGGAGGTGCCGCCGGTCAGGTTCTTGGCTTCAATGCCGGGCAGCGCGTCGATCACCTTGTCCGGATCGGTCGACTTCACCTTCTCGACTGCCTTGACCCACATGTCGAAGCCGATGACGTGCGCTTCCATCGGATCGTTGGTCACGCGCTTCGGATTCTTGGTGTAGGCCTGCCAGGCCTTGATGAACTTCTCGTTGGCCGGGTCCTTGATCGACTGGAAGTAGTTCCAGGCGGCGAGATGGCCGAGCAGCGGCTTGGTGTCGATGCCGGCGAGCTCTTCTTCACCGACCGAGAACGCGACAACCGGAATGTCGGTCGCCTTGATGCCCTGGTTGCCCAGTTCCTTGTAGAAGGGAACGTTGGCGTCGCCGTTGATGGTGGAGACAACAGCCGTCTTCTTGCCGGCCGAGCCGAACTTCTTGATGTCGGCCACGATCGTCTGCCAGTCGCTGTGACCGAACGGCGTATAGTTGATCATGATGTCTTCCTGCTTGACGCCCTTCGACTTCAAGTAGGCTTCGAGGATCTTGTTGGTGGTGCGCGGATAGACGTAGTCGGTGCCGGCCAGCACCCAGCGCTTCACCTTCTCGTCCTTCATCAGGTAGTCGACCGCCGGGATCGCCTGCTGGTTCGGCGCAGCACCGGTGTAGAACACGTTGCGCTCGCTCTCCTCGCCCTCGTACTGCACGGGGTAGAACAGGATCGAGTTCAGCTCCTTGAATACCGGGAGCACGGACTTGCGCGACACCGAGGTCCAGCAGCCGAATACGACCGAGACTTTGTCCTTGGTGATCAGCTCGCGCGCCTTTTCAGCGAACAGCGGCCAGTTCGAAGCGGGGTCGACGACGACGGCCTCAAGCTTCTTGCCAAGCACGCCGCCCTTCTTGTTCTGCTCGTCGATCAGGAAGAGCACGGTGTCCTTCAGCGTGGTTTCGCTGATGGCCATGGTGCCGGAAAGCGAGTGCAGGACGCCGACCTTGATGGTCTCCTGCGCCTTGGCATTTGAAAATGCGGCCAAGCCCAAAACCAGGCCGGCGGTCGCCGCCAGCCAGCGACGGCGGCTCATCGTCGTTATATCGTGAGTCAATTGAGTAAGCATGAGGTGTCATCTCCCTGACGCAGTCGCGTTAAACGCTGCGAACGGCCCCACGGCCGCCTGCGTTAACGGAATCGCAAGAACCATGCCATCGGCTGAAGACCGGGTAAGCCCATATAATCGCTCTGGAATTCGGGGCCTGCGGAAACCAGCGGCGACAAATTTGCTTATTTTTTAGACTGCAAAAATGTATGCTTTGGCGGCAAACTATCTATTTTTTGTGCAAAAGCCGCAATTTGGCTAAATTTCTTGCACGAATTTTGGTCGTTTGGATTGCTGACGGGCGCAACAGCGTGGTCTGGCTGACTGGTTTCCTTAACCGCGCGGACGACACGCGCGGAATTCACCTTGAAAGCGCCGCACGGGTGCTCCATATGATCTGCGTGACCTAGAGAATCATCAGGTCCTTGCGAGCCGCGTGTTCTGAGCCCGTTCAACGGTTTCTGGCTTGCCCCTTTTCAGCTAGCACAACCGACGCCCCAAACACGCGGGTGTCTCAGACACACTCGCGCGCTCCTGGCCATCGAAGCCGGGCGCCTGCCTTTTTTGATGGAAAGAACCCTCTTTTGACCTCCTTTCAGGATTTCGGCCTCGCCGATCCCATCTCGCGTGCACTCCAGGAAGAAAATTACCACACGCCCACACCCATCCAGGCCCAGACCATCCCTCTCGCAATGACCGGCCGTGACGTCGTCGGCATCGCCCAGACCGGCACCGGCAAGACGGCGGCCTTTGCGCTGCCGATCCTGCATCGGATCCTGGAAAATCGCATCCGGCCGCAGCCCAAGACCTGCCGTGTGCTGGTGCTCTCGCCGACCCGCGAATTGTCCGGCCAGATCCTCGACAGCTTCAACGCCTATGGCCGCCACATCCGCCTGAGCTCGGCGCTGGCGATCGGCGGCGTGCCGATGGGCCGTCAGGTCCGCTCGGTGATGCAGGGCGTCGAAGTCATGGTGGCGACCCCCGGCCGCCTGCTCGATCTCGTCCAGAGCAACGGGCTGAAGCTCGGCCAGGTCGAGTTCCTCGTGCTCGACGAAGCCGACCGCATGCTCGACATGGGTTTCATCAACGACATCCGCAAAGTCGTCGTTAAGCTGCCGATCAAGCGGCAGACGCTGTTCTTCTCGGCCACCATGCCGAAGGATATCGCGGAACTCGCCGAAGCCATGCTGCGTGACCCGGCCCGCGTGGCGGTGACGCCGGTGGCCTCGACCGTCGAACGCATCGCCCAGCGCATCATCCAAGTCGATTTCTCGGCCAAGTCAGGGGTGCTGGCGCAGCTTCTGAAGCAGGAACCGGTTGACCGCGCGCTGATCTTTACCCGCACCAAGCACGGCGCCGACAAGGTCGTGAAGACGCTGGCCAAGGCCGGCATCTCAGCCAACGCTATTCACGGCAACAAGTCGCAGAACCACCGGGAGCGCGTGCTGGCCGCGTTCCGCACCGGCGAGATCCGCACCCTGGTCGCCACCGACATTGCCGCCCGCGGCATCGACGTCGACGGCATCAGCCATGTGGTGAATTTCGATCTGCCCAACATCCCGGAAACCTATGTCCACCGCATCGGCCGCACCGCCCGCGCCGGCGCCGAAGGCGTTGCGATCTCGCTGATCGCGGGCGCCGAGGAGATGGGCTATCTGCGCGACATCGAGCGGCTGATCCGTATCACGCTGCCGCGGGAAGACCGTCGCACGCCCGGCAGCCGCGATGCCGCGCCGGCCCCCTCGCAGCGCCCTGCACAGCAGCACCGGGGTGGACGATCCGCCCCGCGAGCCCACACCGCCCGGTCCCAGGACTCCCGGGGACATGACTCCAGAGGTCATGAATCCCGTGGGCACGAATCCCGTGGACATGAATCGGCACCGGGATCAAAAGGCCCTCGCCGACCCCGCCGCGGTGGTGGTAATAATGCCGCGCCGCAGCCGAACCGGCACGAGCAGCCGCGTCCGGCGCAGCAGGCCGGCAAGAGCCAAGGCGGGAAAAGTGAGGGCATTCAGGGCGTCGCCTTCTTGCATCGCGAGAGCCGTCCGAATACTCAACCCAACCGTACCCACCGACCGCAGCGCTAGCTTCGATCGACCTGGAGACCACCATGGCTAAAGAAGAGCTGATCCAGTTCGAAGGACTGGTGACCGAAATCCTCCCCGACGCGCGCTACCGTGTGCAGCTCGACGCCGGGCACGAAATTGTTGCCTACACCGCCGGCAAGATGAAGAAGAACCGGATCAAGACGCTGGCAGGCGATCGGGTCACGATCGAAATGTCACCCTATGATCTGGAGAAGGGCCGCCTGATCTTCCGTCACAAGGACGAGCGCCCGAGCACCGGTGCCCCGCGTGGGGGACCGCCGCGCGGCGGTCAGTTCCGCCGCCGGTAAGCGTACCCTGACGTCAGCGAAAACGCGCCCGATACGCCCATATCGTGCGCGGTCGCGGCCGGCTGGCCGGCCGAATCAAAAAAACGTGCACGTCAGGATTGTTTTGACCACTACTATCGAATAATATTAGCCATCGATTTTCGGCCGGACGACATTAGCTATCCACCGGTACAGCCGGTTTAGACGCTGACGACCCTTCCAAAAATTCGATCTCACCAGCCCATCGAAGGGTGGGCTACGACTTGTATATCTGAGAAGGGACTACCCCCGTGAGCATGGGAACCGTGAAGTGGTTTAACGCAACCAAGGGCTATGGCTTCATCCAGCCGGATGACGGCGGCAATGACGTGTTCGTGCACATCAGCGCTGTCGAGCGTGCCGGTCTTGGAACGCTGCGTGAAGGCCAGAAGATCTCCTACGAAATCGTGGCAGATCGCCGCTCTGGCAAATCTTCGGCCGACAATCTACGCGCCGCCGGATAAAGCGATTTTCCAGGGCGCGCGCGCCATGGAAAATCGCCTCTGAATGAAGCGAAAGGCCGCGCCCTTGGCGCGGCCTTTTTCGTTCGGCGATGCGGGCGATCGGCTCCCGACGAAGAACCCGCAAGCGCTGCGGCTTCACTGAGCCCTCGTAGTAAACAGATCGTAACCCATGTCCTGATATCCGGGTCCTGAAATCGGTCGCATCCGAAATCAGCCTGTTTTTCGATGATCGGATTAAGGGGCACTTAGGGGAGGCCGGGCTACGATCGCGCGCTTTTGGATAGCCAGGGGGCGCTCGTGCCATTTCGTCTTCAGCAGTATGTTTCCCGTTTCTGCCGCGATCGACGCGGCAACGTCGCGATCATTTTTACGGTCGCGGCGATCCCACTGATATCGGCCATTGGTTGCGCGGTGGATTACTCGCAGGCGACCAGAATGAAGGCCAAGCTGCAAACCGCGGCCGACGCCGCCAGCATCGCCGCGCTTTCGCAGAAGTCGCCCGGCTTTATCGCGGCCTCGACAATGACAGGCAACGGCTCGGTCAACGCCGGCGTTACGGATGCCAACAATGTCTTTGACGCCAACATGACCGGGATCACCGGCTATCAACTTGTGGATCGCACCAGCGTCGTTACGAAGACCGGAATCAAGCTCGCTGCCAGCGTCACGTTCACGGCCGACGTACCGGTAACTTTCCTGAAAGTGATTGGGTTTCAGAAACTGACGGTAACGGGCGTTTCAAGTTCGGCCGCCACGTTGCCGCCGTACCTCGATTTTTATCTGACGCTGGACGTCTCGGGGTCGATGGGCCTGCCGTCGACGCCCGAAGAGCAGAAGCGGTTGGGCAGGATCAACCCGGATAACTGGGTCCAATACCACAACTCCACCGGCATCAGTTGTACCCTGGCCTGCCATTTTGACCCGAAAATTGACCTGACAAAAAGCGCGTGCAAAGATCCCCTTGTCACCCCCCCGACCAATCCGCCTGCCAACCCCCCTACCAGTACCAATACGTATACCCAGCAGTACCACACGAATAATCATTGCATGGGCTATATATATTCGCGCCTCGGCCAGACCGCGCTCAACAACCTCATCAACCAGGCGTCGACCACGTCCGTACCGAAGCAGAAGCCTGGCTTGCCGGTGGCGATGCTTGCCGACCTGAATAATACGGTTACTCCTGGCGCGGCGAATTCGCTGATTAAAGGCAACTCCAAGAGCCGGCCGGACAGCCTGACGGCGGTTTCATCCTGCCCGACCGATGGCACCGACGACTGCATCCAGTTGCGCCTCGACGCGGTCGGCTACGCCGTGACCAAGTTGTTCGAAACCGCGAACGCCTCCAAGAAGGTTGACGACCAGTTCCGGATCGGTCTCTACCCGTTCATTCAAAAACTCTATGCCTATTTTCCGCTGACCAAAGACATCAACGGATCTTCCACCACCCCCGGCACCATCAACTACGCCGCCGCAAACCTTGCCACGCTGCTTGACACAAATACGAGTACGGACCTTGGCTCCGGCGGCACGCATATCGATACCGCGCTTGATTCGGTCAATAAAAAAATCGGCACCGGCTCCGGCGCCGTCGGCGACGGCAGCACGCCGACCACCCCGCAGCCTTACGTCTTCCTCGTCACCGACGGCGCACAAGACAACCAATACAAAGACATTCCCACTCCCTCCGTTCCCGGCGGCTGGCACGACAGCAACCGCGCCACCACGATTGATAAACAGGGCACCCTGGCGACCGTTCCCGTCTGCGAAACCCTCAAGGGCCGCGGCGTCATCGTTTCCGTGCTCTATATTCCCTATCAACCGGTCTCACCCGTGGTTACGACCTTTGCCGGCGACGAAGACACCTATGCCAACAACAACATTCAGTATATTCCGGCCAGCCTGCGGAAATGCGCGTCGCCTGGCTTCTTCTACACCGCGAACACGCCCGCTGAAATCGCCGCGTCGCTGAACGCCATGTTCAATCACGCGCTGCAGACCGCGCATCTTACGAACTAACCTGGCAGAAGGCGGTGCCGACGACGCCTTGAAGTAAACATCGAGCCTCAGAAAGCCCCGGAGCGATCCGGGGCTTTTTATTGATCGGCCGCACAGGGTGGATGCCGTGATTGCGCGCGGCTCGATGGCGTGGAGCGGCAAGGCCATCGGACGAACCGCGGAGACGCCAAGCGTCGATTTGTGCCGTTGATTTGGGCTGGCCATCAGACCTCCAATGGGCCGTTTGGCCGCGGGCCTCGTCTTTAAAATCGGCCAGGATTACGGATGACCTACGAGGCCGGCGTTTTCTTCTTCGCGTTCTGTCTTACGGCGGCAGGTGTGCAGGAGGATCACGATGAGATCGGTTGTCCGTTCCGTAGCCGGCACAAGCAGGCGATGAATCGGGGAATTCCGGGTTGCTCGCGCGCAATAGATCATGATCCGATCGGATTGAATTGGATCACGGATGTCTTTGCGGATGATCTGCCGGCAAACGCTTCGCGTTTGTCCCGAGCGAAAACGGTTCCCGCTTTGCGCCAACGCAGCCCTGCGGGTCCGATCATGCTCTGGCAGCCAAAGTCCCACGATGGCGTTGGGCAGAGGTCCCTTGTGTCATTAGAGCGTGATGACTTTTCTTCGAATCGTCATCCCGCTCCATCTCTTTGATTTGAGCATGATCTCCGCGCAAACGTTCCGCGTTTGTCGCGAGGGAAAACCGGTACCCACTTTTCCGGATCATGTTCTAGTGGAGAGTCTGGACTCATCCGCCTTGGATGTAACGCTGCTATACGGGGCCGCTTTCCAATGCAGCGGATCACGCCGGCGCTTACCGAAGCCTGAACAAATGCAGCGCCACGAATACAGCGCCGATCCTCCTCCAGGAGAAGGTCGCGCGGCGAACGGTGCAAGTTGCGAAGGTTATCCGAGACTACCTGCCGTCACAGCGGCGTCGCACAGTCGGAGAAGCCAGCCGTCGGATTTAAGACGCAGAGCACCTGCCGCGGACGCGTGTAAGCGGTATCGTTAAAGGGGATGCCAGTCTTCGCCACCATATAACCGATGGCCGGTACATACCTGTAGCTGACCTCGCTCCAAATCACAAATGTCCCCTTGGCCACGACGAGACCTGGCGGCAACACCACAATATCACCTGGATTATGAGGCGGCGTCGGCGCGATCGTGACAAGGCCTGCTGTACTGATCGTCAAACCCTTGCTCCACTGAACCCGAGCGACCCCCGAGGTTTTATCGACGTAAACCTCCGTGACCGAGGATATCAACGGCGATGGCGAATAGGGTGTCATGATCGCCTTTGCCGCTTCACCAAAACTGATGATATCGGCATCCGCCACACTCGCCATCTGAGACGTCAGATCGGAAAGCGTTCGCGCCACCTGGGTGGCCTTGCGATCCACGGCAATAGCCGACGATATCTCGACCACCCCGAAGTACATCACCACCATGATTGGAAAGACGAAGGCGAACTCGACGGCCGCGAGACCGCTGCGATCATCCAACAGACTGCGCACGCGAAGCGACATCTTCCGCATCGGGGATACCATCATCGCATCACGGCTCTACATGAAAAGCGGCGGTCGCAGAGAGCAGCCGCTTGCTGCCGTTGAGATTTCCAATGTTGTAGCCGAGTTTGGTCACGAACAGCGGCCATTGATAGAAGGCGCGAATCACGACGGTATTGGGAGAGCCGGCTGGCGGCAGAGAATATGCGAAAGTTCCGGTAAAGTTTCCACTGACGATCGGATCGGTAATCGTAATCGTGGTGCCTGGGGCAAAGACCTTCACATCCACAGTAATGTTCCCCAGATTGCCTCCTACACAGTTGAACATCACCTTGATGCGATCGCAGAGTTTGGTCTTGAACGTATCTTCGGTCATGGCACTGTCCTGAGCCTCATGCGTGAGCATCAGCCGCGCGGCGTCCTGCGTTCCCTGCTCCAGAAGCTGGCCTGCGAAAAATACAATCGCCGTCTCGAGAATCGCAAACAGCATGCAGAAGAACAACGGCGCAACCAGCGCGAACTCGACGGCGGCCGAGCCCCGTCGGTTGCGGCGAAATCGGTCCAGCGCATTTCTTACAGGAACGGTTGCAACAGCGGGTGACGACATCGAAAATCCCCAGACGGCAGCGGTTATCCGCCTGCAAGAACTATCTGAAAGTGATTGTGGAAGTGTTTCGTCGAACCGAAGCAGAGCGGCCCGGCCCGCTAACCGGCCGTTAACTGTCTTCAGAGGGGCTCACACAGGCGGGATCGATTCGCGGACAGGATGATGTGCTGACGCGCCGACAAGCTTGCGCCGAGCCGTCGGGAAGAACCGGCTGGGTGTCTAGAGCAAGGCGGAAAATGGTTCGGGTGCAGAAATACGTCGGAGCAAAAACCGGAGCTTCGGTTCTGATTCGATCAGAACCGAAAGCACTCAGTTTGCCTATTTGGTCCCGGCGCTGGCGGCTTGACCGCTGAGAGAACCGGCCTGGTCGATCGCCGATCTGAAGTAGGTCTCGCCGTCGCCAAGGGTGACGCGGCGCTGGCAGATCGGCATGCAGCTATAGGATTCCCGCTCGACGCCGCGGTAGACGGTGACGAGTTGATCGGTCGGGCCTTCGACCTGGATCTGGCGGTCCACCAGCACCTCGCCGTTGCGGTCCATGGCGATGAAATTGGTCGCGCCGTAGCCCTTGCCGGTGACGACGACGATGCCGCCGCTCTGCAGGGTCACGTCGGCAATCAGCGGGTTTCCGACCACGATGGTGGAGACCTTGGCAGGAAGCTTCACGAGCTTTGCCTGATCGACATAGACGGCGATGCGGTCGGGATCGGGCGCGGCCAGACAGACGGCCGGCCACAGCAGGAGACCTGCGGCGAGGGAACGCAATCCAAAACGCGCGCGCGCGCGAATACGCTGGGACTTGAACGACATACTTTACCCCGGGGCATCAACAAGCCGGCAATGGCGATACGCAGCGGAACCGGCGCCCGACAACGGTGAATCTGACGACAATTCATGAACAAAGGGCAAATAGGCCCCGAAACGGGGCAAGAAATCCGCGGCAAGCGTGATTAATAGATCATGATCTCCGCGCAAACGCGTTCCGGGTTTGGAAAACCGGCAACCGCGTTTCCCTTGCGACAAACGCGCTCCGCGTTTGCGCGGAGATCATGTGCTATTTGCGGAACGGATAGGCCAGCTGCCCGATGATTTCGCGGGGAAACGAGGACTGATCGTCCACGCCATATTGGACCGGCAGCGTGCCTTTCGGCATCCGGAAGGTCCCGAACAGGATGTCCCAGAGCGGAAAGGTGCCCGCGAAATTGGTGTCGCCGCCCTCCTCGCGGGGGGTGTGGTGCCAGCGGTGAAACACCGGCGTCGCCACGACATATCTAAACGGGCCGAGTGTCCAGTTGAGGTTGGCGTGAACGAACGCCGAATGGAAGATGTTGAACGGCCCGAGCCAGAGCATCACACCCGGCGAAATGCCGGCCATCAGCAGCACGACATCGACCCCGATGGTACCTAACAGCAGGTTGACGGGGTGAAAGCGCGCCGCCGAGATCCAGTCCACATCCTCCGACGAGTGGTGGATGGCGTGGTATTTCCAGAACCCGCCGCCATGGAACATGCGGTGCAGCCAGTACATCATGAAATCGGCCGCGATCAGGAACAGGATCGCCTGCAACCATAGTGGCAGCCTCGACAGCGGGCCATGGCCGTTGTCGTAGAAGGCGATCAGCTCGTCGGCGTCGTGAATTCCAAACACCAGGGCCGCGCCGAGCACCAACAGGGCGATGCGGAACACGCGCGCGAACAGCGGCACCAGGAACCAGTAACAGATGTCGGTGACGAGCTCGCGCTTGCGCCACCAGGGCCTGCCGGGATTGCAGGCCCAGAAATGCGCCAGCACCGAGAACACGAGCGCCAGCGCGATCGTGACCGGCACCACCTTGGCCAAGGTCTGGCCAAGCATCTCGACGACTTCGGTCGGCAGGTTCATCCGGCCCGCGTATCAGAATCCCGGTCCGCCCGCCAGTTCGGGTCTAGAGTCCGGTTCTGATTGATCAGTTGGCCGTACGAACGTGCAGTACGGCGTTCTTGTCAGCGTAGGCGCGCCGCCAGCCGCCAATATGATCGAGCAGGCCCACCGCAGGCGTACCCGGCGTCAGCAGCACGGCCTCGATGTCCCACTTCTTGAGAATGTCGAGAAACTGGTTGACGTCCTTGAGCTGCATCGCGCGGTAATAGGCCATCTCGAACGCTTCACCGTAGAGCTCGGCGCGCCCGTCGATGAACACGGGCATCTGCCGCCATATCAGATAGCCGGCAAACGGAAGATCGTTGAGAACCCGCCTCGGATTATGCGCCTTCAGCGCATCGACAGCCGCCGCCGGCGACTGGTTTTCGGGCGGTGCGAAGGTGGTGTTGGCTGCGAGCAGCCACGTCCAGCCGCCGAGCAGGGCCAACACCACCGCCATCACGGACATCGGGGCGCCGGTGCGGGCGAGCCAGGCCGGCCGCAGCGCGAACTGCGATGCCACCGGCGCGAGCACCACGATCGGCAGCAGCAGCGCGAAGATCTCGACATTCCTGACATGCGACAGCGCCATATGCAGCAGGCCCAGCACCAGCGCAATCCGCGGCGGCGTGAGCTTGACGCCGGCGTAGAGCGCGCCGGCGATCGGCGCGAGGATCGCCAGCTCGAACATGCTGAATTTGCTGAAATCCGCCGGCATCCATTCATAGATCAGATGCAGGAGTTCGCCGAGATCAAGGATCTTGCGTGCGGCAAGGATTGATCCCCACCCGTAAGGCGTGGCGCAGCAGGCCACCAGCGCGCCAATACCGAACGCCGCCCAGCGCAGCACCACAGACCTTTGCTGCGCGCGATCAGCATTCCACAGCGCATCGAGCGCAAACGCGCCGACCAGCACGAGGCCGAACACGAATCCGCCGTGCAGGTTCGCCCACACCGCGATCAACGGCAGCAGCCATGGCGACGGCGCCTGGCCGCGCTCGCTCGCCGATATCAACCCGTTCGCCCACGCGAGAATGATCGGCAGCACCAGCACATGCGGGCGCGCCAGAAAATGCCCCATCGAAAGAGCCAGCGCCACCATCGCGACGGCGACCGCATAGACCGCGGGAACGCGGCGGCCGAGAATGTGAATGAATAGTGCGAAGGTTGCGGCGATGCAGCCGGCGGCGAGAACCACCGGTCCGATCCAGCCTACCAGGTTGTAGCTCGTTGCGTACAGCACCTGCGCCAGCCAGGACGATGATGTCCACGGCTCGCCTGCCTTGGTGAAGGAGTAGATGTCGACGCGCGGCAAGGCGTTGTGTTCGAGGATCCACTGACCCACGGCGGTCTGCCAATAGGTATCGGAATCGCCCAGAAGCTGGCTGCCGTTGATCAACAGCAGCGCATAGACGACGATCCCGACCCAGAGCCATGCCGGAACGTCGCCAAGGCTCAAGGCGTTGTCCCGACGGATCGCTCCAGCGTCAGTGGTCATGAAGACTCCGCCCAGGCCCTAGTGGCGGAATGGATAGGCCAATTGCCCGCCGATCTCGGTGGGGACCTCCTGGTCGTCCACGCCGTAATTGTCGGGCAGCCGGTTCTCCGGCATCCGGAACGTTCCGAACAGGATGTCCCAGAGCGGGAAGGTACCCGCGAAATTGGTATTGCCGCCTTCTTCGAGCGAGGTGTGATGCCAACGATGGAAGACCGGCGTGGCGAGCACGTATTTGAACGGCCCGAGCGTCCAGTTCAGGTTGGCGTGGACGAAGGCGGAGTGGAAGGTCGTGAACGGCCCGACCCACAGCATGACGTTGGGCGAGATGCCGGCCATCAAGAGGATGACGTCGACCAGGATTGTTCCGATGAACAGGTTGACGGGGTGAAACCGCGCCGCGGAGATCCATTCGAGATCCTCCGAGGAATGATGGATGGCATGGTATTTCCAGAACCCGCCGCCGTGAAACATGCGGTGCAGCCAGTACAGCACGAAGTCCGACGCAACGAGGAACAATAGCGCCTGCACCCAGAGCGGAAGCTGCGACAGCGGTCCATGGCCATTGTCGTAGAATGCGATCAGCTCGTCCGCCTCATGAATGTTGAAGACGACCGCAGCGCCGAGCACCAGCAAGCCGATGCGGAAGACGCGCGCAAATACCGGCACGAAGAACCAGTAGCAGATGTCAGTAATGAGCTCGCGCTTGCGCCACCACGGTTTGCCCGGGTTGCAGGCCCAGAAATGCGAGAGCACCGTAAATACCACGGCGAGCGCGATCGTCACCGGAGCGACCTTCGCCAACGTCTGGCCCAGCATCTCGATGACTTCAAATGGCAAACTGGACATGACGGCCTCATTCGATCGGAGAGATCAAGAGGTATCCGCTCGCGCTTAAGGAGCCGTGAATCAAAGCATCGAAGCCTTTTCGATGCTCGGCTGTTACTGGCGGAGGACGCGCGACCCGGAAACAGGTGGCGCATGAGCAAGCGAACGCTCGCGAAGCCGCGCTTGCATTTCATCTGATGCTTTAATGCAGTGTTTACCGTGCTCAAGAACAGCGAGTTCCAAGCATTTTTGCGTGATCGAATTAACTGCGTCGAAATTGTCGCACCCTAGGGTCACGACATGGTCACGGTGCTGAGAACGCCGGCAAGACCAAACTTAAGTTCGACCAGCCACGTGTACACAGGAGTTACATAGATGAAGAATCTCGTTTCGCGTTTCGTGAAGGATGAGTCCGGCGCCACCGCCATCGAATACGGCCTGATTGCCGCCGGCATCGCGATCGCGATCATCACCGCCGTTCAGGGCGTCGGCACCCAGCTGAAGACCAACTTCAACACGATCTCGACCTCGCTGAAGTAAGCGACGGTTGCGAGCTAACTAACGCAAAGGCCCCGGCAAGCCGGGGCCTTTGCTGCTTCTAACAAGGCGCGCGCCGATCTGACAAAGCCGTCGAGCCTCGCACGTCCTGAAATCTTCCGCCGTTTCCCGATTTTTCACTTCTCGTAGCTAGGCTCGGCCAGAGCCCGGATCTCGGGTCAACTTGCAGCCTGCGTGAATTCATGATCCTCGATACCGCCCGCCTCCTGCTGTTTCCGGCTCTGATGGCATTCGCAGCCGCGAGCGACCTGTTCACGATGACGATTTCGAACCGGGTGTCGCTGGCGCTGATCGCCGGCTTTGTGGCGCTCGCGGTGCTGGGCGGCATGGGCCTGCACGACATCCTCCTGCATTTCGGCGCCGGCGCGGCCGTCCTGGTGGTGGCCTTTGGCTGCTTCGCGATGGGATGGGTCGGCGGCGGCGACGCCAAGGTCGCGGCCAGCGTGGCACTCTGGTTCGGTTTCGACCATCTCCTCAATTATTTGCTCTATGTCTCGCTGCTCGGCGGGGCGTTGACGGTGCTGCTGATTCAGTTCCGGCAATGGCCGCTGCCTTCCCTGCTTACGGGACAGCCATGGCTGAACCGGCTGCACGACAAACAGAGCGGGATTCCCTACGGCATCGCGCTCGCCATCGGCGCGCTGATCGTCTATCCGCAGACCGAATGGATCAAGGCTATCGACCTCGCTCACCTCGCGATGCGCTGATCAAACGTCGCTAACTTTCCGTTAAGGCAATTTACACACGCCTCATTAACCATGCTTTGACGAATAGCTGGTCAACTCCCATCACGGCGGCGGAAGCGTCGCAGCGTAATGTGGAAAGTGAAGCGTAATGAATACCGCACGCATTGTGGTCCTGGCCATCGCCATCGGCGCCGGCGGCATTGCCGCATATCTCGCCAGCGGGTCCGACGACAAGCCAGCGCCGGCCCAGCCGGTCACGCAGCTGCAGACCGTCGATATTCTCGTCGCCAAATCGGATATCGCCCTTGGCCGCTCGGTCAAGCCGGACGATCTGCAATGGCAGACCTGGCCGGCCGCGACCGCCAGCAGCAGCTTCATCAGCCGCGCCAGCAAGGCCGACGCCATCAAGGAAATCACGGGCTCGATCGCGCGCGCGCCGTTCATCGCGGGCGAACCGATTCGCGAACAGAAGCTGGTGAAGGCCGACGGCTCCGGCTTCATGGCGGCGATCCTGCCCGCCGGCTACCGGGCCATCTCCACCGAAATTTCACCGGAAACCGGCGCCGGCGGCTTCATCCTGCCGAATGATCGCGTCGACGTGATTCTTACCAAGCGCGACAAGAGTCCGGACGGCAAAGGCCCGGATATCCCCGGTTCAGAGGTCATCCTCGCCAATGTCCGCGTTCTGGCCATCGACCAGGCGCCGAAGGAAAAAGAAGGCAGCAGCTCGCTGGTCGGCAGGACGGTCACCCTCGAATTGAAGCCCGAGCAGGCCGAGACGCTGGCGCGATCGCGCCAGAGCGGCTCGCTGACGCTGGCGCTGCGCAGCATTGCCGACGTCAACGCGGTCGAGAAGCCGGACGACCAACAACTCAACAAGCGCGGCGAAAGCCTCAACGTCATTCGTTACGGCGTTGCCAGCCAGCAGACGATGCAGAAGTGACCGAAAGGACGCACGATATGAAGTGCAGGGAAATTCAGCCGATGATGCGAACGTTCATCGTCCGCGCCCTGTCGTTTTCGGCTGTGGCTGCTCTCACGCTCAATCCGGCGCTGACGCCGGTGCTGGCTAGCGACTATCGCGTTGCTGCGCCGGCCACCACCGACGGACAGATGAACGCACGGTTCGTTTCGCTCGGGATCGGCAAATCGTTCGTGATCGACCTGCCGCGGGAGATCAAGGACGTACTGGTCGCCGATCCGAAGATCGCCAACGCCGTCGTCCGCTCGACCCAGCGCGCCTATATCATCGGCGCCGCGGTCGGCCAGACCAACATCGTCTTCTTCGATTCCACAGGCGCGCAGATCGCGGCCTACGACATCGCGGTCAAGCGCGACCTCAACGGCGTGCGCGCCGCGCTGAAGCAGTCGCTGCCGAATTCGGACATCCTGATCGAGGGCGTCGGCGACGGCGTGGTATTGAGCGGCACCGCGGCGAGCCCGATCGAGGCGCAGCAGGCCGCCGATATCGCCGCCCGCCTGGTGAACGGCACCGAGAAGGTCGTCAATTCGATCGCCGTTCGCGGCCGTGACCAGGTGATGCTGAAGGTCACGGTCGCCGAAGTCCAGCGCTCGGTCATCAAGCAACTCGGCATCGATCTCAGCGCCAGCATGACCTACGGCACATCCGTTGTTAAGTTCACCAACAACACCCCATTCACCGCAAACAGTGCGCCGCTCGTCGCCGGCAACGCCCTTACCGGGAGTTTCGGCTCGACGCCATCTGTGCAGGCGACGCTGCGCGCGATGGAAAGCGCCGGTGTCGTGCGAACCATTGCCGAGCCTAACCTCACAGCCATTTCCGGCGAGTCCGCAACCTTTATCTCGGGCGGTGAATTTCCCATTCCGGCCGGCGTGACCTGCCAAACGACCACGGGCGGCACCATCGGACAATGCGTCCAGACCGTCAGCTTCAAGAAATTCGGCATCTCACTCAACTTCACGCCGGTCGTGCTGACGGAGGGACGGATCAGCCTTCGGGTGATGACCGAAGTGTCGGAAGTCTCGACCGAAAACGCTCTGACCGGCGGTGCCGGTGGAACGACCATTCCCTCGATCAAGACCCGCCGCGCCGAGACGACGCTGGAAATTCCGTCCGGCGGCGCGATGGCCATGGCCGGCCTGATCCAGGAACAGACCAAGCAGGCGATCAACGGTCTGCCGGGCCTGGCGCAACTGCCGGTTCTCGGCACGCTGTTCCGCAGCCGCGACTTCGTCAACAACCAGAGCGAACTGATGGTTCTGGTCACGCCCTATGTGGTGCGCGCGGTGGCGCAGAAGGACCTGTCGCGGCCCGATGACGGCTTTGCCGCCACCTCGGACCCGCAGGCCGACCTGCTCGGCAGCATCAATCGCATCTACGGCGTTCCGGGCCGTGTCGAGAAGGCTCGGAATTATCGCGGCACCTACGGCTTTATTACGGACTGAGGCGGGACGATGACACCGAGGATGAAATCAAAAAAGCCCGCCGATCCCAGGCGCGCCCTCTGCCTGGCGGGAGCGCTGATCGGTCTTTCCGTGGCGCTCAGTGCCTGCAAGCACAGCACCGATGTGGTGACGACGGCGGCCGTGCCCGACGACTATCGCCAGCGCCATCCGATCGCGGTGCAGGAAGCCGACCGCTCGATCGTGGTTTTCGTCGGCCGTGGACGCGGCGGCCTTTCCGCCTCCCAGCGCGCCGACGTGATGTATCTGGGCCAGACCTGGATGCGGGAAGGCACCGGCATCATCAGCATCGACGTGCCCGTCAATACGCCGAACGCGCGGGCGGCCGAAGATTCATTGCGCGAGATCCAGGCGACACTTGCCGCCGCCGGCGTGCCGCCGCGCGCGACCAATGTCCGCCAGTATCGCCCCGAAGATCCCAGGCACATGGCTGCGATCCGCCTCAACTATCCGAAGATTTCGGCGGTGGCCGGCCCATGCGGGCTGTGGCCGGAGGACCTCGGACCGTCGATCAACAACAGGAGCTATTTCGAAAACAAGCCGTATTACAATTTCGGCTGCTCCAATCAGCGCAATCTGGCGGCGATGGTCGACAACCCGTCGGATCTCGTGCAGCCGCGTCCCGAAACCCCAGCCTTCGCGCCGCGCCGTGGTGTAGCCTTCGACAAATATCGCAAGGGCATCTCCACCGCGACCACTTACTCCGAGAGCGAAAAGGCCAAACTCAGCGATACCGGCAAATGATCACTTACTCGCGCCAGAATACAGAACAGCAGCCGGAAATCACGGCGCCGTCCACCGAGGATCACATCGCGCCGGCGCCGCGGGTGTCGGTGCAGGCTTTCTGCGAGACGGTGGAAACCGCGGCCGCCGTGCAGTCGGCGGGCGAAGACCGCCGCCTCGGCAAGGCTCACCTCAAGATTCAGATGGGCGGCATGGCCGCCGCGGTCGAGGCCTACCGCTCGGCCCCGACCCCGAACGTCATCATCCTGGAAACCGAAAACCGCAACGACATTCTCCTCGGCCTCGACCAGCTCGCCACCGTCTGCGACGCCGGAACCCGCGTGATCGTGATCGGACGCATCAACGACGTCATGCTCTATCGCGAACTGGTGCGCCGCGGCGTCAGCGACTACGTCATCGCCCCGGTCAGCGCCATCGACGTCGTGCGCTCGGTCTGCAACCTGTTCTCGTCGCCGGAAGCCAAGGCCGTCGGCCGCATCATTGCCATCGTCGGCGCCAAGGGCGGCGTCGGCGCGTCCACCGTCGCCCACAACGTCGCCTGGGCGATCGCGCGCGATCTGGCGCTGGATTCCGTGGTCGCCGATCTCGACCTCGCTTTCGGCACCGCCGGCCTCGACTACAATCAGGACCCGCCGCAGGGCATCGCGGATGCGGTGTTCTCGCCCGACCGGGTCGATACCGCGTTCCTCGACCGCCTGCTGTCGAAATGCACCGACCACCTCAGCCTGCTGGCGGCGCCGGCAACGCTCGACCGGGTCTACGATTTCGGCGCGGAGGCGTTCGATTCGATCTTCGATACGCTTCGCACCACGATGCCCTGCATCGTGCTCGACGTCCCCCATCAATGGTCGGGATGGACCAAGCGCGCCTTGATCGCAGCCGACGACATCCTGATCGTCGCGGCGCCCGATCTCGCCAATCTGCGCAACACCAAGAACATCTTCGACCTCTTGAAGGCATCCCGGCCGAACGATCGCGCCCCGCTCTATTGCCTCAATCAGGTCGGCATCCCGAAGCGTCCGGAGATCCCCGCCGCCGAGTTCGCCAAGGCGATCGAAAACCACCCGATCGCCACGATACCGTTCGAGCCGCAAATCTTCGGTTCGGCCGCCAACAACGGCCAGATGATCGCGGAAATCTCCGCAACCCATCGCACCACCGAGATGTTCCTGCAGATCGCGCAGCGGCTCACCGGCCGCGGCGAGACCAAGAAGCCGAAGAGTTCGTTGCTGTCACCTTTGATCGAGAAGTTGCGGGCCAAGAAGTAGGTCGCCTGCGTGGAGTGCCATCGTGTTCGGTAAGCGTAGTGGAAATGATAGCGATACGCGGGCGCTGAGGCCCGCCATCCAGGCGCCGGAGCCGGTTGCCGCCGCGGTAGCAACGCGCGAGGTCGCCGCGCCGACCGTGGCTTCGCCGCCGATCGCCCCCGCCAAGGCGCCGCCCGCCCCCGCCATGGAGGCGCGGCGATCCGACAATTACTACCAGGTCAAGGCGACCATCTTCGGCGCCCTGATCGAGGCGATCGACCTTGCCCAGCTCGCCAAGCTCGACGGCGAGTCCGCGCGCGAGGAAATCCGCGACATCGTCAACGAGATCATCGCGATCAAGAACATCGTGATGTCGATCGCCGAGCAGGAAGAGCTGCTCGACGATATCTGCAACGACGTGCTCGGCTACGGCCCGCTGGAGCCGCTGTTGTCGCGCGACGACATCGCCGACATCATGGTCAACGGCGCCGGCACGGTGTTCATCGAAGTCGCCGGCAAGATCCAGAAGACCGGCATCCGCTTCCGCGACAACCAGCAGCTGCTCAACATCTGCCAGCGCATCGTCAGCCAGGTCGGCCGGCGCGTCGACGAATCCTCGCCGATCTGCGACGCCCGCTTGGCCGACGGCTCCCGCGTCAACGCCATCGTGCCACCGCTGGCGATCGACGGGCCCGCCCTCACCATTCGTAAGTTCAAGAAGGACAAGCTGACGCTCGACCAGCTGGTCAAGTTCGGCGCGATCTCGCCGGAAGGCGCGCAGATCCTGCAGATCATCGGCCGCGTTCGCTGCAACGTTCTGATCTCGGGCGGCACCGGCTCGGGCAAGACCACGCTGCTGAACTGCCTGACCCAATTCATCGAGGAGGACGAGCGCGTCATCACCTGCGAAGACGCCGCCGAACTTCAGCTGCAGCAGCCTCACGTGGTGCGGCTGGAAACCAGGCCGCCCAACATCGAAGGCGAAGGCCAGGTCACGATGCGCGAACTCGTCCGCAACTGCCTGCGTATGCGCCCCGAACGCATCATCGTCGGCGAAGTCCGCGGACCCGAGGCATTCGACCTGCTGCAGGCCATGAACACCGGCCACGACGGTTCGATGGGAACGCTGCACGCCAACAACCCGCGCGAAGCCCTGTCACGCTGCGAATCGATGATCACGATGGGCGGCTTCTCGCTGCCCTCGCGCACCATCCGCGAGATGATCTGCGCCTCGATCGATGTCATCGTGCAGGCCGCGCGCCTGCGTGATGGCTCGCGCCGCATCACCCACATCACCGAGGTGATGGGCATGGAGGGCGACACCATCATCACCCAGGATGTGTTCCTGTACGACATGGTCGGCGAAGACGCGAACGGCAAGATCATCGGGCGGCACCGCTCGACCGGCATCGGACGTCCGCGGTTCTGGGAACGGGCGCGATATTACGGCGAAGAGAAGCGGCTTGCGGCCGCGCTCGACGCCGCCGAAGTCACCGAAACGACGTGAGGAGTCCATGAGCATACAGACGCTCGCACTGGCGTTTCTCGCCGCTACCGCCATTGGCGGCCTGGCCTGGGTATTCATCTATCCATCGCTGTCGGGCCAGAGGAAGGCCGAATCTCGCCGCGCCTCGATCGCGCGTTCCGACGCTCCGGCGCGTCAGGCCGAGAAAACCCAGCGTTCGCGCCGTGAGCAGGTCGAGGGATCGCTGAAGGAACTCGACGCGCGACGCAAGAAGGAGAAGTCCGTCCCGCTCACCACCCGCCTAGCACAGGCGGGTTTGGGATCCTGGACACCCCAGAAATTCTGGATCGTATCAGGCATTTCCGGCGCGGTCGGATTCGTGCTCGCCTTTGTGATCGGCGGCAGCCTGCTGGGCGCCGCCGTGATGGCTTTCGGCACCGGCCTCGGCCTGCCGCGCTGGGTCCTGGGCTTTCTCAAGAAGCGCCGCGAGAAGGCGTTCCTGAAGGCGCTGCCCGACGCCGTCGACGTCATCGTGCGAGGCATCAAGGCCGGTCTGCCGCTGTTCGAATCGATCAAGGTGGTGGCAGCCGATTCACCCGAGCCGCTCAGGAGCGAATTCAGCGCCATCATCGAAACCCAGACCATCGGCATGCCGCTCGGCGAGGCCTGCGCGCGGCTATATGAGCGGATGCCGCTACCGGAGGCAAACTTCTTCGGCATCGTGGTCGCGATCCAGCAGAAGTCGGGCGGCAACCTGTCGGAAGCGCTCGGCAACCTCTCCAAGGTGCTGCGCGACCGCAAGAAGATGGGGGAGAAGATCAAGGCGATGTCGACGGAAGCCAAGGCCTCCGCGAGCATCATCGGCTCGCTGCCGCCGATCGTGATGCTGCTGGTCTGGATGTCGACGCCCGACTACATCGCGCTGCTCTGGACCCATCAAATCGGTCAGCTCATGCTGGTGTGCTGCGTCGTCTGGATGACGATCGGCGTCCTGGTGATGCAAAAAATGATCAATTTCGACTTCTGACGGTGCAGCCATGATTGATTTTCTGATCGCCAAGATGCACGACGCGCGGTTCATGACGATGCTGCTTGCCGCCATCGCGGCGAGCGCGACCGCCTATACGCTGATCATGCCGCTGTTTGCCGGCGAAGGCCTCGCCAAGCGCATGAAGGCGGTTGCCAGCGAGCGCGAACGGCTCCGGCAGCGCGAGCGCGAGCGCCTCGTCAAATCGGAAAAGGTGTCGCTGCGGCAAACCCCGAAGCAACTCGTTTCCAAGGTGGTGGAAGATTTCAACCTGACCAAATGGCTGGCGCAGGAAGCCGCGCGCGACAAGCTGATCATGGCCGGCTATCGCGGCCACGCGCCCTACGTCACGTTCCTGTTTGCCCGCGCGGTGACACCGATCGTACTGTTTATCGGCGCGGCCCTCTATGTGTTCGTGATTACGCAGATGGACAAATCGCTGACGGTCAAGCTCGGCATCTGCGTCGCCGCCGCCTATCTCGGGCTGCAGGCCCCGATGCTGTTCCTGAAGAATGCCATCAGCAAGCGCCAGCTCTCGATCCGCCGCGCCTTTCCCGACGCACTCGACCTGCTGCTGATCTGCATCGAGTCCGGCATGTCGGTCGAAGTCGCCTTCCGCAAGGTCGCCACCGAAATTACATCGCAGTCGATCGCGCTGTCGGAGGAATTCTCGCTGACCACGGCCGAATTGTCCTACCTGCAAGACCGCAAGGTGGCTTACGAGAACCTGGCCAAGCGCACCGGCCTTGAGGGCGTGAAGTCGGTCTGCCTGGCGCTGATGCAGTCGGAACGCTACGGCACTCCGCTCGGCCAGAGCCTGCGCGTGATGGCGCAGGAAAACCGCGACATGCGGATGAACGAGGCCGAGAAGAAGGCGGCCGCGCTGCCGCCGAAGCTCACCGTGCCGATGATCCTGTTCTTCCTGCCGTGCCTGTTCATCGTCATTCTCGGACCGACCTACATCAAGATCCAGATGATGCCGTAACGCGAACAGCGGGCGCGGCGGACGCCGCGCCTTCGACCGTCGTCGTCGCGCGGGCTTGCTGCCTCGCCAGGACTTCGGCAAGCCGGAAAGGCCACGGCAAAATCTTGACACAGAAGTCTTGACGCAGAAGTGTTGGGGTGCCGCAGTTTGGCCGACGCGAGGACAAGGCGTGGCGGTACGCCGCGCCGCCGGGCGCGATTACGAACAGCTCTGGAATACTGGATCCCCGCCTTGGCGGGCGTTGACGACTGCGATAATCAGTCGGGCCGGTTGAGGGCTGCGACCGGGACAGTCGCCTTGTTGCCGGGACGCGAATTGTCCTTGTCCTTGCGGCTCAGCATTTCCCGCAAATAGGCCACGTTGGCGGTCGCCTCGTCGGCCGGCAGGTCGCCCTTGGCGATGGTCTCGGCTTCCGCGAAGCGGCCCTGCAGGCCGACCACGAGCGCCAGGTTCTGCCGCACCCTTGCGTCGGCGCGGGGATTGGAATGGGCGCGCCGCAGCGTCTCCTCGGCTTTCGGCAATTCCCGCGTCAGCATGTAGGAGAGACCGAGATTGGACAGCACCGACGGCTCTTCCGGCACGATCTTCAGCGCGCTCGCATAATAGCCGCGGGCCTCCTCGTGCTTGCCCATCTTGTCGAGCGTGGTGCCCTGCACTGAAAGAATGCGCCAGTCGGGATTGGCGGGTGAATGGGCGCGGCTGAGCACGTCGAAGGCCGCCTGCGAATTGCCGTTATCGGCGAGCGCGCGACCGTAAGCGGCAAGCAGCGCCTTGTTGCCGGAATTGGCGATGGTGGCCTGTTCGAGCACGGCGGCGGCCTGGGCCCGCTGGCCGGTGGCGCGGAGCGCCTGGCCGTATCCCAAGGCCGCCTCGGCATCCTTGGGATTGGCGCGATATCGCTCGCCGTAAACCTCGACCGCGCGGCGCGGATCGTCGGGAGCGGCTTGCGCCTTGGAGGACGATGACGATGAGGTCAGCGACCCCGTTATGTCGGACATGGTCTGGCAGCCGCCAAGGCCTGCGGCGAGAACCGCCGTCACGGCCGCGGAGGAGAGGAACCGAGCGAGAGACCCGGCAAGAGACCGGGAATAGCTGGACTGTCGACGCATGGCACTTCAACTCACGGGGAAATGGCTGACGAATGGAGCCGAACGAGCCAGCAATAGACTGTTAACCCTAACGACCGGTTAATTGGCCGTGCTATGCCATCGGCACCACCCCACCCGTCCCCTTCCGCGAGACCCGCATGCAATCCCCGTTCGAGACCGCGCCCGACGCCGCTGCCATTCCGATCATTTTCGCCACCAAAACGAATTGGGCCGCGATCGCCAGGGAGCTTCCCGAGCAGGCCCGGCAGTTTGCGGCGGCCAATGACTTCACCGCCAAGCCCGGCAAATGCCTGACGTTGCCCGCGCCCGACGGGAAGATCGCACAGGTCGTTTTCGGCATCGAGGAAGAGAGCAGCAAATCCCGCGATCTGTTCAGGCCCGGCGCCCTGCCGGGCCTGCTGCCGCCGGGCGTCTATCGCTTTGCCAATGCGCCGCATGATGTGCGGCTCGCGACGCTGGCCTTTGCGCTCGGCACCTATCGGTTCGGCCGCTATCGCAAGGCGGAACGGCCCGACGTCCGGCTGGTGCCGCCCGACGGCATCGATGTCACCGATATCGCGCGGATGGCGGAGGCGGCAGCACTTGCGCGCGACCTGATCAATACGCCGTCGAACGATATGGGCCCGGAAGAACTGGCGCAGGCGGCGCAAGCGTTGGCGACGCGATTCGGCGCCACGTTCAACTGCATCATCGGCGATGAGCTCGTGAAGCAGAACTTTCCGCTGATCCACGCCGTCGGCATGGCCTCGACGCGCGCCCCGCGCCTGATCGATCTGAGCTGGGGCGATCCCGCCCATCCCAAAGTGACGCTGGTCGGCAAGGGCGTCTGTTTCGACACCGGCGGCCTCGACCTGAAGCCGTCGAGCGGCATGTTGATCATGAAAAAGGACATGGGCGGCGCCGCCAACGTGCTGGCGCTGGCGCAGATGGTGATGGATGCGAAGCTGAAGGTCCGGCTACGCGCGCTGATCCCCGCGGTCGAGAACGCGGTGGCCGGCAACGCCTTCCGCCCGCTCGACATCTTCCAATCGCGCAAGGGACCGACGGTGGAGATCGGCAACACCGACGCCGAGGGACGGCTGGTGCTGGCGGATGCATTGGCGCTGGCGGACGAAGAGAAGCCGGATCTACTGGTGGACCTCGGCACCCTGACGGGAGCGGCGCGGGTGGCGTTGGGGCCGGATTTACCGCCCTTTTACACCCATGATGAGACACTGGCCGAAGCCGTTGCCGCCCACGCAAAAGGGGAGAACGATCCGTTGTGGCGAATGCCGCTGTGGCCGCCTTACGATTCCTGGCTCGATTCCAAAGTGGCCGACATCAACAACGCACCGTCCGGCGGCTTTGCCGGCTCGATCACCTGCGCGCTGTTCCTGCAGCGCTTCGTCACCGATGCAAAGAGCTGGCTGCATGTCGATATCTACGGCTGGACGCCTTCGGCAAAACCCGCGCGTCCCGAAGGCGGTGAATGCCAGGCCGCTCGCGCGATCTACAAACTGCTGAGCGAACGCTATGGATGATCCGCGCCTGACGCCGGCACGGCCCGAAGTCGCCGCGAAATATCTCGAAGGCAAGGTGAAGGCCGCGCGCTTCGTCGTGGGCGAGGAATTTGGCGTGCGCGATGCCATCGCGCCAATGCGCGAGGGACCTGCTGCGGATGCCATGCTGTCGACGCAAGCGCTGAAGGGCGAGCGCGTCACCATCTACGACCACAACGGCGAGGGCTTTGCCTGGGGGCAACTGAACAGCGACGGCTATGTCGGCTGGATTCCGGATGCGGCGCTGACAAAGCCTGCGGCCGCGCCGACGCACAAGATCACCGCTTTGCGGACGTTCGCGTTCCCGGGCCCGTCGATCAAGCTGCCGCCGGTCGAGACGCTTTCTTTGGGTGCGCGCGTAACGGTTGCCCGTGAAGACGGCGCGTTCGCCGTCACGGACGAAGGCTGGTATCTGCCGCGACGGCATGTCGGCAGCCTCGACGCGATGGAAAAGGATTTCGTCGCGGTCGCCGAAGGTTTCGTCGGCACGCCCTATCTGTGGGGCGGCAAGAGCTCGCTCGGCATCGATTGCTCCGGCCTCATCCAGGTTTCACTGAACGCCGCCGGCACCGGCTGCCCGCGCGACAGCGATATGCAGCAGGATGGGCTCGGTCGAACACTCGACGCAGCCGAGGCGAAGCGATTACAACGCGGCGACCTGATTTTTTGGAAAGGCCACGTCGCCATCGTCCGCGACGCCGACACCATCGTGCACGCCAACGCGCATCACATGGCGACCGTGATCGAGAACACCCAAGAGGCAATTGCGCGGATCAAGGCGGTCGGCAGCGAGGTCACGGCGATCAAGCGGTTGTAGCCGCAAGCTTCACCGTCATCACCCGCCTGCAGGTGATGACGGTATTCCAGAGAACTGGCGATTGAGCCGAGAAGCCGCGGCGTATGAATGACGACCTCTACTACGCCTCCGGCACGGCCTCGATCCGGAACGCGGCGGCGAACAGGGCGCGGGTGTAGTCGCTCTTCGGGTTCTTGAAGAGCTCCGCGGCGGGCCCCTCCTCCACCACCTTGCCGTGGCGCATCACGATCAGGTGGCTCGCCAGCGAAGCCACGACGCGCAGATCGTGCGAGATGAACATGTAGGTCAGGTCGCGCTTGCGCTGCAACTCGCGCAACAGGTCGACCATCTGCGCCTGGAACAGCATGTCGAGCGCTGAGGTCGGCTCGTCCAGCACGACGAAATTCGGCTCCAGCACCACCGCGCGCGCGATCGAGATACGCTGGCGCTGGCCGCCGGAGAATTCATGCGGATAGCGGAAGCGCGTTTCCGGATCGAGGCCGACGTCTCGCAGCGCCTTGACGACGCGCGTCTCGCGCTCCTCATACGACAGCGACTTCTGATGCACGCTCAATCCCTCGGCGACGATATCGCCGACCGACATGCGCGGGCTCAGCGCGCCGAACGGGTCCTGAAACACGATCTGCATGTCGCGGCGGAACGGCAGCATAGCCTTGAAGCGCAGGCCCTGGATGTTGTTGCCGAGGAACACGATCGGGCCATCAGAGGAAATCAGCCGGAGCAGCGCCAGCCCCAGCGTGGTCTTGCCCGAGCCGGATTCGCCGACAACGCCGAGCGTCTCGCCCTTGCGCACCGCGATGCTGACGCCATCCACCGCCTTGATATGACCGACGGTCGAGCGCAACAGCCCGCGCTTGATCGGAAACCAGACCTTGAGATTGTCGGCCGACATCACCACCGGCTCGTTGGGCCGCGGCGGCGCCGGATCCGGCTTCGGCTCTGCCGCAAGCAGCGCGCGGGTATAGGCATGTTTCGGCGCGGTGAAGACCTCTTCGACCGGTCCCTGCTCGACGATCTTGCCCGAATTCATCACGCAGACGACGTCGGCGATGCGGCGGACGATGCCGAGGTCATGGGTGATGAACAGCATGCTCATGCCGAGCCGCGACCTGATTTCGGCGAGCAGCGCCAGGATCTGGGCCTGCACGGTGACATCGAGCGCGGTGGTGGGCTCGTCCGCGATCAAAAGGTCCGGCTCGTTGGCGAGCGCCATCGCGATCATGACGCGCTGGCGCTGGCCGCCGGACAGTTGATGCGGATAGCTCTTCAGCCGGGTTTCGGGATCGGGAATGCCGACCTGCGTCAGGAGCTCCAGCGTCCGCGCCCGCGCCGTCTGTCCGCTAATGCCGCTGTGCAGGAGCAGAATCTCGCCAATCTGCGCCTCGATCGTGTGCAGCGGATTGAGCGAGGTCATCGGCTCCTGAAAGATGATCGAGATGTCGTTGCCGCGGATCTCGCGCATCTCGCTTTCCGCCGCGGTCAATAGCTCGCGGCCGCGGAAGCGGATGTTGCCAGAGGGATGCGAGGCGCCCGGATACGGCAACAGCTTCAGGATCGACAATGCGCTGACGGACTTTCCGGAGCCGGACTCGCCGACGAGGGCCACGCATTCGCCGCGCTTGACGGAAAACGAGACCTGATCGACCGCGAGCGTGTTGCCGAACGCCACCGAGAGGTCGCGGACATCGAGCAGGGGCTGATTGATAGCGTCCATGCCCGTGGCCCCTACCTGAACGTCTTGCGCGGATCGAAGGCGTCGCGCGCGGCTTCGCCGATGAAGATCAAAAGCGACAGCATGATTGCGACCGAGAAGAAGCCGGTGAAACCGAGCCAGGGCGCCTGCACGTTTGCCTTTGCTTGCGACAGCAATTCGCCGAGCGACGGCGAACCGGGCGGCAGGCCGAAGCCGAGAAAATCCAGCGCCGTCAGCGTCATCACCGAGGACGACACAATGAAGGGCAGGAACGTCATCGTCGCGACCATCGCGTTCGGCAACAGGTGACGGAACATGATCACCGGATTTGAAACGCCGAGCGCCCGCGCCGCCTGGATATATTCAAAATTTCGTCCGCGCAGGAACTCGGCGCGCACCAGCCCGACCAGGGACACCCAGGAGAACAACAGCAAGATGCCGAGCAGGACAAAGAAGCCCGGCACCAGCACCGAGGACAGAATCAGCAGCAGATACAGCGAAGGAATGGCAGTCCAGACCTCGATCAGCCGCTGGAAGGTCAGATCGATCCAGCCGCCGAAATAGCCCTGCACGCCGCCGGCCGCGATGCCGATGATCGAGGAGACAATCGTCAGCGTCAGGCCGAACAGCACCGAAATGCGAAAACCATAGATCAGCCGCGCCACGACGTCGCGGCCCTGGTCGTCGGTGCCGAGCCAGTTGTATTCGAGGTCGCTGCAGCCCTTGAGGCCCTTTTTCTGCACGACCTCCTTGCACTGCGCTTCGGTGAGCATCCAGGTCGGCGGCGACGGCGCCGGCGTCGGCAGGTCGAGATTATGGGTGTGGTAGGAAAAGCGAATCAGCGGCCAGATGACGGTGCCACCCTTTTCCGCGATCTGCTTCTGCAAGTAGGGATCGCGATAGTCGGCAGCGGTCTCGAAGTCGCCACCGAAAGTGGTTTCGGAATAGGTGACGAAGGCGGGCCAGTAGAGATGCCCGTCATATTTGATCAGGAACGGCCGGTCGTTGGCGATCAACTCTGCAAACAGCGAGACCACGAACAGGACCGCAAATACCCAGAACGACCAGTAGCCGCGGCGGTTTGCCTTGAAATTATGCCAGCGGCGACGATTGAGCGGCGAAGGCTGGAAGGCGTGGCGCACCGGCGGCACGACTTCGCCGAGCGGTGACTGCGTGGTGGTTTCGACCGGCTGGGGCGCGAGCATCGCCATCAGACTTCCCTCGCCTCAAAATCGATCCTCGGATCGATCCACATATAAGCGAGGTCGGAGATCAGGTTGACCACGAGACCGACCAGCGAAAAGATGAACAGTGTTCCAAATACCACGGGGTAATCGCGGTTCAGCACGCTTTCGAATCCGAGCAGGCCGAGGCCGTCGAGCGAGAAGATGGTTTCGATCAACAGCGAGCCGGAGAAAAAGGCGTGGATGAACGCACTCGGGAAGCCGGCGATCACGATCAGCATCGCATTGCGGAAGATGTGATTGTAGAGGACCTGCCGCTCGCTGCAGCCCTTGGCGCGCGCGGTCATGACATATTGCTTGCGGATCTCATCGAGGAACGAGTTCTTGGTGAGCAGCGACATGGTGGCGAAGGCGCCGAGCGCCATCGAGAGCAGCGGCAGCGTGATGTGCCAGAAATAGTCGATGATCTTCCAATACCAGGGAAACTGCGCCCAGCCGTCCGAGGTCAGGCCGCGCAGCGGAAACACGTTGAAAAACGAACCGCCGGCGAACAGCACGATCAGGAGAATAGCGAACAGAAATCCCGGGATCGCAAAGCCGATGATGATCACGCCCGAGGTCCAGGTGTCGAACTTTGATCCGTCCTGCACAGCCTTTCGGATGCCGAGCGGGATCGAGATCAGGTAGGTCAGGAGCGTCATCCAGATGCCGAGCGACATCGAGACCGGCAGCTTCTCCTTGATGAGCTGGATCACGCTGACATCGCGGAAATAGCTCTTGCCGAAATCGAAGCGTGCGAAATTCCACAACATCAGCGCAAAACGCTCGGGCGCCGGCTTGTCGAAGCCAAACTGGACTTCGAGCTTCTTGATAAAGTCAGGATCGAGCCCCTGCGCGCCGCGATATTTCGAACCGACGGCGTCCGCCGCCGCGCCGGCCTGGTTGCCGCGCGCGCCGAAATCGCCACCGCCGCCCGATACCCGCGACGTGCCGCCAGTGTCGGCGCCCGAGAGCTGCGCGATGACCCGTTCAACCGGGCCTCCGGGCGCGAACTGCACGACCACAAAGGAGACGAACAGGATTCCCAGAAGCGTCGGGATCATCAGGAGAATGCGGCGGGCGATATAGGCCGTCATGAATTACTTCGCCTGTTCGAGCTTCGCGGCCTTGGCGGCGTCATACCACCAATTGTCGGGCGCACCGGTGCCTTGCGTGTAGCGTGCCGGCTTTGGCGGATGCGCGAACAGGTCCCAATAGGCGATCGGGTGGTTGGTGCGATACCATTGCGGCACCCAATAGCGGCCGGCCCGGAACACACGATCGAGCGCGCGGCACGCGATCGTCAAATCGGCGCGCGTTTCGGCGCCGATGGCCTTGTCGACCAGCGCATCGATCGCGGGATTGGCCACTCCCGCCAGATTGTACGATCCCTTGGTGGCAGCCGCGTGCGACGTGAAGTACGGCCGCAGGCTGTCGCCCGGCGTGGGCGACATGCTCAGGCGCATAATCGCGACGTCGAAATCGAAGGCCTCCACCCGCGCGCGATACTGCACGGCGTCAATCAACCGGATGCTGGCTTCGATGCCGAGCTGACCGAGATTTTTGATGAAGGTCGCGTGATGAGGCTGGAACGACGGCTCGTCGAGCAGGAATTCGATCGCAAAGATCTCACCGTTCGGCATCAGCCGCTTGCCGTCCTTGACGGGAAGCTTTGCCTCCTGCAGCAATTGCTGCGCCTTGCGCAGCAATTGCCGATCCTGGCCCGATCCATCCGATACCGGTGGCACGAACGGCTCGCCGAACACCTCGTTCGGCACCTGCCCGCGGAACGGCTCGAGCAGCTTCAGCTCTTCGGGGGAGGGCAGCCCGGTCGCCACCATGTCCGAATTCTGGAACGGCGACACCGTGCGCGCATAGGCGCCGTACATCACAGTCTTGTTGGTCCACTCGAAATCGAACGCATTGATTACCGCTTCGCGCACTTTGGGGTCTTTGAACTTGTCGCGGCGGGTGTTGAAGAACCAGCCTTGTCCACCCGACGGCAGTTCATCCGGTAGCGTCTCGCGCTTGACGCGGCCGTCCTTGATCGCCGGAAAGTCGTAACGCGTCGCCCAGATGCGCGCGGTGAACTCCTCGCGGTAGAGATAGTTCTTGCCGGTAAAGCCTTCGAACGCCACGTCGCGGTCGCGATAGAACTCATAGCGCACGGTATCGAAATTGTGGCTGCCGCGGTTGACGGGAAGATCGGCTGCCCACCAATCCTTCACCCGTTCGTATTCGACGTAGCGGTTGATTTCATATTTTCCCACCTTGTACGGCCCTGAGCCGAGCGGAATCTCGGTGGTCGATTCCTCGAACGGGCGCTTCGCGTAATAGGCTTTGGAGAAGATCGGCAGGCCTGCAACATAGAGCGGGACGTCGCGGGCGCGGTTTGGCGCGAAGATCACGGCCACCGTCGCATCGTCGAGCGCCTCGGCCTTCACGAAGTCGCGCAGCTGTACCAGGATCAGCGGATGACCCTTTTCCTTCAGCGTGTTGAGCGAGAAGACGACGTCATGCGCCGTCATCTTCGAGCCGTCATGAAAACGCGCCTCGGGGCGCATCGTGAAACGGTAGGTCAACTTGTCAGGCGAGATCCACACCGACTTTGCGGCGAGACCGTACATCGCGTCAGGCTCGTCGTTGGCGCGCGCCATCAGCGAGTCAAAGGTCAGCTCCATGCCCTTCGCGCCTTCGCCCTTGAGGATGAAGGCGTTGAAGGAATTGAATGTCTGGAAGGACTGATTATAGGCACGGGTCGACGGGATCGTGGAAAACAATCCGCCTTTCGGCGCTTGCGGATTGACGTAGTCGAAATGCTTGAAGTCGGCGGGGTATTTCAGGTCGCCGAACACCGACATGCCGTGGGTTTCAGTGCCCACCTCGGAAGCGGTGGCTGCCGGTCTGAGGCCGACAGCGCTCAGCGCGCCGACACCGAGACCCAGCACGTGCCGGCGATTGAGTAGCGCCATGCGCGATCCCTTCAACTGCGCTTTCCGATCTTGGCTGCCTTGTCGGCGTCCCACCACCACAGCGACGGGAAGCCCGACAGGCCGTATTTGGGCAATTCGGACGGCCTGCCGAAGCGATCCCAGCGTGCGGTCCGGACCTTGGGATAATTCCACTGCGGCACGACATAGTGATTCCACAGCAGCACGCGGTCGAGTGCCCTGGTCGCGGCAACAAGGTCATCCCGACCCTTGGCATAGATCAGCCGCTCGATCAATTTGTCGATGGCCGGATTCTTGATGCCGATGACATTGCGCGAACCCGCCATGTCCGCCGCCTGCGAACCCCAATATTCGCGCTGTTCATTTCCGGGTGACAACGATTCCGCCCACGACGAGACGACCACGTCGAAATCCCAGTTGCGAAGCCGGTTCTCATACTGTGTCGGATCGATTGTGCGCACGCTGACGGCGATGCCAAGCCTCTCCAGCGACGGCTTGAAGAACAGCATCACCCGTTCGAAGGTCGGGTCTGCACCGAGCAATTCGAGCGCAAATTGTGCTCCCGTCTTGCTATCGACAAGCTTGCGCTCGCGCACCTCGTACCCAGCTTCCTTCAGCAAGCGCAGCGCCTCACGTAGATTTTCACGAACCGCTTCGGGATTGCCGCCGGTCGGATTGGTATAGGGCTTCGTGAATACCTCGGGCGGCACTTCGGCGCGGACGGCTTCGAGTATTTCCAACTCCCTGCCTTCCGGCACGCCGCTTGAAGCCAGTTCAGTGCCATCGAAGTAGCTGCTGATGCGCTTGTACTGACCGAAGAACATCTGCTTGTTCGTTTCCTCGAAATCGAACGCAAAATTCAGCGCGCGGCGCACGCGCGGATCCCTAAACTGCTCACGCCGGATATTCAGCGCGAATGCCTGCATGATTCCGGAACTGCGGTTTGGAAACTCCTCGAGCAGCACGCGCTTGTCATTGACGGCCGGGAAGTCGTAGGCCGTCGCCCAGTTCTTGGCGCTGTTTTCGGTGCGCCAATCGACCTGGTCGCCCTTGAACGCCTCGAGTGCGACCGTCGAGTCCCGGAAATATTCCAGGCGCAGCTCGTCGAAATTGTTACGTCCGACATTCGTGCTGGAATCGCGCCCCCAATGGTCCTTCACACGCTCCAGCGTCAGCGTCCTTCCTGGAACAAACTCCTTGATGCGATAGGGGCCCGAACCCAGCGGCTTCTCCAGCGTCGTCGCGGAGATGTCGCGCTTGCGGCCCTCGCTGTCAGCGCCCTCCCACCAATGCTTCGGCAAGATCGTGAGCTGTCCAACGATCTGCGGGAGCTCGCGATTGCCAGGCGCATCGAAGCTGAACTTTATCTCGCGATCACCGACTTTTTCAGCTTTCATCACATGGCGATAGTAAGCCGAATACTGCGGATGATTTTTCTTGAACGCGTCAAGTGAGAAGATCACATCGTCAGGCGTGACAGGCTTTCCGTCGTGCCATTTCGCCTCTTGCCTGAGACGGTACGTGACCCAGGAGAAATCCTCGGGATGGCTGACGGCTTCGGCCAATTCGCCGTACTCGGTCGAAACCTCATCCAGCGACTGCGTCATCAGAGATTCGTAGATCAACTGAACGCCGCCTGCGAGCGATCCTTTGACGCCGGCAACCACAAGGTTGAAGTTATCAAACGTCCCGATCTGGATCTGACGTACGGTGCCGCCCTTAGGGGCCTCCGGATTGACGTAGTCGAAGCGCTTGAAGCCGGCCGGGTACTTGACTTCGCCGAACAGCGACAGCGCATGCTGCCACGTGAGTTCGCCGGACGCCGATTGGGCGTAGGCTGGCGTAATCGCCGAGATTCCGGGAGCAAGCCCCAGCGCGGGGGTCATGGCGGCAACCGCGCCGCCCTGGAGAAGATGTCGTCGGGTAATGGCCAAATGCAGAATTCCTGTTGCTGACGCCAGTATCCGTTGCTTTTGAAGTTCGCCGTCCCTGCCACGAACAACGATAACAACGAGGCCGAGCTAGTGAGGACCCAATATAAGGCAAGGGTTCGACAGATTACGTTGCTTTTTCCTCATGATAGCAGCTTGGGAACACCGCCGCTGCGGCGAAAAGTCCCGGTAACAACTCCGACAACAACAGTGCGATCCCTCATAGCGAAACGGCCAGGCAATGCCTGGCCGCAATGTCGCGCGGAAGTCCCTGCAGGACTGTCGAAATCTTACTTTGCCGCGGTCGGCAGCGGGGCCGGGCTTTCCGAAAGGCTGCGCAGATAGGCGATCACGTCGGCGCGCTCGCTGTCCTTCGGAATGCCGGCAAAGCCCATCGCGGTGCCCGGAACAAAGGCCTTGGGATTGGCAAGGAACTTGTTGAGATCGTCATAGGTCCAGGTGCCGCCCTTGCCCTTCATGGCGGCCGAGAAATTGAACCCGCCACGTCCCGCGCCCTTCGGCTCGTTCAGGACATTATAGAGGTTCGGGCCGACGCGGTTCGGGCCACCCTTCTCGAAGGTGTGGCAGGCGGCGCACTTCTTCGCGGCGGCGGTGCCCTTCTCGACGGAGGCGGTCTGCAAAAGCTTCTCGATCGGCTCGGAGGGAGCTGCGGCTTCCTTGGCAGCGTGAGAGGCGTCTTCCTTCACGGCGATCTCGAAGCCCGGCTTTTCTGGTTTCACGGGCGCGAAAATCGCATGAGCGGCAAAGCTCGTCACCAGGATAACGAGGCAGGTACCGAGGATGGCACCGAGAATTTTGTTGAGTTCGAAGGAGTCCATAGTGGGATCAGGCTCCAGGCCGGGAAGGTCGACTGAAGGCCGGCAAAACGGCCGCGGGTGCGCATCAGGAATCAGCCTTTCGCGCCGCACCCTCAGCAGAGGTTGAGATATCGGTTTGCCCGGGCTCTGGCAACCCGTATAAACGCGCCGACTTTCCGCCAATCCCCATTATATTTCCGGCCTGTTTTCGCAAGGCCCCAGACCCTCGTTCCGATGACCGATACCCGCATCCTGGTGCTGATTCCCGCCCGCATGGCGGCAACCCGCCTGCCTGGCAAGCCGCTGCTCGACATCGGCGGCCTGCCGATGATCGTCCACGTGCTGCGGCGGGCCGAGGAGGCCCAAATCGGCCGGGTGGCGGTCGCCACCGACACGCCCGAGATCGCGGCCGCCGTGAAAGCCGCCGGCGGCGAGGTGGTGATGACCCGTGCCGATCATCCCTCCGGCTCCGACCGGATCCACGAGGCCATGCGGACGATCGATCCTGATGGGCGGGCTGAGATTGTGGTCAACCTGCAGGGCGACTTTCCCACGATCGCGCCGGAAACCATCCGGGCCGCGTTGCCACCGCTCGACGACCCCACCGTCGACATCGCGACGCTGGCCTCGCAGATCCATACCGAAGAAGAGGACCAGGCCCCCAGCGTGGTGAAGGCGGTCGGCTCGCCGATCGGCCCAAACCGGCTTCGTGCGCTCTATTTCACCCGCGCCACGGCGCCCCATGGCGACGGCCCGCGCTACCACCATATCGGCCTCTACGCCTACCGCCGCGCCGCGCTGGAACGGTTCGTAGCGCTGCCGCCGTCTCCGCTGGAACAGCAGGAGAAGCTCGAGCAGCTCCGCGCGCTGGAGGCCGGGATGCGGATCGACATCACCATCGTCGACAGCGTCCCCCGCGGGGTCGACACCCCGGCCGACCTCGAAACCGCCCGGCGCATGCTGGCAAAAACCTGAGCCGCTGCTAAAAGGCCCCGCATGACCAAGAAGCTCAAAATCGCATTCCAGGGCGAGCCTGGCGCCAATTCCCATATCGCCATCGCCGAGGCCTATCCCGACGCCGAGCCGTTGCCGTGCGCGACCTTTGAGGATGCGCTGTCCGCGATCTCCTCCGGCGAGGCCGACCTCGGCATGATCCCGATCGAGAATTCGGTCGCCGGCCGGGTTGCCGACATCCATCATCTGCTGCCGGCCTCCGGCCTGTTCATCGTCGGTGAATGGTTTTTGCCGATCCGCCATCAATTGATGGCACCGAAGGGCACAAAGCTTTCGGACATCAAGACGGTGGAGAGCCACGTCCACGCGCTCGGGCAATGCCGCCGCATCATCCGCAAGCTCGGCATCAAGCCGATCGTTGCGGCCGATACCGCCGGCAGTGCGCGCGACGTTTCCGAGCGCAAGGACAAGAGCGTGGCCGCGATCGCGTCCCGCCTGGCGGCGCAAATCTACGGCCTCGATATCCTCGCCGAAGACGTCGAGGACGAAGCCCACAACACCACGCGCTTCGTGGTGCTGGCGCGCGAAGCCGATTGGGCCAAGCCAAACTCTGGCCCGCTGGTTACCACTTTTGTTTTCCGGGTACGCAACCTGCCGGCCGCGCTCTACAAGGCGCTCGGCGGCTTCGCCACCAATAGCGTCAACATGACGAAATTGGAAAGCTACATGGTCGACGGCAATTTCTTTGCGACCCAGTTTTATGCCGATGTCGACGGCCACCCCGATGATAGGGGTCTCGCCTTTGCGCTGGAAGAACTGAAATTCTTCTCGCGCGAATTTCGCATCGTCGGGGTCTACCCGGCGCATCCGTTCCGCGCGACGTTTAGCGAGAAGCAGGATTGAGGGACGCACACGCATCTGTTCGCGTCTACCGGCCCACGACTGCTGCCGTGGGCGCGGAGAGCGCAGATTCGTGACGTGCCACAGCCGGACCCTTACCGGCGAGCGGCGAGTTGCGCGGCATTAACGGTGCAGCGGATACGGATATTATGAAAGCGGTACTCGCGGCGTTATCAGCCGATGTACGCCCCCTCTCCGATCACCACCGGCCGTTACCAGCCCCACCCTGGACGCGGACCCCATCCTGGACGCGGACCCCACACGGGGCGCGGACCCCACACGGGCCGCGGGCGCCAAACTGGCCCGCCCCAAGCATAAGCGCCGCGCCATCCCGGACGCCACACGGGGCGCGGGCCCCAACCGCCGGCGACCCATCTCGGACCCGGACGCCACACGCAGCGACCCCAGGCGTTGCAGACCCAGCGGACCTGCTCGGTATTCGCAGCCTGGCGTGAGATCTGGTCGGCATGCGGAAGCCCGTTCGGCATCGCGGCAGTAGCCGAGCCGGCAGCGAGTATAACGCCGCCTAGGGCGGCCAACCCGACAACAGCAGATTTCAGTTCCATTGCTTGTCTCCTTGGCTGGAGACCTCAACAACTTCCTTGACAACGCTTGGTTGCTTCGGAGGCTTGAACAAACGCAGGCATGCAGATCAGGAATGCTGAAAGGCAGGAATGCTAAGAAATGCTAAGAAGAGAATGAGATAATGATTTGCAGAAAAGTCATCACGATCTAGGCGGCAGCTTTCTTGCCCAGCCCAAAGGCATCCGCCAGCAGACTGTACGACCTCTTGCGCGCGTCGTGATCGTAGACAGCGGTGATGATCATGAGTTCATCCGGCTTGCTTGCCGCGATCATCGGCTCAAGCTTCGACAGGATCGTCGCGGGACTGCCGACGAACAAGCGCGAGCGGTTGCGCATGACAGAGGCGCGCTCGGCGTCGCTGTAATTGTAGGCCAGCGCTTCCTCGACGCTCGGCAGCGGCAGGTATTGTCCGCGGTCTCGGCGCAGGCGGTTGAGGTCCATCGAGGAGGCGAGCTGTTCGGCTTCCGCATCGGTTTCGGCTGCGACCGCTGCGATGGCGAGGATGCCATGCGGCGTGGGGCGCCAGCCGGATGGCTTGAAATGGTCGCGGTAGTTGGTCATCGCCGCGATCGCGTCATAGGACGCAAAATGATGCGCGAACGCGAAGCCCATGCCGACTTGCGCCGCCAGCTCCGAACTGTAATCGCTCGAACCGAGCAGCCAGATCGGCGGCAGCGGCGTGTCGTCGGGCATCGCCACCACGTTGTTGTAGGGATGGCCGGCCGGGAAATCGCGGGTCTCCCACAACACCAGTTCACTTAAGCGTTCGAGGAAGTCATCGCCCTCGCGGCGGTCGAGCCGGCTACGCAGCGCGTGCGCGGTGGCGCCATCGGTGCCGGGCGCGCGGCCGAGGCCGAGATCGATGCGGCCGGGGAACAGCGCCTCCAGCATCTTGAAGCGCTCGGCCACCACCAGCGGCGCATGGTTGGGCAGCATCACGCCGCCGGAGCCGACGCGGATGTTGTTCGTTACCGCGGCGATCTGGCCGATCATCAGGTCGGGCGCGGGGCTCGCCACCGAGGCCAGATTGTGGTGCTCGGCGAGCCAGTAGCGGACATAGCCGAGGCCGTCGACATGGCGCGCCAGATCGATGCTGTTCTGCAGCGCGTGGGCCGGACGGGTGCCTGTGGTGACGACGGAGAGGTCGAGGACTGAAAGCGGGATCATAGCGCTAAACTAATGTGGTAAGCGAGGGCGACAAAGGCCCGGTCGGCGCAGATCAGGCCCGCGCTTGTGGGGAAAGCAGCGGCGGGACGCGGACCATAAGTGGGACAATACGTGACAAGTTGACCACATTGGTAACCTGCCCACAATCCAGAACACCTCCTATGGAAAGCCGATGTCTGTATAACTATATGTTTATACTAACTAATAGCAAAGCTCCTTGCCGCCCACCGCCATTTCCATAAAGTCAATATTTCGCATATTCCTACAGTAATTGGGCTATTTCCCATCAACGATGGGCTGTTTGGCGAGGCTCGTTTGGCCTATTTTAGCTGACTGCCGCTAGGGCTTGATGCCGGCCCATCCTTTCGGAGCTTAGTGAAGTGCCATGACCGAGGTTACGCCCCCCGCTTTCGACGGCCATCGCGCGCTGCATTCGCCCAGGATCTCCTTCGAGTTCTTCCCGCCCAAGACGGAAGAGATGGAGCGGAGCCTGTGGGAGACCATCAACCGGCTGGCGCCGCTGACGCCGAATTTCGTGTCCGTGACCTATGGCGCCGGGGGATCGACCCGGGAGCGCACCCATTCGACCATCGCGCGCATCCTGAAAGAGACCCGCCTGACGCCAGCGGCGCATCTGACCTGTGTCGGCGCGCCGAAGGGCGAGATCGACGACGTGGTGGCGCGCTATCACGAGATCGGCGTCCGCCACATCGTGGCGCTGCGCGGCGACCCGACCAGCGGCATCGGCACCGCCTATCACGCGCATCCGGACGGCTATCAGAGTTCGCCCGATCTGATCGAAGGCATCAAGAAGCGCTATCCCGATATCGAAATCTCGGTTTCGGCCTATCCCGAAAAGCATCCGGAGAGCCCGACGATCGATGCCGATATCGACACGCTCAAGGCAAAGGTCGACGCCGGCGCGGCGCGCGCCATCACGCAGGTATTCTTCGATAACGACCTCTACTTCCGCTACCTCGATCGCGTCCGCGCCCGCGGCATCGATATTCCGGTCGTCCCCGGCATCATGCCGATGCACAATTTCAAGCAGGCGCGCAGCTTCGTGACCCGCGCGGGCACGACGGTGCCGACCTGGCTGGCGGATAAGTTCGAAGGCCTCGACGACGACGCCGAGACGCGCAAGCTGGTCGCCGCGACCGTCGCCGCCGGCCAGGTGCAAAAACTCGCCAAGCATGGCGTCGACACCTTTCATTTTTACACCATGAACCGCGCGGACCTCGTGTTTGCGATCAGCCATCTCCTGGGCATCCGTCCCAATGGCGCACAGAAGGCCGCTTGATCCGATGAGTGCCAAGATTTCGCCCAAGCGAACCGCCCTGCTCGCCGCCGCCAGCGAGCGCATCCTGGTGCTCGACGGCGCCATGGGCACCATGATTCAGGGCCTGCAATATGACGAAGCCGCGTTTCGCGGCGCGCGCTTCGCGGATTTTCATCGCGATGTCCGCGGCAACAACGACCTTTTGATCCTGACGCAGCCGCAGGCGATCGAGGACATCCACGCGGCTTACCTGCGCGCGGGCGCCGACATCGTCGCGACCAATACGTTCTCCTCGACCTCGATCGCGCAGGCCGACTACGACATGTCGGACCTCGCCTACGAACTGAACCGCGACGGCGCAAAACTCGCCCGCGCCGCGGCGGTGCGCGTCAGCGCCGAGGACGGCAAGCCGCGCTTCGTCGCCGGCGCATTGGGGCCGACCAATCGCACCGCGTCGATCTCGCCCGACGTTTCCAACCCCGGCTACCGCGCCGTCACCTTCGATGATTTGCGCAAGGCCTATGGTGAGCAGATCAACGGCCTGCTCGACGGCGGCGCCGATGTGCTGCTGGTCGAAACCATTTTTGACACGCTGAATGCCAAGGCGGCGCTGTACGCGATTTCGGAAATCACCGAACAACGCGGCATCGACGTACCCGTGATGATCTCGGGCACCATCACCGACAAATCCGGCCGCCTGCTCTCGGGACAATTGCCGGAAGCGTTCTGGAATTCGGTGCGGCACGCCAAACCGATCACGATCGGGTTCAACTGCGCGCTCGGCGCCGAAGATCTCCGTGCGCATATCGCCGACATCGGCCGCGTCGCCGACACGCTGGTTTGCGCCTATCCGAACGCCGGCCTGCCCAACGAGTTCGGCCAGTATGACGAGAGCCCGGAATACATGGCGCGGCTGATCGGCGAGTTTGCCGAGGCCGGCCTCGTCAACATCGTCGGCGGCTGCTGCGGCACCACGCCGGACCATATCGCCGCGATTGCGGCAGCGGTTGCCCCGCACAAGCCGCGCGCGGTTCCTACGATCGAGCCGCGCCTGCGGCTGTCCGGCCTCGAGCCGTTCGAACTGACGCCGGCGATCCCGTTCGTCAACGTCGGCGAGCGGACCAACGTCACCGGCTCGGCGAAATTCCGCAAGCTGATCACGGCGGGCGATTACACCGCAGCGCTTCAGGTGGCGCGCGACCAGGTCGAGAACGGCGCGCAGATCATCGACGTCAACATGGACGAGGGTCTGCTCGATTCTGAAGCCGCGATGGTGACGTTCCTCAATCTCGTCGCCGCCGAGCCCGACATCGCCCGCGTCCCCGTGATGGTGGACTCCTCGAAATTCAACGTGATCGAGGCCGGCCTGAAATGCGTTCAGGGCAAGCCGGTGGTGAATTCGATCTCGATGAAGGAAGGCGTGGGGAAATTCATCCACGAGGCCCGCATCGCGCGCCGCCATGGCGCTGCGGTCGTGGTGATGGCGTTCGATGAGGTCGGACAGGCAGATACGTTTGCGCGCAAGACCGAAATCTGCAAGCGCGCCTATGACATCCTGGTCAACGAAGTCGGCTTTCCCCCTGAAGACATCATCTTCGATCCGAATATTTTTGCGATCGCGACCGGACTTGAAGAGCACAACAATTACGGCGTCGACTTCATCGAGGCGACGCGCTGGATCCGCCAGAACCTGCCACATGCGCACATCTCCGGCGGCGTCTCGAACCTCTCGTTCTCGTTCCGCGGCAACGAGCCGGTGCGCGAGGCCATGCATTCGGTGTTTCTCTATCATGCCATTCATGCCGGCATGGACATGGGCATCGTCAATGCCGGGCAGATGATCGTCTATGACGACATCGATCCCGAACTGCGCCAGGTCTGCGAGGACGTCATTCTCAACCGCGATCCCGGCGCTTCCGAGCGGTTGCTGGCGCTGGCGGAGAAATTCCGCGGCAAGGAGAAGCAGACCAAGGAGCAGGATCTTGCTTGGCGCGAATGGCCGGTCGAGAAACGGCTCTCCCACGCGCTGGTGCACGGCATCACCGAATTCATCGAAGCAGACACCGAAGCCGTCCGCAAAACGGTGGAGCGGCCGCTGAACGTGATCGAAGGCCCGCTGATGGCCGGCATGAACATCGTCGGCGACCTCTTTGGCGACGGAAAAATGTTCCTGCCGCAGGTGGTGAAGTCGGCGCGCGTGATGAAGCAGGCGGTCGCCTATCTGATGCCATTCATGGAAGAGGAGAAGGCGCGCAACCTCGCCAACGGCGTGACCGGCGACGGCCGCAACGCCGCCGGCAAGATCGTGCTCGCCACCGTCAAGGGCGACGTCCACGACATCGGCAAGAACATCGTCGGCATCGTGCTGCAATGTAACAATTTCGAGGTGATCGACCTCGGCGTGATGGTGCCCGCCGCCAAGATCATCGAGACCGCCAAGGCGGAAGATGCCGATATCATCGGGCTGTCCGGCCTGATCACGCCCTCGCTCGACGAGATGAGTTTTCTGGCCGGCGAAATGGAGCGGCAGGGCATGAAGATGCCGCTGTTGATCGGCGGCGCCACCACCAGCCGTGTCCACACCGCCGTGAAGATCGACCCGAACTACAAGGGCGGGCCGGTGGTGCATGTCAACGACGCCAGCCGCGCCGTCGGCGTCGCGTCGTCGCTGCTCTCGCCCGAGCGGCGCGAGGCCTATGCCGCCGACATCCGCGCCGAATACGCCAAAATTTCCGCTGCGCATTTCCGCGCCCAGGCCGACAAGAAGCGGCTGAAGCTGGCCGACGCCCGCGCCAACGCGGTCAAGGCCGACTTCGCAAAAACGCCGCCGAAGAAGCCGGCATTTCTCGGTATCAAGAGTTTCGATGCCTACGATCTGGCCGAGCTCGCCGAATACATCGATTGGACGCCGTTCTTCCAGACCTGGGAATTGACCGGACGTTTTCCGGCCATCCTCGACGATCCCAAGATCGGCGAAGTCGCCCGTTCGCTCTATGACGATGCGCGCAAGATGCTCGATCTCATCGTCAGGGAGAAATGGTTCAAGGCCCGCGCCACCATCGGCTTCTGGCCGGCCAATGCCGACGGCGACGATATCGCCGTCTATGCCGACGATGCGCGAGCCAGAACGATCGCGACCTTCCACACGCTGCGCCAGCAACTGGAGAAGCGCGAAGGCCGCTTCAACGCCGCGCTGTCGGACTTCATCGCCCCCGCCTCGTCCGGCGTGCCCGATTATGTCGGCGCCTTCGTGGTCACCGCCGGGATCGGCGAGGACGCGGTCGCCGACCGCTTCAAGAACGCCAATGACGATTACTCCTCGATCCTGTGCAAGGCGTTGGCCGATCGTCTGGCCGAAGCATTCGCCGAGCGGATGCATCAGCGCGTCCGCAAGGAATTCTGGGGCTACGCGCCGGACGAGGCGCTGGCTTCCGATCAATTGATCCTCGAACAATATGCCGGCATCCGCCCGGCGCCCGGCTATCCCGCGCAGCCCGATCACACCGAGAAGGCGACGCTGTTCCGCCTGCTCGACGCCGAGAACACCGCAGGCGTGAGGCTGACCGAGAGCTTTGCGATGTGGCCGGGCTCGTCGGTGTCGGGGCTTTATTTCTCTCATCCCGAGAGCTTCTATTTCGGCGTCGGCAAGATCGAGCGCGATCAGGTCGAGGACTATGCCGCGCGCAAGGGCATGAGTGTCGCCGAGACCGAGCGCTGGCTGGCGCCGGTGCTGAACTACATTCCCGCGCAGGAACAGCCCGCGAAAGAGCCGGTGCCGATGGTGGCCGTCCCCGCCAACGACGTTACCTCCAAGGATTTGGCGTCGCATCCGCCCGGCTGCGCCTGCGCGGTGCATCTCGCCTGGCGCAAGAAGGCCGTCGGGGCGTAGTAGGTGCTTCCTTCCCTTCTCCCCTTGTGGGAGAAGGTGGCGCGGAGCGCCGGATGAGGGGTTAGCATCCGCGGAGACAGACCCCTCACCCGTCTTCGCTTCGCGAAGCCACCCTCTCCCACAAGGGGAGAGGGGAAGAAACAGGCGGAGTTTCCTCCCATGAAATTCTTCTCCTTCTGGCGATCGCTGGCGAGCTTTCGCGTGCGGATCGCGCTCAATCTGAAGAACGTCCCGGCCGAGGTGATCTTCGTCGACCTCGACGCCAACGCGCATCGTGACCCCGAGTATCGCAAGATCAATCCGCAGATGGCGTTGCCGGCGCTGGTCGAGGATGACGGCACCACGCTGTTCCAGTCGCTCGCGATCCTGGAATATCTCGACGAGAAATACCCATCTCCGCCGCTGCTGCCCGCCGATCCAGCCGGCCGCGCCCGCGTCCGCGCGCTCGCGCTGATGGTTGCCTGCGAAGGCCATCCGCTCCTGGTGCCGCGGGTGCGGCGCTATCTCGACCACGAACTCAACCTGCGTGACACGCAGCAGGCGGCGTGGCGGCGGCACTGGATCGTGGAAACGCTGGCCGCGCTGGAGGGGCATCTGGCGGGGCACAAGGACACGGGCCGGTTTTGTCATGGCGACGCGCCAACGCTGGCGGATATCTGCATGGTCGGCCACGTCACCGTCGCCGTGACGCAGCAGATCGACCTGAAAATCTATCCGACGGTGAAGCGCATCTTCGAGACCGCGATGGGGCTGCCGGAATTTGCAAGCGCGCATCCGCTGGCGCAGCCGGACACGCCGGAGGCGATGCGGCCGAAGGCCTGAAAGCGAGGCTGGCGGCCCGGCGGCACGACTCTCGGGACACGCCGCACCCGGCCTGACAAAAATCGCCAAAACAACCCCATGCAAAGTAGGATTGGGCCTGCGGCTCACGCGCACAGAAGTAGGGTGGGCACAGGCGCGTTTGCGCCGTGCCCACCATCTTTCTTCAATCATGCCGAACGGTGGGCACGCTACGCTTTGCCCACCCTACGAAAGCCCCTCACCCTTTCGGCGGCGCCAGCGGCTGGACGATTTCCTTGAACGGCGGCAGCGCCTCGCAGCCCTCGGCATGCGCCTTCAATGCGGGATAGCGCGCGTCGAACAGCGCGGGATGCGCCTCGCCGGTGAAGCGCAGCACGCAGGCGACCGCGATGTCGGCGTGGCCGATCTTCTCGCCGGACCAATACGGTGTCTTGACATCAGCGCGCTCCTTTTCCAGTACGTCGAGCACGCCCGTTATCTGCGACTTGCAGCGCTCGACCCACAGATCAAGCTGCTTCTCCTTCCGCAGCACGCGCTCGTAAAGCAGGCTGACGCCCTTGTCGCCGAGCCCCATCGCGAGCGCGCAGATCCGCAAATGCCGCCGCCGCGCCTCGCCGCTCCGCGCAATCATCGCATTCTCGGGGCCGACGCGATCGTCGAGATAATCCAGGATCATCGCGCTCTCGATCAGCGCCTCGCCGTCATCGAGCACCAGCGTCGGCACCCGCCGCAGCGGATTATAGGGTGCGATCTTGTCGGCGTCGCCGAAGGTCGACCACGGCTTGTGCTCGAAGGGCAGATTATAGAGCCGCATGGCGATGGCGACGCGGCGGACGAAGGGGGAGTCGTATTGGCCGATCAGGATCATGGTTGTTTTGCTCTCTGCTCGTCATGGCCGGGCTTGACCCGGCCATCCATCCTCCTTGGAAGGATTCTTCCGAAGAGCGATGGATGCCCGGGTCAAGCCCGGGCATGACGAGGTTGCTTTGGGTTGCGCCACGCGTCATCCTAAGTAGGTTGAAGCGTATTGCAACTCACGAGTCACACACCATGTTTCGCTGGCGGCCAATCCTCTTTGCGCTTCCGCTGTTTATGCTCGCGGCACCCGCCCACACCCAATCCGCCCCTGCCGGCTTCCAGTCGCCGTCCAAAAACATCGCCTGCCAGTATTTCGACTACGACAAGCAGAACATCCTCCGCTGCGACATCGCCGCAATGGAAACCAAGCCGCGGCGCCCTGCCGATTGCGACCTCGATTACGGCGGCGCCTTCGAGATGAACGCCAAAGGCCCCGCCACGCGCCTCTGCCACGGCGACACCGTGATGGATAAAGCGCTGCCGGTGCTGGCCTACGGCGAAGTCTGGCAGCGCGGGGGGTTTACGTGCAAGTCTGAGCAGGCGGGGATTACCTGCTTCAATGCGGACCGGCGCGGGTTTTCGCTGGCAAGGGTGAGGCAAGAGGTGTTTTGAGAACGTACAGCTCTCTCCACGTCATGGCCGGGCTAAACACTTGACCGGGCCATCCACGTCCTTGCTCTTTTTGTCGCTAAAGCAAGACGTGGATCACCGGGACAAGCCCGGTGATGACGGTTGAGCGTGCGCGCACCATCACTCAATCACCGGCACATGCCTTGCGACATCACGCGGCACTGTCCCATCGAGCCTCGGATCATTGACCATTTCGACCTGCCGCCGGAATGGACGAAAGCCTGAGCGTTGGTAGAAGGCGAGCGCGGCGGGATGATCGAAGGTGCAGGTGTGCAGCCAGACGCGCGTAACCGGCCGCGACCATGCGAGCTCCAGCGCGCGATTCATCAGCCAGCGTCCGGCGCCGGTTCCGACAAGTTTTTCGGCGACTCCGAAAGAGACGACTTCGCATTGCCCGGGCTCGCGAAAATCCAGCTCGAGCAAACCTTCGTCGCACCCCTCATGCGCCAGTGCGTAGATCTCCATCAGCGGCGATTGAATGATCGCGGCCAATTGCGCGTCGGGCATCCGTATCCTTGAAATCCACAGCCACTCCTCGCCGACGCGGCGATACAGATCGCGAAACCAGTCGAGCGGCGGCATCTCAACCCGCCGCAGCGTCCATGCACCCGCGGGATCGGGACGCGGCCGGGGGCGCGCGGTCATCTCCAGGTGCGTGACGACCGCAGCGATCTTGCCGGCGGGAACGTCGGAGTAGCCATCGGGCAATATCATCCGGTGCTATTCCCCTTCATCGCTCGCCAGCACGCCCTTCACCGCCCTCGCCCAGCCTGCAAGTTTCCGCTCGCGCGTCGCCGCGCTCATCGCCGGCTTGAAGCGGTGCTCCAGCCGCCAGTTGTCGGCGAATTTTGCAGGCTCGGGATAGACGCCGGCCTGCAACCCGGCAAGGTAGGCCGCACCAAGCGCCGTCGTCTCTTGAATCATCGGGCGGTCGACGGGGGCGTCGAGCAAATCGGCGAGCCGCTGCATGGTCCAGTCCGACGCCGTCATGCCACCGTCGACGCGGAGTACGATATTGGCGGCGTTGGCGTCCGGCCAGTCGGCGCGCATCGCGGCCCAGAGGTCAAACGTCTGGTAGCAGACGCTTTCGAGCGCGGCGTGCGCGAGTTCGGCGGGGCCGGTGTTGCGGGTCAGGCCGAACAGCGCGCCGCGCACGCGGGGATTCCAGTAGGGCGCGCCGAGGCCGACGAAGGCCGGCACCAGGTAGACGCTCTGCATGGAATCGGATTTGTCGGCGAGCGGGCCGGTTTCGGACGCCTGCTTGATGATGCCGAGGCCGTCGCGCAGCCACTGCACAGCGGAACCTGCGACGAAGATCGAGCCTTCGAGGGCGTAGGTGCGCCTTCCGTTGAGTTGATAGGCGATGGTGGTGAGCAGCTTGTTCTTCGAAGCGACCGGCGTGGTGCCGGTGTTGAGCAGCGCAAAACAGCCGGTGCCGTAGGTCGACTTGATCATGCCGGGCGTGAAGCAGGCCTGGCCGATGGTGGCGGCCTGCTGGTCGCCGGCGATGCCTGAAATGGCGATCGCGCCGCCGAACAGGCTTGGGTCGCTGTCGCCGAATTTGGCGGAGGAATCTTTTACCTTTGGGAGCATCGAGCGCGGCACGCGCAGGAGTTTCAAGAGCTCATCGTCCCACTCGCCGGTGTGGATGTTGAACAGCAGCGTGCGCGAGGCGTTGGTGGCGTCGGTCGCATGCACCTTGCCGCCGGTCAGCCGCCACAGCAAATAGCAATCGACGGTGCCGAACATCAATTCGCCGCGGCCGGCGCGTTCGCGCGCGCCCGGCACGTGGTCGAGGATCCAGGCGACTTTCGTGCCCGAAAAATAGGGGTCGATGATCAGGCCGGTCCTGGCGGAAATATTCGGCTCGTGGCCTTCGCTCTTCAATTTGGCGCAGATGTCTGATGTGCGGCGGTCCTGCCAGACGATGGCGCGGTGCACGGCCTGTCCCGTCGCGCGGTCCCACACGACCGTGGTCTCGCGCTGGTTGGTGATGCCGATCGCGGCGATGTCTTGCGCTTTAAGGCCAGCCTTTTCCAGCGCCTCGCGGCAGACCGCGACCGTCGAGGTCCAGATATCCTCGGGCTCGTGCTCGACCCAGCCGGACGCCGGAAAATGCTGCGGAAATTCCTGCTGCGCCGTCGCGGCGATCGAGATGTCGCTGCGGAACACCATGGCGCGCGAGGACGTGGTGCCCTGATCGATGGCCAGCACAAAGGACATGACGTTGCTTCCCCGGGAGGTGATGTTCGGCCCAAGGGAGCGGATTGGAAGGCCAAGGTCAATATGGGATGGCGCTTCGCTTCACCCTCCCCTGGAGGGGGAGGGTCGGCTCACATTGAGCGCAGCGAAATGTGAGCCGGGGTGGGGTGATCTCTCAACTCGGGCACTGTTGGATGTGGGTAGACCGTCACCCCACCCCGCCGCTGCGCGTCGACCCTCCCCCTCCAGGGGAGGGTAAGAAAGAAACTACGTCGCCGCCGTGGTCACGCCGCCATCGACCACGATGGTCTGGCCGGTCATGAAGGTCGAGGCATCCGAGGCCAGATACGCGACCGCGCCGGCGATTTCGTCGGGCTCGCCGATGCGGCGGAGCGGGGTGCCGGCGGTGCGGCGCTTGAGCATTTCCGGGTCTTCCCACAGCGCCTTGGCGAAATCGGTTTTCACCAGACCCGGTGCCACGCAATTGACGCGGACGCCTTTCGGACCCCATTCGCCGGCGAGGCTGCGGCAGAGCGCGAAATCCGCGGCCTTGGAGATGCCGTAGGCGCCGATCACGGTCGAGCCGCGCATGCCGCCGATGGACGAGATGATCACCACCGAGCCGTTGCCTCGCTCGGCCATCTGCGGGATCGCCAGCGCGCAGAGCCAGATGTTGCTCTTGACGTTACTGCCCATGATCTTGTCGAAGGCCTCGTCCTTGATGTCGAGCAGCGGGCCGTAATACGGATTGACCGCGGCGTTGCAGACGAGGATGTCGACCTTGCCGTAATGCTTTGTCGTGCCCATGACCAGCGCCTCGACTTCCTCGCGGCGGGAGATGTTGCAGGCAATGACATGGGCGTCGCCGCCGGCCTTGTTGATGCCGTCGGCGACCTCGTGGCAGGCATCCGCCTTGCGGCTGGAGATCACGACTTTTGCGCCGAGTTTTGCGAGCAGCTCGGCGGAGGAGCGGCCGATGCCGCGGCTGGAGCCGGTGATGATGGCGACTTTTCCGGTGAGATCGAACGGGGTGTTTTTCATTGTTGTTGGCTCCGCGTGCTCCGCACACGCCGCTGTCATCGCCCGGCTTGACCGGGCGACCCAGTACGCCGCGGCGTCAGTGATGATTGAAAGTTCTCTGGAATACTGGATCCCCCGCTTTCGCGGGGGATGACAGCTTGAGTGCGGACTTACACCAACCCGCCTTCCGCAACGCGGCGGAGGTGGTAGTCGGTGTCGCCAAAGGTGTTTTCGATCATGGTCAGCCGCTTGAAGTAGTGGCCGATCTTGGCTTCCTGGGTCATGCCGATGCCGCCGTGAAGCTGGATCGACTGCTGGCCGATGAACTTGCCTGATTTGCCGATCTGCACCTTGGCGGCGGCGACCGCGGTCGCGCGCTCCTTGGCGCTGTCGAAATCGGCCGCCATGGTCGCGAACATCGACATGCTGCGGGCCTGTTCGAGGGCCACGAACATGTCGGCGGCGCGGTGCTGCAGGGTCTGGAAGCTGCCGATCGGCACGCCGAACTGTTTTCGCGTCTTGAGATATTCGACCGTGCTCTTCAGCGATTCATCCATCGCGCCGACGGCTTCCGCGCACATCGCAGTGCGGGCTTCGTCCACCACGCGCTCGATCAGCGGCAAGCCGTTCTCGGGATCGCCGATCGCGGCGTCGGCGCCGACCTCGACGCCGGTGAAGGTGATATCAGCAGCATGCAGGCCGTCCTGTGTCGGATAGCCCTTGCGGGTGACGCCCTTGGCGTTTGCCGGCACAAGAAACACGCCGATGCCGCTACGATCGCGCTGCGCGCCCTTGGTGCGCGCGGTCACGATCAGGGTGTCGGCGTTCTCGCCGTTGAGCACGACGAACTTTTCACCGTCGATGACCCAGCCCGCGCCCTTCTTCTTGGCTGATGTTGCGACATCGCCGAGATCGTAGCGCGAGTTCTTCTCGAGCTGCGCGAACGCAAAGGTCTTGCTGCCGTCGATGATGCCGGGGATGTGGGCGGCCTTCTGCTCGGCCGAGCCGCCATGGCGCAGGAAGCCGCCGCCGATCACCACCGTCGCCAGATACGGCTCCAGCACCAGCGCCTTGCCGAGCGCCTCCATCACGATCATGGTTTCGACCGCGCCGGCGCCAAAGCCGCCATCGGCTTCCGCGAACGGCAGGCCCAGCAGGCCCTGCTCGGCGAGCTTGCCCCAGACGGCCTTGCTCCAGCCGCCCTTCTCCTTCTGGTACTTCTTGCGCGCATCGAAATCGTAGGAATCGGTCAACAGACCGTCGATGCTTTCCTTGAGAAGGCGCTGCTCCTCGGACAAATCAAAATCCATGTTCGTTACTTTCTCCAGAATTCAATTCGGGCACCGCCGTTGCCGAGCTCTCTATCGTCATCCCCGCGAAGGCGGGGATCCAGTAATCGCAGCCGCATTTCGTGAATCACGACCACCGCGGCGTACTGGGTCCCCCGCCTTCGCGGGGGACGACATGTGTTGTTGTGGCAGGACTAAAGCCCCAGCACCGCCTTGGTGATGATGTTGCGCTGGATCTCGTTGGAGCCGCCGTAGATCGAGACCTTGCGGTTGTTGAAGTAGCTCGGCGCGATCTGGGCGGTCCAGTCCATGGTCTCGTTCGAGCCGTCGTCGCCATGCACGTCGTAAGGAGCCGCGAACGGGCCGATCACTTCCATCAACAGTTCGGTGGTGGTCTGCTGGATTTCCGAACCCTTGATCTTCAGCACCGAAGACGCCGGGTTGGGCTTGCCCTTGCCGTGCTTGCCTTCATCCGCGACGACGCGGAGCTGCGTGAGCTCGAGCGCCTTCAGCTCGATCTCGCAGGCGGCGAGTTTTTCGCGGAAACCCTGGTCCTCGATCACCGGCTTGCCGTTCTGTTCGACCTTGGAGGCGAGATCCTTGATGCGGCGCAGCCGCTCCTTGGAGACGCCGACCCGGGCGATACCGGTGCGCTCGTTGCCGAGCAGGAATTTTGCGTAGTCCCAGCCCTTGTTCTCTTCGCCGATCAGATTTTCGACCGGCACCTCGACGTCGTCGAAGAACACTTCGTTGACCTCATGGCCGCCGTCGATGGTCTCGATCGGGCGCACCGTGACGCCCTTCGACTTCATGTCGAACACAATGAAGGAGATGCCCATCTGCTGCTTCTTCGCATTGGTGTCGGTGCGGCACAGGCAGAAGATCATGTCGGCGTGCTGCGCCAGCGTGGTCCAGGTCTTCTGGCCGTTGATGATGTACTTGTCGCCCTTGCGCTCGGCCTTGGTTTTCAGCGAGGCGAGGTCCGATCCGGAGCCCGGCTCGGAGAAGCCCTGGCACCACCAGTCGTCGACATTGGCGATGCGCGGCAGGTACTGCTTTTTCTGCTTCTCGTTGCCAAAGGTGTAGATGACGGGGCCGACCATGCTGACGCCGAAGGCGAGCGGCGCGGGTGCGGGGTGCATCTGCAGCTCTTCATTGAAGATATATTGCTGCACCGAGCTCCACCCCGTGCCGCCATGCTCCTTCGGCCAGTGCGAGACGCCCCAGCCCTTCTTGTTCAGGATGCGCCACCAGGCGACCATCTCGTCCTTGGAGAGGTGACGCCCCTCCACCATCTTGCGTCGCGTTTCCGGCGGCACGTTGTCCCGGAAGAAGGCCCTCACCTCCTCACGAAACGCGATTTCTTCCTTGCTGAAAGCGAGATCCATCGGATCCTCCTGTGAACGAGTAATTCCAGATTTCGGTTACGCGACGTCTTTCTTGATGGTGGCCTGCGAAGGCTGTTGCTGCATCCGCAATTCGTGGCGCGACAATTTTCCGACCGGGGTGCGCGGCAGTTCGTCGACGAAATCGACCGCCGCCGGAATCTCGTGCTTGCCGAGCTTGCCGGTGAGGAAGGCGCGCAACTCGTCCACCGTGAAGGGCTTTGCGCCGCTGCGCAGCTTGATGAAGGCTTTGGCGGCCTCGCCGCGGTAATCGTCAGGGATTCCGATCACGATCACTTCCTGCACGGCAGGATGGGTGTAGATCGCCTGCTCGATCATCTGCGGATAGACGTTGAAGCCGCCGGAGATGATCATGTCCTTCTTGCGGTCGACCAGATAGAAATAGCCGTCGGCGTCCATGTAGCCGATGTCGCCGGTGAGGAAGCGGTCGCCGACGAAGGCTTCGGCGGTTTCCTTCGGCCGGTTCCAGTAACCCTTGGTGACGTTGGGACCGCGGATTCTGATTTCGCCGGCTTCGCCCACCGGCATCAGCCTGGTCGGATCTTCCAGCGACACCACGTCCATCTCGATGCCGGGCAGCATCAGGCCGATCGAGCCGGGCTTGTCCGGGCCTTCCTTGGGGTGAGCGGTGCCGGGCGAGCAGGTCTCGGTCATGCCCCAGCCGCTCTTCAGCTTCATGCCGACCCTGCGCTCGAAAATTTTTGCGACCTCAACCGGCAGCGGCGCGCCGCCGGAGCCGCAGGACACCAGCGAGGACAGGTCGCGCTTGTCGAGATCGGGAAGTGCTGCGATCGCGATCCACATCGTCGGCACGCCCGGAAATACCGTCGCGCGCTTGACCTCGATGTCGCGCATGACCGCTTCGACGTCGAAACGCTGGTGCAGCGAGATCAGATGGCCGCGCCGGATGGCGGAGAGCAGCACCACCGTCAGCGCATAGATATGGAACAGCGGCAGCACGCAGATCACGCGTTCGATCGCGTTGCGCTCGGCGCGCGCCGGCCTGCCCCAGACGTCGTAGACCGACACCGCCGAGGTCAAGTTGCCGTGGCTCAGCATCGCGCCTTTTGGCAAGCCGGTGGTGCCGCCGGTATATTGCAGCAGCGCAACGTCATCGGCCGATATCGCCGGCCACTGCGAAGGTTTTGCCGCGCCCTCGGTGAATTGCCTGTAGGTGATGATCGCGGGATTATCCGGCAGCGCCGTCTGCGGCGTTCCGGCCTTGCCCCAATTGTCATCCTCGCAAACGATCAGGCGGTCGAGCAAACCCTTGTCGAAAAACTTCAGCGCGGTCGGCAACAGCGCCGAGAGACTGCTGGTGACCAGCACGCGCGCACCGGAGTCCGTGAGCTTGTGCGACAGCGCGATCTCGCCATCGAGCGGCGACAGATGCACGATTCGGGCGCCTGCCTTCAGCGCGCCGAAGAAATTAATCGGATGATCCGGCGAATTGCCGAGGAACAATGCGACCGATTTGTTCTTGCCATAGCCGGCGCGAAGGAAGGCGCTGGCCGCCGTCTCCACCAGCGCTTCGAGTTCGCTGTAGCTGATCGGCCGGTCGCGAAACTCGATCGCCGGCCGCGATCCGAACTCGGCGGCCGCTGTCGACAACAAGTCAGGCAGCGTGCCGCACGCGATCGGATCGTCCCAGCGGACGCCTTCCGGATAGAACTGCTCTCCGGGATGCCCCATCAAGCCGCCTTCGACTGCGCGGCCAGCGACGCAAAGGTCTTGCCTTCATCGGCGAGGCGCTTGAGCAGCGGGGCCGGTTCGAGCGAGGGATCGTTGGTCTCCTTGGCGTAATAGGAGAGACGATCGGCGATGTGCTTGAGCCCGACCTGGTCGGCGTAGAACATCGGGCCACCGCGATAGATCGGCCAGCCATAGCCGTAGAGCCAGATCACGTCGATGTCGCTCGGACGCGCCGCGATGTTCTCTTCGAGGATGCGCGCACCCTCGTTGATCATCGGGTACATCATGCGCTCGAGGATCTCGTCATCACTGACGACACGCTTCTTGCGCCCGAGACGCTGCAACGTCTCATCGATCAGTTTTTCGACTTCCGGGTCGGGCAGCGGCGCGCGCGAACCGCCTTCATATTTGTAATAGCCCTTGCCGGTCTTCTGGCCGAAGCGTCCGGCTTCGCACAGCGCGTCGGCGATTTCCGACTTGATGCCGCGGTCCTTGCGCGAACGCCAGCCGATATCGAGGCCGGCGAGATCGCTCATCGCGAACGGGCCCATCGGCATGCCGAACTTCGTCACGACCGCGTCGACCTGCTGCGGCAATGCACCTTCGAACAACAGCTTTTCCGACTGCTTGCCACGCTGCGCCAGCATGCGGTTGCCGACGAACCCGTCGCAGACGCCGACCACGGCCGGCACTTTTGCAATCTTGCGCGCGATCGAAACCGCCGTCGTCAGCGCATCCGGCGCGGTCTTGTCGGCGCGCACGATCTCGCACAGCTTCATGACGTTGGCCGGCGAGAAGAAGTGCATGCCGAGCACATCCTGCGGACGCTTTGTCACCTTCGCGATCTCGTCGATGTTGAGATACGAGGTGTTGCTGGCCAGCACCGCGCCCGGCTTGGCGTGCTTGTCGAGTGCCTCGAACACTTCCTTCTTCACCGCCATGGTTTCGAACACGGCCTCGATCACCAGGTCAGCGTCCTTGACGTTCTCCAGGCCAACGACGCCATTGATCAGGCCCATGCGCTTGGCGGGCGCATCCGCCGGGATGCCGCCGCGGGCCGCGGTGGCCTCGTAATTCTTCTGCATCACGCCCATGCCGCGCTTGAGCTGCTCTTCGCCGGTCTCGATCAGCGTCACCGGGATACCGGCATTGGCGAACGACATCGCGATACCGCCGCCCATGGTGCCGGCGCCGATAATGGCGACGCGTTCCACCGGACGCGGCTTGGTGCCCTCGGGCACGCCGGCGATCTTGGCGGCTTCCCGCTCGGAGAAGAAAGCGTAGCGCTGCGCCTTGGACTGGTCGCTGGCGACGAGCTTGAGAAAGCCCTCGCGCTCCTTCTTCAGGCCTTCGTCGAACGGCAGTTCGATCGCGGCGCGCACGGCATCCGCGGCCGCAAACGGCGCTTCCAGCCCGCGCGCCTTCTTGGTCAGGGCTGCGACCGCATTGGTGAAGATCGAAATGTCGGCCTTGGCCGCTGCGAGCTTGGAGTCGTCGTCACGCAGCTTGCGCAGCGGGCGCTTCTCCGCCAGCACCTTGAGCGCAAAGGCCTCGCCGCCCGAAGCCGGACCTTCGACAATCTCCTCGATCAGGCCGTTCTTGAGCGCTTCCGCCGCGCCGATCGGATCGCCGCTGACGATCATCTTGACCGCGAGTTCCGGGCCGACCGCGCGCGGCAGCCGCTGGGTGCCGCCGGCACCCGGCAACAGGCCGAGTTTCACTTCGGGCAGGCCGAGCTTGGCTTCCTTGGTCGCGACACGATAGTGGCATGCCAGAGCGACTTCGAGACCGCCGCCAAGCGCCGTGCCGTGAATGGCCGCAATGATCGGCTTCGGCGAGTTTTCCATCAGCACAAGCACTTCGGCGAGGCCGGGCGGCTTCGGCGGCTTGCCGAATTCGGTGATGTCGGCGCCGGCGATGAAGGTGCGGCCGCCGCAGGTCAGCACGATGGCCTTAACTTCCGCGTCCGCAATCGCGCTCTTCATGCATTCGAGAATACCGCCGCGCACCGCGGCGCTGAGCGCATTTACCGGCGGGCTGTTGACCGTGACGATGGCGATGACGTCATGACGTTCGAGTTTTACCACTTCGCTCACGGGACTCTCCCTGGATCGTTTGTTCTCTGGATCGTTTGTTCTTGGATGCCGCTCGACTTGCGTTGAGTGGCTACGGTCGATTTTCGCTAATTTCGCACTGCGAAATTTAATTCCACATCTTGACACGGAGGGTTATTTTGAAGCACGTCCGTTGTCAACGAGCTCATCAGCAGTAGCGGGTAATGAAGCGTCCAGGGAAAAAGGTGGCGACTGATCGCAGCTTCGTCGTCGCGCTTTCCCGCGGACTTGATGTGTTGCGCGCATTTCATCCCAACGACGGGCTTCTCGGCAATCAAGAACTCGCCGCCCGTACCAATTTGCCGAAGCCAACCATTTCCCGGCTGACCTACACCCTGACCAAGCTGGGTTATCTTACACCCGTTCCGCGCTTCGAAAAGTATCAGCTCGCGCCATCAGCCATGGCGCTGGGGTATGCCGCCCTTGCCAATCTCGGCGTTCGGCATTTGTCCGAACCTTATCGTGAAGAACTGATGCGCGAGACCGGCGGCGCCGTCGCGGTCGGCGGTCGCGACCGTCACAGCATGATCTATTTCGGGCAAAGCCGTACCGGGCTGCTCGGCGTACAGCTCGACGTCGGTTCGCGCGTACCGATCGCGACCACCGCGATGGGGCGCGCCTATATCTGGGCGCTGCCCGAGGATGAGCGCGTCACCTTGTTGCGCGAACTGCGCGATCACTACGGCAATCGCTGGCCCAAAATGCGCGACGGCATCGAACGCGCGGGCGAAATGCTCGCGCGTTACGGCTTCACCATCTCCGCAGGTGAATGGCAGGAGGATGTGCACGCCGTAGGTGTGCCGCTGAAGCTCAACGACGGAACCGGACCGTATGCCTTTAATTGCGGCGCGCCCGCTTTCCGTTTCACGGAAGATCGCTTGATCAACGACATTGGACCTCGTCTTGTGACGATGGTAAGGAACATCGAGGCAGCGTTGGGCGGCGCGGCCCCGCAATCCAAAAAAACAGAAAATAAGAAGTTGAAAGCAGGAGGAAAAGTTGCACGTGTGTCCGAGGGGATCAGATAGCCTTCATCACGACTGGCGAAAATCTTCGCGTGGTCATTCCCGCCCTGTGATCAGCGCGGGCGAGACCCGATGACGCAGGCCCAGCTCGCGCAGGGAAATGCTCCCCTGCTCGCGGTTCGCGACGTCAGCGTCGTGTTCGGCGGCATCATCGCGTTGAACGGCGTGTCGTTTAACATGCACAAGGGAAATATCCTTGGGCTGATCGGCCCGAACGGCGCCGGCAAGACGACGTTGTTCAACTGTCTCTCCCGACTCTATCAGCCGAGCTCCGGCGATATTCTGATGGAGGGCGTGAGCATCCTGACGCGTCCGCCGCACCGGATCGCCGAAATCGGCATCGGCCGCACCTTCCAGAACGTCGCGCTGTTTCCCAATCTGTCGGTGCTCGACAACGTTCGCGTCGGCACCCACGCGCGCACTTCAAGCGACATCATCTCGGACTCGCTGAAGCTCGCCTGGGTTCGCCGCACCGAAGCCGACGTCAACAAGAAGGTCCATGAGATCCTCGATTATCTGGATCTCAACGACGTCGCCCACACGGTGGTCTCCGGCCTGCCGTTCGGCACCCAGAAGCGCGTCGAGCTGGCGCGCGCGCTTGCCGCCGATCCAAAGATCCTGCTGCTCGACGAGCCCGCCGGCGGCCTCAACCACGAAGAAGTCCACGTGCTCGGCGATCTGATCCGCCGGATTCGCGACGAGCGCCACATGACCGTGCTGCTCGTCGAGCATCACATGGGTCTGGTGATGTCGATCGCCGACCATGTCGTCGCCCTCAACTTCGGCCGCAAGCTCGCCGAGGGAACACCGGCCCAGGTCCAGGCCGACCCGGATGTCATCAAAGCCTATCTGGGGAGCAAAGACCAATGACCTCGATGCTTAACGTCAAGGATCTCCGCGCCTATTACGGGCAGGTCCAGGCGCTTCATGGCCTCTCCTTCGCGCTCAACGAGGGCTCGCTGACCACCCTGCTCGGCGCCAACGGCGCCGGCAAGACCACCACCCTGCGCGCGATCTGCAACATGGTGCGTTCGACCGGCGCGATCGAGTTCGAGGGCAAGCCGCTCTCCGGCAAGTCGACCGAAAACGTCGTCCGCCTCGGCATTGCCCATGTGCCGCAGGGGCGCGGCACCTTCACCACCATGACGGTGGAGGAAAACCTGCAGCTCGGCGCCATCACCCGCACCGACAAGAAGAACATCGTCGCCGACATCGAGCGCATGTACGAGCACTTCCCGGTGCTGAAGGAGCGGCACACCCAGCAGGCCGGCACGCTCTCGGGCGGCGAGCAGCAGATGCTCGCGGTCGCGCGTGCGCTGATGCTGCGGCCGCGGCTGATGCTGCTGGACGAGCCGTCGTTCGGCCTGGCGCCCTTGATCGTGCGCGAGCTGTTCAAGATCCTCGGCAAGATCAACCGCGAGGACAAGGTCACCATCCTGGTGGTGGAGCAGAACGCGCAACTGGCGCTGGAACTCGCCGACCAGGCCTATGTGATCGAAACCGGACGGATCGTGATGTCGGGCAACGCTAAGGACATCGCGACCAACGAAGACGTCCGTAAATCCTATCTCGGCTACTGAGGAGCAGGACAATGGAGCTTTTTACCAACCAAGTCCTGGCCGGTATCGCCACGGGCGCGATTTATGCCTGTATGGCGCTTGCCGTCGTGATGATCTACCAGGCGATCGACCATCTTAATTTCGCCCAGGGCGAAATGGCGATGTTTTCGACCTTCATTTCCTGGCAGCTGATGCAGTGGGGCATCCCGTACTGGTGGGCCTTCCTCGCCACGCTGATCATCTCCTTTGCCGGCGGCATCGCCATCGAGCGGCTGCTGTTCAAGCCGCTCGCCAAGGCTCCGATCCTGACCAACGTCGCGGGCTTCATCGCATTGTTTGCGATCGTCAACTCCGTGGCCGGCCTGATCTGGGACTTCACCATCAAGCAGTATCCATCGCCGTTCGGATCCTCACCCTTCCTCGGCAGCCAGCTGATCTCGACCCACCAGGCCGGCATGATCGGCGTCACGCTGGGACTGCTGATCGCACTTTATTTCTTCTTTCAGTTCACACGGATCGGGCTTGCGATGCGCGCCGCCGCCTCGCTGCCGGAATCGGCCCGCCTGGTCGGCATCAACACATCGTGGATGATCGCACTGGGCTGGGGCATGGCTTCCGCCATCGGCGCGATCGCCGGCATCCTGATCGCGCCTGTCGTGTTCCTGGAGCCGAACATGATGGGCGGCGTGCTGATCTACGGATTTGCCGCGGCCGTCCTCGGCGGCCTGACCTCACCGCTCGGCGCCGTGCTCGGCGGCTTCCTGGTCGGCGTGTTTGAAAATCTCGCCGGGACCTACATTCCCGGCGTCGGTAACGAACTGAAACTGCCGATCGCGCTTGCGCTGATCATCACCGTCCTGGTTGTCAAACCGGCTGGACTGCTGGGCCGGCCCATCGTGAAGCGAGTTTGATCATGAGCGCAGTCGAAGAAGTCGTCACAGAAGCACCGGCCGTCGATGCCGTTCCGAAGCGAGCGATGACGCTCGGCCTGGGCACCTCGCTGGTGGTGCTGGCCGCGCTGGCCCTCGCGCCGCTGTTCGTCAAGAACTTCATCATCTTCCAGATGACGATGCTCCTGATCTACGGCCTTGCCGTTCTGGCGCTGAACATCCTGACCGGCGGCAGCGGCCAGTTCTCGCTCGGCCAAAGCGCGTTCTACGCGGTCGGCGCCTATACGTCGGCGATCCTGATGGAACATGTCGGGATGAACTACGCGCTGACGCTGCCGATCGCAGGCGTCATCTGCTTTGCCTTCGGTTTCGTGTTCGGCCAGCCGGCGCTGCGGCTCTCCGGCGTCTACCTGGCGCTGGCGACCTTTGCGCTTGCGGTCGCCATGCCGCAACTCCTGAAGCTCGGCTTCTTCGAGCATTGGACCGGCGGCGTGCAGGGACTGGTCGTGACCAAGCCCGATGCGCCGTTCGGCCTGCCGATAGGGCAGGACATGTGGCTGTATTACTTCACGCTCGTGATCACGATCGGGATCTATATCGCCTCGGTCAACCTGCTGCGCTCGCGCTCGGGCCGCGCCTTCATGGCAATCCGCGACAACGAGATCGCGGCCTCCGCCATGGGCGTCGATGTCGCGCTGTACAAGACGCTGGCGTTCGGCGTCTCGGCCGGCATCACCGGCGTCGCCGGTGGTCTCGGCGCCATCGCAGTGCAGTTCGTGGCCCCGGACGGCTACACCATCACGCTCGCGATCTCGCTGTTCCTCGGCATGGTCGTCGGCGGCGTCGGCTGGCTGCCGGGCTCGATCGTCGGAAGCGCCTTCATCATCTTCGTGCCGAATATTGCCGAAGGCATCTCCAAAGGCCTCTCCGGTGCCGTATTCGGCGTGCTTCTGTTCCTTGTCATCTTCCTGGTACCGCACGGCGCCAGGCAGGTCGCGATGGTTGCCCAGCAACTCATAGGAAAGCTGAAAAGGTAGCCCTCACTCAGGAGTAGCAATGCGTTCCGCAACAATAAGAAGCGCCGCCTTCTGGACGGCGCTCATCACTTTCGCTGGATGATGCGCTTCAAGGGCGAGAAGTGGGAGTTGTTCGGGGAGGTCATCAGCGGCGAGGAGGCCATTAACTGATATTCCGCCGGACGGTAGTTTTCCGGTGATCAGACTAAATATCGCCTCCCGCGACGCCGTCGCGGGGGGCTTTTTGTTGCTGGACGAGACCGAAAGGTATTCAATGTTCGCAAAGGGCCGCCAAGCGCTCCAATCAAAAACAGTGACACAGTCATCGATCCCAGGGAGATCAAAAAATGTCCGTTATCAACTTGCGACTGGGAGCCTTTGCGGCTGCCCTCGCACTGCTCGCCGCGACCAGCAGCGGCGCATTGGCACAAAAGAAATACGACACCGGCGCCACCGACACCGAGATCAAGATCGGCAACATCATGCCCTACAGCGGGCCGGCCTCGGCCTACGGCGTGATCGGAAAAACCGAAGAGGCCTATTTCAGGAAGATCAACGCCGAGGGCGGCATCAACGGCCGCAAGATCAACTTCGTCAGCTATGACGACGCCTACAGCCCGCCGAAGACGGTGGAGCAGGCGCGCAAGCTGGTCGAGAGTGACGAGGTGCTGCTCGTCTTCAATTCGCTGGGCACGCCGCCGAACACCGCGATCCAGAAGTACCTGAACACGAAGAAGGTGCCGCAACTGTTCGTCGCCACCGGCGCGACCAAGTGGAACGACCCCAAGGACTTCCCCTGGACCATGGGCTGGCAGCCCAACTACCAGAGCGAGTCGGCGATCTATGCGAAGTACATTCTGAAGAACAACCCGAACGCCAAGATCGCCGTGCTTTATCAGAACGACGACTACGGCAAGGACTATCTAAAAGGCTTCAAGGACGGGCTCGGCGCCAAGGCAGCCTCGATGATCGTGATCGAGGAGAGCTACGAGGTTTCCGAACCGACCATCGACTCTCACATCGTCAAGATGAAAGCGACCGGCGCCGACGTGTTCTTCAACATCACCACGCCGAAATTCGCGGCGCAGGCGATCAAGAAGAACTCCGAGATCGGCTGGAAGCCGCTGCACTTCCTCAACAACGTCTCGGCATCGATCGGCAGCGTGATGAAGCCGGCCGGCTTCGAGAATGGACAGGACATCATCTCGTCGCAATACTTCAAGGATCCAACTGACGCCCAATGGAAGACCGATGCCGCGATGAAGGCATGGAACGAGTTCCTGGATAAGTATTATCCGGAAGCCAACCGGGCCGATGCATCAGTGATGTACGCCTATATCGTCTCTCAAGGCTTGGTGCACGTGTTAAAGGCCTGCGGCGACGACCTCACCCGCGCAAACGTCATGAAGCAGGCGGCCAGCATCAAGGACCTCGAACTCGGCGGCCTGCTGCCTGGGGTCAAGGTCAACACGTCGGCGACCGATTTTGCTCCGCTCTCGCAATTGCAACTGATAAGGTTCAAGGGCGAGAACTGGGAACGCTTCGGCGAAATTCTCTCCGGCGACGTCGGCGGCTAACGCTGCTTCGCGAGCTCTGCTCAAGATGCAGCCCCTGCGGCTTTTGCCGCAGGGGCTTTTTGTTTGTGAGGCTTTCGGCAAGATGCTAATCACGACGCTGTCAAAAGAGCCTCGTCAAGAGGCCCGGCGGTTACATTAAGAAATGAAAAGGGAGAGACAGAAATGTCCACAATGAAAAAACTTGCGGTTGTTTCGACCGCGTTTGGACTACTCGCGGCAACTTCGAGCGGCGTTCTCGCACAGAAGAAATACGACCCCGGCGCGAGCGATACCGAAATCAAGATCGGCAACATCATGCCCTACAGCGGACCGGCTTCCGCCTATGGCGTAATCGCCAAGACCGAGGAAGCCTATTTCAAGAAGATCAACGCCGAGGGCGGCATCAACGGCCGCAAGATCAACTTCATCAGCTATGACGACGCCTATAGCCCGCCGAAGACGGTGGAGCAGGCGCGCAAGCTGGTCGAGAGCGACGAAGCGCTGATCGTCTTCAATCCGCTCGGCACGCCGCCGAACACGGCGATCCAGAAATACCTCAACAGCAAGAAGGTGCCGCAACTGTTCGTCGCCACCGGCGCCACCAAGTGGAACGATCCGAAAAACTTCCCGTGGACGATGGGCTGGCAGCCCAACTACCAGAGCGAAACGCAGATCTATGCCAAGTACATTCTGAAGAACAAGCCGGACGCCAAGGTCGGGATCCTTTATCAGAACGACGACTACGGTAAGGACTATCTGAAGGGCTTCAAGGACGGACTCGGCGCCAAGGCCGCATCGATGATCGTCCTGGAGGAAAGCTACGAAGTCTCCGAGCCGACGATCGATTCCCACCTCGTCAAGCTGAAGGCAAGTGGCGCCGATGTGTTCATCAACATCACCACGCCCAAATTCGCGGCGCAGGCGATCAAGAAGAACGCCGAGATCGGCTGGAAGCCGCTGCACTTTCTCAATAACGTCTCGGCCTCGATTGGCAGCGTGATGAAACCGGCCGGCTTCGAGAATGCGCAGGACATCATCTCGTCCAATTACCTTAAGGATACGTCTGATCCGGAGTGGAAGAACGACCCCGGCATGAAAGCTTTCGATGAATTTCTGGCCAAATACTACCCCGAGGCCAACAGGATCGATAGCTTTGTGATGTATGGGTACACAGTCGCGCAGGGCCTTGTGCATGTGCTCAAAGCCAGCGGCGACAATCTCACCCGCGAGAACGTCATGAAGCAGGCAGCCAACATCAGGAATCTCGAGATCGGCAGCTTGCTGCCAGGTATCAAGGTCAACACCAGCGCTACCGACTTTGCCCCGATTTCGGCGGTCCAGCTTCAGAAGTTCAAAGGCGAGACCTGGGAACGCTTCGGCGAAGTGATTGATGCCGAGGTCGGCGGCTAATCGCAAAATGCTATCGACCGATTGTTAGCCAGTAATGCCCCCGCAGGCACCCTGCGGGGGTTTTCTTTTGCGGCGATTGGATGGATAACCTGACTTCCCGTCCCTCTTCGTCCCCGAGCAGACATGACCGACCGGCGTCCCCTCTTGCGTGCGATCTTTGACGCGGCCGTTGCGGCCGCGCATCCCGATGTCGTGCTCGCGGCCCATCTGCGCCCGGCGCCGAAGGGTAAAGTGATCTGCCTCGCCGCCGGCAAGGGCGCGGCCGCGATGGCCGCTGCGGCCGAGCGGCACTATCTCGACACGCTGAGGCTCGATCCATCGCGACTGACCGGCATTGCCACCACGCGCCACGGCCACGGCGTGCCGACGCGCCGCATCAGGGTCGTCGAGGCCGGCCATCCCGTGCCCGACGAAGCCGGGTTGAAAGCCGCCGACGAAACGCTGCGTCTCGCTGCGGAAGCAACCGCCGACGACCTGCTGCTGGTGCTGTTGTCCGGCGGTGGTTCCGCGAACTGGATCGCGCGCGGCCGACGGCGTTTCGTTTGCACAGAAGCAGCAGGTGAACCGCGCGCTGTTGCGTTCGGGCGCGCCGATCGGCGAGATGAATATCGTTCGCAAGCATCTGTCGCGGATCAAGGGCGGCCGGCTGGCCCGCGCCGGACAGCGCGCCGCCGAAATCGTTACGCTGGCGATCTCGGATGTGCCGCATGACGATCCGTCCGCGATTGCATCGGGACCGACGGTGCCGGATCCGAGCACGCTGGCGGACGCCCGCGCGCTGGTGGCGAGGTACAATCTCACGGTCGACGATGCCATCAGGCGCGCCCTCGAAGATCCCCGCAACGAAAGCTGCAAGCCCGGCGATGGCGCGTTTGCCCGCGCGCAATTCGAGATGATTGCGAAACCGAAGGCTTCGCTCGACGCGGCCATCAAGGTCGCAAAGGACGCCGGCTATGAGGTCATCGGCCTCGGCGCCGATCTCGAAGGCGAGGCGCGCGATGTTGCGGCCGATCATGCGCGCCTGGCGCTGAAGGCACACAGCGAAGGCAAACGCATCGCGATCCTTTCGGGCGGCGAACTCACGGTGACTGTGCGCGGCAATGGCCGCGGCGGCCCCAACCAGGAATATGCGCTGGCGCTGGCGGATCTTCTGAAGGACACGTCGGGCATTGTGGCGCTGGCCGCCGACACCGACGGCGCCGACGGCGGCGCCGGCAGCGCAACCGATCCGGCCGGCGCCGTGATCGATCAGACCACGTTTGCGAAGATGAAGTCGCTCGGGCTCGACCCCGCGGCCTATCTCGCCAACAACGATGCCACCGCGTTCTTCTCAGCTACCGGCGATCTGCTGCTGACGGGCCCGACGCTCACCAACGTCAATGACGTCAGGGTGATTTTGGTGGACCCCGCCTAGGTTTTCCGAACCGTTGCCGGCATCCTGAAGGTGTCAAAGCGACGTTAACGCTCTGTTGAGCAAGTTGCGAGGAACCGGCGCGCATTGGCCGGTCTCGAAGCTGCAATTCACCAGCTTGGGCTTCTAATGGGCGCGCTCCTGGAGGAGGAGCGCCGCCGATAGCGGCTGGGGAAACGCTATATGACGGATCACGGCCACATAACCGCCCCGCGGTCAGCGCCCCTGAGTGCGCGGCTCGAAGAGGCGATCAACCATTTATCGCTCGGCATCGCCATTTTTGACGAGAAACGCGAGGTCGTTTTCTGCAACGAGCGTTACAGGGAAATGTACGGGCTCTCGCCCGAACAGGTGAAGCCGGGGACGCCGACCCATGAACTGATCCGGCACCGGCTGAATCTCGGCCTGAAGGTGCAGGTCGCAGTCGATGATTACATCCGTGAGCGCGTCGGCCGCGACATCGCACTCGACACCACGATGCAGGAATTCACTGACGGCCGGATCATCGCCTACACCGTCTACCCGATACCCGGCGGCGGCGGAATGGCGACCCACGAGGACATCACCGAGCGCGAAGAGCTCAATGCCCGGCTGAAGAAACAATACGAACTCGGCAAGGCGCAGGAAGAGACGCTGCGCGTCAGGAACTTCCAGTTCGACACCGCCATCAACAACATGTCGCAGGGGCTCTGCTTCTTCGATTCCGACCACCGGCTGATCGTCTGCAACGATCGCTTTGTCGAGATGTATGATATTGCGCCCGAGCGCGTCAGCCCCGGCATGTCGCTGATCGAGATCGTCGACCTGCGCTTCGAAGCCGGCAGCTTTCCCGCCATGACGCGCGATGAATACCTTCAATGGCGCACCAACGTTGCGGTTTCCAACGAGCCGAAAGACAGCATCGTCGAATTGATGAACGGACGCACGTTCAAGATCCGGCACCGCCCGATGCCCGGCGGCGGCTGGGTCGCGACGCATGAAGACATCACCGAGCAGCGCCAGTCTGAGGTCAAGATCGAATACATGGCGCACCACGACGCGCTGACCGATCTGGCCAACCGGGTGCTGTTGAACGACCGGCTCGAATACGTGCTGGGCAGGATTCAGCACGACGAAATGGTGGCCGTCCATCATCTCGACCTCGATCAATTCAAGGCCGTCAACGATACGTTCGGCCATCCCTGCGGCGACAAGCTGCTGAGGATCGTCGCCGAGCGGTTACGCGGGCTCGTTGGCGACGCCGATACCATCGCGCGGACGGGCGGCGATGAATTCGTGGTCGTGCAGGCCACGATCGCGGACCCCGCCGCAGCTACTTCGCTGGCGCAGGGCGTCATCGATGCGCTGAGCGAGCCCTATGACATCGACGGCCAACAGGCCGTGATCGGCGTCAGCATCGGCATTTCGGTCGGTCCCGGTGACGGATCGAATCCCGACAAATTGTTGCGCAACGCCGACCTCGCGCTCTACCGCGCCAAGAGCGACGGCCGCGGCACGTTCCGCTTCTTCGAGCCCGCGATGGATTTGCAGATGCAGACCCGCCGCGTCATGGAGCAGGACCTGCGCAAAGCGCTGCCGGCAGGCGAATTCGTGCTGCACTACCAGCCGGTCGTCAACCTGGCGAGCAAGGAAATCAGCGGCTTTGAAGCCTTGATACGCTGGAATCATCCGGCCAAGGGATTGATCTCGCCGGCCACCTTCATTCCGCTGGCCGAAGAGATCGGCTTTATCGTCCCACTGGGCGAGTGGGTCATCCGGCAGGCCTGCGCCACCGCGGCGCAATGGCCCGACAACCTTCACGTCGCCGTCAATATTTCAGCGATCCAGTTTCGCAGTCCCGGCCTGATGCAGGTGATCGTCAGCGCGCTCGCCGCCTCCGGCCTCGCGGCCACGCGGCTGGAAATCGAAATCACCGAGAGCGTGTTGCTCCACAACAAGGAGGCGACGCTCGCGGTGCTGCATCAGTTGCGGGCGCTCGGGATCCGGATCGCAATGGACGATTTCGGCACCGGATATTCGTCGCTGACGTATTTGCAGAGCTTTCCGTTCGACAAGATCAAGATCGACCGTTCCTTCGTCAAGAACATCACCGAGGATTCGAGCTCGCTCACCATCGTGCGTGCGGTCGCCGCGCTCGCCAATGGCATGGGCATGACGGCGACCGCCGAGGGCGTGGAAACCGCCGAACAACTCCACAGCATCGCTTCCGAAGGATGCACGGAGATGCAGGGTTTTCTGTTCAGCAAGCCGCTACCCGCCGCCGAGATCGAGCGGCAGTTTCTATCGGAGCGCGGGGCACGCGGGGTTCAAGGCCGTATCGCGGTGGCGTGATCCGCACGCTGTCATTCCGGGATGGTCCGAAGGACCAGACCTCAGATGCGCAATTGCGCATCGGGGAATCTCGAGATTCTCAGGTGCGCAATTGCGCACCATAGTTCGCATCTTCGATGCGCCCCGGAATGACGGATACTCAAAACTCCGCCGCGATCTTCGACAGCATTTCGAGCAGGGCTACGCGGTTGGCGGGGCCCAGCAATTCGTTGAGTCGCGCCTCGTGCTTGCTGGCAACCAGCTTCTTGGCGCGCGCCAGCACCGCCCTTCCCTTGTCGGTCAGAACCAGGATGTGCGAGCGCCGGTCGTTGGTCGAGCGCATCCGGGCGCACAGGCCGCGGCTCTCCAGCGCATCCAGCATCGATACGAAATTCGGCCTGAGGATGCCGAGCGTGTTGGCGATTTCGGTCTGGTTACGTCCGGGGTTGCGGTCGAGCAGCAGCAGCACCGAGAATTGCGCCGGTGTCAGTTGCAGCGGCGCGACGCAGCGCAGAAAATCCTCGAACACCTTGAGCTGCGCGCGCTTGAGCGAATAGCCGAGCAGTTCGGCCAATTCGCCCAGTTGCAGCCCGGCATGCTCGGCGGCGCCATCCGCAGCGCCGCCCGCAATTTCCTTGCCGTTGTTGCGCGACGGCTTGACGGCATCGGTCGCTGCCTTGGAAACTGTCATGGCGTGAGGCTCGCACCCGAAAAAGGGCTTGGCCGGCGGCCGGGCCCTTGATGTTATATTTGATAATTGTTATTGAATATATCAAATATCGGCGCCTTTCAACTGCCGAGATATCGGACGGCCGGCGGACCGCGTGAGGTCAGGACCGGCGACGCTTTTAGGGGGAGCGCCAGTCTTGAATACGACGATCATGCTGTTCCTGCTGCAGGACGGCATCACCAATGGCGCGATCTATGCGCTGCTCGGGCTGGCGCTGGTGCTGGTGTTTGCCGTCACCCGCGTCATCCTGATCCCGCAGGGCGAATTCGTCACGTTCGGCGCGCTCAGCTACGCCGTGCTGGCGACCGGCAAGGTGCCGGGCACCGCGTGGCTCGCCATGGCGATGGGCGTGGTCGCCTTCGCGCTCGATCTGTTTAACGCACGGCGATCGCTGCGGCTCACGCGTGTTGCGCGCTCCTTTGCCCTCAACATCATCCTGCCGGCGGCGATCCTGGCCCTGGCTTATGCGCTTGCCGGACCCAAGACGCCGATCGCGGTCAACATCGCGCTGTCGCTTTTGATCGTCGCGGCGATCGGACTGTTCCTCTACCGCATCGCGTTCCAGCCGATCGCCCACACCTCGGTGCTGGTGCTGCTGATCGCCTCCGTCGGCTGCCATCTCGCCTTGCAGGGCCTGGGCCTGGTGTTCTTCGGCGCCGAAGGTCTGCGCGGACCGGCGCTGTCCAACACCGCATTGACGATCGGCCCGCTGCGCTTCACCGGCCAGAGCCTTGCGGTCTATGGGCTGACGATTGCCTTCATCGTCGCTCTCTGGCTGTTCTTCGGCTTCACGCGGATGGGCAAGGCGCTGCGCGCCACCGCCGTCAACCGGCTCGGCGCCCGCCTCGTCGGCATCCGCACCACGCTGTCGGGACAGATCGCTTTCCTGCTGGCGTCCCTGATCGGCGCCATTTCCGGCATCCTCATCGTGCCGATCACCACGCTCTATTATGACACCGGATTCCTGATCGGCCTGAAAGGTTTTATTGCCGCGATCATCGGCGGGCTGGTGAGCTATCCGCTGACGGCAGTGGCGGCCCTGATCGTCGGCAGCGTCGAGGCGTTCTCCTCGTTCTACGCCAGTAATTTCAAGGAGGTCATCGTCTTTACGCTGATCCTTCCCGTGCTGGTGCTGCGTTCGCTCGCAGCGCCCGCGGTCGAGGAAGAGAAGGACTGACGGCGATGAATCAGCGGCTTCCCCTCATCATCTTCGCAGCTGTCATGGCGGCGATCCCGTTCATCCCCGGCGTGCCGCCGTTCTGGATCGTGCTGCTCAACAATATCGGCCTCGCCGCGCTGGTGGCCATGGGCCTCGTGCTGTTGACCGGCGTCGGCGGCCTCACCTCATTCGGCCAGGCAGCGTTCTGCGGCTTCGGCGCTTACACCACGGCGGTATTGACCACCGCCTATGGCTTCTCGCCGTGGCTGACGCTGCCGCTCTCGCTGCTCGTCAGCGGCATCGCCGCCGTCCTGCTCGGCATCGTCACGGTGCGGCTGTCCGGCCACTATCTGCCGCTCGGCACCATCGCTTGGGGCATCGGGCTGTTTTATTTGTTCAGCAAGCTGGAATTCCTCGGCCGCAATGACGGCATCTCAGGCATTCCGCCGCTCTCGATCGGCAGCTTCCGGATGCTCGATCCCGGCACCATCTATTTCGCTATCTGGATCGGGGTATTGATCTCGGCATTGCTGACCATGAACCTGCTGGATTCCCGCACCGGCCGCGCGATCCGCGCGCTGCGGCGCGGACACATCGCCGGCGAAGCGTTTGGCGTCCAGACGCCGCGCGCCAAGCTTCTGGTGTTCATCTATGCGGCGGTGCTGGCGGGCCTGTCCGGCTGGCTCTATGCGCATTTCCAGCGCGCCGCCAATCCGACGCCGTTCGGCGCGCAGGCCGGCATCGAATATCTGTTCATCGCGGTCGTCGGCGGTGCCGGCTATGTCTGGGGCGCGGTGCTGGGCGCCGGCATTGTGGTGATCCTGAAAGAAATCCTGCAGAGCTATCTGCCGCTGGTATTCGGCGGCCAGAGCCAGCTCGAGACCATCGTGTTCGGCATCCTGCTGGTCGTCCTGCTGCAACTGGCGCCGACCGGCGTCTGGCCGTGGCTGATGGCGCGGCTGCCGTTCAAGCCGGGCCGCAAGATACCCGATACGTCGCTTCCCCTCGCCAAGCGCGAGCGCGCGCCGGCCTCTGCTGCCGCGCTGCTCCAGATCGAGAAAGCGCGCAAGCAGTTCGGCGGCGTGATTGCCGTCAACGACGTTTCCTTCGACGTCCAGGCCCGCGAGATCGTAGCCCTGATCGGTCCCAACGGCGCCGGCAAGAGCACGACCTTCAACCTGATCACGGGCGTGCTGACCACGACCGGCGGCACTATCTCGGTGCTCGGCCGCAAGGTCGACAACGCCCCGCCGCAGGAGGTGGTAAAACTCGGCGTCGCGCGCACCTTCCAGCACGTCAAGCTGGTGCCGGACATGACCGTGCTGGAGAACGTCGCGATCGGCGCGCATCTGCGCGGGCACGCCGGCGCAATTTCCAGCATGCTCCGGCTGGACCGGGCCGATGAAGCAAAGCTGCTGGCAGAAGCCGCGCGCCAGATCGAGCGCGTCGGCCTCGGCGACCAGATCGACCAGTTGGCGGGAAGCCTGTCGCTCGGCCAGCAGCGCATTGTCGAAATTGCGCGCGCGCTGTGCGTCGATCCATTGCTGCTGCTGCTCGACGAGCCGGCCGCGGGATTGCGCCATATGGAGAAGCAGCGGCTCGCTGCCCTCCTCCGTCAATTGCGCGACGGCGGCATGTCGGTGCTCCTGGTCGAGCACGACATGGGTTTTGTGATGGACCTCGCCGACCGCATCGTGGTGCTCGATTTCGGCACCAAGATCGCTGAGGGCACGCCGGCTGAGATCAAGACCAATCCCGATGTGATCAAGGCCTATCTCGGAGCCACCGCATGAGCGCGCTGTTATCGGTCTCCGACGCCCATGTTTCCTACGGCAAGGTCGAAGCCGTGCGTTCGGTTTCGCTCGACGTCGCCGACAACGAGATCGTCACCATCATCGGCGCCAACGGCGCCGGCAAGACCACGCTCTTGAACGCCATCATGGGCGTGCTGCCGCTCAAGGGCGCCACCGCCTTTGCAGGCGCCGACATGGCCCCGCTCGACATCGAGGATCGCGTCGCGGCGGGCCTGTGTCTGGTGCCGGAGCACCGCGAATTGTTCGGCACCATGAACGTCGAGGACAATCTGGAGCTCGGCGCCTTCCGGATTCCGAAGGCTACCGCAGCAAAATCGTTCGAGCGCGTCTATACGCTGTTTCCGCGGCTGAAGGAGCGGCGCAAGCAGCTGGCCGGCACGCTGTCGGGCGGCGAGCAGCAGATGCTGGCGATGGGCCGCGCGTTGATGGGCGCGCCAAAACTGTTGATGCTGGACGAACCGAGCCTCGGGCTGGCGCCGATTATCGTCGCCGACATCTTCCGCACCATCGGCGAACTGCGCGCCGCTGGCGTCTCGGTGCTGCTGGTCGAACAGAACGCGCAAGCCGCCCTCAAAATCGCCGACCGCGCCTATGTCATGGAGCTCGGCGAATTCATCCTGTCCGGATCGGCAAGGGATATCGCGTCCAACCAGCGCGTCGCGGCAAGCTATCTCGGCTTCCAGCACGAGGGCGCGAGTGGGATATAGGGGGTGTGACCCCATAAGTTCAGAGTGATCGGTGGACGTCCGCTTTGGTGCGCATTTCCGGACTCAAGTTGGAAATCGCGTGATGTCCGAACCCGGCGCAGCGAACCGCGCGCCCCCTTCGACGGGAGCCGGCGGGCCATGCCCTTCCGAAGTCACCCGACCCTCAAATTCTCCGCCGAAGTCTTCCCCTTGTTGGGCACTTCCTCATAGCTGACCTTTGCACCCTCATTGAGTGTGCTGAGCCCAGCTTTCTCGACCGCGGAGATGTGCACGAAAACATCCTTGCTGCCGTTATCGGGCTGAATGAATCCATAGCCCTTTGTCGCGTTGAACCACTTCACCGTTCCAGTTGCCACCTTGATCGTCTCCCATATCCGATAGGACCTAAGACAACCTCATGCCGATGTGGAAGGCAACCAAAACCCGCGGGGGGTGAGCCGGCGGGCCCGGACTATGGGGTGGTGCGTGCTTATCTTCCTTCCAAATATCCGCGAATTAACTCGCTTTTGAGTTCCCTGGAGGCGCATACTCAGACAATCATCGCTCCGCCTCCTGGGCATTACCGGTGACAGAGAGTGTTACGCTCCCGCCTATTCGAGGGAAGCATCATGCCCCAGTCTCAACGCCTGTCGTCCGTCATTCCATTCGTTGCAATTGAGCGCCCCGCTTGTCCGAAGTGCAAGGCCCCGATGATGCTCGTCAGTATCGAGCCAGCACGCCCGGGCGTCGACTTGCATACCTTTGAATGCGCCATCTGCAACCACGCACATGCGACCCTTGCCGCGTATGAAGACCCTATGAAGTCCAAGTCCCTTGGACGCTGGCTTCAAGGCGATTTGCACCCGCCCAGGTAAGGCGGGTCGAAGTGAACCGGCGGATTTTGTAATACTTGAAGGGCTAGCGCCCGCAATGCGCCCCCTGATTGATATCGCAATGTCCGCGATTACGGCGCCAACAATGTCCTGTATGTTCGGCAATTGCCGTGAAGGGAATTGCCGAGTCCGGAAAGACGGCAAACCAAACTTGCCACTAGCGATGGATTCGCCGTAGCCGCTGCTAATTGCTTTTGACAGGTTAAGCCACTCATGCCGGCATCAAGCGCCTTAGCTCTTTCTGGGCGGCGGTTCGCTCGCTACTTCCTCTGCCAGTAGCTTTAAAAGCTTCTCCTGCCGCGCGTCAGCTTTCGCGGCCGCCGCTTCCGATGCAGCCACGAGACTGCGATAGAGCTTAAGGTTTTGCCGGCGAATGAAAAATTGATGTTCCATAGCTACCTCCTCTGAGGGCATGGACCGAAGCGCATCGTGCGCTTAAGAATGGAGGATGGGAAGTGTGGACGTGGCGGACCACTTGTTAATTATCGCGACCTTTGCCTTCAGTTACCCCCCTCGCGCTAAGCAGCACGTCCAACATATGCATATGCGCTTTTACGGTTGTCGCACCCGGAGGGCGGTTCAAATGCCTTTGCGATTTTCGTGGCGCCGGCGTTAATGCAGCCGGAGGACTCCGTCCACGGCGCGTAGTTCGGCAGGCTTGATCAGTTTGGAGTGCGCGATGGTAACCGCAAACAGCGGACCTTCGAGCCTTGTTTCCCAGAACGCGAGGAAATCCTTCAACGCCGGGAAATCCGGAAACATATCGTAGTCCTGCCAGACGTAAGTTTGCAGCAACCAGCGCCGATCCGGACGGCGATAAACGATTTCCGCTGTTGTCAGTCCGTAGCCTAAGACCTGCTTCCTGAAATCCCTGGAAACCGTATCTTTCTCGACCATGCCAGCCTCCAGCCCAACTGAAGAGTAATGCGTGATCCTCAATTCGCCAAAAACGAAAACGTTCAATAGGTCATAGCAATCAGCGCGCTAGCAGCATGTTACTTCACCTGCCAGCAGTCGCCCTCCTCAAGTCGCAGTCAAACATCGTGGGCCGAAGCCCTTGCGCCACAGTGTCACAGGCTTATGTCAGGGGCGGCTAGCACTCGCTCATTGCGACTGCCAATCCAGAAATAATCACAAAAGCCATGGAGGATCGCATGAAGTTCCGTCCGCTCCACGACCGCGTCGTGGTCAAACGCATCGATGCCGAAGACAAGACCGCTGGCGGCATCCTCATTCCGGACAGTGCCAAGGAAAAGCCCTCGCAGGGCGAGATCATCGCCGTTGGTCCGGGCGGCCGTGACGAAGCCGGCAAGCTGATCCCGATCGACCTAAAGGCCGGCGACCGCGTGTTGTTCGGCAAGTGGTCGGGCACCGAGGTCAAGCTCGATGGTCAGGAACTTCTGATCATGAAGGAAAGCGACATCATGGGCGTCCTCACCGACGTTCCCGCAGCCAAGAAGAAGGCCGCTTAAGCGCTTAAGCCCGTTCCCTCATCCTGAGGAGCCGGCGCAGCCGGCGTCTCGAAGGAAGAGGCCCTGCAATCCAAATCTCATCCCGCAGGAATCCGCCCAATCGCGTGGACCTTGGGATCTGGAAATACGGAGATCATCATGTCAGCCAAGGAAGTCAAATTCGGCGTAGATGCCCGCGACCGCATGCTGCGCGGTGTCGACATTCTCCACAATGCCGTCAAGGTGACGCTCGGTCCGAAGGGCCGCAACGTCGTACTCGATAAGTCATTCGGCGCTCCCCGCATGACCAAGGACGGCGTCACCGTCGCCAAGGAAATCGAGCTTGAGGACAAGTTCGAGAACATGGGCGCGCAGATGGTGCGCGAAGTCGCCTCCAAGTCGGCAGACGCTGCCGGCGACGGCACCACCACCGCGACCGTGCTGGCGGCTGCGATCGTCCGTGAAGGCGCCAAGTCGGTTGCCGCCGGCATGAACCCGATGGATCTGAAGCGCGGTATCGACATGGCGGTGGAAGCCGTGGTCGCCGACCTCGAGAAGAACTCCAAGAAGGTCACCTCGAACGAGGAAATCGCCCAGGTCGGCACCATCTCCGCCAACGGCGACGCCGAAATCGGCAAGTTCCTGGCGGACGCCATGAAGAAGGTCGGCAACGAGGGCGTCATCACGGTCGAGGAAGCCAAGTCGCTCCAGACCGAGCTTGAAGTCGTCGAAGGCATGCAGTTCGACCGCGGCTACATCTCGCCCTACTTCATCACCAACGCCGACAAGATGCGCGTTGAGATGGAAGACGCCTATGTCCTGATCAACGAGAAGAAGCTCTCCTCGCTGAACGAACTGCTGCCGCTGCTGGAAGCCGTGGTGCAGAGCGGCAAGCCGCTTCTGATTATCGCCGAAGACGTCGAAGGCGAAGCGCTCGCCACCCTTGTCGTCAACCGCCTGCGCGGTGGCCTGAAGGTCGCGGCCGTCAAGGCTCCGGGCTTCGGCGATCGCCGCAAGGCCATGCTGCAGGACATCGCGGTTCTGACCGCTGGTCAGGCGATCTCGGAAGATCTTGGCATCAAGCTCGAGAACGTCACCCTGCAGATGCTCGGCCGCGCCAAGAAGGTGATGATCGACAAGGAGAACACCACCATCGTCAGCGGGGCCGGCAAGAAGGCCGACATCGAAGCCCGCGTGGCCCAGATCAAGGCGCAGATCGAGGAAACCACCTCGGACTACGACCGTGAGAAGCTGCAGGAGCGTCTGGCCAAGCTCGCGGGCGGCGTAGCCGTGATCCGCGTCGGTGGCGCGACCGAGGTCGAGGTAAGGGAGCGTAAGGATCGCGTGGATGATGCGATGCATGCGACCCGTGCTGCGGTTGAGGAAGGCATCGTGCCGGGCGGCGGCGTCGCCCTGCTCCGTGCCTCCCTGCATCTCAAGGGCCTGCGCACCAAGAACGACGACCAGAAGACCGGTGTCGAGATCGTGCGCAAGGCGCTATCTTGGCCGGCCCGCCAGATCGCGATCAACGCAGGCGAAGACGGTTCCGTCATCCTCGGCAAGATCCTCGAAAAGGACCAGTATGCCTACGGCTTCGACTCGCAGACCGGCGAATATGTCAACCTGATCTCGAAGGGCATCATCGACCCGACCAAGGTCGTTCGCGTGGCGATCCAGAATGCAGCCTCGGTTGCCGCGCTCCTGGTCACCACGGAAGCCATGGTGGCCGAAGTGCCGAAGAAAAACCAGGGCGGCGCCGGTATGCCTGCGGGTGGCGGCGGCATGGGTGGTATGGGCGGCATGGACTTCTAAGTCCAACCATTCAGAGCACAACAATAAGAAAGGCCAGGCAGCGATGCCGGGTCTTTCTGCATCCGCTGCACGTCTATCTCGACGACGATAGCTGCATGGAAAGGCGCGATTGTGCATGGCCGTTACGACATGCCATGTCCGGCACGCTATGCGTATCAGTTACACAAGGCCTGGCCTCAAGCCGACTTTCATCTGATCGAGGGCGCCGGCCACTCCTACGATGAACCAGGCATTCTTGATGCCCTGATCAAAGCGACGGATCGTTTTGCGCAGCAAGTCTGACCGGTTACCACCAAACGGATCATGGCCGGATATTTTCGCCCATGGATCATTTTCGACCTGGACGAGGTCCGCGTTAAGGCCCCGCCATGTGGGCTCCCGAAGGCGGATTTCGCGCCGGCCCCTATTAACGAAGCCTTAATCATGATGCGAGTTCCAACCTGCTCGTTGTGAGTTGCACAACTTCCTGATCTCGCGCGGCCTTCTAACCTTGCGATGCAGCAACCATTTTCCGTCCGACGCCGGGCGTCGACGATGGCTGCCGGGTTACAAGGTCAGACGATGCGCGCCTCCGATTGCCCTACGGTCGACACTCCCGAATTCCTGCTGGCGGCGCTCGAGCAGGCGAGCCAGGCTGTCGTCATCATCGACGGCGACATGCATGTAAGCCATTTCAACGCCGCGGCCGAATTGATCTGGGGCGTGCCGCGCACGGAGATTCTCGGCTGCGATGCACGCTGCCTCGGCTTCAATGACCTGCAAAATGGCGCCGATTCCGAGATCACGATCCGGCGCAACGACGGCAGCCGGATCCGGGCTCAGCTATCGGTGTCGCGTGTCGAGATCGGGGGCCGAGCTAACCACATGGTCTTCGTTCGTGACATCACCGCCGAGGTCGAACGACGCGAGAGGATCGCGCTGCTCAACCTGGTGGCCGACAAGACCAATCGCGCGGTCGTCGTCACCGACCGCAAGCTGCAGGTCGTCTATACCAACGCCGCGTTCTCCGGAATGTTCGGATACTCACCTGAAGAAGCACAAGGACGGCAGGCGAGCCAGTTGCTTGCCGGCCGCTTCACCAATCGCAAGACGCTGCCGAAGCTACGCCGCCGAATCTACGATGAGTGCGGCACTGAAGACGAAATCCTGGCCTACGACAAGAACGGCGATGAAGTCTGGGTCTCGGCCATGGTCAAGCCGTTCCGCAGCGCCCGCGGGCGCGTCAAGTACATCTTCGCCCTGTTGACCGATATCTCCGAGAACAAGCAGTTGCGGTCGCTGCAGCAATTGATCATGAGCGCGTTGGCCGACGAACTCCCGATCACCGAGATTGCCGACCAGCTTTGCCGGCGCGTTGAAGCCATTGCACCTGATGTCGTGGCTTCGGTGCTGCACGTCGATTCCGACGGCCTGGTGCATCCGCTGGGTGGACCGAGCCTGCCTGAAGATTACTCACGCGCGCTTGAAGGCATCGCCATTGGTCCGGCTGTCGGCTCGTGCGGGTCGGCGGCGTATTTTGGCAAGCCTATACTGGCCGAAGATATCGACACCGATCCGCGCTGGCAGCCGTACAAGACACGGCCGCTCGAGGTCGGCCTGAAGGCCTGCTGGTCGACGCCGATCAAGGCCAAGGACGGCCGCGTGATTGGCACCTTCGCCTTCTATTTCAGGGAATGTCGCGCGCCGAGCCGCTGGCATCAGCGGATCGTCGACGCCTGCGTTCACCTCGGCGCGCTGGCGATCGAGCGAAAGGAAGCCCGCGCCCAGATCGCCCGGCTCGCCTACCATGACATGCTGACCGGGCTGCCGAACCGTGCGCAGTTGCGTGAGCTGATCAACCAGGCCATCGAAGACTGCGCGCCACAGAAGCAGCTCGCGCTGGTGTTCCTGGATCTCGATCACTTCAAGGACGTCAACGACACGCTCGGACATTCGGCGGGCGACGCCCTGCTGATCGAATTTACAAAACGGCTGCGCGCCCGTATCCAGCCGTCCGACCTGCTGGGACGCCTGAGCGGCGACGAGTTCGTCATCGCGCTACCGAATTGCGATCCGGCCCGCGCCTCGCTGGTCGCCTCCAACATCACCGAAGCGCTGACGTCGCCGCTATGGATCGATAACAGGCAGGTGCCGATTTCCGCCAGCATGGGCATCAGCATCTATCCCGACAACGCTACCGATATCGATACGCTGATACAGCAGGCGGATGCGGCGATGTACAAGGCCAAGCAGGCGGGCCGCTCCACCCACCGCTTCTTCAGCGCCGACATGAACCGGCTTGCCGAGCAGCGGCTCGTCTTCAGCGCGGCACTCCGCCAGGCCATCGCCAATGACCGGTTGAGGCTCGTCTATCAACCGCAGACCCGAACCGTCGATGGCGCCCTCTACGGCGTCGAAGCGCTGTCCCGCTGGCACGATCCTGATCTTGGCGAAGTCCCGCCTTCGAAATTCATTCCGCTGGCCGAGGAAGTCGGCCTGATCGAGCAGATCGGCCTGTGGTCGATCCGCGAGGCGTGCCGGCAAATGGCCGCGTGGCGCCAAGCCGGACTGGACGTCCCCTGCGTGGCGGTCAACCTGTCGCCGCTCAATTTCCAGAATGCGAAGCTTGCCGCCGTGGTGGCGGAGACCCTCGCAGCCAACGACCTCCCACCCCAGACATTGATGCTCGAGATCACCGAAGGCGTGCTCGTGAACGAGCGTTCTGCCGCGATCGACACCATGAATGCGATCCGCAAGCTCGGCGTCGGCCTGTCGCTGGACGATTTCGGAACCGGTTATTCAAGCCTGAGCCGGCTGGCGCACTTGCCGATCCGCGAATTGAAGATCGACCGCAGTTTTATGCGCAACATCGAGCGTGATGCCAGCGCGCTTGCGATCGCGACCGCCGTTGTCCGTGTCGGCCAGAGCCTGAAAATGGCCGTGGTCGCCGAGGGCGTCGAAACCGAGGGACAACGCAAGCTGCTGGCCGGGCTCGGATGCGACGTCGTGCAGGGATATCTCTACGCGCCTGCGATGTCGCCCGAAGCGTTCGAGCGATGGCTGCTCGACCATGTCGCCGAGCAGGCGCTGACGATGCGCAGATGCGTCGACGAGGCCCGTTCGCAGCCGACGCCGTCGCTGCTGGTCGCTTCCACGGGGGGTTAGGAAAAACGTAGGGTGGGCAAAGGCGCACTTGCGCCGTGCCCACCATCTTTCATGTTCGCCGATCTATGGTGGGCACGCGTCGCTTTGCCCACCCTACAGACCGCGCGCCCTCACTTCGCCGGGACGTATTTTCCGTCCTTCACCGTCAAAATGATGCGCGAGCGGTCGTCGAGGCCGTAGCGATCCTTTTCGGTGAAGTTGTAGACACCCTGGCTGGCGGCGATTTCCTTCTCGGACATCAGTGCCAGGCGGATCGCCTCGCGGAATTCCGGCGTTCCCGGTTTTGCCGTCTTCAGCGCCACCGGCACCACGCGCTTGAGCACCTCGAAGGCGTCGTAGGAATGGCCGGCGAACTGGCTGCGGCTGTTGGCGCCATACTTGGCTTCATAGGCGGTGTTGAGCGCGAGGCCCGGCTTCTTGGTCAGCGCGGTGTCGGGTTGCGTCTCCGGCGACATCACCGGACCCGACGCCATGATCACGCCTTCGGCCGCGGGACCCGCGATGCGGATGAAGTCCATGCTGGCAGCGCCGTGGGTCTGGTAGATCAGGCCCTTGTAGCCGCGCTCGCGCAGCGTGGTCTGCGGCAGCGCCGCGGCGGTGCCGGAGGCGCCGACGAGAATCGCGTCCGGATTGGCGGCGAGGAGTTTCAGAACCTGTCCTGCGACCGACGTATCCGGCCGCGCAAAACGCTCCTCGGTGGCGAGCGTCATGCCCATCGGTATAGCCTGGGCCTTGAAGTCGTTGAACCAGAGATCGCCGTAGGAATCGGAGTAGCCGATATAGCCGACGGACTTGATGCCGTGCGCCTTCATGTGCTCGTACAGCACCTTGCCCATGATCGGGATCGGCTGCGGCATGGCGACCGACCACTTGATGCGCGCCTCGTTGATCGGGAACGGCGCGAGACCGATATGCGGAATTCCCGCCTCGTTCGCCACGGTTGCGACCGCGACCGTCGAAGGCGTCGTCGAGGAGCCCATGATGATGTCGGCCTTGGACTCGGTGACGAAGCGCCGCGTGTTTGTTGTCGCCGTGGTCGGATCGCCGCCGTCGTCGAGCGTGATGATCTTGATCGGCACGCCGCCGATTTCCTTCGGCACGAAGTCGAGCGAGTTGCGTTCGGGAATGCCGAGCGCCGCCGCAGGGCCGGTCGTGGTGATGGAAATGCCGACTACGATCTCGTTGGTTTGCGCCATCGCCGGCAAGCCCGTCAGAGCAAGCGCCGCCGCGACGGAAGCAGCGGACAGAAAAGTCTTATTCATTCATTCCTCCCTGGATTATCTATTTATCGTTTTAAGCAAAATCTCGTGGGCTATTCAGCCCCTTCTTTAGGTCATGCGCAGGCCTGAGTCAGCCCCGCATGAACCGCTCGATGATCTCCTGCGGCATCGGCGCCGATTTCAGCTTCGCGGGGTCGTCCGGATGCTTGCCGACCAGCACGCGGGTCTCGAACGCCTCGATCGCCAACGCCTCGGCCTTGAACACGTTGTGGACCACCTCGAAAGAGGATCGCTTGAAGCTCTCGATCCGGCTTTCGATTCTGATCCAGTCGCCATGGGTCGAGGGGATGTGGAATTTCGCCCGCGTGTCGACCATGGGGATGCCGACCAGGCCATATTTGTGGATGAGGTCCTGCTTCGAATAACCAGCCGCTTCGAACATGATCGACGTCGAATCGTCGAACATCGCGAAATAGCGCGGATAGTAAACGATGTTGGCGGGGTCGCAGTCGCCCCACTGGATCTGCACGTCGCGCCGGTTGACGAACATGGGATGAAATATCCTAGCGCGGCGCCATGCGAAGCGCGGCATCGAGCCGCACCACTTCGCCGTTCAAGTAAGGATTGTCGATCATATGCAGCGCCAGCGAGGCAAACTCGTCGGCTTGACCGAGCCGGCGCGGGAACGGGATCGAGGCGGCAAGCGAGTCCTGCGCCTCCTGCGGCAGATTGGCGAGCAGCGGCGTGAGGAACAGGCCCGGCGCGATCGTCAGCACGCGAATGCCGAACTGCGCCAGCTCACGCGCGATCGGCAGCGTCATGGCGACGATGCCGCCCTTCGAGGCCGAGTAGGCCGACTGCCCGATCTGGCCGTCATAGGCCGCGACGGAAGCCGTGGAAATCACCACGCCGCGCTCGCCGGTTGCAAGCGGCTCCAGTTTCGACATGCCTGATGTCGCCAGCCGCAGCATGTTGAAGGAGCCGATCAAATTGACCTTGATCACCTTGTCGAAATCGCCGAGCGCCATCGGACCTTCCTTGCCAATCACGCGCTTGGCAACGCCGATGCCGGCGCAATTCACCAGCACGCGCGCCGGGCCGTGTGCCGCCGCGGCCTTGGCGATCGCGGCTTCCGCCGAGGCCGCATCGGAGACGTCGCAGATCACGGCTGTGCCGCCGATCTCGGCGGCGACGGTTTCGGCGAGCGCGGCGTTGAGATCGCAGACGGCGACTTTGGCGCCCTGCGCCGCGAGCCGGCGCGCGGTCGCGGCGCCCAATCCCGATGCGCCACCGGTCACGATGGCGGCCTGATCCTTCAACTGCATGATATTCTCCCTGACAAACTCTTGTTCGAATTCGGCTACAGCGTAATCACCTGCGCCGGCGGCGCGGGCGAATAAATCTCCTCAATCAGCGCGCTGCGATTTTCGAGCACCGCGCGCTGGTTGATCGAACCCTTGTCGGTGACCTCGCCTCGATCGATCGACAGTGGCGTATCAAGCAGCACCGCGCGCGTGATCCGGGTCGACGACCCCGTGGCGCCAGCCGCCAGCTGCTGGAAGCGTTCGCGGAAGGCCGCAACGATCAGTGGGTCGGACGCAGCAGTGGCAATGTCGTCAGGCGGAAGCGTCGGATTGATCAGGCGGCAACCGTCGAGGTCGAGCACCACCAGCGCCGATATTTCGTCGCGGTTGATGCCGGCAATGACGACGTCACGCACCAGGGGTGCACAGGCCGCAACGAAGCGCGCGCGCAACGGCCCAACGCTGACCCAGGTCCCGCTGGCGAGCTTGAAGTCTTCACCGGTACGGCCGTCGAAATCGAACCCGGCATCGAAATTATCGGGGTCGACCGGCTTCAGCGCATCGCCCATTTTGTAGAAGCCTTCCTCGTCGAAGGCCTTTGCGGTCATATCAGGCTGACGCCAGTAGCCGGGCATCACGTTCGGGCCCTTGGCGCGAACTTCCAGCTTGCCGTTGTTGGGCACGAGCTTCGCGTCATTGCCCAGCACCGGCAGCCCGACATGGCCGGAGCGGCTGGTGAGCGGATTGACCGACATAAAAAACGGCGCGGTTTCGGTGGCGCCGAGGCCGGTCAGCATCGGCACGCGATAACCGGTTTCGCGGACCGAAAGTTCGTCCAGGCTGTTCCAGACGAAGGCCGACAGCGCGGCGCCCGAGAAGAACATCGCATGCAGGCGAGCAAAGAATTTCTTCCGCAAGGCCCCATCGTCGCGCAGATAGGGCAGCAGCGATTCATAGCCCTTGGGCACGTTGAAATAGACCGTCGGCGAAATCTCCTGCAGATTTCGCACGGTCTCCTCGATGCCGCCGGGCATCGGCTTGCCCTCGTCGAGATACATCGAGCCGCCATTGTACAGCGTCAGCCCGATATTGTGATTGCCGCCGAAGGTGTGATTCCACGGCAGCCAGTCGACGATAACCGGCGGCTCGTCCTTCAGGAACGCCAGCGTCTCGCGCAGCATCACCTGGTTGGCGCAGATCATGCGCTGCGTGTTGATGACCGCCTTCGGGTTACCCGTCGAGCCCGACGTCAGCAGGAATTTGGCGATCGTCTCCGGGCCGATAGCTTCATGCACGGCATCGAGGCGCGGGTGCAGCGGCGTTGCCATCAGATCCGCCAGCGTGGTGACGTCGCGGCCGGGCACGGCGCCGCGCGAGGCCGCGATCTCAGTGCCGAAGGAAACGTTGGCGGCCAGCGCATCGGCGAATTTCGTGGCGTCGTCGGCGAAGACGAGGCCGGGCGTCAACAGCTTCATCAGATAGCCGAGCTTGCCGTAGTCCCGCGACACCAGCGAATAGGCCGGCGATACCGGGCAGAAGGGAATGCCGGCATAGAGCGCGCCGAACGCGATCAGCACATGATCGATCGAGTTGCCGGAGAGAATGACGACCGGCTTCTCGACTGAGAGGCCGCGCGCCAGCAGCGCGGACGCGATGTGCCGCGAGGAGGCGAGCAGTTCCGCATAGGTGATCTGCCGCCAGCCCCGCGTCGCGTTCCGCTCCGCCATGAAGACCCGATCGGGCGCGGCTTTAACCCAATGATGCAGGCGATCGGTGATGCGCACGGGATAGTCGAGCAGTTGCGCTTTCGGGCGCAGATAGATGGTGCCGTCGTCGCGGCGCTCGACATGCACCGCGGGCGTGCCGAATGAGATCGGGCGCAGCGGATGATTTGCGCGCGCGGCTGAATCGGTCGAGGCGGACATGCTGGGCGTGGCGCTCATGTCAGGTCGGCTTCACCTTTGCGGTCTTGTGGTCGAGAAACGCGCGAATACGGCGCTTTGCCTCTTTGTCGCTCTGCGCCACCGTCGCCATCAGGGATTCCATCAAGAGGCCGGTCTGCGGATTGGCCTCTGCGATCATCGGCAATGCCTGCAGCACGGCGAAATTGGTCAGCGGCGCGTTCGCAGCCACGCGCTCCGCAAGTTCCAGCGCCTTCGGCAGCGCGCCGCCGGCTTCGGTGAGATATTGCGAGAAACCATAGGCCGAGCCTTCGGTGGCCGAATAGACCCGGCCGGTGAGCATCATGTCGATCATCCGCGCCACGCCGATCAGCCGCGGCAGCCGTACCGATCCGCCGCCGCCGACGAAAATGCCGCGCTGGCCCTCGGGCAGCGCGAAATAGGCTGATGGTTCGGCGACGCGGATATGTGCCGCGCAGGCCAGTTCCAGGCCGCCGCCGATCACCGCGCCCTTCAGCGCCGCGATCACGGGGACGCGGCTATACTGGATGCGATCGAACACCCGGTGCCACATCTGCGAGTGCCGCAGGCCCTCGGTCGCGTCATGCTCGGTCAGTTCGGACAGATCGAGGCCGGAGGAGAAATGATCGCCGACGCCATGGATGACCACGGCGCCTGTCCCCTCTGGAAGATTGGTGAAGCAATCCTGGATCGCGAGGATGATGCCGTCGTTCAGCGCATTGCGCTTGGCCGGGCGGTTGAGGCCCACGGTCAACACCGCGCCCGTCTGCTCGATCTTGAGCAGGTCGGATTGACCCGCAGCGGCGGTGGTGGCGTTTCCCATGGGCGTATATTACTTCCTGTGCAGAATAGTTATATTTTATAACGATCTTGGCGAGAGTCAATACGGCGCAGCTGCTCACCCTCCCCTGGAGGGGGAGGGTCGCTACGCATGTAGCGAAGCGGAATGCGTAGCGGGGTGGGGTGACGGTCTTTCCACATCCAACAGCGCCCGAGTTGAGAGATCACCCCTCCCCGTCTCACATTTTCGCTGCGCTCAATGTGAGCCGACCCTCCCCCTCCAGGGGAGGGTAAGAAAGCGTCACAGCACCTGATGGACGTCGATCACGACGCGGTCGGCGTGGCGGGCGGCGGAGCCGATGAAGAGGTTTTCCATCAGCCAGCGGTATTTTGCAGCCCCGGTCTCGAATTTCGGCACGGTGCGGCAATAGATCAGTTTGGGATCGACCGGCTCGCCGCGCTTGAGTTTCTGCAACAAGTCGACCGGGCCGAAGCGCAGGCCCTTGTTCTCGACATAGATGACCGCGCCATCGTCGGTCTCGAAGGCGTATTTGGCTTCCAGCTCGATCAGCTCGTTCGGGCGGATTATCTGGAAGTCGGCGCCGAAGGCGCAGACCTTGCCGTTGATCCCCTCGCCCTTCACCTCGCCGCCTGTTATCGGAATGATCCGGCGCACGCCCGTGCCGATATCACCCGCCGAGGTTACCTCGCCGATCCGCACGGTGATGGTGAAGACGTATTTGGTCGAAAGCTGCGGGGTCATGGCGCAAACCCTATCCCGCCATGCGGGTCGGCAGCCAAAGCGCCAGCATCGGAAATGCGATCAGGATCACCAGCCGGATCAGGTCAGTCACGACGAACGGGATCACGCCGCGGAAGATCGTCGAGAATGACACGTCTTTCACGACGCTCTTGATGACAAAGACGTTCATGCCGACGGGCGGATGGATCAGGCCGAGTTCGACCGTCATGACGATGATGATGCCGAACCAGATCGGGTCGAAGCCGAGATGGGTGATGACCGGGAAGATGATCGGCACGGTGAGGATGATCATGGCCATGGCGTCCATCAGGCAGCCCAGCACCAGATACATCACCATGATGAGAGCAAGAATGCCGTAGGGACCGAGCCCAAGGCCGGTGAGAAGTTCCGTGACCTTCTGCGGGGTCTGCGTCACCGTCAGAAAATAGCCGAAGATCAGCGCGCCGATCAGCACGGTGAAGACGGCAGCCGCCGTGCGGGTGGCTTGCAAGAGCGACGCGAGGATCTTTTCCTTGTTCAGCCGTCCGGTGAGCAGGCCAATCAGGAACGCGCCGGTGGCGCCAACGCCGCCGGCCTCGGTCGGCGTAAAGCGCGGCAGAAACGGCAAGCCGTAAAGTCCGCCAATGACGAAGATGAACAGCAGTACCGGGGCCCAGATGCTCTTCAGGCCCGCAAAGCGCTCGCGCCACGGGATCGGCGTACCCCTCGGCAGGAAATCAGGCCGAAACCAGCCGATCAGCGCGATGGTCAGCATGTACATGGTCATCGCGAGTATGCCGGGAATAATGCCGGCGATGAACAGTTTTCCGATGTCCTGCTCGGTGATGATGCCGTAGACCGCAAGCACCGTGGACGGCGGCAGCATGGCGCCCAGCGTGCCACCGGCCGCGATCACGCCGGTGGCGAAGGATTGCGGATAGCCGAAGCGGCGCATTTCCGGATAGGCCACGGCCGAGAAGGTTGCGGCGGTCGCGACCGACGAGCCGCAGATCGCGGCAAAGCCGCCGCAGGCGCCGACGGTGGCAATGCCGAGCCCGCCGCGCAGATGACCGACAAAGCCGTTGGCGGCGCGGAACAGCTCCTGACTCATGCCGGAATTGCTGACGAAGGTGCCCATCAGCAGGAACATCGGGATGACGCCAAAAGTGTAGTCGGTCACCGTGCGCATCGAGGTCTGGCCGACCAGTTTCAGCGCCGGCGTGAAGCCGACGAGGTAACCAAAACCGCAGACACCGACGAGCCCCATCGCCATGCCCACGGGCACGCGCAGCAGCATCAGCGCAAACAGCGCAACAAATCCCAGGACGGCGACCGCGTCTGTGCTCATCGCCTACTCCACGGCCTTGATCTTGGGTTCTTCCTGCATCTCTTCCGGATGGAAGATCAGGCGATAGGTGCGGATCGCGATCAGCAGCACCGCAGCGCCATCGCCGGCCCAGGCAACGGCAAAGAACGGCCAGGTCGGCATGTGCATGTCGAAGGTGAGGACGTTGTCGTTATAGGTGCCGCGCACCTTGTCGAACAGCGTCCAGGTCTGCACCGACACCACGAACAGCAGCACCAGCGTGGCGAACACGTCGATCATGCGCTTGTATTTCGGGCCGACATTGGCCCAGACCAGATCGACGGTGATGTGGCCGCCGCGATAGCTGGTGGCGGCAATTCCCCAGAAAATCAAAATGCCGAGCAGCATGCGCCCGATATCGAACGAGTCCGGAATGTTGTAGCTGAGCGTGTTGCGCAGGATCACGGCCAGGAAAATGTTCAGCGCAACGATGCCGACAAAGGCGGCTGCGATCCATTCGATCGTGTCGATGAATCGGTCCATCCACGCGCGACTCATGGCGGCTCCGAGGGGCTGGCGATGGCAGGGAGGAAACGGCGGCAGGAGATTCCTGCCGCCGGAGAGATGTTTACGCGTTCTACTGCGCGAGCGCGTTGTACTTGGTGAGCGAGGCCTTGAGCTCGGCCAGCGCCGCGTCCGGATCGGCGTCGCCCTTCTTCTTGACGCCCTCAGCCCAGGTCTTGACCAGCGGTTCGGCCGCCTTCTTCCAAAGTCCGATCTGCTCGGGCGTGAGCTTGTAGACCTCGTGGCTGGACTCCGCCTTGATCTTATCGATCCCGGCGTCCTCCATCTTGCCCCAGTATTCGCCGACCTTGCCGGCGGTCTCGGTGTTGCAGTTATTGTCGATCGCCTTCTTCTGCTTGTCGGACATCTGGTTGTATTTGTCCTTATTGATCACGAAGGCGAAGGTCGTGACATAGAGCGGCGCCTCCATGTCGTACTTTGTCACCTTGTCGATGCCGAACAGCAGCAGCGAGCCCCACGGAAAGGTAACGGCGTCGGCGACACCGCGCTCGATGATGTCGCGGACCTCAGGCGCGGACGACTGCACGTTGGTGCCGCCGAGCTGGGTCACGAAATTGGCCATGGTGGCATGGGCGGGACGGATCTTCATGCCCTTGATGTCGTCGGGCACGACGATCTTCTTGGTCCGCGAATGAAACGACGAGGGCGAATGGACGAAGGCGAGACAGAACTTGACGTCCTTCATCTCCTTCTCGGCATATTTGCGATACCACGCATCGAGCGCCATCGAGCCGCCCTTGGCTTCCGACATCAGGAACGGCAATTCGCCGGCGCCGATGATCGGGAAACGGCCCGGCTGGTAACCCGGATTGACGTAGGTGACGTCGGCGATGCCATCGCGCGCCATGTCGTAATGGTCGAATGCCTTGCCGAGCTGCTGCGCCGGAAACACCTTGGACTTGATAGTGCCGCCGGAATCCTTTTCGACCGCGGCCGCCCAGTCCTCCAGCGCCTTCTGCAGCGAATGCGTGGCCGGCACCCAGTGCGAAATCTTCAGCTCGAAGTTTTTTTCCTGCGCCAACGCAGGCGTCACACCTGCTGCGAGCAGCAGCGCCAACAACGCTTTTCTCATGAACATTCTCTCCCCTGGCATGACAGGCCTTTAGTAAGCGGCCTCGTTATTTAACATGTTATCTAGCTAGCCCGCTTTTTCAAGGCGGACATCCGGCCGCACCGTTTTGCGGTGCGGCGAACGGCGCTTCAAGGTTTTTGCGCCAACGTGTTTGCCAAAAACGTTATATGATATAATTATCGGGGCAAGTCCGCGGGCAACCGACCTGCAGACTACAGCAATCGGGGAGCCAGGATTGAGGACAAAAGTAGCAATCATAGGCGCAGGTCCGGCAGGATTGTTGCTTGGGCAACTATTACACCTTTACGGCATCGAAAACATCATTCTCGAGCGCCAGACGGGCGAATATGTGCTCGGCCGGATCCGCGCCGGCCTGCTCGAAGAAGGCACGGTGGCGCTGCTCGACGAGGTCGGCGCCGGCGCGCGCGCCCATCGCGAGGGGCTGGTCCACCATGGCGTGGAGCTCGCGTTCGGCGGCGCCCGCCACCGCATCGACATGCACGCCGCCACCGGCAAGACGGTCATGATCTACGGCCAGACGGAAGTAACGCTGGACTTGATGAACGCCCGCAAGGCGGCCGGCCTCACCACGGTCTACCAGGCCGCCGACGTCAAACCGCTCGATTTCGATACCGACCGCCCGCGCGTCACCTATGTCAAGGACGGCCTCACGCACGAGATCGAATGCGACTTCATCGCCGGGTGCGACGGCTTTCACGGCGTCAGCCGCGCCAGCGTAAAACCGTCGGCGATCCAGACCTATGAGCGGATCTATCCGTTCGGCTGGCTCGGCATCCTGTCGGAGACCCCGCCGGTCAGCTCTGAGCTGATCTATTCCAACCACGCACGCGGATTTGCGCTCTGCACCATGCGCTCGACGCGCCGCAGCCGCTATTACGTGCAGTGTCCGCTCGACGATCATATCGACCAGTGGTCGGACGAGCGGTTCTGGGACGAACTGAAGCGCCGGATCGACCAGAAGGCGGCGGATGAACTCGTCACCGGCCCTTCGATCGAAAAGAGCATCGCGCCGCTGCGCAGCTTCGTCGCCGAGCCGATGCGGTTCGGCCGGATGTTTTTGGCCGGCGACGCCTCCCACATCGTGCCACCGACCGGCGCCAAGGGGCTGAACCTCGCCGCCAGCGACGTGCATTACCTCTCGCAGGCGTTTCGCGAGTATTACGACGAGAAGTCCTCCGCCGGCGTCGATGGCTATTCGGCGAAAGCGCTGGCGCGGGTCTGGAAGGCGGTACGCTTCTCCTGGTGGATGACCTCGATGCTGCACAAATTCCCCGACGAGGGCGAATTCGGCACGCGCATTCAGCTTGCGGAGCTGGAATATGTCGTCAGTTCGAAGGCGGCCTCGGCTTCGCTGTCGGAGAATTATGTGGGGCTGCCGTTTTGAACCTGTATGGTGGGCAAAGGCGCGTTTGCGCCGTGCCCACCATCAAGCACTCCGCAAGAATGGTGGGCACGCTTCGCTTTGCCCACCCTGCGAAGTCTTCGCGCTTAGCGTGCCACCGTCATCCCATTTCAAACACTCGCCCAAATCCCGTTTAAAACTTTGTAGGTGATGCGCGGCACACTCCGATAGCGTTCAATGACGAGAAACATCGTCAACCCGCGAGCCGCACATGACCGCACCCGACATCCCCGAAGGTTTTGAGCGCCACACCCGCAAGAGCCCGCTGACCGATCCCTGGGAGCCGCTGTATTCAAAGCGGACCGACAAAGCCGTGATCCTCGGGCTGCGGCTGGCAAAGCCGCACACCAACGGCCGCGGCATGATCCATGGCGGCTTGATTGCCGCGCTTGCCGACGGCGCCATGGGCCATAGCTGCGCCCATGTGATGGGCGGGGTGTCGTCGCTGGTGACGATCGGGCTCGCGGTCGATTTCGTCGGGACCGCCGAGGTCGGGCAATGGCTCGCGGTCGAGAGCGATGTCGTCAAGACCGGCAAGACGATCTGTTTTGCGCAGAGTTTGATCAAGGCCGACGGTGTCGTGATCGCGCGGGCCAACGCGACGTTTCGCGTGGTGCCGAAGAAGGAACCGGTGAGCTAGCCAAAATGCCAGTCGGCCATCTCGGTCACGAGATCGATGAACGTACGCACCTTGGCCGACAAGAGCCGCGACGTCGGATAGACGATCTGGATCGGCATCGCCGGCTGTTCGAACGACGCCAATACGATCCTGAGCCGCCCCGCTTTCAGCGATTCGGCGGCCTGATAGGCCATCACCCGCGTCAGTCCGCCGTCCGCTTCCGCATATTGGATCGCGGCGTCCGAACTGTTGGTGGCGAAGCGCGGCGTGCTGGCGACGCGGATCTCGCGGCCGTCCTCGACGAAGCGCCAGTCGAGCGCCGCCGTCATGGCGCCGAACTGAATGGTGTCATGCGAGGGAACCTCCCCTGGCCGCCCCGGCTCACCGCGTGCTTTGAGGTATCCGGGCGAGGCCACCACGATCCGCCGCATCTCGCCGACATGGCGCGCCACCAGCGTCGAGTCGGGGAGATGGCCGATCCGGACCGCGAGATCGACACCGTCCTCGACGAGGTTGACCATGCGGTCCGACAGGCGGAGGTCGACGGCGACATCGCCATAACGCTTCAGGTAGGCGGTCACGATTGCGCCGACGTGCAGCCGGCCGAAGCCGACCGGCGCCGAGATGACGAGCTGCCCCTCCGGCCGCGTGCGCTCGCCCTCGATGGCGCCCTCGGCCTCCTCGATATCGGCCAAAATCCGCCGCGCGCGCTCCAGGTAACGCGCGCCGGCGTCGGTCAGCGTCACCTGCCGTGTGGTTCGCTGTAACAACCGCGCGCCGAGCCGCTCCTCCAGCGCCGCAATCAGCCGCGTGACAGCAGACGGCGACAGGCGGAGCTTCCGGGCCGCGGGGGCAAAACCCTGCAGGTCGGCCACGGCGACAAAAGCCTGCATGGCATCGATCCGGTCCATTCAACTATTGCATAATCCGCAATAGTGAAGTGTCAATTCCAAAGATTGTTTTAGTTATTTGAACATCCATCTTGAAGCGTAAGGATGACCGTTTTGGCGCCCCACGGGAGGCTCAGATGTCTGACGTTCACACCTATTCCAGCGACGTCGCCTTTACCCCGGCGGTGAAGGCGATCCAGACCCGCAAGGGCTCGCGCGAGGCCTATGCAAATGTCGAGGCGCGCGGCGGCTGGCGCACCGAGATCGACGAAAATCTCGCCGGCTTCCTCGCCGAGACCAACAGCTTCTACCTCGCGACGGCTGCCGCGGACGGCCAGCCCTATATCCAACACCGCGGCGGGCCGAAGGGCTTCATCAAGATTCTCGACAAGAACACGATCGCGTTTGCCGATTACAGCGGCAACCGGCAGTACATCACGCAAGGCAATCTGTCGGAGAATCCGAAGGCGCATATTTTCGTGATGGACTACACCCATCGCCGCCGCGTGAAGATCTGGGGCGAGGCGCGCGTGGTGGAAGACGATGCAGCCTTGACCGACGCACTGATGCCGAAGGGCTACAAGGCGCGCCCGGAGCAAGTGATCCTGTTTCGGGTCGCAGCGTGGGACACCAATTGCCCGCAGCATATCCCGCAGAAGTTCGACGCCGCTGACGTCGCGCAGGCGCTTGCCTTGCGCGATGCCCGTATCGCCGAACTCGAAGCGGAGCTGGCGGCATTGAAGGGCCAGCCCGCGCCGGCGATGCCGTAATCAGGCGGCTTGCTCTTGCTGCACCGGCGCCCAGGCGAATTCCGGGTAGTACAGCAGCATCATCCGGTCGACATAGGTGGTGAGGTTGGCGAACTGCTCGGTCCGCCGCCGCAGCGGAGATTCGAAGAACGGCGTCAGGATTCCGGCGAGCGCGCCGAAGGCGGTGGCGTCCATGCCGCAGGGCGTTTCACCCATCAGAAAGGGCTTGTCGCCAAGCTGCACCGACAACGCAAACAGCGAGCGCACGGCGAGATCGACGTCCTCTTCGGGCGCGTGACGACCGAGGCCGCTGAGCAGATAATTCTCGGCGACGCGGAACTGGGCGTCCTCGCGCAGTTTTTCGCGCAGGTGCAGCGGCGCGCTGTCGAAGAAATGCGAGGGTCCCTTGGCAAAATTGTCGCCATCGACCCAGCGCGCGCCGACCAGCGCCCAATAGACGTGGTGTTCGATCATCCGCTCGAACGCCCAGGCCTGTGCACGCGCCTGCAGGCTGAGCGGGGCATCGAAATCGAAACCGTATTTGGCTTCCAGATGCGCGCGAATGAAGGTGGAATCGGCGATTGTCTCGGCCTCATCGACGATATAGGGCAACTGCCCCTTCGGCGAAGCCGGCGGCTTGGCCTTCTCCTTGCGATAGGCAAGACCGGCCATCTTCAGCTGGACCTCGGTTTTGGTCACAAAGGGGCTGATCTCCGGCAGGCCGAAACCGGCGCCGAAGCCATAAAGGGTAATCATGCTGGTCTCCCGATCCTTCAAAAACGTGCCCCAAAGCTAGCGGCCCTCTGCTGCCACCATGGTGTCAGCAGCAGCAATGCCGGCCACGGCCCTCCTCTGGCCGCGGCGTGCGGGCCTTGCGCACCCACGAGACAAGCTGCCCTTGCGCAAAGGCGCACATTGCTGTCAATGAGCGCCACGCCAGCTCAACCATCGCCCAGCGCAGATCGGTGGTGACGCACTGGATGGAAACCAGCTGTTCCAACGCAAATCCCTGGGCATTTTCGAGGGGTCCGCGGCTTCCCCGGAAGCCGAATTCGCTGAAAATCGTCATGGACAAATTCCCTTCACTTGAGGTGTTGTCCCGATATACCCACCCCCTGCTGCCAACATGCTGTCAGCATCGGGCAGGTGCTTTTAGAAAAGAGTGCTTTTTTAGAAAAGAGAACGCGCCATGCGACGGGCCGACCGGCTGTTCCAGATCATTCAGGTGCTTCGGCGCACAAGGAAGCCTTTGACGGCGGATGCCATCGCCGCCGAGCTGGAAACCTCAAAGCGAACCATCTACCGCGATATAACGACGTTGATCGAACAGCGCGTGCCGATCCGCGGCGAAGCCGGCGTGGGCTACATCCTGGAAAAGGGATTCGATCTGCCGCCTTTGATGCTTACGCCCGATGAAATCGAGGCCTGCGTGCTCGGCGCGCAATGGGTGGTCGGCCACGCCGATCCCGCGCTGGCGCGCGCCGCACAGGACCTGATGGCGAAAGTCGCCGAAACCGTGCCGGAGCGCCTGCGGCCATTCGTGCTGGAGCCCGCGAGCCGCGCCCGATCGGCATGGAACCGGGAGCCCGACCGCATCGACATGGTGCGGACACGCGCGCAGATTCACGAGGGCAAAAAGATCACGCTGAACTATCGCGACGAGCACGGGCGCGGCAGCCAGCGTACGATCTGGCCGATCGCAGTCGGCTATCACGAGGCGGTGCGGATACTCGCGGCGTGGTGTGAACTGCGCAAGGATTTCCGCAGTTTCCGCACCGACCGCGTCGTCGACGCGGTCTACCACGACGAAAAATATCCGGAGCGGCGCGACATCCTGCGGGCGAAATGGCGGCGCAGCCTGGTCTGGGAAGCGCCCAAGGATACCTGAAAAGGATACCTGAAAAGGATACCTGACGCGGGTGGCTGGCCGCGGCCGTCGTTCCGGGCTAAACGCAGGCATGCAAGGAATCGCCGCCGATCACGAAAACCCCTGCCAGGCCTGCGGCGCCTGCTGCAGCTACTCGCAGAACTGGCCGCGTTTCACCACCGAGGACGATGCGGCGCTCGACCTGATCCCGGAAGGGCTGGTCAACGAAAGATTGTCGGGAATGCGCTGCGACGGCGACCGCTGTTCGGCGCTGTCAGGCAAGGTCGGCGAGGCGACGGCGTGCCTGGTCTATGCAGTGCGGCCCGAAGTGTGCCGCACCTGCATGCCCGGCGATGTCGAATGCGCGATGGCGCGGAAGCGCCACGGATTGCCGGTGCTCCCCGTCGTCCCTGCGGACGCAGGGACCCATACCGCGTGATCTATCGATAAGGTAGTTTGGCTGACGCCTTCCGTAACCATCCAGGCCGGTGGTTATGGGTCCCTGCGTTCGCACTAGCGTTTGCAGGAACGACGGGCGGAGAGATTACGCCGTCACCGCTTCCGCAACATCTTCGTCGTCGATTTCGTCCTCGATCGGCTTGAAGGTCGAGAGCGGCTTTGTCGAAAGGGTGATCGGCTTGCGGCCGCCGTGGGATGACGATGAGGCGGAACGCGCGGCGGGTTCGCGCGACAGCGCATAGAGCGTTGAACCGACCCGGCCGCCGAAATGAATCAGCTCGCGTTCGGTGCAGCTTGCTGCAATCGCAACAGCCAGCGCGTGGAGGTGGCTGCGGCGGTAGCAGAATAGCGCCAGCATGGCACGGACCTCGGACGAAACGCTCTCCACCAGAAGCGGCAGGCCGTTTGCATTGGCGCGATACATCTCGCCAAGCAGCTCGTCGCGGACCGGACAGAAGTCGTTCTCGAAGGCGTCGCGGCTTGAAAACATTGCGGGTTCTCCCTTTGCGGAAGATGCAGTGCAATACTCTAATGAAAGGTTAACCACGCGCATCAGTAGTGCTCCGGGTGTCTTGTCAGACACACCCGAATCGAAAATCGGAGCATGATTCGCACCAGAGCGAATGCTTAGCCTTCCGATACCGGAACAGGATTGAAACAGGGAGGCCGCTGCCGCCGGCCGCGCGGGATCAGTTCGCCGCCATGAAGATCGACAGGCCGAAACCGGTGAGGTGGTGCAGCGCCTGATCGACGCCGATCAGCGTCCAGAACCACGGATGCTCGTTCTCCATCGTCACGCCGTAGCGGGAAGCGAATATCCCCTTGATACGGTCGATGGTGATGTGAATCGCGAAGTCGATGAAGGCGACGAACCAGAATCGCGGCGCGACGATCAGGATCAGCGCCATCCCTACCGCGAGGTGGACGAGGCAATGCGCCAATAGCGGCAGGGCCCAGCCGGTCTTTTGATCCTTGCCGATCGCCATCCAGGAATTCTGCAGCATGAAATCGGCAATGATGTGCTTCACGGTCAGAAGCAGCATCCATCCTATCAGCGCACCTACCGGGACCGAAGACGACATCGAAGGAAACAACAAAGCTGACGCCCTTTTCTGGGACTGGAGAGGTAGCGAAAAACCGGGACCTAGGCTGTCAGCGCAATGTTGTTGTCAAACCCGGACTGTTCGAACGTTGCCTTTATTTATGACATCTCCCGGGTCGGAATGCACCTGTGGGTAGTCTGAAAATCGCACGGTGTGGCGGAACTGCGATACTGCGGCGCGGCGCGCAGCATGGTTCGCGGGGTAAGGTTACCGGCCGGCGCGGTTTGCAATCCCATAGGAGCGGGCTATCATTGGCCGTCGGGCAAATTATCGTTCTTTTCTAGGCATTTACGAATTCATTTGGACGGCCTGCGGCCCGCTCGGCGGCGACACGTCCCTGACCTCCGGGTACGAGCCATGAGTGCTGAAGCCCCAACGCCGCATCCGGAAATGCCGCGTCGCCGTTCGCGGGTCGTCAAGAGCAACCGGACCCAGATCCTGCTGTTTTCCATCCTGACCCTGATCCTGACCGCCGCCGTGGTGTGGGGTGGCCGGGCGTGGGTTCGCAATTCCGAGACGCTGGTGTTTGCCGTCGGCGAGGCCAACGGCCCCGAGGCGCGCTTTGCCGCCCGGCTGGCGGCCGTGCTGAAGAATAATTCCTCGCGGCTGCAACTCAAGATCGTGCCCAACGGCGACAATGCAAAGGCGCTGTCGCAGTTCGACCGCAAGGAGGCCAACCTCGCGATACTGCGCACCGACGCCAGGATTCCGCCCCGCGCCCGCGCGCTGGCGATCCTCGAACACGACCTGCTTCTCTTGATCAGCCCGAACGGCAAGAAGATCAAATCCATTGCCGAGCTGAAGAAAAAGAAGATCGCGGTCGTAGCCGACAGCGAGATCGGGGCTGCGCTGGTGCGCAATATTCTCGAATTCTCCGACACCCCGGATGCGGCACGGGTCCAGATGGCGCCGCCGGGCGCGACCTTCGAGCAGCTGTTCGCCGCAGGATTCGGCGCCGTGGTCAAGATCGCGCACGCCTCGCAGATCGTGAAGGACAAGAGCTACGAGCAGTATACCAGGCGCGGCGGTTTCACCCTGAATGCGATCGATTCGGCGAAAGCGATCGCCAGGAAATACCCGGCGATTTCAGAAGAAACGGTGGCGACCGGAATGCTGTCCGCCTCGCCCGCCGTCCCAGCGGAAGACGTCGACACGATCGGGCTGGAATGGCTATTGGTTGCCCAATCCAAGCTCTCGACGACGACCGTGAGCGACCTGGCGCGGATCATCTACGAGAACAAGGCCGAGCTCGCGCTCACCGACGGCTTCGCCTCCAAGATCGAGCCGGCCGCGACCGACAAGGATGCCTTCATCGTGGCGCATCCGGGCGCTGCCGAATACATCAACGACGAGATCAAGTCCTTTGTCGAGCGCTACAGCGACCTGATGTATGTTGCGCTCGCCGCGCTCAGCATCATCGGCTCGATCTTTGCCGCCATCTACACCAAGGTCACCCGGATCGCGCCGGAGAAGGCCAGCCAGCTCGCAACCGCCATTCTCGATATCGGCGAGCGCATGGAATACGCCAAATCGCTGGACGCCCTTGACGAACTTCAGGACGAGCTGGAAACGATCCTGCGCGGCGTGGTGATCGGGTTGCGCGACGGCACCATCAGTAGCGACGGGCTGGATACCTTCAAGCTCGGCTATGAATTCGTGCGCGACGAGATCGGCTTGCGCCGTGAACATCTCAAGCGGCACCCGCCGTCCCAGGACGACAAGGTGGTGGCTGTGAAGACCGCGCAGAGCGCGTAAAATCAGGCCGCGTTCGAGCCGGCGCGGATTTCGGCGATCTTGCGCTTGAGCGCCGTCTGTCGCGGGTCGGGCAATGCGGCCGCGCGCGCCTCAATCACCGCCCCAGCGAGATCCGGCAAGGCCAGCACGCCATCGAAGGTCGGCTTGACCAGGCCGTCGATGATCGCATTCCAGTCCGCCAGGCCCTGACGGTAGACGTCGCCATATCCCTCGATCATGGTCGCGGTCTGCACGATCGCGGGCGCGGCCTGGGGCTGCTTGGTCAGGCTGCGGTCGATCATGTGCAGCCAGCGTTCGACCCAGACCCGCTCCTTGGCGTAACGCACCGAAAGCAGCCGCCAGCGCCGCAGCCCCGCCTCGATCTTGAGGCGGCGGATTCCGAACCGGCTTGCCGTACTGAACCGGATGGAGACCCGCTTGTGCAACCAGCCCGCCCATTCGAGTGCGTCGAGCAGATACTCGGCGATAACAGCGGGTAGCGCGCCGATCAATTCTTCTAACCGGAATTTCTTGACGTCGACGGATCCGGCCGGCGCACCGGGTCGGCCGTCGAGTTCGGCAAGCTTGAGCTGCGCGATCCGGATCGGATCTTCATAGGTCATGCGCACCGCCATCAGCCGTGCAATTTCGGTCAGCATCACCTCGTCGACGCCCTGCTTGCCGACGAACCGCCGCAGCCGATGGACGTAAAGTTCGGCGTAGCTTGTTCCTTGATAGTCGATCAGGAGATGGATGGCGTCGCTCGCCGCGGCCATCACCGGCTCCGGCAGCCCTTCGGGCAGGAACGGCGGCGTGTCGTCATCCTCGCCGATGAAATCCGCGAACAGATAACGCAACGACGACAGGATACCGCGGTCTGACACTCCTCTGGGCTCCCGGCCTCTATGCAGGCTTCGGCGCGGCGGCGGAAGCCGTTTGCTGGTTCAACTGCTGCTGCAGCGTCTCGAGGTTCTGAAACAGCCGCGCGCTGATCAGGCGAAGGAAATAGAAGCCGAAAGCCGGGTTCTGCACGTAGAGCTCCTCGACCTTGGTGTAGCTGACGCTCAGGACGAGGCCGGCTTCCACGCATTCCAGCGTCTGGGTTCGCGTGTTCGACGGCGACAGCATGCCCATTTCGCCGACGATGGCGCCGACCGGCAGCACGATGCCCGACTCGACCAGCTTGAACTTGCCGCTGACGATATAGAGCATGTCCTCGGCCTTTTCGTCCTTGTAGAACAGGATCTCGCCGGCTGCACATTGGCGCTCGGTCATGAACGGCTTCAGCCATTCCATCGAGAGGTCGCTGTTGACGGACTTCTTCACGTCGCGCACCAGTTGCAGCATCTGGTGCAGGCGATAGGAGTTGACGAACAGCATGGCGAGCTGCACCACGATCACCAGGTAGTTGCGGGCCGGGATCGCGGTCAGGATCAGGATCACGTTGGCGAGAATGCCGAACACCCGCAACGGGATCATGGTCTTCATCGTGGTGGTGGCGACCACGAAAATTGTCGCAAACAGCGCGCCGGCGGTTCCTGCGTGTTGTGCCAGATGAGACGTATCCATCGGAAACCAACCAATATCTAAACGTGTTTTCACGATTCTGCTGCAGTGCCCGCTATCGTAATGTCCGCGGGGCCATTTTGATATACGAGGAAAGAACGACGATTTGTCGGGTTTCTCACGATTCCCGGGTAAAATTCGCCCCTCACCCCGGCTCCCGGTCGCGGGCGGGCCGGTTGTCCTAAGGACGCGTGGCACCGTGTGAAGGCCGTCGTTGACGGCCTCGCCGCTGGCAGGCACTTTGCGGACATTGGTCACGCTGCGGCTTGACTGTTATCCAGCTCATCGCACCCATCAGGCCCCTCCTCACCGATGTCCAAGCGGCTCGTTCTCTCGGCACTGGCTCGGTTCACCGCCAAGACGGCCGGCCGCAACATGACCAAGGCGGCCTATGCCGCGGTGGCGGCCGGCGTCGCGGCGATGGTGGTGCTCACCGTGGCCCCCGCCTACGAGGCGGCGCACCATTGGGTCGACGCGGTGCTGTGGACGTGCCTCGTCTATTTCGTGTTCGAATGGCTGGTTCGGCTGCGCCACATGGCGGGGCAAGGGCGGCTATCGCTCTACGCGCTCTCCAGCAGCGGGGTCGTCGACGCGATCGGCGCCCTGGCCGTGCCGGCAGCGCTCCTCGCGGGCATCGAGCCCAGGACGGCGTGGCTGCTCAGCATCCTCTGGGTGCTCAAGGTCGTTCCGGGCATTCCGGGGCTGCGGCAGTTGCGGCGCGTGCTGGTGCTGGAATCAGGGCCGCTGCTCAGCGTGCTCGTGATCTTCCTGATGGTGGTGTTTCTGGCGTCGGTCGCGGAATATTTCCTGGAGCGCGACGTACAGCCGGCGACCTTCGGCAGCGTGCCGGCGGCGCTGTGGTGGGCGGTGGTGACGCTGACCACGACCGGCTATGGCGACGTGGTGCCGATCACCCCGCTCGGCCGCATGGTCGCGGCGCTGGTGATGATCTCCGGCCTCGGCGTGTTCGGGCTCTGGACCGGTATTCTGGCGACCGGCTTTGCCGCCGAGACCCGCCGCGACAATTTCCTGAAGACGTGGGAGACCGTCAGCAAGGTGCCGTTCTTCGCTACCCTCGGCCCGGCCGCGATCGCCGACGTCACGCACATGCTGCGAACCATGGACCTGCCGGCGCGCACCATGATTATCCGCAAGGGCCAGCAGGGCGACTGCATGTATTTCATCGCCAATGGCGAGGCCGAGGTCGAATTGCCCGGCAAGAAAGTGGCGCTCGGCGAGGGCGCGTTCTTCGGCGAGATGGCGCTGCTCGGCAACAATGTGCGCGGCGCCAATGTCACGACCACCAAGGTGACGCGGCTGCTGGTGCTCGATCTCGTGGATTTTCGCCTGCTGATGGCGCGGCATCCTGATCTGGCCGAAACCATCGATGCCGAGGCCCAACGGCGCGCGCAAGAAAACAAATGATCAAACAAGCAAGAACAATGGAGAACAGCATGCGTGAAGCAGCCGACACAGCAAGCGCGCCGATACTTGAAGTCACAGGCGCGCGCGCCACCATCCGCCTCAACCGGCCGAAACATCTGAACCGGCTGCAGAGCGAGGATCTCGGCGACCTCGTAAAGCTGTTCGACCGGATCGAAGCCGATCCCGCGATCCGCGTGCTGGTGTTGACCGGCACCGGCCGCGCTTTCAGCGCCGGCTACGATCTCAATTCAGTGGCCGACCGCGCAACAAGCGCGAACGCGCAGCCGAGCGCGGGATCGGCATTCGAAGCGGTGGTCGACCGCCTGGAGGACCTTGGCGTGCCGACGATCTGCCGGCTCAATGGCGGCGTCTATGGCGGCGCGACCGACCTGGCACTGGCCTGCGATTTCCGCATCGGCGTCGATACGGCTGAAATGTTCATGCCGGCGGCGCGGCTCGGCCTGCACTATTACAAGAGCGGCATCGCCCGCTATGTGTCGCGGCTCGGCGTCGACAACGCCAAAATGCTGTTTCTCACCGCGCAGAAAATCTCAGCACCCGAAATGCTGCGGATCGGCTACCTCACCGCCATGGTGCCGGAGGAAGCGCTCGACGAGGAAGTCGACCGGCTCGCCAACATTCTGGCCGGCAACGCGCCGCTCGCAATGCGCGGCATGAAGCGCGCCATCAATGAATTCGCCCGCGGTAAACTCGACGAGGAAGCCGCCGACCTCCGTCATCGCGAGAGCATGCGCAGCGCCGAGATCAAGGAAGGCATCAAGGCCTTTGCCGAGAAGCGCCCGCCGAAATTCTGAGAAGCCTAGAGTCCCGTTCCGATAAGATCGGAACGGGACTCTAGATTCCAGTTTCGACGCGTTTTCTTCACGCGAACCGGTTACCCACTTCGCTCGAAAACGCTATGGAAAAATTCAGGCCCGCTTCGTCCGCATCGCCCGGACCTGCTTTATATCGGGATCGCGCGCAAGCGCCTGGTAGCGCTTGCTGTCGACCGCGTAGATCGCGACGCGCCCCTCGGCATCGGCATGCACGCCCCAGCCGAAGCGCTTGCCAAGCCCTGACGCGCGCAGACACGCCTGCCCCTTGGAGAAGAATTCGTCGCGGGCAAGGCTTCGCGCCTTCTTCGTCGCCTTCGCATCGAGCTGCCGGCCGTGGGCGGAGGTCGCGAATATGACGTCGTCGGAGGTGTACTTGTAGGGCGCTTCCGCAATCATCCTGTATTGCAGGCCTGCGACCGTCGGATTCCCCGCGCGGGCCGGCGGCTCCTCACCGGTACGCGCGGGGCAATCCTCCGCGACCTGGATGAAGGTGTCGAAACAGTTGGTCGTGTGAACTGTCTTTGTCATCAGGGAACCCGTGGTGCCGCTCACCCGCCGCAAGCTGCCGCGTGCTGCGCCGCCATTTCGGCATCGGACGCGGTGATCCGCTGGAAGGCGGGCCGCGACGTGATGCGCTCGGCATAGGCCGCAAATATGTCCTTTCGCGGCACGAAGCCAAACATCATCGTCCAACTGAACGCCACACCCCAGAGAATGTCGGCCGCCGTCATGCGTTCTCCGAGCAGATAGGGTCCCCTGGAAAGCTGCGCCTCCAATGCGCCGAGCATGGAGTCGTAGTCGGAATATGGCGAATGCGACACAGGGGCCGGTTCGCGCTTCATGAATTTATCGATCAAGGCAGGCTCGAAGGACGAACCGTAATAGGCGATCCAGCGCAGATACGGACCGCGGCAGGGATCGTCGAGCGCCGGCGTCAGCCCGGCTCCCGGAAACAGGTCGGCGAGGTAGATGTAGATCGCCACCTGCTCGGTCACCAGCGCCTCGCCGTGGCGAATGACCGGCACCTTGCCCAGCAGGTTGATGGCGAGATAGGCCGGCTGGCGCTGCTCGCCCGCCTTCATGTTCAGGACATGGAGATCGTAGGGGGCTCCCAGTTCCTCCAGCAGCACCCGCGTGCCCGTCGCGCGGGTCTGCGGCGAATAATAAAGCGCGATGCGGTCATTGCTGGTCATTGGCAGTCTCCATTGGGCCCTCGCGGGCAACGGACCTTCTATGCCTGACCATACCTGACATCCTGTGTCAGGTATGGTTTAAGGGATCATGCGCGCAAGCCGGCTGCTTTCGATCCTCACCACCCTGCAGGCGCGGGGACAGGTCACCGCGCCCGAACTCGCGGAGGCCTGCGAGGTTTCGGCGCGCACCATCTATCGCGACATCGATGCGCTCGCCGCGGCCGGCATTCCCGTCTATGCCGAGCGCGGCGCGGAAGGCGGCTACCGCCTGCTCGATGGTTATCGCGTGCGGCTGAACGGACTGTCACAACCGGAGGCCGAGGCGCTGTTCATGACGGGACTGCCGGGTCCCGCGGCCGCGCTTGGCCTCGATGCTGCGATGCTGACGGCGCAGACCAAGCTGATGGCGGCACTGCCGGCCAACCTGCGTCCGGACGCCGGCCGGATGCAGGAACGCTTTCATCTCGATGCCCCAAGCTGGTTCGGCGAAACCGAGCAGCCGAAGCATCTGCGCGCCATTGCGAGCGCGCTGCTGCGCGAAAACCTGATCGAAATCCGCTACCAGAGCTGGCGGGCCGAGAAGCGCCGTCGCGTCGCGCCGCTCGGCCTCGTGCTGAAAGGCGGCAGCTGGTATCTCGCAGGGCACGTCGATGGCAGCGTGCGCACCTATCGCGTGGCACGCGTTCTCGACTGCAACGTTCTGGACGAGCGCTGCGTCCGGCCCGCCGGTTTCGATCTCGCCGCCTATTGGCAAGCCGCAACGATCCGGCTCGAAGCCGAGATGCATCCGAACTACGCCACCGTGCGGCTGTCGCCGTTCGGCATAAAACTGCTCAACGCCTTGAGCCAGCCTTACGTGAGGACGCGCACCCGTATCGAGGAGGCCGCAGATGCCTCCGGCTGGCGGATCGCTGTCGTGCCGATCGGAAAAACGGTGTGGCATGCAGCCGCCGAGCTGCTGCGTCTCGGCGCGGAGGCGGAGGTGCTGGCACCGGCCGAGCTGCGCGACAGGATGGCCGAACTCACCCAGGCCATGGCCGCACGCTACCGGGCGGCGCAGGATGGTTACCAGGATGACAAGGATTTCCGCGGATCTCGCGCCACGAAACACTCCTGAAACACGATTCTCCCCTTCGTACGTGAACGCAGAACGTCGTCGGCCCGACTGATGGGCAGGGACGCAACAACGGCCTCGTGCCAATCAATTGGAGAGTATTTAAAATGTTTCGCAAGATGACCCTCGGACTGATCGCCACCGCCGCGCTCACCATTGCCGCTGCAGCGCCCGCTTCCGCCGGCGGCTTTTACCACGGCCATCATCATTGGGGCCACGGCTGGGGTCCCGCCATCGGCGTCGGCTTCGGCGGCGTCTATGTCGACACCGGTTTGAACGGCTGCCTGCAACAGCGCTGGGTCGAAACCCGCCGCGGCATGCGCCTGCGCACTGTGAACGTCTGCGCCTACTGATCGAACGTTCTTGCAATAAAGATCCCGGCCGCCAGCTGCGCGGCCGGGATTTTTCTACCCTGGAGCCGTGCCTATCCGGCCAATTTGACCATCGCCTGCACTGGCCATATTGTAGCGGATGCGGTGCAAGCCGCTCCCGGGCCCGCGGGAAGGGTTGAACCCACTTGCAGCTTTCGAGCGACATCTAGAGCCTTTGTGCAGCCGGTATTGCGGGCCGTCGGCGATGTCATGCACGGAGGTGTTTGATGAACCGGTCTCCCGATCGATTGAACCTCGATCATCTGAAGAAACAAGCAAAGGAATTGATCCGCCGCTATCGAAGCCGCGATGCGGCGGCGATGGCGCGGTTTCGGCACGCGCTGCCGGCAACGGCGGGCCTCAGCGATGAAGACCTTTCGTCCCGGGGACTGCGCCTGCACGATGCGCAATCATGCATCGCGCGCGAACACGGCTTTGCATCCTGGCCTGACTTGAAGCGTTACGTCGAGGTGCAGGCGGTCACGCAGAATGAGCGCGCCGTTCGCGTCCTGCACTGGGCCCAGCTGCTTTATTCCGGCGACGTCAGCGGCACAGTCAACCGCGCCAACCCGCGCGTTGCTTTACGGATTCTGGCCGATGATCCCGACCTCGTCGCAGGCGATCCTTATCTTGCCTGCGCGATCGGCGACGAACGCGTGCTGCAGCAGGCGACGCAAGCCGATCCGGCATGGGTCAACCGGCCTGGTGGCCCGTTGCGATTGCCGCCGCTTTGCGCTGTCGCACATTCGAGCCTGCTACGCGTGGAGGAATTTCGCGAGCGCCTGCATCGCAGCGTGCAGCAGCTCATCGCGGCAGGCGCCGACGTCAACCAGCACATCTACAGCCGCTGGCCGCCGGGATCCCTGAGCGAGCCGGATCAGCGCTGTCCGCTCTCCACGCTCTACGGCGCCGCGGGTAGCAACCACGATCCGGTATTGACCAAACTATTGCTCAAAGCCGGTGCGGACCCCAATGACGGCGAATCGCTTTATCACTCGCTGGAGAATCCAGCGTGCACGCGTCTGCTGCTGGAGCACGGCGCGCGCATCGCAGAAAGCAATGCGATCTACCGTTCGATCGATCTCGACGACGACACTGCGCTGAAGCTTCTGCTGCAGCATGGCGGCGATCCGAACGAGCCGGCGCGAAATCCGCCGCTGACCGATTGGGGTTCGCCGCTCACATGGGCGATCTATCGCCGACGGCCACGCCATGTGAAGGCACTGCTGGATGCGGGCGCCGATCCATCGCGACCGACGGCGGAAGGCGTCAGCCCGTACCGGCTGGCGCTGCAATTCGGGCTTACTGACGCTGCCGCCCTGCTGCGGGCGCGAACTGACGCGCCTGATATTTCCGACGAGGAACGCTTTATTGCCGCGTGCGCGCGCGGCGACGAAGCCGAGGCACGCGCGATGGCTTCGCGGCGCCCCGACCTGCCGGCCTCGCTGTCGCCGGCACAATTGCGATTGCTGCCTGATATGACAGCAGCAGGCGCCGACGACGCCGTCAGGCTGATGGTCAGGCTGGGCTGGCCGATTGCGGTGCGCGGCGGCGACTGGGACGCCTCTGCCCTCAATCTCGCAGTGTTCAGCGGCAATGCCGGGCTGACTCGCTTCCTACTCGAACACGGTGCGAGTTGGACGGAACAGCACGGCTATGGCGACAACGCCAGCGGCACACTCGGATGGGCATCCCTTAACGAGCCGGTCGAAGGTGGCGATTGGACCGGCTGCGCGCGCGCCCTGCTTGATCACGGCATGCCGGGCGCAACGGTAGTCCCGGATGATCCCGAATGCGTCCTCATTGCAGGAATCAGAAAGCGGTTCTCCGACGAAGTCACTGAAGAGCTGCTGGGCTAGCCGCACGTGCGCCAGGCTGTTCATGGCCGGGTTCAAGCGATTGGCTTGACCCCGAAGCCCTACACCCTGCCCTTCAGCGCGTCGCCGATTTCGTCGAGCACCTTGGGGTCCTCGATGGTGGCCGGCATGGTCCAGCTTTCGCCGTCGGCGATCTTCTTGATGGTGCCGCGCAGGATTTTTCCCGAGCGGGTCTTCGGCAGCCGGCCGACCGTGATCGCGAGCTTGAAGGCTGCGACGGGCCCGAGCTTGTCGCGCACCAGCGCCACGATCTCCCTTTCGATCTCGGCAGGCGCGCGCGTCACGCCGGCCTTCAGCACCAGGAAGCCGCAGGGCACTTCGCCCTTGATCGCGTCCTTGATGCCGAGCACCGCGCATTCGGCGACGTCGGCATGGGAAGCCAGAATTTCCTCCATGCCGCCGGTGGAGAGCCGGTGGCCGGCGACATTGATGATGTCGTCGGTGCGGCCCATCACCCAGACATAGCCGTCCTCATCCTTGTAGCCGGCGTCGGATGTCTTGTAGTAGCCGGGAAACTCCGTGAGGTAGGCTTCCTTAAAGCGCGCATCCTGCTCCCACAAGGTCGGCAGGCAGGCCGGCGGCATCGGCAGCTTGATCACGATTGAGCCCATGGTGCCCGCGGGCACCGGCCTGGATGCCTCGTCGACCACGTCGACCTGATAGCCCGGCATCGGCACCGTCGGCGAGCCGTGCTTGACCGGCAGCATACCGAGCCCCACCGGATTGCCGGCGATGCACCAGCCGGTTTCGGTCTGCCACCAGTGATCGATGACAGGCACCTTCAACTGTGCTTCCGCCCACTCCACCGTCGGCGGATCGGCGCGCTCGCCGGCCAGAAACAGCGTGCGGAATTTCGACAGATCGTATTTGCGGATGAACGCGCCATCCGGGTCTTCCTTGCGGATGGCGCGGAACGCGGTCGGTGCGGTGAACAGGGCGACCGCCTTGTGTTCCGAGATCACGCGCCAGAACGCGCCGGCATCCGGCGTGCCGATCGGTTTGCCCTCATACATGATGGACGTGGCGCCATGAATCAGCGGCCCGTAGACGATGTAGCTGTGGCCGACCACCCAGCCGATGTCGGAGCCGCACCACCAGACCTCGCCGGGCTTGACGCCGTAGAGGTTGAACATCGACCATTTCAGCGCGACCAGATGCCCGCCATTGTCGCGCACGACGCCCTTCGGGATTCCCGTCGTGCCGGACGTGTAGAGAATGTAGAGCGGATCGGTCGCCAGCACCGGCGTGCACGGCGCGGCCTTGCCGGCAGCGAGCGCAGCACGGCGCAACGCTGCCCAGTCGTGATCGCGGCCGGCCGTGAGTTCGCAAGGATGCTGCGCCCGCTGCAGGATGACGCAGTTCTCGGGCTTGACGCTCGAGAGCTTGATCGCCTCGTCGAGCAGCGGCTTGTACTGCACGATGCGGCCGGGCTCGATGCCGCAACTTGCCGAAAAAATCAGTTTCGGCTTGGCGTCCTCGATCCGGGTTGCAAGCTCTTTCGCAGCAAAGCCGCCGAACACCACCGAATGCACCGCGCCGATCCGCGCACAGGCCAGCATCGCAAACACCGCTTCCGGCACCAGCGGCATATAGAGGATGACGCGGTCGCCCTTGGCGACGCCGAAATCGGCCATCACGGCGGCGAGCGTCTGCACCTCCTTGAGCATCTCGGCATAGGTGAATTTCGAGATGGAGTTGGTGAGCGGCGAATCGTGGATCAGCGCGACTTGATCCGCGCGTCCGCCCGCGACATGGCGGTCAAGCGCGTTGTAGCAGGTGTTGACCACAGCGCCGGCGAACCAGCGGCCGTAAGTCCCCATCGAGGGATCGAATATCTTTTTGGCGGGCTCGATCCAGTCGATCTCGCGCGCCGCCTCGGCCCAAAAGCCCTCGGGGTCGCTAAGCGAACGGGCATGGACCTCGTGATAGCGGCTGTTGTTCTGAACGTTCATGGCGCACTCCCGCTCAACGCGTTCTTGGGGCAGCTCTGGAAGCCCTGACATGGGCGAGTGCCGGGCACCCTGCCATTGACCAGGATCAAATTCAGGCCGCATTTCTTGAACGCATTGTCACGGGAAGCGGTGGGAGATCAAGCCGGAACAGACCAGCCGTTCTGCAAAAGCCTATTGCCGAGCGATCGTATTGAGCTTCTCCAGCCGGTCCTCCATCGCCTGACGGAGGTCATAGCCGCGCTTGCCGAACGACGCGTTGCGCTTCTCGATGAAATCGCGCTGCTGCCGGGTCAGCGCCAGCGCCGCGCGATGGCTGTCGGATTCCGCATTGGCGATCACCCGCAGAAACACGTCGTTGATGTTGCGGTCGAGCTGGGCGAGACCGGGATCGGCGCAGATCGCCTTTTCAACCTGACGTTTCGCGGTGGTGCAATTGAAGCTCGGCAGATTCTTCTGGTAGCTCAGCGAGCCCAGCCGTTCGATCTCCTGCGCAATATCCTTGTGATTGGCGGCGGCGGTGCTGTCGGAAGGGTTGAGACGGACGGCTTCCGCATAATCCTGCAGCGCGCGGCGGCGGTCGCCCTTCTTGACCCAGGCCGCGCCGCGGTTGTTGTAGGCGCGCTGGAATTTTGGATCGAGCTTCAATGCCGCGTCGTAGTCCGCGATGGCACGGTCGTAATCCTTCCTGGCCTGGTAGGCATCGCCGCGGTTGGTGAGGAATTTCGCTTCGGGGCAGATCTTGATCGCCTCGTCGTAGTCGGCGATCGCGCGGGCGTAGTCGCCGTTGCCGGCGAGGTCGAGGCCTCGATTGTCGAAGAATTCCGGCTGCGTCGGATCGATCCGGATCGCCGCGGTGACGTCCTCAATCGCTTTTTCCGCACGGCCCAGCTTGCGGTAAGCTGCAGAACGGTTGCTGTAGGTGCGCGCGCGGTGCGGCTCAAGACGCAGCGCCTCGTCGTAATCGGCGATCGCCTTCTGATACTCGCCCTTGAAGTACCAGGCGGCGCCGCGATCCGAAAACACCTGCGCGAAATCCGGCTGGAGCCGCAGCGCTTCGTTATAGTCCTCGATGGCGCGGTCGTATTTTTTGGCGTTGTTGAAAGCGTTGCCACGGTTGGCGTAACCATTGGCATTGTCCGGCTCGAGCCGGATGGCCTGGTTCAGCGCCTCGAGCGCAGCCTCCATTTTGCCGGTCTGACGCAGGATTTCACCGCGGGCGCGGAAGGCCCGGGCCCGGTTGGGATCCCTGGATATGACGGTATCGATTTCGGCCAGGGCCTTGCCGGTCTGGCCGCTGTTATGCAACGCGGCGGCGCGGGTAATCGTGGCGTCGAGCCGGTCGGCTTGCGGCGTCGCCGGATTGTCGATCAGCGCGGTGCAAACCTCGATCACCTTCGCGGGCTCGGCGGCCGAAAGCGCCGCACAGATGACCGGCGGCTCGGCGGCCGGCTGAGCCGGGGCGCCGAAGGAGGTCAGGATTGCAATGGCAAAGGCCGCGCTTGCGGCAAATGGCGAAACAAATGGTCGCATCATCGGCTCTTCAAAATAAATGAAGTACGCGCGGTTATGCCGCGCCCGATCACTTGGTCGCCGCTGATCTTCCCAAGGTTCGAAAACTCGGGGCATCTCCCCCTAATCGGGCCAATATGGCCCAGGTTCAGGACCATTAATAAATCCAGGTCCGAGCCCCTTGTCGTTATTCACGCAACGCTATGTGTTGACCCGCATCCGTGCATAGCCTAGGGAAACTTCCATGAAACGCACGATGATCATTGTCAAACTTTGGTGGCTGGCCTTCTGACAGGGCGGCCGGACGTTTCATTGCATCTGGGGCCGCCGCAAGGGCGGCCTTTTGTTTTGATGATCCCCCATGCGGTGTTCCCCTCATCTCACGAGGACACCTCATGACCAGACCCGTTGTTCTGACAGGCGACCGCACCACCGGCCCTCTGCACATTGGCCACTATGCCGGATCGTTGCTCAACCGTCTGCGATTTCAGGACACCCACGAGCAGTTTCTCCTCCTGGCTGATACGCAAGCCCTGACCGACAATGCGCACACCCCCGACAAGGTGCGGCTCGGTGTGATGGAGGTGGCGCTCGACTATCTTGCCATAGGGATCGACCCAGCCAAGACCACGATCTGCCTACAATCCCACCTGCCCGCGCTGGCCGAACTGTCGATGCTCTATTTGAACTTCGTGACCGTCGCCAGATTGGAACGCAACCCCACGATCAAGGACGAGATCCGCGGCCGCGGCTTCGGACGCGACATCCCGGCAGGCTTCCTTTGCTATCCTGCGGCGCAGGCGGCGGACATTACCGCGTTCAAGGCAACTGTAGTGCCGGTGGGTGAGGATCAGGCGCCGCTGATCGAACAAACCAACGAGATCGTGCGCCGTATCAACACCACGGCCGGACGGGCAGTCCTGCCGGAAGCGCAGGCCGTCATTCCGCAGGCGGGGCGGCTGCCGGGCGTGGACGGGAAAGCGAAAATGTCGAAATCCGGCGGCAATGCCATCGCCCTTTCGGCCTCGCCGGACGAGATCGCGGCGGCAGTGAAGGCGATGTTCACCGACCCGAATCATCTGCGGGTCGAAGATCCCGGGCGAGTGGAAGGCAATGTCGTCTTCACCTATTTGGATGCTTTCGACGAGGACCGCACCACGCTGGAAGAGCTGAAGGCGCAGTATCGGCGGGGCGGACTCGGCGACAGCAAGATCAAGCGCCGTCTCGAAGACATCCTGCAGGCGCTGATTGGGCCGACGCGAGAACGAAGGACGCAACTGGCCAAAGATCCGGCTTATGTGCTCGACGTGATTCGCCGCGGTACGGAAAAGGCGCGGAGCCGGACCGAGACAACGAAGCGGGAAGTTGTCGAAGGCCTCGGGCTGTTCATGTTGTAGTCTAGTAGCCGACGATCCCGTTGATCTTTTGCAGGCGGTCGCGCATGGCCTTTTTCAGATCGTAGTCGGGCCGGCGGCCGTATTCCGCATCGCGCCGGGCAAGGTATTCCTGCTGCTCCCGCCGCAGCGTGCGGGCTTGCTGCGGGGTCATCTTTGCGGCGGCCGCCTTGACATAGGCCGCGTGGACTTCGCGATCGAGATCGGCAAGTTCGGGATTGGCGCAGATCGCCTTCTCCACCTTGCGGCGGGCAGTTGCGCAGTTGAAGCTCGGCTTGCCGGCGATCGCCTTCAGCACGCCCTGTCGCTCCGCCTCCTGCGCTAGCGCCCGGTGGTTGGCCCTTGCGACGACGTGATCCGGATTCAGCTTGATCGCCGCGGCAAAATCGGCCACCGCCTTGGGCAGATCACCTTTCTTACGCCAGAGTTCACCGCGCGCATTGTGAGCATCGGCGTATCCGGGATCGAGCCGCAACACGCCGTCATAGTCGGCGATCGCGCGGTCGATCATATCCTTGCGTTCATAGGCGGAGGCGCGCGCAATCAGCGCCTTGATGCGGTCGGCCTTTTCGGTCTTTGCATTGTCGATCAGCGCGCCGCACGTGCTGAGCGTCTTGTCGTCGTCCTTTGCATGGGCAGCAGCAAGGCACGGCGCCGGGTCGATCTTCAGATCCTTGACCGGCTCGGCGCCGGTCGCCCACGCATCATGTGCAAACACAATCCACAGCAGAGAGGCCACGACCAGGTTGCGGATATCGGGATAGCCTCGCATCAATTGATCCGGAAAGCGCTGTCGATTGCGGCGCGATCCTAGCAAGCGACCTGCGTTTTCGACAAGCAACCTGCAAATTTCCCGTTCGCACAAGAACAGATTTTGGCAGAAACGTGACCCGCGGGAAACGTAATTCTCTTCACAGACGGAAGAATACAATCCGTGAGAAAATCTGCTGTGAACCTTTTGCAGTTTTAGCGGACTCAACAACCATGACCACATTGACCGACTTCAATCCGCCGCGCGCCATCGCGCAATCCCAATCAGGTTACTTCTTTTTCTACATGGCGCTGGCCTGCATGGCCGTCGCCTTTCTCGGCTTTGCACCGACCTACTGGCTGCCACTGGCGAAGCGATCGTTTTCGGCCTCGCCCGTTGTGCATTTTCACGGCCTATTATTCTTCGCCTGGTCGCTCTATTTCGTATTCCAGAGCTGGCTTGCCGCGTCTGGCCGGGTCGCCCGGCACCGCACCATCGGCATGATCGGCGTCTCGCTGGCGACCGCGATGACGATCTTCGGCTTCATGGTGGCTGTCAATGCGATGAAGCGCTCCGCCGCGGCGGGACTGACCGACGAGGGAATCGCATTCGCGATTGTTCCGCTAAGCGGAATTCTGTTCTTCGCGGTGGTCTTCGCGCTCGCCATTGCGGCCATCCGCCGGCCGGAAACCCACAAACGGCTGATGCTGCTGGCCGGCATCTCGCTATTGGACGCCGCGGTCGCGCGCTGGTTTCTGACCTTCCTGGCGCCTCCCGGCCCCCTCGGCCCTCCGCCGGTGCCGGTGACCATCCCGCCCGCCTTCGTCGCCTATCTCCTGCTGGTGGCCGCGATCGTCCACGACTGGCGCACGCGCGGCCGGCCGCATCCGGTCTATGTCTACGGCGGCCTCGCGCTGATCGCCGTCAAGCTCCTGAACTGGCCGATCAGTGCTACGCCGCTCTGGCATTCCTTCGCCGGCGGCATATTGGCGATGGCGCAGTAGCCGAATTGGGCGACTGTCCGATTCTTCCAATCAGGAAGATCCGCCGGCTTTTATGCTAGATTGATGGCGACATCGATCTCGGCCGGCAGGAATCCCAGATTTGCTAGCATTCGAATGGATAATCGGGCTGCTGCTTGGCGCAGTGCTGCTGTCCGCGCTGGCGCGGCGGCTCAAGGTGCCCTATCCGACATTTCTTGCGATCGGCGGCATGTTGCTGGCCTTCGCGCCATCAGGTCCAAAGTGGACGCTGGAGCCTGATCTGGCGCTGGCGCTGTTCGTGGCGCCGGTATTGCTGGATGCGGCTTTCGACACCTCGCTGCGCGACCTCCGCAACAACTGGCTGCCGGTATCGACACTGGTGCTGGTCGCGGTTGGGGTCACGACCGCCGCGGTCGCTGTCGTCGCGCACTGGCTTCGCCCGGACATGCCATGGGCGGTCGCGATCGCGCTCGGCGCCATCGTGGCACCGCCCGACGCCGCGGCGGCCACTGCGATCCTGCGCCAGGTCAACCTGCCTTACCGCATCCAGAAGATCCTCGAAGGCGAAAGCCTGCTCAACGATGCCAGCGCGCTCCTGATCTACCGCGTCGCGGTCGGCCTGGTTGCCGCCGAGCACATGAAGGTGCACGAGTTCGTGCCGTCCGTTGCGCTGGCGCTGTTCGGGAGCCTCATTGCCGGATTCCTGTTCGCGCGGGTCTGGACGAAGATCACACGCCGCATCACCGAGGCGCCGAGCGCAATCATCACCCAATTCGCCGGCACCTTTATGGTGTGGATCGTCGCCGAGCATATCGGTCTATCAGGCATTCCCACCATCGTCGCCTATGCGATCACGATCGCCCGCACCGCACCCGAGCGTACCCCGGCGCGGCTGCGCGTGGCCTCCTATGCGGTGTGGGAAACCGTCGTGTTCGTGCTCAACGTGCTGGCGTTCATTCTGATCGGCATGCAGCTCAATCCGATCTGGTCCGGGCTCGACGACGAGGTGCGGTTCAAGTACTGCAGCTTTGCCGCCGCGATCCTCGCCGTCGTGATCCTCGCCCGCGTCGCCTGGGTGATGCCATATGGCGCATTGCTGCGCGCCTTGAACGCGCACGGCCTGCTTCCTTCCCATGTGTCTCCCGCGGTACCGACGGTGGAACGCGGCATCATCGTGTCCTGGTGCGGGATGCGCGGCATCGTTACGCTGGCGGCCGCCTTCGCGCTGCCGGAGAGCTTCCCGTATCGCGATCTCATCCTGCTGACGGCCTTTGCCGTGGTGCTGGGGACGCTCGTGGTCCAGGGCCTGACGCTGCGGCCGGTGATCCTCGCGCTGAAATTCGAGGAGGACGATCCGGTCGCGCGCGAGGCCGCTCAAGCCCGCTGCATCGCCTATCGCGCCGCGCTCGAGGCGATCGAATCCGATCCGTCCGAGGAGGCCGAGATCCTGCGGCTGGAATATCGCGCCGTGCTGCTGCGCGCCGAAACCGAACCCGAACTCGGCATCGCGAGCAGCGAGCTGCCGGCCGATCCGCTGCGCCGCCGCGCCATCGGCGCGGCACGGGAAGCGCTGCTGCGGATGCGTCGTTTCGAGGAGATCGGCGACGACGCCTTCCACCAGGTGGAAGAAGAGCTCGACCGCGCCGAATTGGGCGCGCAGGCATAACGGGGCAATAGCGCGTCACGCGCCCGATTTGCTCGTGATACCGCCATCGACCACGAGCTCGATGCCGGTGACATATTTCGATTCATCGGACGCCAGAAACAGCGCGGCGTTGGCGACATCCCAGGCGTCGCCCATGTGCCCCATCGGCACCTGTGCGTCGCGCGCCCGCCACATCGCCTCGACATCGCCGGCCGAATAGCTGGCTGCCAGCCCCGCGGAGTGTTCGACCATCGGCGTCTTCATCAGGCCCGGCAGGATGCAGTTCACCCGGACATGGTCGCGCGCGAACTGCACAGCGGTGGTGCGCGTCATCTGGTTCATTGCCGCCTTCGAGGCGCCGTAGGTGACGTAGGAAATACCGAGATGGCGGATGGATGCAATCGACGAGATGTTGATGATCGAGCCGCCGCCCTGCTTCTGCATCACGGGGATGACATGCTTCATGGCGAAATAGGCGCTCTTGAGATTGACGGCGAAGACGTGATCCCAGCTCGCCTCGTTCACCTCGACGACATTTCCCATTTCGGCGATGCCGACATTGTTGTCGAGCACGTCGATGCGGCCATAGGTCTTGCGGCACGCCGAAACCATCGCCTCGACCTCGGTTTCACGGGAGACGTCGGCGGTGAAAGCCGCCGCCTTGCCGCCCTCGCCCGTAATGATCTCTACCGTCTCCTTTGCCGCCGCCGCATTGCGGTCGACGCAAAACACCTGCGCCCCCTCGCGCGCGAAGGTCACCGCGGTTGCCTTGCCATTGCCCCAGCCGGGACCGATCGATCCCGCCCCCACCACCATCGCTGTCTTGCCCTTGAGCCGTTCCATCGACCTCTTCTCCCTTGCGAGTTCTCGTCTTCTTGTAGCCCGGGTGAAGCGCAGCGCAACCCGGGATTCTTGTTTGGCACTTGCCCCGGATTGCGCGGAGCCTGTCATCGGGCGCGCATTCGCGCGACCCGTTGGCTCCATCCGGGCTACGGATTGCAGGCGCGCATGATCGTCACATCGGTTCCGACCGGATGACCGAATATGTCAGACAATGTTCGGCATTTGCCATCACTGCACAACCGCCATTCGCCGGCGGCCCCGGAATTGCCCAGCACCACTTCCGGCAACGCTGCGCGCTTCGGCTGCCATCGAAACCAGCCATCGATCAATCGCGCCTCCGGCGGCGGCTCCATGCCCGCACCGCTGCCCTTCACGCGCGCCTGCACCAGCTCCAGCGCCTGCGGCGTGACACGCCAGTCTTCCTGCCAGTCGGTCTTCTCGATCGAGTGCGTCCACGCCAGCGTGAACGCCGCAATCGACAGGGTCTTCACGACACCGGCTGAGGCGAGGCAGACGCTCAAGCCGCTGCCACCGCGTTGCGCGAACGCTGCCGCCATTGCCAGACCACGACGGCCGCCGCCAGCGCGAAGCCGATAGTGTCGCTGAAGGCGAACTCGCCGAGCAGGCACAGCGCCGCAACGAAAGCGACCGCGATCTCAAGCCGGGTCAGCCGCGTAAACAGGAAGCCGATGGCGACGATGCCGAACAGGCCGATCGCGACCAGCGCCTTGAGCATCGCCAGCGCCACCGCGCCGTAAAAGCCGAGTTGGGCCGTCATGGGATCGCCGGCCTGCAGCATCAGGGCCGGCGAGTAGACGAAGATGAACGGGATGACATAACCTGCGAGCGCGATCCGCATCGCCTCCCAGCCGATCCTGTCGGGGTTTTCCTTCGCAATCGGCGCCGCCGCGAGCGCCGCCAGCGCCACCGGCGGCGAGAGGTCGGCCATGATACCGAAATAGAACGCGAACATGTGGCTGGTGATCGGCGGCACGCCGAGCTTGGCGAGCGCGGGTGCCGCGAGTGCGGCGGTAATGATGTAGGTCGGGATCGTCGGGATGCCGGCGCCGAGCAGGATCGACAGCAGCATGGTCATGACCAGCGCCAGGAACAGGCTCTTGGCGCCGAGCCCGATGATCCAGCCGCCGAAGATGGTGCCGACGCCGGTCTGCGTCATCATGCCGATGATGGTGCCGACGATGGCGCAGGCCATGCCCACAGTGAGCGCCGATTTGGCGCTGTCGGCGAGTGAATCGCGGCAGGTCGCGAGCGTTGCCCGGCCGCCGCGCGTGATCGCGGCAATCAGGACCAGCCCGCCGACGACGCATGCGATCGGTATGATCTCGAGGCCGCTGCGCGACACCGCTGCGGCTACCAGCGCGAGCCCGATCCAGAAGATGTAGCGCACCACGATGTGGGAGAGCCCGAGCGTGATGCTGGCGCCGAGGATCAGGGCGACCGTCAGCGCGAGCCCCATGCTGCCAGCGTAAAGCGGCGTAAAACCTTCGAACAGCATGTAGACCAGCGCGACCAGCGGCAACACCAGGTACCAGCGCGCCACCAGCGCCTTCCACGCGTTCGGGATGTCCGAACGCTTCATGCCGACGAGGCCGTGCTTGCCGGCTTCCAGATGCACCATCCAGAACGCGGACGCGAAATAGAGGATGGCCGGGATCACCGCGGCCTTGACGATCTCGGAATATTGCACCCCTAACGTTTCGGCCATGATGAAGGCGACCGCGCCCATCACCGGCGGCATGATCTGTCCGCCCATCGAGGCGGTGGCCTCGACGCCGGCGGCAAAGGCGCGGCGATAGCCGAACTTGATCATCAGCGGAATCGTGAACTGGCCGACGGTGACGACATTGGCGACGCCGGAGCCGGAGATCGTTCCCATCAGCCCTGAAGCGAACACCGCGACCTTGGCCGGTCCGCCGCGGGCGCGGCCGAACAGGCCGAGCGAGACGTCGGTGAAGAGCCGGATCATGCCGGCGCGTTCGAGGAACGAGCCGAACAGAATGAACAGGAAGATGTAGGTCGCCGAGACATAGATCGGCACGCCGTAGAATCCTTCGGTGCCGAACGACAAATGGGTGATGATCTGATCGAAATCATAGCCGCGATGGTTGAATGGCTGCGGCAAATACTGGCCGAACAACCAGTAAAGCAAACACACGCCGCACATCAGCGGCAGCGCCAGCCCCATCAACCGCCGCGTGCCTTCGAAGATCAGCACGGCAAGCAGCGTACCAACCGCAAGATCGGCGCGCGTCGGATCGCCGTCGCGGGCGATCAGGTCGGCGTAGAAGATCCACTGGTACAGCCCGCATAGCAAGCCCGCACCGCCAATCAGCCAGCCGAGCGCGCGGCCGAAATCGCTTTTGGCGTTGAAGTTGCCGATCAGGCCGAAGGTCATCAGCAGCAGGAAGCCGACGTGAACGCCGCGCACCACCTGGCTCGGCAGATAGTTGAACGCGGCGACGTAAAGCTGGAAGGCCGCAAAGACGATGCCGATGGCATAGGCGAGATAGCCCCAGCCGCCGGGGCCGAAGCCCGCCGGAAAACCATGCTCGAAATTATCGAACTCGACCTTGACGGGCTCTTCCGTCCCCTCGGCTTGCCGCATGTCCGTGATTCCCTGCCCGCGCTGGTTATATCACCAGCTCCGTCACTGGATACGTCATGGCTGGGCGTGTCCCGGCCATCCACGTCTTACTGCGGTCTCGTCAAGGACGTGGATGCCCGGCACAAGGCCCGGCATGACGGCGAAAAGGGTGCGCTCGCCCTACTTCATCACGCCCTTTTCCCTGTAGTAGCGGATCGCGCCGGGGTGCAGCGGCACCGGGCTGCCGGCCGCGGCCGTCTCGAGCTTGATCTCCTTGCCGGCGGCGTGCGCCGTGACGAGTTCGGGGAGCGATTCGAAGATCAGCCTGGTCATCTGATAGGCCAGATCGTCGGAGACCGCCGAATTCGTCACGAGATAGTTGACCACCGCAGCGGTCGGGACGTCCTTGTCCTGGCCGGTATAGGTGTTGGCGGGGATCATGGCCGGCACGAAGGGCGGTCCGATCTTGTCGACGATGGCCTTCGGCACCGACACCACGGTGATTTCGGTCGAAGTCGAGAGATCCTTCAGCGAGGCGACGCCGAGGCCGGCCGACTGCAGCGTTGCGTTGAGCTGGCGGTTCTTCATCAGGTCGACGGATTCGGCGAAGGGGAGATATTCGACCTTGCCCATATTCTTGTAGGTCATGCCGGCGGCGGAAAGAATGGCGCGCGAGTTCAGCTCCGTGCCGGACTTCGGGGCGCCTACCGAGAGGCTCTTGCCCTTGAGGTCGGAAAGCGTCTTGATGCCGCTGTCCGATGTCGCGACGATCTGGATGTAATTCGGATAGATCGCGCCGATCGTGCGCAGCTTGTCCAGCCTGGACTTGAAGCCGGCCTCCTCGTCGCCTTCCCATGCAGCCTTGAGCGAGTCGCCGAGCGTGAAGGCGAGTTCGCCGCGCCCCTGCTGCAGCAGGATCAGGTTCTCGACCGAGGCCTTGGTGGCCTGCACCTGGGTCTTCACGTTCGCAATCCTGTCGCCGTAGATCTTTCCGATGGCGACGCCGAGCGGGTAGTACACGCCGGATGTTCCGCCGGTCAGGATGTTGATGAATGACTGCGCGTGCGCGCCGGGGGCAAAAAATATGGCCGCCGTGGCAACGGCGGCTGCAATCAATCTGGAGTTCATGAAAGCCATTCTCCAATTATTTTGGCCGGGAAATTGGACGGGCAGCGGCTCCGGGTCAAGCCGTCCGATAAGCTAAAAAGATGCCCCCGGCATACGCCCACAAGGCCCTTGCCACGGTTACCCAAATTGGACTGAATGCGCCCGCGAAAGACCCGGGGGACACCGGGTCTGGGAGTTAACGGGGTCCCCGGGGAAAGCATGGCAGCAGACAAGACAACGCCGACCAACGACGAGGTCGTTGCGGTATCCGACGAAGCCTTGCACAAGGCAGAAGCCTACGTCGAGGCAGAGGAAGGCGCGGCCAACCGCCTGATGGGCTGGGCGGGGAAAATCTCGACCACGATTGCCGTGGTCATGAGCCTGTTTCACCTCTATGCGGCCTATGCGATCGTTCCGACCCAGGAACTGCGCTACACCCACGTCGCCTTCACGCTGGTGCTGAGCTTCCTGCTGTTTCCGCTGGCCACGCGATTCCGCAACCGCGTGCGCTGGTGGGACATCGTCCCCGGGATCGTCGCGGTCGCGACCATCGTCTATGCGCTGTGGGGCGGCGAGGATTTTACCGACCGCGCCACCGCGCCCGACCGCTGGGACGTGATCGTCGGCATCGTCTTCATCGTGCTGCTGCTGGAAGCGACGCGGCGCACGACGGGGGCGATCATGCCCGTGGTGTCGCTGCTGTTCGTCGCTTACGCCATGTTGGGTCCGTATCTGCCGGCGCCGTGGACCCATCGCGGCTACGACGTGGCGCGGCTGGTCGGTCACCTCTTCATTACGCTGGAGGGCATTTTCGGCGTCGCCGTCGACGTATCGGCGACGCTGATCATCCTGTTCACCATCTATGGCGCATTCCTGCAGCAATCCGGCGCGGGAAAATTCTTCATCGATTTCTCGCTGGCGCTGATGGGCGGCAAACCCAACAGCGCCGGCCGCACGGTCGTGCTGTCGTCATTCCTGCTCGGCGGTCCCTCCGGATCGGGTGTCGCCACGACCGTCATGATCGGTACCGTGGCCTATCCGATGATGGCCAAGGCGGGCTTCGAGAAGAACGCCGCGGGTGGCTTGCTGGCCGCGGGCGGGCTGGGCGCGATCCTGTCGCCGCCGGTGCTGGGGGCAGCCGCGTTCCTGATCGCCGAATTTCTCAAGATCAGCTATCTCGACGTGATCTGGATGGCAACCATCCCGACCTGTCTTTACTACATGTCGCTGCTGTTCATGGTCGAACTGGACGCCAAGAAATTCCACGCCAAGAACGTAACCTTCACGCCCGAGATGTCGCTCGGCCAGATGACCAGGCGGTACGGCTTCCACTTCATCTCGCTGCTCGCCGTCGTCGTGTTCATGATCATCGGCTACTCGCCATCGCTGTCGGTGTTTTACGCCATTGTCGTCACTTTCGCGCTGAGCTTCCTGCGTCCGGAAACCGCGCTGATGCCGACCAAGCTGGTGAAGGCACTGGCCGACGGCTCGATTGGCGCGCTCAATGCCGCGACCACCTGCGCCTGCGCCGGCATCGTCGTCGGCATCGTGACGCTGACCGGTCTCGGCCTCAAATTCTCGTCGATTGTCATTGCCTATGCGGGCGGCAGCCTCTTGCTGACCGCGATCTACACCTCGCTGATCGTCTGGATCATTGGCCTCGCCGTGCCGGTGACCGCGTCCTACATCATCTGCGCGGTCATCGCCGCGCCCGCGCTGATCAAGCTCGGCGTGCCCGATTACGCCGCGCACATGTTCATCTTCTATTACGCGGTGCTGTCCGAGGTATCGCCGCCGACGGCGCTGTCGCCGTTTGCAGCGGCTGCGATTACCGGCGGCGATCCCTACAAGACCACGCTGCAATCCTGGAAATACACGCTGCCGGCGTTCCTGGTGCCGTTCGTGTTCGTGCTCGACCCGCAGGGTGTCGGCTTGCTGCTATCGATCCCCAAGGGCGGATCGTGGGTCGACATTCTCGAAATCACGATCAAGACCAGCCTGGGCCTGCTGGCGCTGGCCGCGTTTGCCCAGAACTGGGCGCTGCGACAAAATACAGCGGTCGAGCGCGGCCTGCTTCTGCTATCCGGATTGCTGCTGGTGTTCCCGAGCCTGATCGAGGCGATCGTCGAATGGATCATCGGCCGCGATATCAGCTACACCTATGTGCCGGGCCTGATCATCGGTCTCGGCGTGGTATTGTGGCAGGCCAGAACGCGGTCGCCAACGCGACCGGCGCTCACTACTTAGTCAGGAAACGATTGAGGATGAAAAGAATGAAGAAGACCGTAGCCATACTGGCCATGACGATTTCCGCAGGTCTCGCCTTTGCGGGCGCAGCCCACGCCCAGCAGAAGACCATGTCGATCGGAACCGGCGGCACCGGCGGCGTCTACTATCCGCTCGGCGGCGCCGTTGCCAACGTGCTATCGAAGAACCTTCCCAACATGCAGGCCACCGCCGAGGTCACCGGCGGCTCGGTCGACAATCTCAAGCTGATCGGCGCCGGCAAGAGCGAGCTTGGCTTCACCATGGCCGACGCCGCGCTCGATGCGCTCAAGGGCGAGGACAAGTTCAAGAGCGGCAAGCTGCCGTTGCAGGCGCTGCTCGTGGTCTATCCGAACCGCATGCACGTGGTGACGGTGGAAGGCACCGGCATCCAGACCATGGCCGACCTGAAGGGCAAGCGTGTCTCGACCGGGTCGCCCGGCAGCGCCACCGAAGTGATGGCGTTCCGCGTCATCGAGGCCGCCGGCCTCGACAAGGACAAGGACATGAAGCGCGAACGGCTCGGCGTCGCGGAATCCGTCAACGCGGTCAAGGACCGCAAGATCGACGCGTTCTTCTGGGTCGGCGGCATCCCGACCGCCGCGGTGACCGATCTCGCAGCGACTCCCGGCATCAAGATGAAACTGATCGACCATGGCGACCTGGCCGAGAAGATGAACGCCAAATACGGCAAGCTCTATTCGCCGAGCAAGATCAAGGCAGGCTCGTATCCCGGCTACGACAAGGACAATTCGATCACCGAGGTCTGGAACCTGATCGTCACCGGCGACAAGATGAGCAATGAGGACGCCTACGCCATCGTCAAGACGCTGGTGGAGAAGAAGGCCGATATCGTCGCCGTGCACAAGGAAGCCGAGAGTTTTTCGCTCGACAACCAGGTGCAGGAACGTTCGCCGATCCCGTTCCATCCCGGCGCGCTGAAATACTTCAAGGAAAAGGGTATCGGCGGCTAGGCTTCGACATTCGCCGTTCGGACAACGCGGAAGCGCTGTCCGGACACTGGTTACAGTGACCGCGGTCTGCCGAAGACCGCGGTCATTTTTTTGCCGGAAGAAGAGTTGTGCGCTGCGTCATTGCTGCTCCTGCGAAGAAAAAGCGGAAGACGATACGCAAGCCGCTGATATCGCGGCGCCGACAAGCGACCACAGGCGTTAACGCGCGGGGCTGATCAAATATTGCCCAGGCAAAGCATCAGCTCACCGAAGCCCATGAAATGGATGGGCTTATCCGGCCCTCGGCAGCGGACAGTTGAGCCATGAAGGCTTCCTAAAGTTTTATTCTTGTCGGCGGCTTTAACCCTACTGAAGTAATCCTGTGACCTCCCGGAAAATTCCATTATTGCGACCTCAACGCGGATGTACCACTGGCGCCGGGGTATCTGTTGGGAGGGCGGCATGGAGCAAATCAATATTGGCGAGCACTCGCGCGCAGCGCACTTCGGGCATCGGAAGCTGACGCCCAGGGCCTGCGTCGTCGACAGCAAAAAGCACCTGCGATTGTTCCTTTCCGACGCTCTCGAGGATCTCGGCTTCGTGACCTGCGAATGCGGTCAGGCCGGCGATTTGGCGGGCGTATTGCAGGCGGAGCAGCCTGACCTGATCGTGCTCAGCGTATGCGTCGACGGGATCAATGTCGGCGAAATCCTCGAGGCAATCGTCCGCAAGAATTTCGGCGGCAAGGTCCTCGTCATCGGTCAACCCGACTCGATTATGGTAAAGGCCGTCCGGCAAATTGGCGACGAATACGGCATCGCCATGCTGCCCTCGCTGCAGACGCCGTTCGGCGCGGCGAGCCTGCGCGCAAGCGTCGCGGCGCTGCTGCCGGCGGAGCCGGCGCCAAGCCCCGCCGTCGATGTCGCCGAGGCCTTGAAGGCCGGCTGGCTCGAATTGTGGTACCAGCAGAAGATCAACACCCGCACGCTGGTGCCCAGCGGAGCGGAGGCGCTGGTCCGGATGCGGCATCCCGCCTGGGGCGTGGTCCCGCCGGCCTATTTCATTCCCGACGACAAGGATCCGCATTTTCGCAGCCTGTCCGAATTCGTGGTCGGCCGCGCCATCGAGGACTGGCGCTATCTGCTGGAGAGCCAGGGCCCGGTCGACCTTTCGATCAACCTGCCGGTATCGTTCTTCGGCAATGCCGCGGCGGTGCGCGATCTGTGCCGCGCCATGCCCGCCCACCCGGCATTCGCTGGACTTTTAATCGAAATCAACAGCAGCGAGGTGATCGACCAGCCGGACCTGGCGGTGGACGCCGCAAGACGTCTGCGCCTGCACAATATCGCGATCGCCATCGACAATGTCGGCGCGGAATGGCCTTCCCTCCTGGAACTCCGGAGCTTCCCGTTCGTCGAGCTGAAGGTCGACCAGCAATACATCAACGGCTGCGCGGACGACCGGCTGAAGCAGACGGTATGCCGGCGCATTATCGAACTGGCCCGGGACAACGGCGCCCGCGCCATCGCCCAGGGCATCGAGACCCGCGCCGATTTTCTCGCCGCTCACGACATGGGGTTCGATCTGGTTCAGGGCTACCTGTTCGGCAAGCCGGTGGCGGTGCGGAAATTTGCCCGGTCGTCACGCCCCCAACTCGCAGCCAGCTCCGACAAGACGCAATGAGCGTGCCTCAATCGAACTTCATGTCGATGCATTTGGAGATGTCGGAGCCGAGGCCGGACGAGATGATGATGCAACCACGCACCTTCAGCGTATTGTTGTCGCTGGCCCATACCGCATAGCCGCCGGGACCGAAGAACGAATTGGTGTTCGGCGGCTCGGTTTCGGTGGCATCGAACGAATAGCTCGAATCGGCATCGAAGATGCGGGGCTTCCTGGCGCAGCTTCCGTCGGCCTGGACGTTGATGACTTCCTTGTTGTCCCGCGTCAGCGCCAGCGAAACCTGGCAGCGGAAATATTCCGTCGTCTTGGTGTTGAACACGTAAGCATAGGATTTGCAGGTCGAGGTGTTGAGCTTGCCCGCGCTCAATCCCCGGCTGCAGGCGATCCGCTGGTTGTTGGAGAGCTTGAAATTGTCGGCCTCTGCCGCTTGAGCCAGCGTCATGAACGACAGCGCAACACCAAGACCGATCTTCATGACGTGTTTCATCTGACCATCCCTAAGACGTTTTTCGCAATGCATGCTTTTAGCTGGAAAAGCGAACATAGTCGCGAAGTCGAACGCGGGAAATCACAAAGTCTCAAGGTAAGGTGTGATGCGTCGAAGGTGCCAATTGACGGCACAATGCCGTTCGTGATTTGTTCAAAACGTGGGGCACGAGGCCGAATGGCTGTGGCGAGGATGGATGATGACGAGTGTTTCAACGAAGACGGTTTTGACGGTGGCCGTCCTGGCGGGGTTCTCGACCTGCGCATTTGCGCAAGCCGCCGCGCCGACACCCTGGGAGCTTAAGTCTGACATGGGCTATGCCTACGGCAAGGACGGCAAGACGGTCTCCTACAAGATGGGCACCAACAATGCCGGCACGCTGCTGAAAGGCGCCAAGAAGGTGCCGAAAGGGACGTTGTTCTTCATCGGCCAGAACGGGCAGCTCTATATGCGCTCCGGGCCCTATCTGGAGGGCGACGGCAAGTTCATGTTCGGGTCGGATTGAGGTACGGCGCGCTCGCGCTACTTACCCTCCCCTGGAGGGTGAAAACTAAAACGCTGCCGCCAATTCCTTCGCGCCCGGCTTGCCGGAGTTGAAATCCATGCGCTCGTCGGTGACCGCGAGCAATTTCGCCACCGTGTTGTGGCGGATCGCGACAGGGTTGCGTTCGTAACCTCCGCGCTGGAAGAAATTCGAGGTCGGCACCCGTTCGCGCATCGCCTGCGGCATGGTCACCATGTCGAGGCCGGTGCCGTCGCCGGTCAGGTTCATCATTTCGAGTTCGGCGGCCGAGAGCGGGCGATTGTAGCCCTTGGCGCGCGCGAAGATCACCGATGTCAGCAGCTTGTGGGTCTGCAGCATCGGCCCGACGTCGATATCGAGCACCATGGCGTGCACGGCCCAGCCTTGTGGCGTATTGGCGAGCTTCTCATGCTCGGACCACGTGTCCGGCACGGTGCGCGTGAACGCCACCATCTTTTTCAGCACGGCAAGCTTGTGATCCATTGCTTTCCGCGGCGCGCCCGAGAGCGTCGCGGCCCTTGCCGTCAATTCCTTGATTAATTCGTGGCCCTGTTCGGCCAATAATTCGACGCTGTTGGTAGTGAGCAACTGGTTGTAGCCGATCGCGGTCGAGATCGCGCGGGAGCCCGGCCGCGAGGCGCTCAGGCCCGACTGCATGTCATAATTGCCGTTGCCGCCGGTCTCGAACGAATAGACCCGCACCGCCTGCTCGCGCGTCAGGCCGGCAGCCACCGCGTAGCGGGCATAGGCGCGCTTGAAGTCGACTTCGGCGGCCGGTCGTTGCGGCGTGAACTGGAACTGCTCGGCGGCGGCCTTGAGAAAATCGGCGACGACGGGAATGGGCTTGCGCTCGCGCGGCGGCTTCTCTTCCTCCAGCTCCGGACTAACCGGCTGCTTCGGACCGCTGTAGACCGGCGGCTGCGTCAGCACATAATCGTCAAGCGCAATGGCCTGGCGTTCCCGGCGCTTGGCGTTGCGGCCCTTTCGTTTCTCCGAGATCGAAGACCAATAGGCCCCCGCCTCCTCCTCGAACGCGGCGCGCGCTTCCTGATATTCTTTCAGCTTGCGGCGATATTCGGCGATCGCCTGCGGCGAAGCTGCTTGCGCCATCGCGTCTGCGGTCGAGGGAGGGAATATACCGGCGTCCATTGCGATTGCAGGCACGCCCGCGAACAGCGCGAGCGCGACAAATCCGGAACCCATGCGAATCAATGGCTGGCGCATGGCCTCGTTGTAGCAAGCGTGCCCGTGAAGTCAGCCCCGAAACGGCCCGAACTTCCGCGGCGCTCTTTCTTCCTTCTCCCTTGTGGGGAGAAGGTGGCATAGGCGGCCATTGCTGTACTAAAATAGGACGCCGATGCGAAGCATCGGCGTTCTAAGAGACGGCGGCCATAGGCCGCCTATGCCACCTTCTCCCACCTCAACTCGGGTTTACCCGAGTTGAGCATTAAATTTGGTCGAAGTCGGATACATCCGACTTCGATGGGAGAAGGGAAGAGTCCCATCTCGCCACTCACTCCTGCTCGACACCGCTGGCCTTCACGAGCTGCGACCATTTCTTCTCATCCTTGTCGATGAAGGCGGCATAGTCTTCCGGTGTGCCGGGCGTGATATCGGTGCCGTCATTGCCCAACTGCTTCTTTACCTCGTCGTAAGCGAGCGCATCTCGCAGCGCCTTGTTGAGCTTGTCGATGATCGGCCGCGGCGTGCCAGCGGGCGCGACGAGGCCGTAATAGAGCGAGGCGTCGAAACCGGACAGGCCCGCTTCGATCATCGTCGGCACGTCGGGCAGCAGGCCCGAACGGGTGATGCTGGTGACTGCGAGCGCGCGCAGCTTGCCGGCGGAGACATTGGGATGCGAGGCCGGGATCGGCGCGAACGCCATCGGGATGTGGCCGCCGAGGAGATCGGTCAGCGCCGGGCCGGTGCCCTTGTAGGGAATGTGCACCAGCTTGATGCCGGCGGCGCGGGCAAAATATTCGCCGGTGATGTGGCTGGCGGTACCGGCGCCAGCCGAGCCGAAATTGACCTTGTCGGGATTGGCCTTCGCATAGGCGACCAGTTCGGCGACGTTTTTCGCGGGGAATGACGGATGCACCACCAGCGAATTCGGCGCGTTGCCGATCAGGCCGATCGGCGCAAAATCCTTGCGCGGATCGTAGCCGGGGTTCTTGTAGAGCGAGGGGCCGATCGCCAGCGTGCCGGTGTAACCCAGCAGCAGCGTGTAGCCATCGGGATCGCTTTTGGCGACCGCCTTGGTGCCGACCGTGCCGCCGGCGCCGGGACGATTGTCGACCACGACCTTCTCGCCGAGCAGTTCGCTGATCTTGTCGGCAATGGCGCGGCCGACGATCGAGGTGCTGCCGCCGGGCGCGAATGGAATGACGAGCGTGATGGCGCGGGCGGGATAGTTTTGTGCTCGCGCTGAATCGATGGCTACGCTCGGGCCGAGCAATGCGGCGACGACACAAAAGCTCTTGATCCACGTGGACATGATGAGCGCGCTCCCAGGACTGTTCTTGTTATTGGCGCGGCCATCGTTGCTGAAACAACCGGCATTCGCAAGCTGACTTCCGAATGAGGTGCTTACATCGTCATTGCGACCATCGCATCTCACATCGTGAGGTGGATGCGCAGTCCTACCTCCACGCGAACACCGGCTGTTCCAGTTCCGCGACGCGGGTGCTTCTTCCCGCCAGCACTTCGGCAAATTGATAGATCAGCGCCGCCGTCGGCGCGTGGATGTGCTGACCGGCATGGCGGAAGCGGATCACGCGCCGCGTGCTTTCTGGGATCGTGGTGAAGCTGAAGGCGTCGTTGCGTTCGATATCGGCGAGGGCTACGCGATGCACCGAGGCGACCTCCGCGGGGTTGGGCACGAGAGCTGCGCTGGTGCTCACCCAGACCACCACAGGCGTAATGAGATAGCCTGACCGCGTCGGGTAATCGTCGAGCAGGCCGAGCACATCGCCCTCGCCGAGGCCAACGCCGAGTTCTTCGTGCAGCTCGCGCAGCGCGGCCTGCGCCTGCGTCTCGCCATGGTCGCAGCGCCCGCCTGGCAGCGCCCATTGCGCGGCGTGCGAACGCAAGGTCGCGGCGCGAAGGGTCAGCAGAAACGTCGTCCCGCCGCCGGCCTCAGCTTCCGTCAACGCAATCGCCACCGCGGCGCGTTTCAGCCCGGCTACCGCCTCGCCGGACGGCACCCGCGCAAATGCCGCGCAAAGCCCTGCAATATTCCGCCTTGTGGTATCGTCGAATGCCCGGACCATCCCGCTTGACTACAACAGCCGCGCATCAGATGAAATGACCCCGGACAGCATGACAGCCCGCAGGAAACGGAAAGCACGACATGACAGCCAAGGCCGCGGACAAACTCAAATCCGACGGCTGGAAGATCGTCGAAACCTCAGGATTCCTGCACCTGATCGGCCCGCTATGGCAGCGCGTGGTCGGCGGCACGCACGAATACGCACTTGCTACCGAGGACAAGCATCACAACCGCCGCGGCCTGGTGCAGGGCGGCGTGATCATGACTTTCGCCGACCGCACCTGCGGCATGACCGCCCGCTTCGTTTCGGGCAAGCCGACGCTGGCAACGGTGCAGCTCGATACGCACTTTGTCGAAGCCGGCAAGATCGGCGAGGTTTTGGTGTCGAAGCCGCATGTGGTGCGCTCGACCCGCAGCCTCATTTTCATCACAACGGAATTGACCGTCGACAAACGCTGTATCGCGATGGCGAGCGGCGTGTTCAAGATATTGAAGAACGAGAGTTGAAGCGTTTTTTTACCTCGCCCCGCTCTTGCGGGGAGAGGTCGGCGCAAAGCGCCGGGTGAGGGGCTCTCTCAGCGAGTCCACCTGTAGAGAGAGCCCCTCACCCCGACCCTCTCCCCGTGAAGAACGGGGAGAGGGAGAGAATGCAACGAATGTGGAGGACCCACCCGATGCAATACCGCCAACTTGGCCGCAGCGGCCTGAAGATTTCGCCGATCTGTCTGGGCACCATGATGTTCGGCGGCCCCACCGACGAGGCGACGTCGTCGCGCATCGTCGCAAAGGCGCGCGAGGCCGGCATCAACTTCATCGATTCTGCCGACGCCTATAATGGCGGCCAGTCCGAGCAGGTGGTCGGCCGCGCCATCTCCAACAACAGGCACAACTGGATTCTGGCGACAAAGCTCGCCAACCAGATCGGCGACGATCCCAATCGCGGCGGGCTGTCGCGGCGCTGGGTGCTGCAGGCGGCGGAAGAAAGCTTGAAACGGCTCGGCACTGATTTCATCGACATCTACTATTTGCACAAGGAGGACCACGCGACACCGTTGGAGGAGACGGTGCGCGCCATCGGCGACCTGATGCGCCAGGGCAAGATCCGCTATTTCGGCGTGTCGAACTACCGCGCCTGGCGCGTCGCCGAGATCTGCAACATCTGCGACAACAACGGCATCGACCGCCCGATCGTCAGCCAGCCCTATTACAACGCCATGAACCGCATGCCGGAAGTCGAGCATTTTCCGGCCTGCGGCTATTACGGCCTCGGCATCGTGCCCTATAGCCCGCTGGCGCGCGGCGTGCTGACCGGCAAGTACAGACCGGATGCTGCGCCCGACAAGGACACCCGTGCGGGGCGCGCCGACAAGCGCATGATGCAGACCGAATGGCGGCCGGAATCGCTGCAGCTCGCCCAGGAGATCAAACGGCATGCCGAGGCCCGCGGCATCACCGCCGGACAGTTCGCGGTTTCATGGGTGCTGAATTCATCGTTCGTCTCGGCTGTCATCGCAGGTCCCCGCACCGAGGAACAATGGGACGATTACCTGAAGGCGCTCGACTATCGCTTCACGGCCGAGGACGAGGCGCTGATCGACCGCCTGGTGGTGAGCGGCCATCCCTCGACGCCGGGGTTCAACGATCCGGCCTATCCGATCGAGGGACGGCGGGCGCGGACGGATGGTCAGGCCCGATGAGCTGACAGAATGGCCCTCTGGCGGCCTACCACCTTTCGTTGCATCAGCGCTGGTATGTACGGTAACGGGATAGTAACCTCGGAGGCCGAAAACTACGCTGTTCAAAAACTAGCCTGTTCAAGCGGAGGTCCAGGTGGTGGACGAGCACAGAATAGCACCGCGGCGGCGGCTGTTGAAGGCGGGCAAGATTTCGTTTGGCGGCGGCGCTGCTTTCGATTGCACGGTCCGCAACCTTTCCGAAACCGGCGCCGCACTCGAGGTGATCTCGCCCGTCGGCATTCCCGAACGCTTCACGCTGGTGATCGAAGCCGACCACCTCCATCTGCCGTGCCGCGTCGTCTGGCGGAAAGAGAGGCGGATCGGGGTTCATTTCGAAACCTGACCGACGCCGACGCAGCACAAGCGGACCTGCAGATCGCAGCAGGTCCGGCCCGATACGTCGTGACCGGACCCGCCGCGAAATGATCGCTCCTGCAGGCGTCAGTGTCTGGATTCGAGGCTGACGATAACGCCTGTGGGCTCGGGCTCGTGCGGCGACAGTTTCGTCAGGGTCTCATCGCTCCAATAGGCAAGGTTTACAATCATGCCGACGGGCGCTTCCGGCTGGGAAGCCTCGGTCGGTTCCAGGACGTTGAGCCCGCCGCTGTCGATGAAGAAGGTGTGATCGCCAAACATGCTGGCCAGTTGCGGGACCACCGGATGATCATCCGGGAGCGCCTGGGCTTCGAATTGCATAAGAGCGCGTTCCACCTGTGCCGAGTTCAATTTCATGCACGACTCCTTAACTAGCTTTGGTTGGTTTTCCGGCTTCTGGTTGGTTGAGGACCGCGCAACGGCCAAGACCACACGCGGCCGCTCCTTGCGGAGGATCAAGCGTCAAGGGTGTCGGATCCTGATCGCTCGTCCCCACCAGCACCGCGCGCTGGTTCGCAAGTTCGCTTTCAAATCCGCCGCAGGGCGAATTGAGTTCGGAACAGTGGTGCCTCCTGGCGCCCGTTCAACCCGGCAACGAAATCAAATTCGCAATGTTCCGAACAAAGCCAAATGTTCCAGACAAAAACCAAGTGTGAAAATCTTGTGGCGGCCGCCGACCGCGGCCCGACTACCTCCCGTCAGGAATGGGATGCAGCCTCGCCAGCTCGTCGAGCGGCAGATGCGCCTCCGCATCGCTCAGCGCGAAACGGACAATGACATCCTGACGCCCGACCTGGCCCCAGAGCCCATCCGATGACCATTTCTGCGGCATGGGCCCGCGCAGACCTTCGACCCAAACAAAATACCATTCCGTCATCGGTACACCTCCTCCTGGCGCCTGGTCGGGAACCAGATGCGTCGTAGCCTCGTTGAGAGACATTGTCGGCCTCGAACACGATAAGGCCGATCGGCGCGTGCCGGCTGCTTTCCGGAATTCAGCGACGCCTCGGGAAAGTCCCGTACACTCCTGCGATAAGGATTTCGTCATGGAAATCAGCAATTTCAAGGACATGTACCTCGCCGAACTGCAGGAACTGGTGAGTGTCGAGGACCAGCTTGCGGAAGCGCTGCTGCGCATGGCGGCGGCCGCGTCGCATCCGGCGTTGAAGGATGCCCTGGTGGACCATCATGCGGAGACAATGAGGCAGAAGGAACGCCTTATCAGTATCCTTCGCAAGCATGGCGCCGACCCGACGGAGCATGTCGATCAGGCCATGCAGGCCCTCATCGGTGAAACCCGCAAGATGCTCGGCATCCTGGAGGGAGACGATCTTCGCGATGCGGGCCTGATCGCATCCGTCCAGAAGCTCGAGCACTACGAGATCGCCGCTTACGGCTCGGCCGCAGCACTTGCCGGCCAGCTCGACCTGCGTGACGACCAGATGCTGTTGCACGACAGCCTCTTGGAAGAGAAAGAGGCCGACGCCCTTCTCACCGATATCGCCAAGGGCGAAGTCAATCCGGACGCGCTGGCGGCGTGATTGCCGGCTAAAGCGTTTTCCAGCGAAGTGGAGGTCGGTTCGCGTCAAGAAAACGCGTCAAACGTCAAACCAAGAATCTAGAGCCTGCAACACTGCGATCCATGTAGCCTGAGCATTCTCTGACAGAACCGCACAGAGACCGCCTTGGGCGGTCTTTTGCTCAGCACGAAATGGTCTACTCTGTCGGGATGAACTGGCTCCTGGTCACGGCCGCCTTGGCCTGCAATCCCGGCGACCGCCTGGTTGACCTGCGCGACGAGATTCCGCGCGGCCTGAATTCGATCGACCTGATGGTCACCGTCGAACCCTTCTATGCGCGCTTCTACATCTACCAGCCGGGTTTCCCGGACAGCCTCCAGCATTGCTGCGGCAACAAGCCTTCTTCGATTATCAATGTGCCCGTTATCGACGGCCGTTTCTGCATCAGACAAAGTCAGCCGCGGATGAAATGGACGGTTCGCGCCCTCTTCAGGCCCGATATTCAGATGTAGTGTCGCCTCAAGCGAATTGCGCGAGGCCGTGGCCGACGGACCAATTCTCTTTCGCGGACTCGAGAACGTTCACGAACACGTTCTCGGGCCGGATGCCAGGGTTTTTGCCGAGCAACTCCGCGGTGCGCCGGAACAGCGCTTTCTTCTGTTCTGTCGTGCGGGTGTTGAACACGGTGATCTGGATGTACACGACGTCTTCGCTTCGGCTGACACCATAACAGGACGCGCTGTAGCGGAAGTTCGCAGCGTCATGCTCGCTGATGGTCATGAACTGGTCGTCTTCGGGCACGTTGAGCGTCTCCCGCATCGCGCGGTAAAGGCCGTCGAAGATCGCCTGCCGGTAGGCTTCCGGCTTTCCGGCACGCAGTGAAATGTGGATGAGTGGCATCGCGGGTCCTTATCTCGAGCCGGTAACGCGGACGCGCGCCATGGCGGCTCCCGCACGGGTGGTTCACCCCATCGACGAAATGAGCTATCAATAGTTTTTGACACGCTGTCGAAAAACGATACCCGCATTCTCGACGCTGTGTCAAATACTTTTTGGCCGGCGTCAGGCGATTGGGTTGAACCGATGGTGCACAGCGGAGGGAAACGTGAGGCCGCGAGAGTTTGACCACGACGACGTCCTGCGCATCGCCTTCGATCAATTCTGGCGCAAGGGGGTGCGGGGCACACAGCTCTCGGACATCGCGCGTGACGCGGGCGTCCAGCGCGGCAGTCTCTACAATGCCTTTGGGAGCAAGGAAGCGCTGTTTCTCTGCGCCTATGAGCGCTATGCGGGCGAATATGTGAGCGCTCTTCAAAAGACCCTCGGCGCGGGGACCTTGCGCGAGCGCCTCGCCGCGTTTTTCGATCTGACGATCAAGAATTTCCGTTCCGGCTCGCCGCCCCGCGGATGTCCGACCACACGGGGACTGATGGAGCTGACGTCGGTCGAAGGTGAAGGGCTGGACGAGAACGCCCGCAAAACCTTCGCGGATCTGGTGGCGCGCATCACCGGCCTGGTTCAGGACGCCTTGTCCGAGGGCGTCGAGCGCGGCGAGTTCAACGGAGACCCCGGGAGCGCTGCATTACACATCGTCACCGTGACACGCGGATTGGCCGTGCTCGAACGCGCCTTCGGCGATGAGGCCCAGCTTCAGAAGATCGCCGCGCATACGGTCGATCTCGTGCTCGGCAAGAAGGGTTGAACCCTTTCCGGCCCCGCGACGACAAAATCCGCATCATCGCTTCAGGGAATTACCGGTCATGAATTCGCCAGAGCCAGCCGTCCGGCCGGCATCGAACAGCAGCCCTGCCCGCCGCATCGCTCGCGGCATCAAGCGCCCAAGCTTTGCTTAAGCTAG